>NZ_JBITZN010000009.1:0-342419 GCF_044546895.1 Streptomyces sp. NPDC053069 | reverse complement strand
GGTGTTTCCGACTCTATCAGATCTTTTCTCGATCCGATTTCCTCGGTGCTTTCCAGGTTCCCGCTCTCGCGTTTCCCTTTCCGGCGGTTCCGACTTTATCAGAAGTTCTGAGTCGGTTTTCCCACCCGCTCCGGGGCACCTGTATCCAGCGCATGAAGTGCTGGGGTTCCCGGTGGGCGGAGCCGTAAACGTACTGGAGCGGGGCGCCCCGATGCAAATCGAGGCGCCCCGCTCCGGGCTCGCACCGACGGGGCGTCAGACCTCCACGACCACCGGGAGGATCATCGGCCTGCGGCGATAGGTGTCCGAGACCCACTTGCCGAGGGTCCGGCGGACGAGTTGCTGCAGCTGGTGGGGCTCCACGACGCCGTCCTGGGCGGACCGCTCCAGCGCTTCCGTGATCTTCGGGGCGACGTCGGCGAAGGCCGCGTCCTCGATGCCGGAGCCGCGCGCCTGGATGTGCGGGCCACCGGTGATCTTTCCGGTGGACGAGTCCACGACCACGAAGACCGAGATGATGCCCTCGTCGCCGAGGATCTTGCGGTCCTTGAGGGCCGGCTCGCCGACGTCGCCGACCGAGAGGCCGTCGACGTAGACGTAACCGGCCTGGACCTTGCCGGAGATCTTGGCCTTGCCCTCGACCAGGTCGACCACCACGCCGTCCTCGGCGATGACGATCCGGTCGTGCGGAACTCCCGTGAGCGCTCCCAGCTCGGCATTGGCGCGCAGGTGGCGCCACTCCCCGTGCACCGGCATCAGGTTCTTCGGGCGGCAGATGTTGTAGAAGTACAGCAGCTCGCCCGCGGACGCGTGGCCGGAAACATGCACCTTTGCGTTGCCCTTGTGGACCACGTTGGCGCCCCAGCGCGTCAGGCCGTTGATCACCCGGTAGACCGCGTTCTCGTTCCCGGGGATGAGCGAGGACGCGAGGATGACCGTGTCGCCCTCGACGATGCGGATCTGGTGGTCGCGGTTGGCCATGCGGGACAGGGCCGCCATCGGCTCGCCCTGGGAGCCCGTGCAGACCAGGACCACCTCGTGGTCGGGCAGGTCGTCCAGCGTCCTGACGTCGACCACCAGGCCCGGCGGGACCTTCAGGTAGCCGAGGTCGCGGGCGATGCCCATGTTGCGGACCATGGAACGGCCGACGAAGGCGACCCGGCGGCCGTATTCGTGGGCGGCGTCGAGGATCTGCTGGATGCGGTGGACATGGCTGGCGAAGCTCGCCACGATGATCCGCTTGCGGGCGCCGGCGAAGACCTGGCGCAGCACGTTGGAGATGTCGCGCTCGTGCGGGGTGAAGCCCGGGACCTCGGCGTTCGTGGAGTCGGTGAGGAGGAGGTCGATGCCCTCCTCGCTCAGCCGGGCGAAGGCGTGCAGGTCGGTGAGGCGGTTGTCCAGCGGGAGCTGGTCCATCTTGAAGTCGCCGGTGTGCACCGCCATGCCCGCGGGGGTGCGGATGGCGACGGCCAGGGCGTCCGGGATGGAGTGGTTGACGGCGACGAACTCGCAGTCGAAGGGGCCGATGCGCTCACGGTTCCCCTCCGCCACCTCGAGGGTGTACGGGCGGATGCGGTGCTCCTGGAGCTTGGCCTCGATCAGGGCGAGGGTCAGCTTGGAGCCGATCAGCGGGATGTCCGGCTTCTCGCGGAGCAGGAACGGGACACCGCCGATGTGGTCCTCGTGACCGTGCGTGAGGACGATGCCCTCGATGTCGTCGAGGCGGTCCCGGATCGACGAGAAGTCCGGCAGAATCAGGTCGATTCCGGGCTGCTCCTCCTCCGGGAAGAGCACTCCGCAGTCGACGATCAGCAGACGGCCGCCGTACTCGAAAACCGTCATGTTTCGGCCGATCTCGCCCAGGCCGCCGAGCGGGGTGACCCGCAGGCCGCCCTCGGGGAGCGGCGGGGGCGGGCCGAGTTCGGGGTGCGGATGACTCAAAAGACCCTCCTCAGCACGCGCGCCACGTACCGGTCGGGCACGTGGCGCGCGTGACGTTCGTGCAGAAGCAGTTGTCGTTGTGGGGTGCGGGCACCGGTGGCCCGCTTCTTCTGTTGTTCTTCAGTTGTGAAGCTGTTCTTCAGTTGTGAAGCCCGTGTGGTGCCAAGTCTGTTGTCAGAGCTGTACCCCGCCGGCAGCAAGATCGATCTTGAGCTGGGCGATCTCCTCGGGCGAGCACTCGACCATGGGCGAGCGCAGGGGTCCCGCGGGCAGACCCTGCAGAGCGAGCGCGGCCTTGGTGGTCATCACGCCCTGGGTGCGGAACATGCCGGTGTAGACCGGGAGCAGCTTCTGGTGGATCTCGGTGGCCTTGACGACGTCGCCGGAGACGTAGGCGTCGACGAGGGCGCGCAGGTCGGGGGTGACGACGTGGCCGACGACCGAGACGAAGCCGACCGCGCCCACGGAGAGCAGCGGGAGGTTCAGCATGTCGTCGCCGGAGTACCAGGCGAGGCCGGACCGGGCGATGGCCCAGCTGGCGCGGCCGAGGTCGCCCTTGGCGTCCTTGTTGGCGACGATCCGGGGGTGCTCGGCGAGCCGGACCAGGGTCTCCGTACTGATCGGGACGCCGCTGCGGCCGGGGATGTCGTAGAGCATGACCGGCAGGCCGGTGGCGTCCGCGACGGCCGTGAAGTGCCGGTAGAGGCCCTCCTGCGGGGGCTTGTTGTAGTACGGCGTGACGACGAGGAGGCCGTGGGCGCCGATGCGCTCGGCCTCGCGGGCCAGCTCGAGGCTGTGGTGGGTGTCGTTGGTTCCGACGCCGGCGACGACGTGGGCGCGGTCGCCGACCGCCTCCAGTACGGCTCGTACGAGGTCCGCTTTCTCCGCGTCAGTGGTGGTGGGGGACTCGCCGGTGGTGCCGTTGATGATCAGGCCGTCGTTGCCTGCGTCCACCAGGTGGGCGGCGAGCCGCTGCGCGCCGTCGAGGTCGAGTGCGCCGTCCGCCGTGAAGGGCGTGACCATGGCGGTGAGGACCCGCCCGAAGGGGGTCTGCGGAGTCGAGGTCGGAGCCATGGGTAACACGCTACTCGGTGCTGCATACGTGGTCTGCCCGTGGGGTGCCGGGAAAGTCAGGACAAATGAGGAGCCCGGCACTGCCTGCTCGGGGGTTCAAGCAGTGCCGGGTCCGTTTGATCAGGCTAGATGAACTTCTCTAAATGCCGCAATACGGACACTTCGCCCGGCTGATCCGGACATCCGTTCCTGGTGGGGGAACAGAGCTTCGTAGGCCTTTCTTACGGGGCCACGCGCCCGTTCGCGTTGAAGGCGGCGTAGGTGAGCGGCATGAGCTTCGCCCACTCCGCCTCCATCTGCTCGCCGACCATCTCGATCTCCCGCTGCGGGAAGGACGGCACCTTGGCCAGCTCGTGCTGGGTGCGCAGGCCGAGGAAGTGCATCAGGGAGCGGGCGTTGCAGGTGGCGTACATCGAGGAGTACAGGCCGACCGGGAGGGCGGCGCGGGCGACCTCACGGGCGACGCCCTCGGCGAGCATCTTCTGGTAGGCCGCGTAGGCCTGCTCGTACGACTCCCGCAGGGTGCTGCTGACCGCCTCGTACTGGGCCGGGGTGCCCTCGACGAAGACGTACTTGCCGGGGCGGCCCTCCTGGACCAGCTTGCGGTCGGTGCCGGGGACGTAGAAGACCGGCTGGAGCTCCCGGTAGCGGCCGGACTCCTCGTTGTACGACCAGCCGACCCGGTGCCGCATGAACTCGCGGAAGACGAAGATCGGGGCGCTGATGAAGAACGTCATCGAATTGTGCTCGAAGGGGCTGCCGTGCCGGTCCCGCATCAGGAAGTTGATCAGGCCCTTGGAGCGCTCGGGGTCCTTCTTCAGCTCGTCCAGGGACTGCTCGCCGGCGGTCGAGACCCGCGCGGCGAAGAGGACGTCGGCGTCCGAAGCGCTGGACTTCACCAGCTCGACGGTGACGTCACTGCGGAACGTGAGCGACTCGGGGGTGGTCACGGGGGTTGGGGTCCTTCCCATCACAGCTGTGGTTCGCGCCCACCTTACGGGGCACTCGCCGGGGCCACGGCAGTACCTCACGTCAAAAATCCCACCATGGATTTTTTCCGACATGGGCACCTTTTGTGTCACTCGAGCGTCTGTACCGGTGAGGCCTGCTCGTTCGATCCCCGAAAGGAGACGTACCCGCGATGTTCCGTCGGCGCGAGCCCGTGCCCTTCGCCTTCCTGGCCGAGGCGGACCGGTTCCGCAGCAATGTCACTCCCCCGCCCCGTCAGCGGGCGTCCTTCGGCGAGATGGCCGGGCGCTGGCTGCTGGGTCTCACGATCGCCGCGGGGTTGGTCGGAGCCCTCGTACTCGGCATGCCGGCCATGTCCACGCCGTCCAGTACGCCGGTGCAGCAGTCCCAGGCCTCCCAGGGGCACTGACTGACCCTTCCGGCCGCCCACGGGTGGTGAGCGGGAACACCGGCGGATAGCCTCACCGGGCACAGCTCACGCAAGGATTGTGAGGACCAGCCGTGCCCCTGTCCTTCCTGACGGCCGACCGGACCTTCGAGGCCGCCGCCGAGAGCGCGCTGCCGTACGACGACCGCGAGCGCTGGCGGCGCCCCTACCGACCCGGCCCCTGGCGTGTGGCCGCGGCGGCACTGGTGCTGCTGTTCGCCTCCTTCGTGCTGTTCGCCGCGGTGGCCCTCGCCCTGACCGACTCACTGTCCTCCGGCGGAGCGGTCTTCGTCGCGGCGCTCCTGGTGATCACCGGCGCGCTGCGGCTGCTGCGCATGGGCGTGTGGGTGAGCGGCCGGGGGCTGCGCCAGGTCGGTTTCCTGGTGACGCGTACGGCGCCGTGGGCCCGGGTGATCTCCGTGCGGACGGTGCAGCAGCCGGTGCGCTGGCTGGGGCTGCCGCGGACGGTGCAGGGGCAGGCGCTGACGCTCGTACGAAAGGACCGGGCGGCCGGGGAGACGGCGCCGCTGCTGACCACGCACACGCTGGACTTCCTGGGCCGCCCGGCCGCGTTCGACCGGGCCGCGGATGTGGTGGAGGCGTGGGCGGCGGAATACGGGCGCGGGTGACCGAAGGGTGCCCTGTGCTGGTCGGGGGCGGCGGGCGCTGCCCGCTGTGAGGCGCCTCCCCCGGAGGGGGGTACCCCCAGCGCCCAACCGTGCCGCCCCTGGGGTCCCCCAGGCCCTTGAGGCACTGGGGGAGGCAGGACTTCCCGCCGCTACGGCGCGATGCGACCGACGGGGCTGCCGCTCCCCCAGCGACAGGGGCAGTCAGGGTTGGACGGGTCGGCCGTCGTGCAGGGCGATGGCCCGTTGCATCGCCTTGCGGGCGCGTGGCGTGTCGCGGGCGTCGTGGTAGGCGACGGCGAGGCGGAACCAGCAGCGCCAGTCGTCGGGGGACGCCTCGGTCTCGGCCTTGCGCTTGGCGAAGACCTCGTCGGCCGAGTCGCGGTCGATCCGGCCGCTGGGCAGGCGCTTCAGCTCGTCGACCGGCAGGCCGCCCTCGGCGTCCAGCTCGGCGGCGAGGGCGTTGGCCCTGCGGACGAACCGGGTGTTCTTCCACAGGAACCACAGCCCGATGACCGGCAGGATCAGCACCGCGACCCCGAAGGTCACGGTGACGACCGTGCCGGACTCGATGAGCATGACGCCACGGCTGCCGACCAGGACGAAGTAGAAGACCAGGACGGCGGCCGTGACGAGGTAGGAGATCTTCGCGCGCATGGCAGGGCCTGTCTCAGCTCAGGTCCAGGAAGTGCTCCAGGCCGAACGTCAGGCCCGGAGTGGTCACCACGCGGCGGGCGCCGAGCAGGATGCCCGGCATGAAGCTGCTGTGGTGCAGGGAGTCGTGGCGGATGGTGAGGGTCTCGCCCTCGCCGCCGAGCAGCACCTCCTGGTGGGCCAGCAGGCCGCGCAGGCGGACGGCGTGCACCGGGATCCCGTCGACGCTCGCGCCCCTGGCGCCGTCCAGGGCCGTGGCCGTGGCGTCCGGTGCCGGCGCCGTACCGGCCGCCCGGCGCGCCTCGGCGATGAGCTGGGCGGTGCGCGTGGCCGTACCGCTCGGGGCGTCCACCTTGTTCGGGTGGTGCAGCTCGACCACCTCGACCGACTCGAAGTACGGCGCGGCGATCTGCGCGAACTTCATCGTCAGCACGGCCCCGATCGAGAAGTTCGGCGCGATGAGCACACCGGTCCGCGGGGACTCGGCGAGCCAGCCCTTCAGCCGCGCGAGGCGCTCCTCGTTCCAGCCCGTCGTACCGACGACAGCGTGGATGCCGTGGCGCACACAGAAGTCGAGGTTGTCCATGACGGAGTCCGGGGTGGTCAGCTCCACGGCGACCTCGGCGCCGGCCGCCGTCAGCGTCTCCAGGGTGTCGCCCCGGCCGAGAGCGGCGACCAGCTCCATGTCCTCGGCGGCCTCGACCGCCCTGACCGCCTCGGACCCGATCCGGCCCTTGGCACCGAGGACCGCCACGCGCAGCTTGCTCATCTCTTGCTTCCTTAGGGGAGTGACCGGGAGGGTTAGGCGACGGCGTCGTGCAGCCGCGCGGCCTGCTTGTCCTTCAGCGGGCCGATGACCGACAGCGACGGGCGCTGTCCCAGGATGTCGCGGGCGACCGAACGGACCTCGTCCGGGGTGACCGCCGCTATCCGGTCCAGCATCTCGTCGACGGACATCTGCTCGCCCCAGCACAGCTCGCTCTTGCCGATGCGGTTCATCAGCGCGCCGGTGTCCTCCAGGCCGAGGACGGTGGAGCCCTGGAGCTGGCCGATGGCGCGGGCGATCTCGTCGTCGGTGAGGCCGTTCGCGGCGACGTGGTCGAGTTCGTCGCGGCAGATCCTCAGCACGTCGTGCACCTGGCTCGGCCGGCAGCCGGCGTACACGCCGAACAGGCCGCAGTCGGCGAAGCCGGAGGTGTACGAGTACACGCTGTAGGCGAGGCCCCGCTTCTCCCGGACCTCCTGGAAGAGGCGGGAGGACATGCCGCCGCCGAGGGCGGTGTTGAGCACGCCCATGGCCCAGCGGCGGTCGTCGGTGCGGGCGAGGCCCGGCATGCCGAGGACGACGTGCGCCTGCTCGGTCTTGCGGCCGAGCAGCTCGACCTTGCCGGACGTGCGGATCGTACGGCTGCCGTCGCGCGGGGCGATGGGCTGCGCGTGCAGGTTCTTGAGCGCGTCCGCCTTCTCGAAGGCAGCGCGGACCTGTCGTACGACCGTGGCGTGGTCGATGTTGCCGGCGCAGGCGACCACCAGGTGGGTGGGGTCGTAGTGCTTCTTGTAGAAGCGGCGGATGCGGTCGGCGGTGAGGGCGTTGACGGTGTCGACCGTGCCGAGGACCGGGCGGCCGAGGGCGTTGTTGCCGAACATGGTGTGCGCGAACAGGTCGTGCACACAGTCGCCCGGGTCGTCCTCGGTCATGGCGATCTCTTCGAGGATCGCGCCGCGCTCGACGTCGACGTCCTCCTCGAGGATGAGCGAGTCGGTCAGCATGTCGCAGACGACGTCGATCGCGAGCGGCAGGTCGGTGTCGAGCACGCGCGCGTAGTAGCACGTGTACTCCTTGGCCGTGAACGCGTTCATCTCGCCGCCGACGGCGTCGATGGCGGAGGAGATGTCCAGCGCGCTGCGCTTGCGCGTGCCCTTGAAGAGCAGGTGCTCCAGGTAGTGCGTGGCGCCGTTCAGGGCCGGCGTCTCGTCGCGGGACCCGACGTGTGCCCAGATGCCGAAGGTCGCTGAGCGGACCGAGGGCAGGGTCTCGGTGACGATGCGCAGGCCGCCCGGGAGGGTGGTCTTACGGACCGTGCCGATGCCGCCTGTGCCCTTGATGAGGGTTTGGGTACGGGCGACGGCCCGCGCCTCCGAAGAGGTGCGGGCCGTCGTCCTGGAGCTACGGGACGTCACTGCTCGGCGTCGTCCTTGTCCTGGTCGTCGTTGCCTTCTTCGCCCTCGATCACCGGGACGAGGGAGAGCTTGCCGCGGGAGTCGATCTCGGCGATCTCGACCTGGACCTTCTGGCCCACGCCGAGGACGTCCTCGACGTTCTCCACGCGCTTGCCGCCGGCGAGCTTGCGGATCTGCGAGATGTGCAGCAGACCGTCCTTGCCGGGCAGCAGGGAGACGAACGCACCGAAGGTGGTCGTCTTGACGACCGTACCGAGGTAGCGCTCGCCGACCTCGGGCATCGTCGGGTTGGCGATGCCGTTGATCGTGGCGCGGGCGGCCTCGGCGGAGGGGCCGTCGGCGGCACCGATGTAGATCGTGCCGTCGTCCTCGATGGTGATCTCGGCGCCGGTGTCCTCCTGGATCTGGTTGATCATCTTGCCCTTGGGGCCGATGACCTCACCGATCTTGTCGACCGGGATCTTGACGGTGATGATCCGCGGGGCGTGCGGGGACATCTCGTCGGGCCGGTCGATGGCCTCCATCATCACGTCGAGGATGTGGAGACGGGCGTCGCGGGCCTGCTTGAGGGCCGCGGCCAGGACGGAGGCCGGGATGCCGTCCAGCTTGGTGTCGAGCTGGAGGGCGGTCACGAACTCCTTGGTGCCGGCGACCTTGAAGTCCATGTCACCGAAGGCGTCCTCCGCACCGAGGATGTCGGTGAGGGTGACGTAGTGCGTCTCGCCCTCGATCTCCTGGGAGATCAGACCCATGGCGATACCGGCGACCGGGGCCTTCAGCGGCACACCGGCGTTCAGCAGCGACATGGTGGAGGCGCAGACCGAGCCCATGGACGTCGAGCCGTTGGAGCCGAGGGCCTCGGACACCTGGCGGATCGCGTAGGGGAACTCCTCGCGCGTGGGCAGCACCGGCACGAGCGCGCGCTCGGCGAGGGCGCCGTGGCCGATCTCGCGGCGCTTCGGGGAGCCAACGCGGCCGGTCTCACCGGTGGAGTACGGCGGGAAGTTGTAGTTGTGCATGTAGCGCTTGCGGGTCACCGGGGAGAGGGTGTCCAGCTGCTGCTCCATGCGGAGCATGTTGAGGGTGGTGACGCCCAGGATCTGGGTCTCGCCACGCTCGAACAGCGCGGAACCGTGCACCCGCGGGATGGCCTCGACCTCGGCGGCCAGCGTACGGATGTCGGTCACGCCACGGCCGTCGATGCGCTTCTTCTCCTTGATGACGCGCTCACGGACCAGGGTCTTGGTCAGCGAGCGGTACGCGGCGGAGATCTCCTTCTCGCGGCCCTCGAACTCCGGCAGGAGCTTCTCGGCGGCGAGCCCCTTGACGCGGTCCAGCTCGGCCTCGCGCTCCTGCTTGCCGGCGATGGTGAGCGCCTGGGCCAGCTCGGGCTTGACCGCGGCGGTCAGGGCCTCGAGGACGTCGTCCTGGTAGTCCAGGAAGATCGGGAACTCGGCGGTCGGCTTGGCGGCCTTGGCGGCGAGGTCGGCCTGGGCGCGGCACAGGACCTTGATGAAGGGCTTCGCGGCGTCGAGACCGGCGGCGACGACCTCCTCGGTCGGCGCCTCGGCACCGCCCTCGACCAGCTTGATGGTCTTCTCGGTGGCCTCGGCCTCGACCATCATGATCGCGACGTCGCCGTCCTCCAGGACGCGGCCGGCGACCACCATGTCGAAGACGGCGTCCTCGAGCTCGGTGTGCGTCGGGAAGGCGACCCACTGGCCGTGGATCAGCGCGACGCGGACGCCGCCGATCGGGCCGGAGAAGGGCAGACCGGCCAGCTGCGTGGACGCGGACGCGGCGTTGATCGCCACGACGTCGTACAGGTGGTCGGGGTTGAGCGCCATGACCGTGGCGACGACCTGGATCTCGTTGCGCAGGCCCTTCTTGAAGGACGGGCGCAGCGGGCGGTCGATCAGTCGGCAGGTGAGGATGGCGTCCTCGGACGGCCGGCCCTCACGGCGGAAGAAGCTGCCGGGGATCTTCCCGGCTGCGTACATCCGCTCCTCGACGTCCACCGTCAGCGGGAAGAAGTCGAGCTGGTCCTTGGGGTTCTTGGAGGCGGTGGTGGCCGACAGCACCATGGTGTCGTCGTCCAGGTACGCCACGGCGGAACCGGCGGCCTGCTTGGCCAGGCGGCCCGTCTCGAAGCGGATGGTGCGGGTGCCGAAGGGGCCGTTGTCGATGACGGCCTCGGCGTAGTGGGTCTCGTTCTCCACTAGCGTTTTCTCCGTTACATATCGTCTTTCGTCCCTTGGCTGCCCGTGTGGCAGGGGGACGGTGGTGGAGAAGCGCGCCGTCTGGTGCGGGCCGGTCTTCGATCGAAGCACCCGGGGCTCGCAATCCCCCGGGGGCCACTACCGAGGACCGGCGGCGGCGAGGAGCGCTTCTCCTCGTTCTTCGTCGTACGTGCTGTGTCGTACGCCGTTCTGTGTCATGCGTATTGCGTTGTGCTACCACACTACAAAGCGTGAGTGACACTCCGCACGTTTCCGCATGTACGACGAAGGGAGCGGTCCCCGGGTGCTACCGGGAACCGCTCCCCTTCATGGCGTCTTACTTGGCGCCCGCCGCACCACGGCGGATGCCGAGGCGGTCGACCAGCGTACGGAAGCGCTGGATGTCCTTCTTCGCCAGGTACTGCAGAAGGCGGCGGCGCTGACCGACCAGGATCAGCAGACCACGGCGGGAGTGGTGGTCGTGCTTGTGGGTCTTGAGGTGCTCCGTCAGGTCGGAGATCCGACGGGAGAGCAGAGCGACCTGGACCTCGGGGGAGCCGGTGTCACCCTCCTTGGTACCGAACTCGGCGATGATCTGCTTCTTCGTAGCGGCGTCGAGCGACACGCGTACTCCTCATAGTCTGTTGAGTGCCACCGAGTGCCCCCGGTCTGCGTCTCGGGGGAGCTTCCGTTACTCGGGAGGCGGGGATCCGCTGGGCGCAGCCACCAGAACCGAGGGTTCCGGGGGTGCGTACACAAACGGCCGTCGCCCAGAGTACCAGCTGGTGGCCGACGCCATTCCCCCCGCTCCGGAAACCGCCCGGCCGGGACGCCGCAGGCCACTAGGGTGAGCGCCGGGACCGTACGCACGCCGGAAAGGGATCGCGCCAACGATGACGGAGACGGAAGCGGAGATCAAGGCACGCAAGGAGCGGGAGCGGGACGAGCTGTACGCGCTCGACATCTCGGACGTGGAGTGGCACTGCGCCCCCGGCACCGAGGAGCACGAGGAGCGCGTCGAGATCGCGTACCTGCCCGACGGAGCCGTGGCGATGCGCTCCTCCCTGGACCACGACACCGTGCTGCGTTACACCGAGGCGGAGTGGCGGGCGTTTGTGCTGGGGGCACGGGACGGGGAGTTCGATCTGGAGCCCAGCGAGCGCAACGGCGGTCTTGCGGCCCAGTGAGCGGAACGTGACAAAGGGCGGCACGCATGCGTGCCGCCCTTTTCCGTGGCGCCGGTCCTCAGCTGGTCATCGCCCGTGCGCGCGCGTACACGTCGAACACGGCCAGCGCCAGCGGGATCAGCGTGAGCAGGACGAAGCTCTCGGCGATCTCCAGGAAGCGCCCCCAGAAGGGGGTGACACCGCGCCGCGGAGTGATCAGCCCGATCGCGGTGACCAGGGCGGTGGCCGCGCCGACCGCCGCGGCGAGCCAGACGCTGCGGATGTCGAGTGCGGTGGTGTCGCCCTGGAAGGCGTCGATCAGGTAGCTCCGGGGCGGGTTCAGGGCGAGCCCGAGGCCGAGGAAGACGATCGCGGCGAGACCGGCGGCCAGGGTGGCGCCGACCTGCGCGGTGTAACGGAACAGGTGTGCCCGCATCAGCATCGCGAGGCCGGTCGCGAGAGCCAGGAGCTGGGCCCAGGTGTTGCTGGAGAAGCCGAGGACGATCGACGCGCCCACGGCGACGAGGGCACAGCCCCCGACGAGGCCTACGAGGAGTTCGTGGCCGCGCCGGGCCTGGGCGGCCACCCGCTCGGCGTCCACGGGCTCCTGCTGGGCGGGCTCGGCGGTGTCATAGCCGCCGCGGGAGGGGTTGGGCGGTTCGAAGCCGATGGGCAGCCGCGCGAAGCGCATGGACAGCCCCGGCAGGAAGGCCAGCGCCACCACGGACAGCGGGGCGCAGATGGCGGCCGTCTCGATGGGCTGCAGATCGGTGAGGGTCGCGATGAAGGTGGTGATCAGACCGATCGCGGAGGCGAAGAGGAACGCGACGAAGGGTCCGTCGCCGCCGGGCGAGACCAGGGTGAGCACCAGGGAGGCGACGAGGACCGCTGTGCAGGCGAGCAGGAACTGGAGCCGCCCGATGCCCTCGCCGGCGGCGAGCGGCAGCAGCCCGGAACCGGCCACGCCGACATTGGGCAGGGCGCCGAGTCCCAGCGCGACCGCGGACCCCCGGTCGTCGTACACACGTGCGCGTACGCAGCCGATGGTGACCAGCAGGATGCCGGTGACGCCCGCGATGATGCCCTGCAGGCTGTGCATGTCGTGGCGGACCTGGGAGCTCCAGGCCACGAACGCGAGCAGCGCGGGCAGGATGCCGCCGGCGACGAGTCCGGCGGCGCGGGTGAGGTCGCCGCTCCACAGGGTGCGGTCACGGGTGACGGCGGAGGCCACCGCCTCGGAGACGTCGTCGAGGACGGCGGGCGGCAGCGACTCGGCGAACGGGCGCAGGGTGAGCAACTCACCGTCGAGAATGCGCTGTGCCGTGAAGGAGCGCGCGCCGTCGAGGACGGTGCCGTCCCGCCGTACGAGGTGGTAGCCGACCGGAGCGCCCTCGGCGGGGCTCTGCTGGGACAGGCGCAGGATCTCCGGGTACAGGTCGGCGACCGGTACGTCGTCGGGCAGCGCCACGTCGATACGACTGTCGGGCGCCACGATGGTGACCCGGCAGAAGCCGAATCCCATGCCCGCCCCGGAAGGGGCTCCGGTGCCCGGTCCACCGGTCGCGCCGGCCGGCGCGGAGGCCGTCATGCTCACCTGCTGTTCCCCCTCGTCGGTGGTGGGGCGGCCCATGGTGCCGCTGCCGCCGCGCACCTTCCGCCCGTAAAGATCCTGTGTAGGTTGTGCGGCGCCCCGCGCTCAACCGGTCGACCGGGCGGTCGCATCCGGGGTGTGCGGGGAGGCGCCCCCTTCGAACCGTTGCGGATTGCCCGGGTTTTCCCGGAACGATTCGCAACTGCTCACGCGTCTCACCGGCACCCTACCGCCAGCCGTTGTCAGTGGTTGTCAGTAGGATCGCGCTTCGCGATCGGCGTTCGCCTGACACGGGGCGGCGGACGAAAAATCTCGGTCCGGCAAGGGAATTGGTGCGTAGTGAGCCACATCGTCGTCAAGCGCCCGCCACGGGCACTGCCGAAGGAAGTGCCCACGGACGAGGTCGTGCTGGAGGCGCCGCCGGAACTGCCGCGCGGTCAGCAGGAAAGCGCTTGGATGCAGCTCCTGCCCATGCTCGGCATGGGCGGTTCGGTGGTGTTCTTCTTCAACCCGCAGGCCCAGCCCTTCATGAAGATCATGGGTCTGCTGATGGTGGCCTCGACGCTCGCCATGGGTATCTCGATGCTGGTCCGCTACCGCCGCGGCAACCAGGGGCAGATGGCGGACATGCGCCGTGACTACCTCCGCTACCTGTCCCAGACCCGGCGCTCCGCCCTCGACACCGCGAAGGCCCAGCGCGACGCCCAGTACTACCTGCACCCTTCGCCGGAGCAACTGTGGGCACTGGTCGCCGAGGGCAGCCGGGTGTGGGAACGGCGCACCGGTGAC
This sequence comes from Streptomyces sp. NPDC053069, assembly GCF_044546895.1. Classification (NCBI taxonomy): domain Bacteria; kingdom Bacillati; phylum Actinomycetota; class Actinomycetes; order Kitasatosporales; family Streptomycetaceae; genus Streptomyces; species Streptomyces sp. NPDC053069. Next base: position 328,782 of record NZ_JBITZN010000009.1, on the reverse strand, counting down.
GAGGACTTCGGGCAGGTGCGGGTGGGACTCGGCCCGCAGGCCCTGGCCACTCCCCTGATCCCGCCTCAGACCGCCCCGGTGGACGAGCTGGAGCCGTTGACCGCGGGCGCCATGCAGCGCTTCCTGGCCACGCACAGCAGCCTCGACGAGCTGCCGATGGCGGTCTCGTTGCGTGCCTTCTACCACGTGACGATCAGCGGCGAGCCCAACACCGTGCGCGGCGCCGCCCGTGCCGTCGCCGCCTCCCTCGCCTCACTGCACTCCCCGGAGGACCTGGTCATCGCGGTCGCCACCGGACGTCAGTCGGCGCCCGAGTGGGAGTGGGCCAAGTGGCTGCCGCACGTACAGGCCCCGGGCCTCGCCGACGGCGCCGGCAGCATGCGTCTGATCACCACCGACCCGGTGGAGCTGGAGGACCGGCTCGCCGCCCGCCTCCAGGGCCGCCCGCGTTTCCACCCCGGTGGCGCTCCGGTTGCCGAGCAGCCGCACGTGGTGGTCGTGCTCGACGGCATCTCCCTGCCCCCCACGTCACTGCTGGCCAACCCCGAGGGCCTGCAGGGCGTGACGGTCCTGGAGGTCGTGCCGGGCGACCTCACCGCCGGCCGCGGTGACCTCTCCGTCATCGTGCAGCCCAGGGAACTGCGCCTGGAGTCGGCGCACGGCATGGTCTACGAGGGGACACCCGACGTCCTGTCGTACGAGGCCGCCGAAGCCCTCGCCCGTCAACTGGCGCCGCTGCGGATGGCGTCGGGCGGGGACGACGACGAACCGCTGCTCGCCAACCTGGAGTTCACGGACCTGCTGAACCTGGGTGACGCGGCCTCCGTCGACCCGAAGCGGACCTGGCGGCCGCGCTCGCAGTCGGAGCGGCTGCGCGTGCCGATCGGTCTCGGTGAGGACGGCCGGCCCGTGATGCTCGACCTCAAGGAGGCGGCACAGGAGGGCATGGGACCGCACGGCCTGTGCGTCGGCGCGACCGGTTCCGGCAAGTCGGAGCTCCTGCGCACGCTGGTCCTCGGCCTCGCCGTGACCCACTCGTCCGAGACGCTGAACTTCGTCCTCGCCGACTTCAAGGGTGGTGCCACGTTCGCCGGCATGGCCCAGCTGCCGCACGTGGCGGCCGTGATCACCAACCTCGCGGACGACCTGACGCTCGTCGACCGCATGGGCGACTCGATCCGCGGTGAGCTCAACCGCCGCCAGGAGATGCTCCGTGACGCGGGCAACTACGCCAACATCCACGACTACGAGAAGGCCCGCGCGGCCGGCGCCCCGCTGCAGCCGATCCCGTCCCTCGTCCTGGTGATCGACGAGTTCAGCGAGCTGCTGACCGCCAAGCCGGACTTCATCGAGATGTTCGTGCAGATCGGCCGTATCGGCCGTTCACTGGGCGTGCACCTGCTGCTGGCCTCGCAGCGCCTGGAGGAGGGCCGCCTGCGCGGCCTGGAGACGTACCTGTCGTACCGCATCGGCCTGCGGACCTTCTCGGCGGCGGAATCCCGTGCCGCGCTCGGCGTCCCGGACGCCTATGAGCTCCCGAACGTCCCGGGTTCCGGCTTCCTGAAGTTCGGCACCGACGAAATGGTGCGCTTCAAGGCGGCGTACGTCTCCGGTGTGTACCGCACCAGCTCGCAGCAGGCCGCGGCGCTCGGCGGTCCGTTGCCCGTCGACCGCAGGCCGGTCGTGTTCACCGCGGCCGAGGTGCCGGTGCAGTACGTGCCGGTCCCGCAGCAGCGTCAGGAGGCGGCAGCCGAGCAGCAGGACGACGCACTCGCCGACACCGTGCTCGACGTGATCGTGCGGCGCCTGGAGGCGCAGGGCCCGGCCGCCCACCAGGTGTGGCTGCCCCCGCTGGACAGCCCGCCGTCGCTCGACACGCTGCTGCCGGGGCTCGCCCCGGTACCCGGCCGCGGCATGACCCAGCCGGGCTACGAGGGCGCGGGCCGGCTCGTCGTCCCGGTCGGCCTCATCGACAAGCCCTACGAGCAGCGCCGCGACCCGCTGTGGCTCGACTTCGGCGGCGCGGCCGGCCATATGCAGATCATCGGCGGCCCGCAGTCCGGCAAGTCGACGCTGCTGCGTTCGGTCATCGCGTCGTTCGCCCTCACCCACACCCCTCACGAAGTGCAGTTCTACGGTCTGGACTTCGGTGGCGGCGGTATGGCCGCGGTGGCCGGCCTGCCACACGTGGGCGGCGTGGCGTCACGTCTCGACCCGGAGAAGGTCCGTCGTACGACGGCCGAGGTGTACGGCGTCATGACCCGACGCGAGGAGTACTTCCGCTCCACGGGCATCTCCTCCATCGCGGAGTTCCGCTCCCGCCGCGCGCGCGGCGACATCTCGGTGACCGACCAGCCCTGGGGCGACGTCTTCCTGGTCATCGACGGCTGGGGCAACTTCCGCACGGACTACGAGGCCCTGGAGCCGCTGGTCCTGGACATGGCCCAGCGCGGCCTCGGCTACGGCATCCACGTGATCATCACCGCGTCGCGCTCGATGGAGGTCCGGGCGAACCTCAAGGACCACCTGATGAACCGCCTTGAACTGCGGCTGGGTGACCCCATGGACTCCGAGATCGACCGCAAGATCGCGGCGAATGTGCCCACCGGCGTACCGGGCCGCGGCCAGACCCCGCAGAAGCAGCACTTCATGGCAGCGGTCCCGCGCATCGACGGCCTCTCCTCGGACACGGACCTGGCGGAGGCGACGACCGCTCTCGCGGCCGAGGTCACCCGCCACTGGCAGGAGCCCGGCGCACCGCAGGTACGCCTGCTGCCCCGCGAGTTCGCGGCGGCCCAGCTCCCGCCGGGCGACCGTTTCCCGAACCGGGGCATCTCCTTCGCCCTCGACGAGGACAACCTCGAGCCGGTGTTCGTGGACTTCGAACAGGACCCGTTCTTCCTGGTGTTCGGTGAGAGCGAGTCCGGCAAGTCGAATCTGCTGAAGCTGCTGATCAAGCGCCTCACCGAGCGCTACGACGGGCACAGCTGCAAGCTGTTCGTCGTCGACAACCGCCGCTCGCTCCTCGGGGTGACCCCGGACTCGCACCTGGCCGAGTACATCCCGATGTCGAACCAGATGCAGCACCACATGGACGCGCTGGCCGACCTGATGCAGCGCCGCACGCCGACGGCCGACGTGACCCCGGAGCAGCTGCGCAACCGCAGCTGGTGGCGGGGGCCCACGGTGTACGTCGTCATCGACGACTACGACCTGGTGTCCACCTCCAGTGGCAACCCGCTGGCCGGCCTGACGGAACTCCTCCCCTTCGCCCGCGACGTCGGCGTCCGCTTCATCATCGCGCGCTCCACGGCGGGCGCCGGCCGCGCCGGCTACGAGACCTTCATGCAGCGCATCAAGGAACTCGGCGCCCAGGGCGTGGTCCTCGCGGGCGACCCCGCCGAGGGCGAACTGCTGGGCGGCGTCCGACCGCGGGCGATGCCGGCGGGCCGGGGCATCTTCGTGTCGCGGAAGCGGGGGAAGCCGATGGTGCAGGTGGGGTTGGTGGAGTCCTAGCGGATTGTCATCCTTTCGAGCGATACGGCTCTCCGGCCGACCCGGGATGCCGCGGACCATGACGGTCCGCGGCATCTTGCCGTTCGCCTCAACCAGCTAGCGGCAGACAGTGGGGGTGGCGGAGGGACTGGGGACTTGGTCGTCCACCAGGACGACCTGGGAGCCGTTGGGCACGAGGCCAACATCCTTTACGGCGAAGTTGAAGAGTCAGGCGGACATCGCCGCGGCCGGAGCGGGCAAGGGCTCGACCGGCTCGACGATGCAGGCCGCAGCAACTCTGAAGTCGCACGGATTCCAGACGGGCAACGCCCTGGAAACCACCGTCGAGATCTGGACCTCACAGGTGAGGTCCGTACTACAGGCATGTGCGCATATCTCCGACCACCTGGACTACACCCGTAAGCGGCACGCGCAGGACGACGCCGAGATCGGTGCCGTACTCCGGGGCCGTGACGGCTCAGCCGTGGCCGTCTCCCAACTCAACGAGTACTTCAAGTAGGAGTACCTCCGATGGCCCTCACACTCACAGACCTCGTTGACGTCGACCTCAGCAGACTCGCCACTGCCGTGTCGGACTGGAAGAAGGCCGTCGACGGCTTGAAGAAGGCGGCGGAGAGCGCACGTACGGGGATGCAGGCCAAGTCGGACTCGGCACGGTGGGCCGGCGTGAACGCGACGGTGACGCGTGAGTTCGTTGCAAAGACCGCCAAGGAGGTCTCGGATCTCCACAGCGAGGGCAACAGCAACTACCAAGTCCTCGAGGACGGGCACAACGAACTTGCCTCGCTGCAGAAGCAGTTGAGGACCGCCGTTCAGGTGGACGCCCCGCATCTCGGTGTCCGGGTCGAGGACATCGGTGCCGGAAAAGTCCCGGTGCCGCAGCCGACCTCGACCCGAACGACGCTGCTCGCTTCCTGGGTGAAGTGGGACAGGACCCGGACGCCTATTCCGCCATCACCACCGCACAGCAGACTTACACGACCAATGTCGTGGATCATGTGATCAACGGATCCAGCCATTCGACGGCGTCGCTGGACGGGCGAGTAGGTGCCGCTGTCGCCCCCGGTTCTGCGATCGCAGGGATCATGAGCGACACCCGGGCTCATGCGATCTACGAATACCACACCGCTTCCGACGCAGAGTTCAACGAGGCTGCTGCCGAGGAGCAAAAATGGGTGAATCGCGTCCTGGGCATGGGCATCGAAAAGGTGGGGGAACGGGTTCCCATCGCCGGCGCCCCTCTTGAATGGGCCTCGGAGGACATCCAGGAATCCATCATGGAGAGCATCGAGCACGACACGTCGAGCGAAGCCGAGACGCAGGCCGGTGAGGAGTACACCAACGGTCGGCAGGCGGCTCTGGATTCTGCCCGGTCCGCCGTCGACCACGCACTGGTGAACAACAAGACCATCGATCCCGACACCGCCGACGATCTCAGGAGGGCCGCGCGCACATCTGCCGGTCACAGCCATTCGGACGGCGGCCAGTGGAAATCGGAGAGTAGCAAGCATTGAGATACGCACCGCATGCCCTCCGTGGCGTATCACTCCTTGTTGCCGCGCTGACCGCAGCCGGCTGCTCCTCCGACGCACCCCGGCAGGACTTCACCGTCCCCAAAGCCCTGTGCGGGATCTCTGTCCCGACCGACGCTCTCTCTCAGCTGTTGCCTGCCTCGGGCAAGCAGCTCGCCGCCGAACGGACCGGAAGTCTGGACGAAGGCTCCGCGCTGTGCACGGTCAAGGTCGACGGAGCCACGGTGCTGGAGGTCAGCGGAGAGCGCATCGATGCCGGAGACTCGGCGCGGAACATCTTGCGCAGCCGACTGTCCATTCAGGATCCGAAGTCCTCAGACACTGGCTCGATCGCATATGCCGATCACGCCGCAGCGTCGCTGATCAAGTGTCGCGGCAGCGAAGTCGAGGTGGAGGACGTCAGCACCGTCATCAAGACTCTGAAGCCGGCACGCGCAGACGAACCAGCGATGAAGAAGCTGACCCAGGGATACACGAACTCGCTCAAGGCGCAGAATCCGTGCAAGAAGAAGTCCTGAGTCGGCCCTTCCACACCGAACCGCCGATGAACCTTCCTGGAGGCCTTCAGAACACCGGCAGCGCGTAGAGCGAGCTGTCGTTCGTGATGAACGCCCTGTTGCCGTCGACTGCGATGGAGTGGTGCCGCGCTTCGGGCAACTCGTATGACCAGCCCGACTGCCCCGAGTCCATGTTCACGGTATTGACCGTCGTGCGGTACGAGTGGTCGATCATCCACACTCCGGTGCCCTGGACGAGCACGGCGCAGTCGCCGCTGCCGGCCTTGTAGGAGGTCCAGGTGTTGCCGCCGTCGGTCACCCTGCGCCGTTCGGGGAACCGCCCGCCAGTCGCATAGACGGAATCTCCATGGACACTCACCGGCCCCCACTGCGCGGGATGGTTGTACATGTCCTGGGTCGTGTGAGACCAGATCTCCGTCGCGTCGGTGATTTTCAGGGCGGTCAGTGTCTTGCCGTTGAGGTAGACGACGCCGTCCTGTACGACAGGAGTGATCGAGACCTTCTCCGCCTGGTGTCGCAGCTCCCACGCGAAGCGGCCGTCGCCGGTCATCACCGCCAGTACGTGGCCGTCGGTCGTCGGAAGGACCAGACGTCCACTCCCGACGGCTCCCTTGGCGGAAAGCTTGCCGCGGTACCGCGCCGGGGCCTGGGCCGTCCAGCGGATCCTGGCATCCGAGCGCCCGACGCTGCGCAGCCGGCCGTCCTTCGTGACAACGTAGACCGCTTCGTCGTCCACGCCCACGAGTGACTTGGCTTCGGCCTCCACGGTCCATTTACGCTCGCCCGTGGACGGAACGAACGTGTGCAGCGTGCCCTCGGCGTCGACGGTCACGATCAGGCGGTCGGACAGCGAGAGATACTGGCTCGGCTGCACATCTGCTGCCAGCCAGCGCCGTTTGCCATTGACGACGTTGTAGGCGCCGATCCCCCGGACACCATTGTTGTAGTCACCGATCACGACGACATCCCGTACGGGCAGTGGAGCGGGAGATTCCTGGTCGATGATGTCGTGGCGGCTCCACAGCGCTTTGGGAGACCCGTCGACGATGTAGTCACCGTCGTCCGCCGAGAGCAGGCGGGCTTCGGGAGTCGTCACTGCAGGGGGAATGTCGAACAGGGCGTCCTTCTCGTCCCTCCGCTCCTCCCGGAGCAGCCACCAGCCCGTCGTACCGCCCCCAGCGGCGAGCACCGTGCCGCCGGCCGCGAGCCCGGTGAGGAGACGCCGCCTCGTCACGGTCCTGACGGTGCTCAGCAGGAGTGGGGCAGTGAGCCGCCGTACCTCGTCTTCACGCGCCTTGATCTCCTCCGCGACCGGCCCGCGCCGCCACACGCGACCGCTGTTCCTCAGCGGGGCGAACGCCGTAACGATCTGGCCTGGGCTCGGCCGTGACGCGCCGTCCTTGGCCAGACAAGGGGCGACAAGTGCGTGCAGTTGGGGAGACAGTCCGTCCCAGCGTGGCTCGCCATGCACGACCTCGTACTGGACGGCTGCCATGTGCCCGCCCTCGAACGCGCGTCGACCGGTGGCCGCATAAACAAGCACAGCGCCCAAGGAGAACACGTCCGCGGCAGGCGTCACTCGCCGCCCGAGCACCTGCTCAGGCGCACCGTACCCCGGAGTGACGGGGATCTGACCGGTCGTGGTGAGCGTCAGCCCGTGCTCCGGGCGGGCGATGCCGAAGTCGATGACCCGTGGACCGGTCGACGTCAGCACGACGTTCTGGGGTTTGAGGTCACGGTGAATGAATCCCGCGGCGTGGATGTCCGCGAGGGTCTGCGCGATCGTCGCCGCCAAACCGCGCACACTCGTCTCGTCGAGAGGCCCGAGCTTGTCGACCGCCTGGTCCAGGGTCGGGCCGGCAAGGAATTCGGTGGCAATCCAAGGGCGACCGCCCTCGGTGTGCGCGCCCAGGACCGCCGCCACGCCCGGGCTGTGCACGGCCTGTGCCGCCAGCGCCTCACGCACAAAGCGCTGGGCGATGTTCGGGTCGTGAGCCAGTTCCGGGCGCAGGACCTTGATCGCCGCGACGGCCCCGGCGCCGTCCTGGCCGACGTAGACCCTGCCCATGCCGCCCTCGCCGAGGACGCCGAGCAGGCGGTAGGGGCCGAGGCGGACCGGGTCACCGACGCCCAAGGAGTTCATCGCTGACTGCTTTCTCTTCTGCTCATCGGGGGACGGCCACTCACTTGAGCGGGAAGGCGGCGAGGAACTTGCCGCCCAGTGCGACCGTCACCCTGGCCTTCTCGTGAGTGATGAAGCGGTCCCCGGTGGTCTTGTAAGAGTTCACGGGTGTGCGCGACGCGAGATCGACCGCCCAGAGTGCCGAAGAACGTTTGCTGTAGGCGAAGTCGGTGCCGATCACCGGCGCGGCGGACACGTCCGCTCTCGCTCCTCCACCGCCCCTTTCCTTCCACAGCACCCGGCCGCTGCCGGAGTCGAAGGCGACGAGACCGAGACCCTTTTCGACGGCGTAGACCACGCCGTCCTTGACAGCCGGAGGACCGTAGGTATGCCCGGGGCGCTCAGACCTGGAGTCCCATACCCGAGCGCCGTCGCTCAGCCGCAGCGCCCGCAGCCGACCGGTACCGAGGTACAGATTCCGGGCGTCCGTCGCCAGCGGTGCGTACACGCGGTCCGGTGCGGCGCCGTCGAAAGGCTTGTCCCAGCGCACCGCACCTGTCCGGGTGTCCCGTACGACGATGCGCACCTTGCCGGCGTTCGTCTCCTGCAAGGCCACCAGGTGGTGACCGACGACTCGGGCCGTGAGGAAGTGCAAGCGGTCGGTCTTGTCCGGCCGTGAGGGCAGCGGCGCGGCCCACAGCTTCTTCCCCGTGCTGATGTCGACGGCGAAGACGGACCAGGACTGGGATGCCAGGAAGTACGCGATGTCGTACTTGCCCTTGCCCGCCGCCGCGTACACGACGCCATCGGCCGTACACAGCACCTGGTTCTCGTCGATGACGCCGTTGAAATCCGTGAGTTGGGCAAAGGGCTCACTCGCCACGCCCGACAGAAGGTCTACGGAGGCAAGGACGAGCGGAAACCCACCAGGCTTCCCCGCGTTTCCCTCGGATCCTCTCGGGGCCACCATGCGCACGAGCCGCTCGCCGTCAGTGGCGACCTGCCAGTGGATCTCCATCTCTTTCGACGTCCACTTGATGTCACCGGAGCGGGCGTCGATTCCGGCCAGACCGGTACCAGCCACCAGCGTCACAAGGTTGTCGACGGCGAGTGGCTGCGCGGGCGGTTCGGTGCCGTACGGCGGATCGGCGACTTGGTACTGCCAGAGCGAGTCGAGCTCCTTCTCCGGCAGCTGGCTGTTGCTTGGAATCACGACAGGATGCCTCTGCCCCGACTCCGATCGCCGGTTCCATGCCCAGGCTCCCGCCCCGACGGCCACCGCGCCGACTGCCAGTCCGCTTCCCGCCAGCAGCAGCCTGCGTCGGGACATCGGCGCCGTCGGTGTGGTCAGCGTTTCTGCAAGGTGTTCCGGCGGTGCGGGGAGTCGTCGAGGCGCGATCTGCCAGACCTCGGTGGCCCGGCGGGCGATCTCCGCGAGCAGTGAGTCCGGCAGGTGATCGGCGAACTCCCCTGAGCCGTCGTGCAGTTGGGTGGCGAGCTCAGAGGTGGTCGGACGGCGGAACGGGTTCTTGTCCAGGCACTGGGCGAGGATCGGGACCAGGGTGGCGGGTACGCCGCTCAGGTCCGGGTCGCCGTACCGGACCCGGTAGAGAAGATCGGCAGCCTGCCCCTGGCCGAACGGGGCACGGCCGGTGGCGGCGTAGACAAGCACGCCGGCCAGTGCGAACACGTCGCCGGCCCCGGTGTGTTCCTCTCCGCTCGCCTGCTCCGGTGACATGAAGGCCGGCGTACCCATTGCCGATCCGGCTCTGGTCAGACGGTCGTCACCGATCGCTCGGGCGATACCGAAGTCGATGACCTTGGGCCCGTAGGCCGTCACCAGAATGTTGGAGGGCTTGAGGTCGCGGTGGACGACCTCGGTGCTGTGCAGTTGGCCAAGTGCTCCGCACAGAGCCGCCCCGAGCGCGCGCACGGCCCCCTCGGGGAGGGGTCCTTCCCGTTCGACTGCCTCGTCGAGCGGCGGGCCGAGCACGTACTCGGTGGCGAGCCAGGGCGTCGCGGCTTGCGTGTCCGCCTCCACGACCTGGGCACCGTGCTGCCCTCCGATCACGCGGGCGGCATCGGCCTCGAGCCGAAACCGGGTTCGAGCAGCGGGGTCCGAGGCAATGCCGGCGTGCATCGTCTTGACCGCGACGGTCCGTCCACCGGCCGATCGCGCCAGGTAGACCGTGCCCATGCCGCCGCTGCCAAGGCGGACGATCGGTCGGTACGGGCCGAACGCTTGAGGGTCGTCATGAGTGAGCGGAGTAGGCATACGGCGGATCGTCAGTCCTGGCGTGGGATGGACGCGCCGACGCCCGGGATGTCGGCGGCGAGTACGGCGGCCGACTGGTGGGCGATGGCGGCGATCACGCGGCTCGGCAGCCAGCCGGGGCTGAGCAGCCCGGCGACTCTGGTCGCGAATCCGACATCGGCCGGCATAGCCGCCATGGCGGGGCCGATGGGACCCGGCGCCGCTGAAGAAGTCGCCTCAGCAGGGGCGAACGCATCGATCAGCTCGGCAAGTTGAGGCCGCGCGGCGGCGTCCCTCGACAGACAACGGCTGACGATCGTACGCAGCGGGGCAGGAAGATCGTCGCGTTCGGGCGTCGTATGACCGGTGGCAGCGTAGGCGAGCGTTGCGCCCAGCGCGTACACATCGCCCGGGGGCCGTGGGTGCCCACCGGACGCCTGCTCGGGCGGCAGGCTGCCTGGCTCCAGTCCCGGCATGCCGGAACGGACCGTGCCGTCCGGGGCTGCGGCTCGTACGGCGCCAAAGCACGAGAGGCGTGGCCCGTCGGCAGCGAACAGCACGGCCGCCGGGGACACTCCGGCATAGGCCAGCCCCTGCCCGTGCACGATGGCCAAGGCCTCCGCGAGGGCCGCGCCAAGGGCCCGGACGGTCCGCTCAGGAAGTGGGCCGCCATGCACGGCAAGTGCGGTGGGAAGGGGAAGCGCCGGCAGATAGGGACGGGCGTGCCAGGCGGGCTCCTCAGGGGCGGCGCAGGTGACGGCGGGGGACATGACCTGGCCGAGAAGGTAACGCGAGCCCTCGGCTTCCATCATGAAGCGCTGTGGATCGGTGCCGGCGAGCGGAGCGCTGAGCAGGACCGTGCGCTCGCCATCGGTGCTGCGCGCGATGTAGCGGCGCTCCGGGACCGGGACTCCGCTGTAGGGGTCGTCCAGCGGGGTGAGAAGGACGTACGGGCCGATCCGTCGGGAGACTGAGCCGCTCTGCTGCGCCGCGCCGCTTCCGGCGGTCGTCGCCTGCACCTGATACCCATCCTTGTCCGTGCGTTGTCCGCGCCGGTCCCGGCGATCCAGCCGCGGCCAAGGACTGGGCGTCAGGCGATGGGTCTGTGGGCCGACGACAGGGTGGGCGCCTCCCGCGCGCGCCCACCCTGGAGTTGCTTGTGCGAGCCGTGTCCTAGTGGAAGTAGGAGGCCGCCTTCTTGTCGCCTTCCATGTACGTACCGCCGGACTGGGCGACGACGTGACCGATACCCTGCAGCGCCTGGTGGATGTCGTTCGCTTCCTTGTCCCAGCGCTGCAGCTTCTCGTGGAAGGTGCCCTGGGCCTGGCCCTCCCAGTACTGCAGGCTGTTCACCACCAGTCCGCGCAGGTCGTGCAGGTCCGTCTCGAGCTGGCTCGCCTGGTTGCCGATGCTGGTCGCCGCGGTGTCGAGCCCGTCGTAAGTGACTGACAGCCCCTCAGCGTTGTTGGCCATGCGTCTTTACCTCGTCTCGCTGGTGTGTAGCTGATGAGTGCGCCGGTTGCCCGGCAGTCGTTCTGAGTACTGCTCGGCTCAGTAGGAGCTCAGAGCGGACGGCGGGATCGAAGAAGCACCGTCCCGGACGTCGATCTTGTTGACGGCCGCGCGGACCTCGTCTTCCTTGCTGTCCTTGATGTTGCGCGTCGTGGTCATGGCCTCGATGACATCGCCGAGGATGTTGCCGATGTTGCGCAGGGACGTGTTGATCTCGACCTGCTTCTTGTCGAACGCGGCACGGCCGATACCCTGCCACTGGCCCTCGAGGCTGTCGATGACGCCCTGAAGCGTGTGCACGCGCTTCTGGATGTTCTCGTACTTCTCGAGCATCTGCTTCTGCAGCCGGATTACTGCATCATCGTGAAGCTTCTGCGTTCCGCCGGCCATGTTCGGCCCTGCCTTTCGTGTGTCCGTTGTTGATCTGACGGTTTCGGCTCACCGCTGTCGCTTGTCGCGTCCAGCGGTGAACACGCAGTGCCTGCCCTGTCCGAACGGCACCGGACTGTACGGCTGTTGATGCCGAGGAACTCACCTGGCTCGTCGTGCCCGCGCGATGGCCAGGGCACCACCGCCGACCACGACGACCGCACCAACGGCGCCGAGTGCGATCCACGTGGTGTTGCCGCTGCCACTCGATGACTCCGCGCTCGATCCTGCCGCCGAGGTCGAGCCCGTGGAACCCTTGCCCTGGGCTTGTGACGAGGCTGATGCAGAAGGGGACGAGGGAGATGCGGGCTGAGCAGAAGAGCCTTTAGGGGCCACGGGGGCCACGCTCTCCCATCCCTTGCTGCGGTCCTGTTTCTGGAGCGGATCGACATCGGCGGGGCCGGGGTCGTAGTTCTTGTCCGCCAGAACCACGCGAGGACGGATGACTCCATAACCGAGGTACTTGCTCGGCTTGTCCTTCGGCCAGGTGCGTCCAGCGGTGTCGAGAAGGGCCCGCTCGACCTGATACACAGTCCAGTTGGGGTGCGCGGACCAGATCAGGGCGGCGGCGGCTGAGGTGAGGGCGGTAGCGGGGCTCGTACCTTTGTAGTTGTCGCAATACGAGCGGAAGGTGCCGTCACACCAGCCGGGATATCCCTCACCAGGAGCTGCCAGGTCGGCATAGCCTCCGCTCGAGGAGAAGCTCGACGTGGTGAGGGACTTGCCCACGGACGCTACGCCTAGGACGTAGGGATACGAGGCAGGATAGTCGGAATAGCCGTTCTTCCCCTGGTTACCCACTGCCGCGATCAGCAGCTTGCCCTTCGAGAGCGCGTATTTGACCGCAGCCTCGTCCTTGTCGCCACCCAACCCGCCGAATGAGATACTGATGATCTTTGCGTCAGTATCGGCAGCGGCCCTCAGAGCCTCGTCGGCGCCCGGAGTCCTGGCCTCTTCCTTCGCCCCTTTGATGCCATCAAGCTTGATGCGGTACGGAACGATCTTCGCGCCTGGCGCCAGCCCCTTCAGCCCGCCACCCTCCCCGGTACCTGCGATCAGCTCGGCCATGGTCGTGCCGTGGCCCAGGTAGTCGTCCGTCGCGTGGTAAGCCACTGCCTTGGGGACCTCATCGGTCAGGACCTGCCCCTTGAGCGACGGCGTGTTCGCGTTCACCCCGGAGTCGATGACCGCGATCTTGACGCCCTTGCCCGTGCTCACCTTCCACATCTGTTCGGCCTGCATGGGGCCCAAGTACCACTGCTTCGACTGTTCGTCGGACGCAGCGGCACCCGGTGCCAGCCCGACGGTCACAGCGGTCAGGGCGCCAACGGCCGCGCCCACCGCGCGCACTCGTCTTCCAGAGCGCGCCCTGCGGGCCGCAGCCTGCTCGGCTCGTCGGCTGGTCCCTGACTTCATGGCGTTGACTGTCCTCGCTTGCGTTCAGTTGGTGACCGGCGGTACATCGCGCCGGGGCTTGTTCGGTAGGTGGGTCTCTTCGTCCTCGACCAGGTAATCGGGGCGCGCAGTTCCATCCGTCTTCCGCTCGTCGCCGAGCCTTCCCTTGTGGCCGGCGCCGCGCGTAAGGCCGACGCCACCACGGGTCATGCCATTGCGTTCGGCTCCTGCCTCGGAGTTACGCGCGGTCGGCCTGCCCGTGACAGCCTCGGTCGGCCGGGCGCCGGTACGAGAACCCGTGACACCCGAACCCGGCCGCGCCGAGGACTCGGGCGCGCCGAAGACACCGCGCTGTCCCGGTCGGCCAGTCGTCGAACGGGAGTTGGCCTCTCCCTCGCCGCCGACAACTGTGCCGCGAGGAATCCTCGACCCATTCTTCCCCGACGGGTTCGTGGTGGACGGCCGTCCCCCGACGACTCCGTTGGACCGCGCGGCTCCCGTGGTCGGCCCGCCGTTCGCACGTGGTGCCGCCGTGCCTGTCGGTCGGGGTGTGCCGCCCGTGACTCCTCGGCCCATCGGCGAGGAGGACCTGGGTCCGGAACCGGTGCCCTTGACAGCGGACTGGCCAGTGGACGTCGCGCGGCCCATCTGGTCCATGGGGCCTCGTGCCACGGCACGACCCGAGCCCGGGTTTGACAAACCAGACGTACCTGCGCGCCCCTGTGCAGACGGCGGTGTACGGAAACCGCCGGCGCCGTTCAGGCCCCGACCCGATGTGGCATTGGGCATGGGAAGCCTGAATCCACCGCCGTCGAACACGTTGGGCTGGCTGCCACCTGTGGGCGGCGTACCAGTGACCGGCGGAGTGTGGGTGGGCCCGGGAGTGGTGGTTGTAGGAGGCGGCAGCGTGCCGGTGGTGTCGATGTGCGTACCCACCGGCGCATCCGGCTGCCTGACTCGGTCCTTGGTGTCCTTTACGGGTGCCGGCGTGTCGCTTGCGGGTGGCGGTGTGTGGCTTGTGCCGCTCACGCCCACATGCCGCACCGGCTCCACCGTCACATGGTGCCCCCCGACCGCGCTCGAGCCTGTGCCTTGGTGGCCGTTCGACGCAGAGCCCTGCGAAGCTGGATCGTCGAGTTTGGAGGGCCTGGGCACCCCAACGTTCGGAAGGCTGTCGAAGCGAGGCGCGGCCTTGTGCCATTGCTGCAGCGATGCGTCCGACACCGCGTAATACGACGCCAACCGGTTCATCTGGTTGATCGCCTCTTGGCGGTGCTTCTCCACCTGGACCGCAGTGGCGTATCCCTCTTTATCCGCCGCCTTTTTGGCCGCCGTGAAGTCTTTGGGCCGCGTCGCAACCGCTCTCGTGTCACGCGGAAGCCGCATGGCGTTGCGAACAGACGCCAGCCCCTCGGCGGCGGTGGCGATCGAGTCGCCGGCTCCGCCCGCGAAATCAGCAAGCCCGTGTGCGTGCTTGACGAGATCCTCGCCCCATACGCGGAAGTCGTGGCCCGCCTGACCGACCCAGGGGACCGAATCGAACTTGCCCTTGAGTGTTTCAGCTGCCCTCTTGATGGCATCACGCGCGTCCCAGAGGGCCCGACCGGAGGACTCCAGGTCCTCGGGGTTCGTCTGCTCGACCAGGTCGATCATCGCGTTGAGGTCATAGTCATCGAATTCCGTGCGCTTGACCATGGCCTGGCCGTACGGGGTGGCCTTGGCAAAGGAACGAAGGATTTCGACTGGATTAAAAAAGAGGCCGCCAGGACTGGGCTGGTCCCCGAGACCTCGGGCAAGGTCCGTGAAGCCGTTCTCCGCGGAGACCCGATCCATGTCCGCTTTGTGCTTGTCGGCCATCCTCAGATCTCTCCCTGCTCGCCGCCGCCGGTGTTCTTGCCACCCTGTGACTTGAGGTGTTCGAGTTCTGTCTTGATTTCGTAGAACCTACGACGCTGCTCTTCCTCGACCTCGTTGAAGGTACCCCTCGCCCCCTGGACGGCGATGCCGATCGCCTCGATCTGCAGATGCAGGGCCTTGGAAAGGTTCGTCAGCGCCTGGTGGACCTCGTTGAACGTCCCGTACAGGGCGTCGGCCTCATGAAAGGCCGCAGATCCGCTCCTGAGTGACGTTCGCTGGATCGTCTGGTCCCCGACGCGCGCCGGATTGCCCGGCGACTTCTCAAGTTCCGCGAGAACACTGTCCACGGTGTTGACGAACTGCGTCAGGGCGTCACCACTGACCTCGAGGTTCGCCGCCGACCCGCCCCCGCTCATGTTCCTCCCCGTTTCCCCGTACACCATCGGCCTCGACAGGATCGGGACCGACCACCCGCGCTCGCCGTACGATCGCAAAGCGAGCCGCGCCTCACAACGCGTTTACCACTGTAGTCAACCCGCCCAACTGGTCCAACCAAGCATGTGTCTTAACTCGGTTACGAGCCTGCACAGGTTCCACAGTTTGCCCGACTTGCCGGTTTGCAGGGAACGGGTGGACACGACGGTCCGCCAGACGCCCTGCCAGCAAGCCCATCATGGACATGCCTGACGTCGGTGACGTGCCCCGCTCTTCCGAATCTTCATCGAACCTCTACGCGCGAGCGGCTGACCCCGCCCGACAACCCACGCGGACGGTCAGCCGAGTTGCGATGGTCCCAGGAGGTCGCACTCGAGTCGAACGCAGCCCCGATCACCGCACTGACGCCCCCTCACCTGACGACCGTGCGACCTGATGCACAGGCCTCCCGGAAACCTTCACAATCGACAATTGCTACATGCGGGACATTGCCTAAATTTTTCATTGTCTGGGTTGCTAACTTGAATGGCCACCAAGCCATCGAAGTAGCATCACGTGTCCGAAGGCGAGGCATGTACGGGCTGATGGCCGGACAGTTGGGGATGAGATCACCCATGGCATGGGACGAGTGGGAAGAGCTCAAGGCCAAGCACGAACCGACGAGCATGCAGCTGAACAGCGTGCCTGACGGGGGTGGCGCCTACGGCCCGTACGTGGTGCCGAGTCAGACCGGCGACCTCAAGGTCGGCCATGAAGACCTCGCCAAGATCGGCAAGAGCGCCCACGAGCTGTACAACCAGCTGTGGGACAAGGCTCGCGTGAGTATCGCCAGCAGCGACTCCGCGGCGAGCAACCTCTCGAAGCAGGGCTTCGACCTGGCAAAGGGACTGCAGCATGTGTCCGAACGCTGGGACGAGCAGTTGAAGTCCTTGATGGACGCCTGCGCCCAGATCTCGAACCACATGCAGACCACCAAGAAGGTCCATGCGGGCGACGATCACTACATCCAGCGGCTGATGAGCAGCATCGACGTACTGGACGCCGGCTTTGACGAGCGGGTCGGTGAACCGGGCGCGAAGAACAACTACAGCAAGCAGGACAAGGGAGAAAGGCCCGGCGGATGACGGCGCAGGACGCGCATCACCTGTCTGCTTCTCCAACTCCCATGTAAGGGCCAACTCATGGATCTCGACACCCTGCGCTTCGCCAACTTCTCGTCGATCAACGAGGCCGTCACGGACTGGTCCACACTGGTCACCAATCTCGAAGACCTGCGGAAACAAGCCGAACAAGGGCTGCATCAGGCCGCCAACAAGGCCAACTGGGCCGGCATCAACGCTCAGGTCACCAAGGAGTTCATCGGCAAGACCGCCGGTGAGTTCGCCGACGCGCACACCCAGGCTCAGACGATCCACAGCATCCTCAGCGACACGGTCGGAGAGCTGAAGAAGTACCAAGAGGACCTCAACGCGGCCATCGACCGCGGTCTGAAGAAGAACCTGACCGTGGCGGACACCGGCAACGGGACCTTCACGGTCACCATGAACATCCACCCGGACCGGGCTGCGAAGGGCACCACTGTTCCCGAACACGACGAGAACGACGTCACAACGCTGCGGAACGAGGTGCAGGAGATCCTGAGGAAGGCCACCGAGAGCGACACCTCGGCCGAGACGGTACTGAAGGCCATCGTCGACCAGGCCGCCATGGGTTTCTCCGACGCCAGCTACAAGGACCGGGACGCCGCTCAGGCAGCTGTGCACGAAGCAGACGAGCTGGCCAAGCTCGCGAAGAAAGACCCGGAAGACCTCACGGTCAAGGAATTCGATCGCCTGACCGCCGGGCTGAAGAAGTACCACGACGATCCGCTGTTCGCAGAGCGCTTCGCCACCGACCTCGGACCGAAGAAGACGCTGGAGTTCTGGGCAGGCGTCGCTGATCCCCAAGTGAGCCCTGATCTCACTCGAGAACGCCGTAACCAGCTCGGTGACTTGCAGAAGGATCTGAGCCTGACGCTGGCCACGGCGAGCAAGAGCGACTCCCTTGAGATGACGGAGTGGAAGCGCGACGTCATCGACATGGGCGACAAGCAGGTCGGTCACCGAGGCAATGTCCTGGGCTTCCAAGTCATGAGCAATCTCATGCGAGCGGGCGACTATGACGACTCGTTCATGGTCGACTACGGCAAGCGTTTGATGGAGACGGAGCGGAAGTTCACTGGTGACGGCAAGCACACCGCTTGGCAGCAGCTGGGATTCGATCCGTATCTCAACCGGATGAGCGGCGACACGGGCTGGGACCCGCTGAGCGGTTACCTGAAGGGCCTTTCCAACAGCCCTGATGCGGCAACCGAGTTCTTCAATGAGGACTTCATCCCGAAGGACGGCGACCACAAGCACTCGGTCTCCAACTTCAAGTACCTCTTCGAAGAGCGTCACTGGCCGCAGGCGATCAAGAACGACTTCAGCGGTGACGGAAGTGACGACGGCCGGAACAACTTGGCATCGGCACTGGAAGCCGCGACGACCGGACATCCCGCGGGGGAAATTCCCACCCTCGACACTCCGGCACACAATAAGGAGCAGGCCAAGCTCTTCAACGCCATCGTTTCCTCGGTAGGTGACGACCCGGAACGGCTCACGGAGCGCAATTACATGTCCGACAGTATGGGACAGATCGCTTCCGAGTATCTTCCGGACATCAACCGGGCAACGACGGACGTGAGCAGAGATTCGGAGGACTGGGCCGGAATCGAGAAGCTGTACCCGGTCGCGGGCACCGATTCCGGGGTGCACCACCGGGATGTCAGCAAGTTCCTTTTCGCCATCGGTCAGAATCCAGCGGGGTACGCCGCCGTCGAGGTTGGACAACAGGCTTACATGTCCAAGCTCATGACGTATCACCTCGATCCGGACCTTCCCGCGGATCAGCGTTTCTCCCAAGACCAGGAGACCACCGTCAAGTACATCTCCGAACGGTCCGGTGAGGTGTCGGGCATCCTCGGTCTCGGACGGCAGGAGGAGATCGCGAAGCCGGCTGGCGAGTCGGACAAAGACTACGACTACAGCGTCTCGCAGCGGAAGAACTGGATCTCGGGCGGAGTCGGAACAGCCGTCGGTGTCGGGACATCATTCATCGCGACTCCCTGGGTGGGCGCAGCTGCCGGCGGTGCGGCAGGTACCGTCACCAGCGTGGTGCTGGAACGGATCTTCAAGGACGCCGAAGGACATGCATTGGAGAATGCCGCCGACGAGATGGGAAGCCGCTGGCAGGCAGGTCTGACGAAGAACAACGAGTATATGGCCCTGGGTGCGCAGACTGCTGCTGAGAAGTACCATCTGGCGAACACGGACGACATCGGAACGTGGTCGCGAGAAGGCGCGCGTCAGGGTTACATCAATGCTCGTGCCATTTTGGACGGCCAGGCGCCCGGCAGCACCACCAGCTCCTCCTGACGTCCACCCAGTTGCGAGATCGGCATGAATACGTCTTTCCTTCCGCTGCACGGCCATCGCGTGAGGGCGGCCATCTCAGTCGCCACCCTCCTCATCACACTTTCGGGCTGCTCCGAGGGTGAGCAGAAACGCGAATACTCCACGCCCCGGTCTCTGTGCGGCATCACCATCGACGCTGAAGAGATGACCAAGTTCCTCCCCTCCGGGAAGACTGTCTCGACGAAGGCGACGACCAGTTCGTCCACGGCTACGCGATGCTCTGTTTCAGTGGACGGGAAGCGGATCGTCTACGCCGCTCAGGAATGGTGGAACGACATGTCGGTGCTCCAGTTCGCTCGAGGCCTGACCCTTGAGAAGGTCGATCATCAGACGGACGACGGGCATTTCGTGTACTCGGGCAATCAAGCGTTCGGCAAGACAGAGGGATGCCACAACAGTCAGCACGACGATCTGGTCCTCTACACCGCTCTCCAGGCCACCGGATCGAAACACAAGGACGCAGAGGCCATGAAGAGACTGATCACCTCATACACCAAGCAGGTCGAACAATCCAGCGCTTGCCGGTAGCACTCAGGACGTAGGTGTCGAATGGCGCTGTGACGCGGGGCGTCCAACGGACCGACATGACTCGCGAGGCCTTGTGCGGTCAAGAGGAAGCCCAGGTTCACAGCGCCACCACGGTCCGACACCCAGACTTTGAGTACGAGGTGTCTGATCGGCCGCCCCGGACATCGCGTCGGACGCGAGGTACCAGTTCGTCTTCTCCTTGGCCAGGGTGGGCCAGAAGACGTCGCTGGCCTGGCCGGTCCAGCCCGGGATCTTCAGGTCGCGCAGGCCGTCGCCGATCTTCTCGAACTTCTTGGACCAGCCAGTGAGGGTGGTGGCGAGACCGGTCAGCTTTTCGGGGTCTCCGGGGATGAGGTCTTTGGGGTCGCTCGTCGACCCCAACTCGCTTGCCATGAGTGCGGATTCCCTGTCCCTAACTCAGATCCGACTTGACCGCATTCACCGCGTCACGGATCGCCTCGTCCGTCTCCGCGTAGTCGTTGTTGGCCTTGTTCAGCCCGCCGGCCAGGGTTGCGGCGGTATCCGCGAGAAACTGTGCCCACAACTGCCCGGTGGCGCAGAACGTGACCAGTGCGCCGACCGCCGAATCATCGCCCAGCGAAGAGCCCCGCTCGGTCGGGTCCTTCAGGTCAACCTTGTGAATCGGCGTGAGGCATTGTTGAACTCACCGCCCCGCACTGCTCCTGCCACGCGGCGCCACCAGCGTCACAGGCCGGTCAACTGCCCGCAAATTCAGGGGCATTACGTCACTTCGTCGACTTCGGATTCACTCTCGTGAGTGACGCGGGCGTACTTCGTTCACCGGTTACGCCGGACTTTCAGGCGCCGCGGACCATTCGCGGAGAAAGTGGAGAACTTATGGAGCATCGCCTGCAACGGCAAACGCCCGGATAGCCGTTCAGCGCGCCACAGGCCCTCGCCGCGTATGCTTTCCGGGTCTTCTTTTCATCACGAGCCGACGCGGAGTGTTGCAATGTCCAAAGCCCGGACGACCACAGCTGTTTCGATTCTCTCGGCCGTGGCCGCCGGTACGCTGCTCGTCGGCTGCTCGGGCTCGGTGAGTGTGGGGAAGTCCGAGCCGAAGGTGTCCGCCGACAAGCTGGCCACCACGGTTTCCGAGCGGCTCGCCGCACAGACGGGCCGGCCGAAGCCGCACATCAGCTGCCCCGAGGACCTCACGGGGAAGGTCGGCACCAGCACCCGCTGCAAGCTGACCGCTGAGGACGGCAGCACGTTGGGCGTGACCGTCACCGTCACCTCGGTGAAGGACGGCCGGATCAACTTCGACATCAAGGCCGACGACAAGGCCTCTCCGGCCGTCAACTGATCCGCCAAGTGATCCGCCAACCGATCTCGGCGCGGGACACCGTCCTCATGTCCTGCTGGACCCGGCGGGGAGTGATCTTCGGCAGGCCGTCCGTGAGGTCTGGCAGGTCTGTCGGCCTGCCGCCACTCCCCTCAGCACTCACCCTTCTGCGTCGTCGCACTGAGCCTGTATCCCCGGTACGTCAGTGAGCCCTCCCCGCCGGTGATGCCCGGCGGTGTGTAGTCGTCCTTCTTGGAGCGGGTGCGCTCGATGCGGGTGCAGAAGGCCGCATCCGTACCGGCCGCCGTGACGGTGAGGTGCGCGTCGTCGTACGTGTCGGTGTCGGCCGGGGTGACGGTCACGCCGGTCTGGGGGGCGTCGCCGCCGCCGTACTGGACGACCTTGTCCTTCAGCAGCGACGTGTAGTCGTCGAAGGAGAGCGGCGTGCCGGAGTCGTCCGCCGTGAAGGTGTAGCCGTCCAAGTCGTCCACGGCCTGCTGCACCGCGCTGGTCAGCTCGCTGTCGTCCCATGACGTGTCGTCGGAGACGCCGAAGCCCTGGATCGCCGTGTAGATGCCGATGGCGGCCAGGGTGACGAAGAGGACGCGTGCGGCGACGAAGGCGGCGTCGGGCAGCTCCGGTGCCGATGGGTTGATGTTCGAGCGCCAGGACCGCACCCGGTCCGCCTTGACGCAGGCCATGGCCAGCAGCACGGCGGACACGGCCAGGCCCAGCACGTTCAGCTCGTCCAGGGCGTTCACCGGCCGGCCTCCGCCTGCCTCCCGCGCCTGCGGCGTGCGTCCCGTACCGCCACCGCCGTACCGCTCAGGGCCGCGACCAGGACCAGGCCGCCGACGACCACGTACATCGCCATACGGGAGTTCCGTTCCTCCGCCGTCTCGCCGAAGTGCAGGGGCGTGACCGACGGGGCCTCGGCCTTGGACACGCCGCCCTCGGGTTTCGGGGACTGGACGGGGTGTTCCGGGTCGACGTCCGTCAGTGCCTTGACGGGGTCCACCACGCCCCAGCCCACCAGCTGGTCATGCCCCGGGATCGAGCGTTCCGCGGTCTGTTCGATCTGGGCGACGACCTCTTGGGCCGACCAGTTGGGGTACTTGGACTTCAACAGGGCGGCCACGCCCGCCACATAGGGGGCCGAGAAGCTCGTGCCGTTGTCCGAGCAGTGGCCGCCGCCCGGGACTGTGGAGATCATGTCGACGCCGGGTGCCGCGACGCCCACCGTGTCCTGGGACTGTGAAAAGGGCGCCCGTTCGTTGTTGCGGTCGGACGCGGCCACGGCCAGGACGCCCTCGTACGACGCCGGGTAGGTCCGCTTGACGTTGCCGCCCAGGCCGTCGTTGCCGGCCGAGGCCACCACGACGACCTTCTGCCCCAGGGCGAAGTCGACGGCGTCCTTCAGCTTCGAGTTCCTCGGGTCGAGCGCCTTGGCCGTGTCCTGGGAGATGTTGATGACGTCCGCGCCGGCGCGGACCGCGTCGCGGATGGCCTGGGCCAGCGTGTCCGCCGTGCCGTCGCCTTCTGCGTCGTTCTGCTTGATCGGGATGATCACCGCGTCCGGGGCCAGGCCGACGAAGCCCGTCCCCTTCATCGGGCGGGCCGCGATGATGCCGGCCACGCGCGTGCCGTGGCCGACCGTGTCCGTGGTGCCCGACTTGTTGCCGCGGTCGATCTTCTCGCCCTTGGAGTTCTTCTCGGGCAGCAGGTTCTCGCCCTTCGACGCGTCCACGGCCTTGGTGAGCTGCCGGTTCTTGACGTCGACTCCGGTGTCGATCACGGCGACCTGGACGTTCTTGCCCGTCGACTGCGCCCACAGCTCATCGAGGTTGACGCGCTGCAGCGCCCAAGGCCGGCCCGTGTACGGCTTGGACGGGAAGGTGCACTGGCCGTCGTCCGCCAGGGCCGGGGCGGCGGGGAGGGCGATCGCCGTCGTCGTGGCGGTGAGGGCCACCGCGGCGGTCAGGGCCGCCGCTCTTGCCGCGGTGGCCGATGTCCTGGCTCCCGGCGTCCTTGCCTTCGCCTTCAGCATGATTCCGTTCTCCTCCGCGCCGCCGCTACGAGCCCTGCGGCTGCCGGGCCGCCGCCTCCGACAGACGCGGTCCCGTCGGCAGGAACGTCGACCACTGCATGGGGATGGGGGTGGGCGTCACCTGCGCGTAGCCGAGGTGGGTCTGGGCGATCTTCGCCTCCTGCAGCTCCTCCTTGCGCTTCTTGGCGGAGGTGCCGACGCCCTCGTTCTTGGAGTCGTTGTCGCTGTTGGACTGGAGGGCGTAGCGCAGGCCGGTGTCGGTGACCAGGAAGACGCCGCCGACCGTGGTCTCCGTGCCCTGGAACTGACGGTAGAGCTGGCCGGAGCCGGGGGTCACATACCCGCTGGAGGAGCCGGTGGGCAGCTGGGCGGGGAAGTCCTTGCCCACCCAGGTCGACAGGGCGGTGCTGCCCTTGGCGCCGACCGACCGGAGCACGTTGCAGACCGTGTTGCGGCCGCTGGTGGCACTGGAGCCGTCGTTCACCGTGTTCGGCTTGTACGTCGGCCAGTTCTTGCTCATGCGGAAGGTCGTGCTGTCGGCGACCGCGCCGGGGCTGACCTGCTGCGCCTCGCCCGCCTGGCCCACCCTGAGGAGCTGGGGGCTGTTGAGCAGGAGCGTGGCCGTGAACTCGGAGACGCGGGCCACCTTGCCCTGCAGTACGACGTAGTACTGAAGGCTCTGGCCGTCGTACGCCTTGATGACCTCGCCGACCTTGTCGTACTGCGCCGGAACAATCCCGGCGCCGGCCTTCGCACCGGGCGTGCCCTGGATCCTCGGGATCGAGACCGGGTCGCCCTTGTGCAGGGTGTCGAGCCACTCCTGGGAGACGCGCTGCGGGGCGCGGCTGCGGGTGTCGAGGGCCTTGAGCAGTTCCTTGTCGCCGGGAGCGGCGATCTGGTACGCCGTGCCTTGCGCGTCGACGACGTACTGCGTCTTGCCGTCGGGGCCGACGACGTACATCAGATCTCCACGGGTGAGCCTGTCGGGCCCCTCCGTGGTGGACCATTCCTTCTTCGCGAGGACGAACGCCGCCTTCTGGATGGCCCGGCCGCCCTCGCCGGGGCGTTCGCAGACCGCCCAGCGCTTGGCTGCGGAGGCCTCGTCCGGGGAGGGCAGACGGTCCGGGGCGTACGGGATGCCGATGGTGACGCCGTGGGGGGGCTTTCCGCTGTCGAGGACCTTCTCGTCGACGGTGATGACGCTGTCGTTGTCGGGGCTCAGGAGCAGCTTGGCCGAAGCCATGTTGAGGACCGGGTGCAGCTGCTTCTGCTTGCCCGTCTTCAGCACGACGTAACGCGTGGTCGACTCGCTCGCGACGATGACGTGCTTTTCCGGGTCGTCCCAGCCCTTGGGCGCCGTCGGACTGAACATGCCGATCGCGCCGAACACCGCGAGGACGACGGCGCCGACGACGAGGCCGGGCACCAGTGCGCCCAGCGGTTTGGGAGCGCCTTCCTCCGAGCCGGAGGGCGAAGGCTGAAGGAATGCTGCGAGCGTGCGGCGCTTCGCGAAGGTGTAGGCGTTGAGTTCGTCCCGCCGTGATGCCATCTGTGTCCGCTCTCTCCCCGTTGCGGAGCCGTGGGGAACCTGTGAAGATCCGTCCCCCGCCCTCGGTTGCCTCTGGTGACTCGACTGTCAGACCCGCCCCCTACTATGCCTGTTGCGTGGACGTGCGTGTGGCACGGGTAGGGTGCTCAGGGCTTGAAGGGACCGGAGCTGAAAGGGTTTCCGGGTGAGTTCGGGGGTTTTGGAGTGATGGCTTCCGCAACGCGGACCCGGTCGCGATCGCAATCGGGCTCACGACCTCATCGTGCGCGCCGGTCGGGCGGCCGCGGCGACTCTTCCTCCCTGACCACCGTCCAGCAGGCACCGACGCCCCATCAGGGCGCTTTCTCGCCGCATCTGGAGTCCCGCTCGGGTCGTGGCGGTTCGTTCGCGCTGCAGCGGCTGGTACTGCTGGAGATCGCGGCCGCGCTCCTGGTGTGCGGGTGGCTGATGGGGACCATCGCGCTGATCGCCGTGGCTCCCGTCGCCGTGCTGTTCGTGGTGCTCGCCGTCGTACGACGCCGGGGGCGCTCCCTGCCGGAATGGCTCAGCACCCTGCTGGCGCTGCGGGCCCGTAAGCGGCGGGCCGCGAGCACACCGGTTCCTTCGGGAACCGACTCCGGTCTCGCGCCCGCCGTGGAGTGCGACCCGACCCTGCGCACGTACAGCTACAGCCGCGGTGACGACCGCGACCAGCGGCCGATCGGCATGGTGGGCGACGGTGGTTTTCTGACCGCGGTGCTCCAGGTGGAGTCGGACGCCGACGCACTGCGTGCGGAGCGCGGCCGCAGACCGCTGCCGGTGGCCCTGGTACGGGACGTCCTCGAAGTCGACGGGATCCGGCTGGAGTCGGCGCAGATCGTGGTGCACACCCAGCCCGCGCCCGCGTTGCACCTGCCCCAGCAGTCGGTCGTGGTCAGCAACTACGCGCCGCTGCAGGCCCAGACCGGCTCCCCTGCCGTGCGCATCACCTGGATCGCGCTGAAGCTCGATCCCGAGCTGTGCCCGGAGGCGGTGGCCGCGCGCGGCGGCGGGCTGCCGGGCGCGCAGAAGTGCCTGACGCGCGCGGCCGAGCACCTGGCGAGCCGGCTGACCGGCGCCGGCTTCCGGGCGAGCGTGCTCACCGAGGAGGAGCTGACGGCGGCCATCGCCACGTCCGCCTGCGCCAACCCCATGGTGACGGCCCAGGCCGGGCGGGGGGAGGCGCCGCAGCGTCGCACCGAGGAGTCCAGCCGCAGCTGGCGCTGCGACAACCGTCGGCACACCACCTACTGGGTGCGCCGCTGGCCCCAACTGGGCGGTGCCGACGGTTCGTTGGCGCAGCTGGTGGCTCGGCTGACCGAGGTCCCCGCACTGGCGACGACCTTCAGTCTGACGCTGGCCAAGGGTGCGCAGCAGGACGTGGCCATCACCGGCCATGTGCGGATCACCGGCCGCAGCAACCAGGAACTGACCGACGCACGCCGCGATCTCGAACGTGCGGCGCGCGAGGCGCGGACCGCACTCGCGCGTCTGGACCGTGAACAACTCCCCGGCGTTCTGGCCACCCTGCCGCTTGGAGGTGCCCGCTGATGGCCCCGTCGACATCGTCCGCGCCGTCGCGCACCACCACGTCGGCGCCCGGCCTCGGCGAGCGGTTGCGCACCGGCTTCGGCCTCCTGGGCCCCCGCCACCCGCGGCACGCGCTGCCCGTGGAGCAGGCCGACGCCCTGTCCCTGCCCATCGGCGACGACGGCGTGGTGGTCGGCGTCAACGCCGAGGGCCAGCCCGCCGTGCTCGGGGTGAACCGTCCCACGCCCTACGACATCGTGCTCATCGGCGGTCTGTGGACCGCACAGGTCATGGCGTTGCGGGCGGCAGCGACAGGGGCGCGGGTGGCTGTGGAGACCGGACGCGCGCAGGCCTGGATGCCCATGGTGCACGCCATGGGCGGCGGGCAGAACGGCCTCGCGGTGTACGACGTCGGCCGTGTGCCCCCGCAGGGCGCCTCGGCCGGTACACCGGTGCTGGTGGTGCGGGACTGCGGCATGCGGCCGCCACGCGGACGGGTGGTGTCGGCTCCCTGGCAGTCCGTGCTGACACTGCTGCCCTATCTGAGCCCGGTCGCGCCGCGGTTGATGCGTCAGGCGCGTCTGGTGGGCGTGCAGCGGGTGTCGCCGGACGAGGCGGCGGAGATCGGGCGGGTGATGGGGCTCCCGCGTCCCGAACTCGAAACGCTGCCGACGCTTCCGGACGGTGTGACGCTCTGGTGCACGGAGCGGGACCGGCAGTACGTGGTGACGCGGGCGACCGACGCCGAGACAGGACTGCTGGGCGTGGCACGCCGGATGGACTGAGAAGCGCCCAACTTGACCGGTTTTCACGTGCACTCGCGGGTTGTCGCCTGAATTCGCCCGCTTCCGTGGGCGAATTCCGATGCGTCTTCGTCACGTTTTGGTGTACGCACCCATACGCCGTGGCGGTCTCGGGCCCGGTGTGACGCGTCGGACGGGCAGGAAGGGGCGGACGGGCCTGCCAGCCGCGTCGTTTTGGTGATTAGGCTGGGGTCGGGCACGTCGCGAGCCCCCGCGAGCGGGTGGTGCGCGCTCTGCGACGCAGGGGTCCAGTGACCCAAGGGGGAAGCCCGGCGAATCGTACGACAGGAACGGTCGCCCCCAAGCACGGCATGAGGGTGTTCGACCACCAGGAGGAACTGTGAACAGCGATCGGGACGGGATCCGCGGGGGCTGGGACACACCCGACGACGACCAGACCGACGCGGAGTCCGCCATCGAGATGACGGGCGAGTTCACCATCGACTACGCCCCGCCCGCCTGGTACACGCAGAACGCGTCGGGTCCGTCCGGCGCGCCTTCGTCGGCCCCGATGCCGCCGCCCCCGCCACCCCACTCCGCGCCGTACGCCGCCCCCGTGCCGCCCGTCGGGAATCCCGTGCCGATGCAGAAGGTGCCGGACGGGTTCGAGTTGCAGCAGGCGCAGCCCGTCCCGCAGGCGCAGCCCGTCCCGCAGGCGCAGCCCGTCCCGCAGGCGCAGCCGGAGGCCGTGGCGCCGGCTGCGGCGGTCGGGCCGGAGACGGGCAACGGGGACCTGGAGAGCGGGGCCACCATGCGGTTCTCCGCCGTGGCCCTGAAACGCGAGATGGCCGAGATCGCCGAGCGCGCGGCGGCAGCCGCGAAGGAGGCCGGGTCCGGCGGCGAGGGCTCCGCCGGGGTTGCGGGTACGGCTGCGGGCGACGGGGCGACCACGCCGTCCGCCGGTGCCGAGGGCGCTGCGTCCGAGGAGCCCGCGCCGGATGCCGCGGCAGCACCGCAGGGCTCCGAGGAGCCGGCGGGCGAGGAGTCCGGGGACGGGGTCGTCGGGACTGACCGCCCCGGGCGCGATGCAGCCGCCTCCGACGGAGCCGGGGAGGCGGAGCACCCTGACAGCTCCGGCGCCGACGGGGGTGAGGAGCCGGGTGACCGCGACGCCGTGAGCAAGGTTCAGGCCGAGGGCGACACCGGGGCCGGGGACGCGGCCGGTGCTCGGGCAGGTTCCGCCGATGACACCAAGTCCGATGACCCCGGGTCTGCCGAGGCCGAGTCCGCCGACGCCCGGTCCGACGCCTCGGAACCCGCGGACGCCGTCGTCCAGGCCGCCATAGCGGCGGACACCACCACCCAGGACGGCGCCTCTCAGCCGGGCACGCCCGAGAGCGGTGCTCAGCCGCAGGCCGGCCAGTCTCACGGCACCCCGCAGCCCGGCGCGCCCCAGGCCGCCGTACCGCCCGTTCCTCAGGACGCCCCGCCCGCCTGGACGCCTCCGCCCGCGCCGCAGAACGGGGTACCCCCGCTGCCGCCCTCCTACCAGCCCGCGGCGCCCGCTCCGGCGGCCCAGTGGCCCCTGCAGCAGCCCGCGCCGCAGCAGCCCGGCCCGATGCCGGGGCAGCCACAGCCGGCGCCCGCGCAGGGCCCCGGCCAGGTACCCGCACAGCAGCAGCCGTTCCAGCCCCAGGCCCCGCAGCCCGCCCCCGCCGCCTGGAGCCAGGCCGACCAGCCGGGGCCGGGTCAGCCGGGTCATCCGGGTCAGCCGGGTCAGGGCAACCAGGTCGGCGCGCCTGTGGCGCCGCAGCCGGGGCAGCCGACGGCGGGACCGGGACCGCAGCCGGTCCCGGCCGGGTCCCCCACGCCGAGCGGTTACGGCTTCCCGCAGCCGCCGGCGCCGCAGGCCGACCCCAACGCGCAGGCCCGGCCCGGAGGGTATGGGTTCCCTCAGCCCGGCACCCCCAACGCCCAGCCCCAGCCGCAGCCCGGAGGTTACGGATTCCCCCAGCCGCCGGCGCCGCAAGCCGACCCCAACGCGCAGGCTCAGCCGGGAGCTTATGGATTCCCCCAGCCCGGCGCGCCCAACGCCCAGCCCCAACCCCAGCCCGGTGGTTATGGGTTCCCCCAGCCCCCGGAGAACCTGCACGGGCCGCAGGGGCCGGAAGCCGGGCAGGGTGGCGGTGGGCCGCAGGCTCCGGTCGATCCGCGGTCCGGTGCCGCGTGGCCGCAGCCCGTTCAGCACGACCAGCGGCAGCCGACCAACCCGGGTGCGGCGCCGCTCGGTTACACCGCCGCCGTGGAGCTGTCCTCGGACCGACTGCTCAACAACAAGAGGCAGAAGGCGAAGAGCGGGCGGCCCGCTGCGGCGGGCGGCCGGTTCAAGATCGGCGGCAAGAAGGAGGAGGCCGAGCGGCAGCGCAAGCTGGAGCTGATCCGCACGCCGGTGCTCTCCTGCTACCGCATCGCGGTCATCAGCCTCAAGGGTGGTGTCGGAAAGACCACGACGACCACGGCCCTCGGCTCCACCCTCGCCACCGAGCGGCAGGACAAGATCCTCGCCATCGACGCCAACCCGGACGCCGGCACGCTCGGGCGGCGTGTGCGCCGGGAGACCGGGGCGACCATCCGTGACCTCGTCCAGGCGATCCCGTACCTGAACTCGTACATGGACATCCGGCGGTTCACCTCGCAGGCGCCCTCCGGGCTGGAGATCATCGCCAACGACGTGGACCCGGCCGTCTCGACGACGTTCAACGACGAGGACTACCGGCGCGCGATCGACGTGCTCGGCCGGCAGTACCCGGTCATCCTGACCGACTCGGGCACCGGTCTGCTGTACAGCGCCATGCGCGGGGTGCTCGACCTCGCCGACCAGCTCATCATCATCTCCACGCCGTCCGTGGACGGTGCGAGCAGCGCCAGTACGACGCTTGACTGGCTGTCCGCGCACGGGTACGCCGACCTGGTCTCGCGGTCCCTCACCGTGATCTCCGGGGTCCGCGAGACCGGCAAGATGATCAAGGTCGAGGACATCGTGTCGCACTTCGAGACGCGGACCCGCGGTGTCGTGGTCGTGCCCTTCGACGAGCATCTGGCCGCCGGTGCCGAGGTCGACCTCGACATGATGCGGCCACGGACGCGCGAGGCCTACTTCAACCTCGCCGCGCTGGTCGCCGAGGACTTCGTACGGCACCAGCAGTCGCACGGGCTGTGGACCAGCGACGGCAACCCGCCCCCGGTGGCCGCCCCGCCCATGCCGGGCCAGCCGATGCCGGGTCAGCCCATGCCCGGCCAGATGATGCCGGGTCAGCCCATGCCCGGCCAGCCCATGCCCGGGCAGCCGATGCCGGGTCAGCCGTACCCGCCGGCTCAGCCCTACCCGCAGGGCCAGCAGCCCTACCCGCCCCAGCAGGGCCAGCCGTACCCGCAGGCCGCGCCGGGCCAGCAGCCCCACCCGCAGGCGGCACCCGGCCAGCAGCAGCCCTACCCGCCGCAGCAGCCCGGCCAGCCGTACGGCTACCCGCAGCCTCCGCAGCAGGGACAGCAGCCGCCGCAGGCGCCGCCCCAGCAGCAGTAGCACGGCAGGAAACACGGAGCAGGAGACAGGAAAAAGGGCGGCCGGTGCGTTCTTCGCACCGGCCGCCCTTCGCCGTGGAAGGAGTCAGGAAACGCTGCCGCTCAGGGCCTACGCCTCCGCGGCGACGATCTCCCGGCACCGCTTCACATCCGCGGCCATCTGCTCCAGCAGGGCCTCCAGCGTGTCGAACTTCGCCTGGCCGCGCACATACGCGAGGAAGTCGACGGCGACGTGCAGCCCGTACAGGTCGAGGCCCACGCGGTCGATGGCGTACGCCTCCACCGTGCGCTCGGTGCCGTCGAACTGCGGGTTCGTGCCGACCGAGATCGCGGCGGGCATGGCCTCGCCCTGCACGTGCAGGTAGCCGGCGTACACCCCGTCGGCCGGGATGGCGGTGTGCGGGAGCGTCTCGACGTTGGCCGTCGGGAAGCCCAGTTCGCGGCCGCGCTGGGCGCCGCGCACGACCACGCCCTCCACGCGGTGCGGGCGGCCCAGGATTTCGCGGGCGCCCTCGACGTCGCCCTCGGCGACCAGGCGGCGGGTCAGGGTGGAGGAGAAGGGCTCCCCACCGCCCGCCGAGCCGGTGA
Organism: Streptomyces sp. NPDC053069; assembly: GCF_044546895.1. Classification (NCBI taxonomy): domain Bacteria; kingdom Bacillati; phylum Actinomycetota; class Actinomycetes; order Kitasatosporales; family Streptomycetaceae; genus Streptomyces; species Streptomyces sp. NPDC053069. The sequence goes on along the minus strand of NZ_JBITZN010000009.1, from coordinate 297,827 downwards.
CGTACAGGTCGACGACCTCGACCTCGAAGTCGTAGGTCTTGCCCTGCTCGGCGAGGAACTCGACGTTACCGGCGGCCTTGTGACCGAAGCGGAAGTTCGGGCCCTCCACGACCGCTTTCGCGTGCAGCTTGTCCACCAGGACCTTCACGACGAACTCGGCGGGCGAGAGCTTCGAGAACTCGGTGGTGAAGGGGAGGATGAGGACCGCGTCCACGCCCAGGTCCGCCATCAGCTCGGCACGGCGGTGGTGCGGGGCGAGCAGCGGCGGGTGGCTGCCGGGGCGGACGACCTCGCTGGGGTGCGGGTCGAAGGTGACCACGACGGCCGGTACACCCAGCTCGCGGGCGCGGTCGACGGCGTGCTTGATGATCAGCTGGTGGCCGCGGTGGACGCCGTCGTAGGAACCGATGGTGACGACGCTGCGCCCCCAGTCCTGGGGGATGTCCTCCAAGCCACGCCAGCGCTGCACTGTGACCGCTCCTCGAACCCGTGTCCGTGTCTGTCTTGACTCTTGTGCAGGTCTAAGGGTGCCATGCCGGGTGCCCGGGGCCCGCATCGGTACCAGGGCTGTGACCGGGCGCACGTTCACCGTTCGCCCCGGGCACGGCTCAGGCCGGTACGCGTACGCCCGCCAGGTTCTCCAGCATGCGGCGGGTGCTGGGACCCACCACGGCGGCCCAGTCCTCCGGGGCGGCGGCCAGCCAGCGGGCCATCCGGGCGGCGAAGCCGGGCACGTGCCGGCCCAGGTCGACCAGGCCGCGGTCGAAGTGGGTGGCGCCTTCGGGCGTGCGGACGAGGAGCAGTCCGGTGCGGTGGACGAGCCCGCGGGCCTCCTGCTCCCACTCCTCCCAGGCCTCCCCCTCCTCCCGATCCTCAAGGTCCTCCCGCTGCTCACAGTTCTCCCAGTGCGCCCGCTCCGCCCGCTCCTCCGACTCCTCACGATCCTCCCGAGCGCCATGCCCGGCTCTGTCGCCATGGCCGTCGCCGGCGCCGTAGCCGTACTCGGCCGCCGCGTGCAGGACGGCATCCAGGACGGAGGGGGCCTGCTCCCGGGCGAGCAGGAACTCCAGCAGCTCGCGGCGCAGGGGGCGGGAGGCGGTGGTGCCGGGGGCGGCCAGGACGGTCGCGAGGGCGGCGCGCAGCTGTTCGGGGGCGTCGTCCAGCAGGCCCGTGACCAGCGGCAGCAGGACCGGGCGGGTGGTGGGGCCCTGGGCGAGGCGGCGGTCGACCTGGGCGGCGACGTGTCCGGCGGTCTCCGGGTGCAGCCGTACCGCCTCCCGGACCAGGGCCGCGACGCGGCGGGCGAGGGCCGGGTCCGTGACGTCGGTCAGGGTGCCCAGTGCCTCTCGTGCGTGCGGGCCGCGCAGTCGGGCGCGAAAGGCCTCAAGGACCGGTTCGGGGTGGGTGGCCAGGGCGGGGGCCAGGGCGCCCGGCGGGAACTGCGGGTCGCCGTCGGCGAAGTGCCGCAGGGCTGCGGCGAGGTGCTGGTCGCGGGTCTGCGGGTCGCCCACCAGCAGGGCGAGGGCGCCGCCGTGCAGGGTGCAGTCGGCGGGTCGGGCGAGCAGGGCGAGGGCGGCGTAGCGCAGCAGTTCGCGGTCGGCCGCCGAGCGGACGTGCGGGGCCGCGCGCAGCCCGAAGGCCACGGCGGCGACCCGGCGGGCGGGACGCTCGTCGTGCGCCCAGCGGTCCACGGCCCGGCAGATGGCCGACGGCTCGTCCTCGGCGAGGGTGGTGAGCAGTTCGTCGGCGCGCCGGTGCGCGCTCGCCACCAGGATCTCGGTGAGGTCGTCCAGCGCGCCGTGCCGGTGGGTGTGCAGCAGCGCCTGCGCGGCGGTCGCGACGGTGGCGTGCGGGGTCGCGGGCAGCGGCCGTTCGTCGTCGAACCAGCACGTCAGTCGCGGCTGTACGACGGCGGGGGCGGCGGCGAGCAGCCGGGCGACGGCGTCCAGGTAGCGCTCGCCGGCCTCCGGGGGCGCCTGGTCGGCCAGCACCAGCCGGCGCAGCAGATCGAGCCGCTCGGTGTCGGAGACCGGCAGCTCGGTCCAGAAGGCGGGACCGAACTCGGCCGGTACCGGCCGCTGGGCTCGGCGCCAGACGACGATGCGGTCGGCGAGCTGCCGCAGCACCTCGGTGTACGGGGTCGCGTCCGGGACCTGGAGCAGGGTGCGGGTGAGCAGCCGGGCCCCCCACCAGGAGCCGGGGTCGCGGTCCAGGGCATCCGTCAAGTCATGTAGTCGAAGGGCGAGTTGGTCGTGTCCGTACTGCCGCGCGAGGAGCAGCAGGGCTTGGACGACGGGGCCGATCCGGTGGTGCGGCACCGGCACGGGAGCGTCTTCGCGGTCGGCGCGGGGACGGTGGACCAGGGCGCGCAGGGCCTCGTCGAGGTCGAGGTGCAGGCCCTGGATCCAGTCGGCCAGCTCCTCGTGCGCGAAGCGGTAGCCGCGGCCGGCCGGGACGAGGAGGCCCTCGGTGAGGACGGCGGACGCCCAACCGGTACCGCCGCCGAGCCGGGCCGGGGCGGGGCCCCAGGGGAACACCGCTTCGAAGGACTCCCGGTCCAGCTCGCCCTGCCCGGGCCCGAGGCTGCGCCGGGCGGCCTCGTGCACCTGCCCGGCGACGCGTGCGGCGAGCCGGCGTACGGCCGTGCCGCGCAGGCCGCTGCCGGCGGCGAGCCGGACCGCGATCCGCAGGCACATGAGGTCCAGGTGGGCCGCGAACACCTCGTGCCGGTCGACCGGCCCGGCGACCGGCATGTCCGGCACGGCGGCGCGGATCTCGGCCAAGAGGCGCAGGGTCAGCGGATGCCGCGCTTCACGATCGGCCAGGACCCCGTCCGGGATCCAGTAGCGGGCCCGGGCGAGACGCGCCTCGTCCTCGGTGAGGTCGGGGAGGTGCAGGCGGGGCGGGAGAGGCCGGGCGGGTTCGGTGGGGGTGGGCGTGGTCGGCGGCGTGGTGGCCTGGGGAGCGGGAGGCCCGGGGGGTTCGGCCTGCGCGGTGATGACGGCGCTGGTGACCTTGGTGGCGGTGGCGCCGAGGGCGGGCAGGGCCGTGGGCGCCATGCAGGCGGGGCTCGGCGTGGAGGTGGGGGCGGCAGATGTGGCGCGGGCGGCGGATGTGGGCTGGGCAGCCGACATGGTGCCTGCGATCCCGGGGGCCTGCGCGGCTGAGGGGGCTGCCGGGGCTTGGATGGCGGCCGCGTCTGTGGGAGACGGTGACATGACGGCGGGGGCCGCCGGCGCGGCGAGACTTGCGGTGCCGACCCAGAACGCGGGCGTCACGACGTGTGTCGGAGCGGCGGGTCCCTCGGGCGCCACGGCGCCCCGCGAAGTGACCGGAGTCGCAGAAGGCAGTCGAGTGATCGGAGTCGCCGGAGCGGCCGGAGGCACCGGATCGGCGGGGGCAGTGGCGGGGCCCGGGGCCGGCGGGGTGTACAGCAGGTCGGTGGGGAATTCGGCCCCCGCGCGCTCCCAGTACTCCTCGCTGCAGGCCACCACCAGCCGTGCCCCGGTCTCGCGCAGCCAGGCGGCCGTTCCCCTGGTCCACTCGGGCAGCCGGTGTGCGAGGACGGGGGGCATCTCCTCGGGGCAGTCGAGGACGAGCAGGAGCGGGCGGCCGGCCCGTGCGGCGCGCCGGGCCAGGTGTTCCGGGCCGAGGTCGCCCAGGTCGGCACGGTGGACGGCGCGGGCGGCGGCGACGATCCGTGCGGCCCGTTCCAGGGTGCGGCGGGCCGCGTCGGCCACGGAGTCGTCGGCGTCGTCCAGGTCGGCACCGCGCAGCCACAACGTCGGGGCTGCCCGCTCGCCGTGGGCCCGCCGCGCGGCAAGGGCGGCGAGTTCCGTCGTACGGCCGCTGCCCGGGGCGCCGACGAGCCCGAGCACCGTGCGATCACCGTCCGTGAAGGCCCGCAACTCCCGTACGACATCGCCTCGTTCGACCGGTTCCACGGCACCTGCGAGGAAGCCCTGCGCGCTGTCCTGGCCGGCCGAGGTGGCGGTCAGCTGCAGGATGCCGGCCAGGTTGAGGTCGGCGCCGTAGGCGGGCACCGTGGTCGCGTTGCGGGCGAGCAGCTCGGCCAGGGGGCCGTCGGCGGGCCGAAGCGGCACCGCGAAACCCGTGTCGCGCTGCGCGGAGTGCAGGGCGGTGCCGAGGACGCCGAGCACCGCCCCGGTCCTCGCGTCGACCACCGGGCCCCCGGCCGCTCCGCCGCCCAGCCGCAGTGCGTCCTGGCCGGCGGTGCCGATGGCCAGCTCCAGCGCCTCCTGGACGAGGTGGAAGCGGTCGTTGGCGGTGTACGTCACCTCGGTGGCGGCCAGCACCCGTGCCTCCCGCCAGCAGCCCGCAGGGAGCCGCACGTACGTGCCGGCGTCGACATGCTCCCGCACGGTCAGCGGCAGCGGGTCCAGGCCCAGGCCCTCGGTGCGGATCAGGGCCAGGTCGAGAGCGGGCAGGGGGGTGACGGCGTCCGCGGCCACCACGCAGGTGCGGTCGTCCGCGGCATGCAGTACGAGCCGGGGCAGGCCGTCGACGGTCTCGTGGCTGGTGATCAGGGTCCCTTGGTGATCAGCGAGGAAACCGACGCCTCTGGGGCGCCCGGCGAGATCGCGGATCAGGACGAGGGCGGGGTCGGGGCTGGGGCTGGGCCCGGGGCCGTCGCCGGCGGGGTCAGAGGGGTCCGGGTCTGCGGTGGTGCCGCCGCCGACCGCGCCCCTGGTGGCGCCGGCGCCGCCGATACCGCTGGTACCGGTGGTGTAGCCGGTGCCGGCGGGGTTGCTGGTGTAACAGCTGCGAGCAGTGCCCGTGGCGTACCCGGTGTCGTCACCGCCCCCGCGGCCCCTGCCGGTCCTGTCGCGCCCCCGGCCACGACGCTCCCCTCCAGCGCCGTACCCCGGCTCCCCGGTGCCGTACGCCGACTCCCCGATGCCGACCGCCGACTCCCCCACGCCGTCCGCCGCCGCCCCGCGACCGCTTCCGGTGCGCGGGCCCCGTACCGCCATGCCGTACCTCCCGCCCGTACCGCCTGCCCTGTTTTCCGACGGTAGGTGCGCGATGATCGACGGGACAGATCGCCTGACGAAAGCGCCCCCTTCCGCTCCCCCGGTTCACTCCGAGCGCCTGCCCGGACGGGTGAATAGGCGGGAGCCGTTGGATAACCCTAGAGGTGGGGGAACCGAGGGGGGACCGTGGAGCGGCGGCAGGGGCACACCCCGTGGCAGGCCGCCGCTCCACGGGCAACACCCGTGGCAGGTGTCTCAGCCGAAGACGGCCAGGCTCTTGGCCTTGCCCTTGTGCTGCTCGACGAGCGCGAGAAAGCGGCCCTCGGGGTCGAACACCGCGACAGGACCGGCGCCCGCGTACGCGTCGGGCATCTCCAGCCGGACGCCGTTCAGCAGCAGCCGGGCGCGCCGGGCGTCCACCTGCCAGCGCGGGAACGCGGCTCCGGCGGCCTGTGCGATCGGCATCACGGTCAGCTCCTTCTGGAGCTGGTCCAGCGTCTTCGCCGTGTCGATCTTGTACGGCCCGACGCGCGTGCGGCGCAGCGCGGTGAGGTGGCCGCCGACGCCCAGGTCTGCACCCAGGTCACGGGCCAGGGCACGGATGTAGGTGCCGGAGGAGCAGACCACGGACACGACCAGGTCGAGCACCGCGGTGCCGTCGTCGGCGACGGCGTCCCGGACGTCGTACACCGTGAAGGAGGAGATCGTCACCGGCCGGGCGGGGATCTCGAAGTCCTCGCCCTCGCGGGCCCGCTTGTACGACCGTACGCCGTCGATCTTGATGGCGCTGACCTTGGACGGGACCTGCATGACGTCGCCGGTCAGCTTGGCGATGCCGGCGTCGATGGCGTCCCGGGTCACCTTGGAGGCGTCGGTGGACGAGGTGATCTCGCCCTCGGCGTCGTCGGTCACCGTGTTCTGGCCCAGGCGGATGGTGCCCAGGTACTCCTTCTCGGTCAGCGCGAGGTGCCCGAGGAGCTTGGTGGCGCGCTCGACGCCGAGGACCAGGACGCCGGTCGCCATCGGGTCGAGGGTGCCCGCGTGGCCGACGCGGCGGGTCCTGGCGATCCCGCGCATCTTGGCGACCACGTCGTGCGAAGTGAAGCCCGACGGCTTGTCGACGATGACGAGGCCGTCGGGCGTGGTGTGCTTCTGGGTCATTCCGCGGCGTCGCCGTCCGTCTCGGCCTCGTCCTCGGCAGGCTTGCGGTACGGGTCCGCGCCGCCCGCGTACGCTGCCCCCGCGGAGGCCTCGCGGACCTTCGCGTCGGACTGCCGCGCCTTGTCGAGGAGGTCCTCGATGGTCCGGGCGGTGTCCGGCAGGGCGTCCGCGACGAAAGTCAGGGTCGGCGTGAACTTCACACCGGCTGCGCGGCCGACCTCGGAGCGCAGGATGCCCTTGGCGCTCTCCAGGCCCGCTGCCGCGGCCTTCCGCTCCTCGTCGTCGCCGTAGACCGTGTAGAAGACGGTCGCCTCCCGCAGGTCACCCGTGACCCGGGTGTCCGTGATGGTGACGTGCGAGCCGAGCCGCGGGTCCTTGATCCCGCGCTGCAGCTTCTGGGCCACCACCTCCCGGATGAGGTCCGCCAGCCTTTTCGCCCGCGCGTTGTCGGCCACTGGTCCGTCTCCCGTTCTTTCTTCTTCTTGCGTTCTGTGGTCAGTCGTCGTCGCCGTGGAAGCGCCGCCGCACGGACAGCAGCTCCACTTCGGGGCGTCCGGCGACCAGCCGTTCACACCGGTCCAGTACGTCGGTCAGGTGCGCCGCGTCGCCGGAGACCATGGCCAGGCCGATGATCGCTCGCCGGTGGAGGTCCATGTGGTCCACCTCGGCCGCGCTCACGGCGTACTTCCGCTGGAGTTCGGCGACGATCGGGCGGACGACGGAGCGCTTCTCCTTCAGCGAGTGGACGTCGCCGAGGAGGAGGTCGAAGGACAGAGTCCCCACGTACATGTGTGTAGCCGGTTCACCCGCCGGTACGGGATCGATGGCCCCGGGTCCGTGTGGCCGGGGACATCAAGAACGGTACCGCGTACCTGCCGGTGACTCGACAGGGTTTCGGCACCGTGGACTGCGCTCCTGCCCGGGGGCGAAGCCCCCGGGAACGGCGCGCTGGCCGACAGGACCGCAGTCCCGCCGGCCAGCAGCAAACCGTCGGCCATCAGGCCCGCGGCTTCTCCCGCATCTCGTACGTCGCGATGACGTCGTCCACCTTGATGTCGTTGAAGTTGCCGAGGTTGATACCACCCTCGTAGCCTTCGCGGATCTCGGTGACGTCGTCCTTGAAGCGACGCAGGCCCTCGATGGTGAGGTTCTCCGCGACCACCTTGCCGTCGCGGATGAGGCGGGCCTTGGTGTTGCGCTTGACCTCGCCCGAGCGGATGAGGACACCGGCGATGTTGCCCAGCTTGGACGACTTGAAGACCTCGCGGATCTCCGCCGTACCGAGCTCGACCTCTTCGAACTCCGGCTTGAGCATGCCCTTGAGGGCCGCCTCGATCTCCTCGATCGCCTGGTAGATGACCGAGTAGTACCGGACGTCCACACCCTCGCGCTCGGCCATCTGCGCCGCGCGGCCGGCCGCACGGACGTTGAAGCCGATCACGATGGCGTCGGAGCCCATCGCCAGGTCGATGTCGGACTCCGTGACCGCACCGACGCCGCGGTGCAGGACGCGGATGTCGACCTCTTCGCCGACGTCCAGCTGGAGCAGGGAGGACTCCAGGGCCTCGACGGAACCAGAAGCGTCACCCTTGATGATCAGGTTCAGCTGCTGGACCTCGCCGGCCTTGAGCACCTTGTCCAGGTCCTCCAGGGACACGCGGCGCGTGCGCTTCGCGAAGGCCGCGTTGCGCTCACGGGCGGCACGCTTCTCGGCGATCTGACGGGCCGTACGGTCCTCGTCGACCACCAGGAAGTTGTCACCCGCACCCGGGACGTTGGTCAGGCCCAGGACCTGGACCGGCGTCGACGGGCCGGCCTCGGCGACGTTGTTGCCGTTGTCGTCGAGCATGGCGCGGACTCGGCCGTAGGCGTCGCCCACGACCATCGTGTCGCCGACCCGCAGCGTGCCTCGCTGGACGAGGACCGTCGCCACGGCACCACGGCCGCGGTCGAGACGGGACTCGATGGAGATGCCCTGCGCGTCCTGGTTCGGGTTGGCCCGCAGGTCGAGCGAGGCGTCGGCCGTGAGGATCACGGCCTCCAGCAGCGAGTCGATGTGCAGACCCTGCTTGGCGGAGATGTCGACGAACATGGTGTCGCCGCCGTACTCCTCGGCCACCAGGCCGTACTCGGTCAGCTGACCGCGCACCTTGGTCGGGTCGGCACCCTCGACGTCGATCTTGTTGACCGCGACCACGATCGGCACGTCGGCCGCCTTGGCGTGGTTGAGCGCCTCGACCGTCTGCGGCATGACGCCGTCGTTGGCCGCGACGACCAGGATCGCGATGTCGGTCGACTTCGCACCACGGGCACGCATGGCGGTGAACGCCTCGTGACCCGGGGTGTCGATGAAGGTGATCTTGCGCTCTTCGTCGTTGACCTCGGTCGCGACCTGGTAGGCACCGATGTGCTGGGTGATGCCACCGGCCTCGCCCGCGATGACGTTCGTCTTGCGGATCGCGTCGAGCAGTCGGGTCTTACCGTGGTCGACGTGACCCATGACGGTCACCACCGGCGGACGGACGACCAGGTCCTCCTCGGAGCCCTCGTCCTCGCCGAACTCGATGTCGAAGGACTCGAGCAGCTCGCGGTCCTCCTCCTCCGGGCTGACGATCTGAACCGCGTAGTTCATCTCGTCCGCGAGGAGCTGCAGCGTCTCGTCGGAGACGGACTGCGTCGCGGTGACCATCTCGCCGAGGTTCATCATGACCGCGACGAGGGACGCCGGGTTGGCGTTGATCTTCTCCGCGAAGTCGGTGAGCGACGCGCCGCGGGAGAGACGGATGGTCTCGCCGTTGCCGCGCGGCAGCATCACGCCGCCGACGCTCGGGGCCTGCATGGCCTCGTACTCCTGGCGCCTCTGCCGCTTCGACTTGCGGCCACGGCGCGCGGGACCGCCGGGACGCCCGAAGGCACCCTGCGTGCCACCACGACCGCCCGGACCACCGGGACGACCGCCGAAGCCGGGACGGCCACCGCCGCCACCGCCGGGACCACCCGGACGGCCGGCGAAGCCACCGCCGCCACCGCCACCACCGGGACGGCCGGCGAAGCCGCCGCCGCCACCGCCGCCACCGGGACGGCCGGCGAAGCCGGGACGACCGCCGCCGCCACCGCCGGGACGACCGCCTGCACCGGGACCGCGGCCGCCGGGGCCGCCACCGGGGCGCGGGCCGGCAGCGGGACGCTGCGGCATCATGCCGGGGTTCGGACGCGGACCGGCCGGGCCGGGACGCGGGCCGCCCTGCGGCCGGGGCATGCCGGCCGGCGACGGACGGGGACCACCGGGAGCCTGCGGACGCGGACCGCCGCCCTGCTGGCCGGGAGCCTGCGGACGGGGACCGGCGCCGGGGGCACCCGGGCCGCCCGGACGGGGACCGCCCTGCGGGCGCGGGGCCTGCGGACGGGCCATGCCGGTGGAGCCACCGGAGGTGAAGGGGTTGTTACCCGGACGCGGACCGGCCGGACGGGCACCGGGACGCGGGGCCTGGCCACCGGGGCGCGGGGCACCCTGACCCGGACGGGCCTGCCCCTGGCCGGGAGCCGGACGGCCACCGGGCTTCGGGGCACCCGGACGGGCACCGGGACGCGGACCCTGCGCGGCCGGGGCCTGCGGGGTCTGGGCGGCCGGAGCGGCCGGCGGAGCGGTGAACTCCGGAGCGGCCGGAGCCGGACGCGGCGCGGGCTTCGGGCCGGGAACCGGACGCGGACCCGGCGTCGGCGCGGGCGCCGAGGGGGTCGACGGGGCCGCCGGCTGCTGGGCAGCGGGCGCCGTCGGAGGCTTGGGAGCCGCCGGCCTGGGGGCCGGGGCAGCCGGACGCGCCGCCTGCGCCGGAGAGGGCGCGGCGGGCTTGGGGGAAGCCTTGCGGGGGGCGGCCTTGCCGGCGGACTTGCCGTTGCCACCGCCCTGGAAGGCGTCGGTCAGCTTACGTACAACCGGCGCTTCGATGGTCGAAGACGCCGAACGGACGAATTCACCGAGTTCCTGGAGCTTGGCCATGACGACCTTGCTCTCGACACCGAACTCCTTGGCGAGTTCGTAGACCCGGACCTTAGCCACTTCGCTCCTTTGAGGTCCGGGTTGAAGCCGGACCGTCGCTAGTTCATGGGCGTACTCATCGCGTACTCATCGAGTGCTCATCGCAATCTCGACCTGCTTTCGACTCGCGAGGTACCAGGGCCGCACGGGGTTCCGCGCGGCACGTCTTACCGTGTTGCCTGCTCGACAACTGTTGTCTGCTCGACGTATCGGCGCAACGCCTTTGTGTCGAGCGGCCCCGGGGCGCGCAGTGCCCGCGGGAACGCCCGGCGGCGTACCGCCTGGTCGAGACAGACCAGAGCGGGGTGTACATAGGCACCCCGGCCGGGCAGCGTACCGCGAGGATCGGGGGCGCATGCGTCCTCGATCCTCACGATCCGCAGTAGATCGTTCTTGGCCGCCCGCTCCCGGCACCCCACACAGGTGCGCTCAGGGCATGCTCGGGCGTGCGTCCGGCCAGACACAGTTAAGTCTACCTCCCCGTACCGACCTCACCCGTTTGGGGCAAAGATCGAACGGTTGTTGTCGTGATCTCAGCGACCTGCGGCCGGGATTTATTCCCCGCCTATTCCCCGGCCTGCTCGGTGTCGGGCCGGATGTCGATGCGCCAGCCGGTGAGGCGAGCGGCGAGGCGGGCGTTCTGCCCCTCCTTGCCGATCGCGAGCGACAGCTGGTAGTCCGGCACGGTCACCCGGGCCGAGCGGGAGGCCATGTCGACGACCTCCACCTTGCTCACCCGAGCGGGTGACAGGGCGTTCGCCACCATCTCGGCCGGGTCGTCCGACCAGTCGACGATGTCGATCTTCTCGCCGTTCAGCTCGCCCATCACGTTGCGCACCCGGCCGCCCATCGGGCCGATGCAGGCGCCCTTGGCGTTCAGACCCGAACGGGTGGACCGTACGGCGATCTTGGTGCGGTGACCGGCCTCACGGGCGATCGCGGCGATCTCGACGGATCCGTCGGCGATCTCCGGCACCTCCAGGGCGAAGAGCTTCTTCACCAGGTTCGGGTGGGTACGGGACAGGGTGACCGACGGTCCGCGGACGCCCTTCGCCACCCGGACGACGTACGACCGCAGGCGCATGCCGTGCGGGTAGGTCTCGCCGGGCACCTGCTCCTGCACCGGCAGGATGGCCTCCAGCTTGCCGATGTCGACCAGCACGTTCTTCGGGTCGCGGCCCTGCTGGACCACGCCGGTGACGATGTCGCCCTCGCGCCCGGCGTACTCGCCGAGTGTCGCGTCGTCCTCGGCGTCGCGCAGCCGCTGCAGGATCACCTGCTTGGCGGTGGTGGCGGCGATACGGCCGAAGCCGGTGGGGGTGTCGTCGAACTCGCGGGGCTCCTGGCCCTCCTCGAGGTCCTCGGGGTCCTCCTTCGCCCACACGGTCACATGCCCGGTCTCCCGGTTGAGCTCCACGCGCGCGTGTCGGCGGCTTCCCTCGGTGCGGTGGTAGGCGATGAGGAGGGCCGACTCGATCGCCTCGACCAGCAGGTCGAAGGAGATCTCCTTCTCCCGAACCAAGCCCCGCAGGGCACTCATGTCGATGTCCACGGCTACGCCTCCTCCTCTTCCTTCATGGTGTTCTCGTCCGTCTTGTCGGCCTTGCCGGCCTTGTCGTCGGTCTTGTCCTTGCGGTTGAACTCGACCTGCACGCGCGCCTTGTCGATCTCCGGGAAGCCGAGTCTGCGGGTGGTCGCCTTGCGGCCCTTGACCCCGGGGACCTCGACGTCGAGACCGTCCTCGTCGACCGCCAGGATCCGGGCGACCAGCTCGCCGCCCTCGGTGAGCTGGAACTTCACGAGCCGGTCGGTGGCGCGCACGAAGTGCCGGTGCTCGGTGAGGAGGCGCTCCGCGCCGGGGGTTCCGACCTCCAGGTCGTACGCCGCGTCGCCCATCGCGTTGGTCTCGTCGAGCTTCGCCGAGAGCGCACGGCTCACATCGGCGATGGCGTCCAGATCCGCTCCGGTGTCGGAGTCCACGACCACGCGCAGCACCCGCTTGCGCCCGACGGAGTCCACGGCGATCTCTTCGAGATCCAGTCCCTGGGAGGTGACGAGCGGTTCCAGCAGCTCTCGCAGCCTCTCGCTCTGGGTGGTGCTCATCCGGGTGACTCCTCGGCCGCGTGTGCTGTTGTGGGATGGGTCGCGTGTCTGGTCAAAGGGTATCCGGTCGCGGGGGGTGTTGCTGTCCCCTCCGGGGGTGGGGCGGGGCGCCTTCGAGCTCGGGTGGCTGTGGTGACGGGCTGAGCCGGTGACATGAAGCGAGGGAGTGCACGGGTACCGTGATCACGGCGGGCCGCGCTCCCGCCCGTGTGTTCGTACGAGCCCCCCGAGGACGTCAGCCGTGCCGTACCCGCCACCCCTGCGCGCCCCCTCGGGGCCGCGCAGAAGATCCCTGCTCACCTCGGCCGCCGGCGCCGCGCTGCTGGCGGGCTGTTCGGCCGACCCGGACTCCGCCGGCAGCGGCGGCCCGTCTGCGACGGCACGGGCACGCGCGCGTGCCGCGCGGGACAGCCGGGCACTCCTGGAGCGGTACGACGCCGTCCTCGCCGCGCATCCCGGGCTCGCCGACCGGCTGCGCCCGCTGCGCGCCCAGGTCGCCGCCCACGCCGCGGCCTTCACGGACGGTGCGACGCCCACGACGGCGACCCCGGCATCCCCCTCCCCCGCCCCCGTGCCGGCCGCCGAGAAGGACGCGCTGGCCGGGCTGGCCGCCGCCGAGCGCGCCCTCGCCGACCAGCGTGCGAAGGAGCTGCTGGAGGTGCCGGGCGAGCCTGCGCGGCTGCTGGCGTCGGTGGCGGCGGCGGGCGCCGCGCACGCGTACCTGCTGACCGAGGCGGCGAAGTGAGCGGCAGGGCGAGGGACGACGCGAGGGCCGCCGAGCTGACCGCACTGCAGGCGTCGCTGGCGGCGGAGCACGCGGCGGTGTACGGGTACGGCGTCGTCGGCGGCCGGATCGGCGCGGCGCGCCGGGCCGAGGCGCGGGCGGCGTACGACGCCCACCGGGCGCGTCGGGACGCGCTGATCCTGGAGGTCCGGGACCTGGGCGGCCAGCCGGTCGCCGCGAACGCCGCGTACGCGCTGCCGTTCCCGGTGCCGGACTCGGTCGCGGCCGTACGGCTCGCCGCCCGGCTGGAGGAGCGGGTGGCCGGCGTGTACGCGGACCTGGTGCGGGCGGCGACGGGCGCGCGGCGCGGTGCGGCCGCCGCGGCGCTGCGGGAGGCCGCGGTGCGCGCGGTGCGCTGGAGCGGGGAGAGCGTAGCCTTCCCTGGGCTCGCCGAGCGGGCCGGCGAGGGGACGGGCGCGGCCGGCGCGGCCCCGTCGGCCTCCGCCTCGGTGGCACCGTCACGGTGACCCGGTGAGTGCCCGTACGACAGGAGCCGGACTGGAAGGGAACGACTCGCGCATGGCTTTCGAACCGCCGCCGCGCCTGGTACGGGCGCTCGGTGAGACGGCACCGGCCGGGGACGCCTGGCTGGCGGAGCTGCCCGCGATCGCGGAACGGGCCGTCGCCAGGGGCGACTTGACCGTGGAGCGGATCCAGCTGCCGGGCGGGCGCAGCAGCCTGGTGGTGCTGGTGCGGCGGGCGGACGGCACCCCGGCCGTGCTGAAGCTCGCCCCGCCGAGGGCCCGCCTGGAGAGCGAGCGGGCGGCGCTGGCGCACTGGGGCGGACGGGGTGCCGTACAGCTGCTGGAGACCGGTGCCGAGGACGGTGTGCTGCTGCTGGAGCGGCTGCATCCGGATGTGTCGGTGCGGTCGCTGCCGGAGGCGAAGGCGCTGCTGGAGGCGGCGGGGACGCTGCGGCGGCTCTGGGTCGAGCCGCCGGCCGGTCATGCCTTCGAGACCGTCGCCGAGCGCACCGGGCGGCAGGCGACGGCGATGCGGGCGGGTGCGGACGCCGACCCCGAGGTGGCACCGCTGGTCGACGCGGCGCTCACGGCTCGCGAGGAGCTGCTGGCCGTGCCGCTCGATCAGCGGCTGCTGCACGGCACGTTCCGGCAGAGCAAGGTGCTCGCCGGGGAGCGGATGCCGTGGCTCGCGGTGGGGCCGGATCCGGTGGTCGGTGAGTGTGCGTTCGATCTGGCGCGGCTGGTGCGGGACCGGGTGGAGGATCTGATCGCGGCGCCGTCCGGAGCGGCCGTCGTCCGGCGTCGGGTGAAGCGGCTCGCGGAGTCGCTGGAGGTGGACCAGGAGCGCCTGCGGGGCTGGACGCTGTTCCGGGCGGTGGAGTCCGGGGTGCGTGCGCTTCGGGTGGGGCGGCCGAAGGACGCCGAACTCCTGCTGGAGTTCGCGGGCTGGCTGTAGGCATGAGTAGGCGTACTCATGCACCTGGGTAGCCGGACCCGTGCCGGCTGGGCAGGGCACCGGACAGACTCACCGCATGCGAACAACATGGCACGGGGGCCTGCTGATGGCCATGGCCGGGCTGCTGGTCGCGGGCTGCTCCGCCGCGGAGCCGGACGACGGCGAACGCCACCGTCTGGCGGCGTCTGCGGCGGCGCAGCGGCAGCGGGCAGGCGAGGAACGGGCCCTTCGCAAGCGGGTGGCGGACTTCGCGGCGCTGCCCTCGCTGGAGCCCGTGCTGCTGCGGTTCAGCGACTTCTGCTTCGGTCCTCGGCAGCCGGATCTGTTCGACCAGTCCGAGGACCCCGACGTGGTGCACTGCCGGATGGACGCCGTCGCCCACTACGGGGGCGTCCCGCGGGGTGACGCCGGTCCTTCGGGACATCGGGCGGGCGCACCTCGGCGACTGGGGCGGCTTGCCGGACGGGGTTCCGGACACCGGCGGGCGCGGCGGGCTCCGGTACGCCCTGGAGTACCAGCGCGCCAAGGGCCGGGGGGCCGACGGACGGCTCATGTCCGAGCCCGACCTCGAGGATTCGTCGCTCACCGTCGAGTGGGACGACCCGTGGGACCGGAGGGAGCGCGTTCAGGAGCCCGTGCCGTGCCCCTCGCCCGCCCCGGACGGGCGGTGCCGGCTGGAGCCCGGTGGCACCACCGTCGCCCGGGCACGCGCCCGCTACGGCACCGTCTTCTCGGTCACCTTCACGAGCCGGGAGTACTGGACGCTCTCCCGCAAGGAGTGGCGGCGGTCCCACACGTGACCGCCGCCCTCACCGTCGTCAGGCCGTCAGGCGGGCGATCGCGTCCTCGACGGACAGTTCCTCGCGCTCGCCGGTCCTGCGGTCCTTCAGCTCCAGGACGCCCTCGGCGGAGCGGCGGCCGGCGACCAGGATCTGGGGGACGCCGATCAGCTCGGCGTCGGTGAACTTCACGCCCGGGGAGACCCCGGCCCGGTCGTCCACCAGGACCCGGGCACCGGCGGCGGCCAGCTTCTCGGCGACGTCGAGGGCCAGCTCGGTCTGCAGGGCCTTGCCGGCGGCGACGACGTGCACGTCGGCCGGGGCGATCTCCTTGGGCCACACCAGGCCCTTGTCGTCGGCGCTCTGCTCGGCGATGGCCGCGACCGCGCGGGAGACGCCGATGCCGTAGGAGCCCATGGTGACGCGGACCGGCTTGCCGTTCTGGCCGAGGACGTCCAGCTTGAGGGCGTCGGTGTACTTGCGGCCCAGCTGGAAGATGTGGCCGATCTCGATGGCGCGGTCCAGCTTCAGGCCGGTGCCGCACTTGGGGCAGGGGTCGCCCTCCTGGACCACGACGACGTCCACGTACGCGTCGACCTCGAAGTCACGGCCGGCGACGACGTTCCTGGCGTGCGTGTGCTCCTTGTTGGCGCCGGTGATCCAGGCGGTGCCGGGGGCCACGCGCGGGTCGGCGATGTACGTCACCTTCTCGCCCAGGCCCTGCGGGCCGACGTAGCCGCGGACCAGGTCGGGGCGGCCGGTGAAGTCCGCCTCGGTGACCATCTCGACGACGGCCGGGGCGAAGTGCGCCTCGACCTTGTCCAGGTCCACCTCGCGGTCGCCGGGCACGCCGACGGCGACGATCTCGCCGTCCACCTTGACCAGCAGGTTCTTCAGCGTGGCGGAGGCCGGGACGCCGAGGGAGGCGGCCAGGGTCTCGATGGTGGGGGTGTCGGGGGTCGGGATCTCCTCCAGGGCCGGGACGGCCGAGCCGTCCACCGGCTGGAGCGGGTAGGTGATCGCCTCGGTGTTGGCGGCGAAGTCGCAGTTCGGGCAGTCGGCGAAGGTGTCCTCGCCGGCCTCGGCGGGGGCGAGGAACTCCTCCGACTTCGAGCCGCCCATGGCGCCGGCGGTGGCCGCGCAGATGCGGTAGTCCAGGCCGAGGCGCTCGAAGACGCGCTGGTAGGCCTGGCGGTGCAGGGCGTAGGACTGGGCGAGGCCCTCGTCCTCCAGGTCGAAGGAGTACGAGTCCTTCATCAGGAACTCGCGGCCGCGCAGGATGCCGGCGCGGGGGCGGGCCTCGTCCCGGAACTTGGTCTGGATCTGGTAGAGGATCACCGGCATGTCCTTGTAGGACGTGCACTGGTCCTTGACCAGGAGGGTGAAGATCTCCTCGTGGGTGGGGCCGAGGAGGTAGTCGCCGCCCTTGCGGTCCTTGAGCCGGAACAGCTCCTGGCCGTACTCGTCCCAGCGGCCGGTCGCCTCGTAGGGCTCACGGGGCAGCAGGGCGGGGAGGGTGACCTCCTGGGCGCCGATGGCGTCCATCTCCTCGCGGACGATCCGCTCGACGTTGGAGAGGACCTTCTTGCCGAGCGGCAGCCAGCTCCAGATGCCGGCGGCCGTGCGGCGGACGTAACCGGCGCGGACGAGGAGCTTGTGGCTGAGGACCTCGGCGTCCGCCGGGTCGTCGCGCAGCGTCTTCGCCATCAACTGGGACATGCGCTGGACCGGTGCGTTCGCCATGGTTCTCGTACTCCTGCCGGGTAAGGGTGATGGCATAGGAGGTTAGCCGGGCCGACTGTGCCGGTGGAAATCGGATATGACCCCGGCTTTGTCTGCGTTTATCTGCGCCGCAGCGGCAGGGGGGCGCCCATCACCACGTACGGCCGTGGCGCGCTCGGGAAGTGGACCTGGCGGGCGAGGTCCGTGTAGCCGAGGGAGTAGTAGAGGCCGCGGGCCGGGCTGTCGGTGTCGATCGCGGAGAGGATCGAGCGGGGTTCGGTGGCGGTGTCGGTGATCGTGGTGATCAGGCGGCGGCCGATGCCGCGGTTCTGGTGGTCGGGGTGGACGTGCAGCTCCGTGATCACAAAGGAGTCGTCCAGCCAGAAATCGTTTCCGCCCGCGCGGAGGTAGGGCTCCACGACGGTGGACCACCAGTGGGTGCGGGAGTTCGGCATGCCGTAGACGAACCCCACGAGGTGACCGCCCACGGTGGCTCCGAGGGCCCTCGCGCCCTGGTACTGCATGTGGCGCTGGACGATCTGACGGCGTACGGCGACTTCGTCGGGGCCGAGGCCGAAGGCGACGGCCTGGACGGCGAGGGCCTCGTCGACGTGGGCTGCGAGGTCCAGGGGGCCGATCACGAGGTCCATGACGGGAGCGTACAGGGGTGTACAGGGCTTCAGAACAGCACGCTCATGAAGGCGCCGACCTCCTGGAAGCCCACCCTGCGGTACGTCCTTCTCGCCGCCGTGTTGAAGTCGTTCACGTACAGGCTGACGACCGGGGCCACGTCGGCGAGCGCATACCGCAGGACGGCCGCCATGCCGGGGGCGGCGAGCCCCCTCCCCCGGTACTCGGGGGCCACCCACACACCCTGGATCTGGCAGGCCTGGCGGGTCGCCGCGCCGATCTCCGCCTTGAAGACGACCTTGCCGTGCTCGTCCAGGCGTGCGAAGGAGCGGCCGGCGCCGACCAGTTCGGCGACGCGGGCCTGGTACAGCAGCCCACCGTCACCCGCCATCGGCGACACGCCGACCTCTTCGGTGAACATCGCCACGCACGCCGGCATGATCGTCTCCATCTCGTCCTTGCGGACGCGGCGGACGTAGGGGTCCGGGGCGATGTCGGCGGGCATGCGGTCGGTGACCATCAGGGGCTGGTGGGCGCGGACCTCGCGGGCGGGGCCCCAGTGGGGCTCCAGCAGGCGCCACAGCGCGGTGGTGGGTTCGGCGGGGCCGACGATCGAGGAGCAGCGCCGGCCGGTTCTTCTCGCCCGGTCCGCGAAGGCGCGTACGGCGCGCGGGGTGGCGCAGACCGGGACCAGGTTGGCGCCCGCGTAGCACAGTGACGTGAGCATGCCGTCCTCGTACCAGCCCCACATCTCGCCGCCCAGGCGCCACGGGTCCAGCCCGGCGACCTGGACCCGGGCGGCCACGAAGGCGTTCGCCACCGGCTCGCGGTCGAGGACGGCGAGCGCGGCGTCGAGGTCACTCGGTTCGAGCACCCGAGAGGTGGTCTGGGTCAACACGTACGGGGCCTCACCCTGGGGTTCTGCTGGTCTCGGAACTGTACCCCGAGGGCTTGCGGAACGCTTCCGGGTGAGAACGGCTGCGGCGCCGGGCCGGTGCAGGTCCCGGCCGGCCGCGGGCATCCGGCGAGCGCGTCCTCGCCCGTCTCGCACAAGGGTGGATCTTCCAAGCTCGGCCGGAGGGTCACCGCCGACCACGCCGTCGAGACCGCCCGGCGATCAGGGTGCCGCCCGAGGAGCAAGCCCCCCAGTTCCGAGCCTTCTTCCCCTTGCCGTGCGCTGACGCGTCGGCAGTTGGTCAAGAACGTAAATAAGTTGGCCATAAGATGGCGCCTCCCCAACTCGTTTGAACTAAGGAAACAGATGGGCAGACAGATACGGCGCTTGGCGGCACTCCTCGCCCCTCTCGCCCTCGGTGCGGCAGTGCTCGCTCCGGCCACCGCTCAGGCGGAGACCGTCGTCTCCGGGAACTACACCGCGGTGTTCAACTACCCCACGCCCACGACGTACGACTCCTCGATCAACACCTCGGTCGGTGACCTGATCGATCTCGCGGCGCCCAACTCGACGCTGTACATGGGCATGTACTGGTTCAACAGCTCGACTCTGCAGGCGAAGCTCTCCGCCGCCCAGAGCCGCGGCGTCACGCTGCGCATCATCTCCGAGTCGGCGAACCGGCCCAGCAGCAACCTGGACGGTCTGACGCTGACGGGCAACTCCAGCCTCACCTGGTGCTCCCGCGGCTGCCTGGGCAACGGCTCGGGCGACACGAACGCGATCGACCACGACAAGTACATCGTGTTCGACGCGCTCACCGACGGACGCACGAACGTCGTCTGGCAGAGCTCGCAGAACCTCGCGGGCGGTCAGGACGGCGAGATCAACAACGCGGTCGTCGTGTCCAACAACGCGACCCTCGCCTCCCGGTACCGCGCGCACTTCAACGACCAGATCAAGCATGCCGGCGACAGCCTGCACACGACGTACAACTACACCACGGGCGACCCGAGTTCTCCCGTCGAGGCGTTCTTCTTCCCCCGCGACACCGCCTCGGACGCCACTCACTACGGCAACGCCGACATCCTCGCCTCGTTCATCGACAAGGTCGACTGCTCGATCGACGGAAAGATCAGGATCTCGGCGGCCGAGCTCGACCAGCGGTCCACCCGCCCGGCCGTCTACGACGCCCTGCAGGCCAAGCGGTCCCAGGGGTGCAGCGTCGACGCGAACATCCGCGATCTCAGCAACGGCGGCGGCAACAACGGCGTCAACGACCTGACCGCCCTCGACATCGCGGCCTACGGCAACCGCCCCGGCGGGTGCCGCTACAAGTCCTCGGCGACCGCCTCCTGCAACCACGGCACCACCCACTCCAAGTACCTGCTGACGGAGTGGACGAAAGCCGACGGCAGCAAGGTCCAGCATGTGTACACGGGCTCCCACAACTGGACCTCGGGCTCGCTGAAGACGAACGACGAGACGCTGCTGCGTATCGACGACCCGGCGGTCTACCAGGCCTACGTCGCCAACTTCACCAAGGTGCACTCGGGCGCCGTCGACATCGACGCCTCGAAGTACGGCTCGACGTCCCAGCACTACTCGCGGGTCAACGTGCAGGCCGACGGCGACCAGCACTACAGCGCCATCGCCTCCGGCGGCACCTCGTCCGTCTACACCGCCGTGGTGTACGAGCAGGGCGACCGGCACGACTCCTCGGACACCGAGCTGGGCACCGACGTGTACATCCGCATGTACAAGGACGGCGTCGCGCTGTGGAACGAGAAGCTGCTGAGCAACAGCGGCACCGCCGGCAACACGACCTGGTCGCACCAGAAGCCCGACGTCGGCGTGGACGACCAGGGCAACGCGATCGTCGCGTGGGCCAAGGACGACGACGGCAACAAGTTCGCCGACATCGCGGTGGTCAAGGTGGCCCCCGACGGCACGGTGACCGCGCTGCCGCGCCCGCACGCCTCCGGCAGCGGGGACCAGCTGCGGCCGACGGTCGCGGTGGCCGGCGACGGCTCCTACACCGTCGCCTGGGAGAGCACGGCCGACGGCTCCACGCTCAACCAGATCTACGCGAGCAGCTGGTCCGGGACCGGTGCGCTGCGCTACCAGGACGTCCAGGTCAGCACGATCAACTCGGGTGCAGCCGGGTCGAACCGCCGCCCCGACGCGGCGATCGACGACGCCGGTAACACCGCGATCGTCTGGGAAGAGGACGCGGACGGCAACGGCGGCATCAACATCGGTCTCGCGAAGCTGAACGCCTCCGGCGGCTTCGCCGTGGCCCGCAAGGTGGCCAACTCCCTCACCGACGGGCAGCAGACCGTTCCCGCGGTGGCGTCGGCCGGCGACGGCCGGTTCGTCGTGGCGTGGACGGACGAGTACACCACTGGCACCGGCACGCTGGTGCGGCCGCAGCGGATCTACGACCGCGTCTTCTCCGCGACCGGCAGCGCCGCGGCGGCCGAGCAGCGGACCACCGAGGACGCCACCAGCAGCGGCCCGTACGTCGACAGCGAGCGGCCGATCTCCGACCAGGACACCGCCGATGTCGCGGTCGCCGACGACGGCAGCTTCGTCGTCGCGTGGAAGGAGGCCTTCGACGTGAACGTCGGCGGGACCCTGTACGCGGGCAAGGACGACGTGTGGGCCCGCGGCTTCAACGCCGACGGCACGACCACCGGTCGGCTCCCCGCCTACCGGATGAACGTGGTGACCGGCGGCGGCCAGGGCGGCCCGGCCGTGACCCTCGCCTCCACCGGCCGGCTCGCGCTGACGTACTCGGACGACTACGACGGCAACGGCTTCAATGAGATGCGCCTGCGGGACGCGTTCAGCAACTCCTGAGCGCCCGAGGGCGGCACCCTGCAAGGGGTACCGCCCTCGGTAGCTGCACTCCTCCGCGCATGGATTTCAGACTTCGTTCACATACGCCGACAGTTTTGAGACGAATGCAGTGGCTGCGACGGCTCGGATGCGAGTCCCGGACGAGATGACGTTGACAAGGATGCCCTTGCCGTCACCTTCCCCGCCGAGAGAAACATCTGCCGCGATGTGAGTTCCGAAGCCCTCCAGAGTGACCGTTTCGAGGCCGCTCAGGGAAAGCTCAAGCTGCACCGTGTTGAAACCCTGCGCGGTCCACTTGCGCGGAGGCCGGTCCGGGTAACGCGGGAGATCCAAGCGCAGCCGCAGCGTCGGTCCGTCCTCCTGCAGAGCCACCTCGTGCAGATGAACACCGACGAGATTCGGGGGGACGCCTTCATAAAGAGAGGCAATTCCCTCCGGATTGCGCAGCAGCGAGGTCCATGACATGTCGACTCACTCTTCACTGAAACAGTAGACGTGACCGTCCGATCCTCCTCTGACGGCCGCCTCGATATCGCCAAGCGCGGCGAACCGGGAGCGCACGGGCCGGCGTACATCCCGCGCCCGGCCTAGACGGAGTAGGGGTAAACCTCGATCCGGGGTGTCGTGAATTCGATGAAGTCACCGACTCCCGGCCTGCGGGCCTGATCGGGCTGCGTGGAGTTCAAGGGGTCCGCGAACTCCACGAGAACGATGTCGGCGCCGACCCGGACAGCCGTCACGGAGTCCTCGTCCACAGCGGCCACGGCACCCCTGATCCGGACCGGGGATCCCGGTGCGTCCGATGCCACCACGGCCGGTCCGTCGACGACGGCCCACTGGGCGATCTCATCCGGAATCTCGATCTCGACATCCACAGGCGTGCCCACCCGTGGCATCTCGGACCCACACCACTGGGCCCATGCTCGTCCGCAGGCGCTGCTGAAGGCGACCATGGGTCCTTTCTCGGTCTCCCCGCCGGGTGAAAAGTTCAGAATCTCAATGTGCACTACTTCAGCCCCAGTGGTACTCGAACCATGGTGTTGTCCACAATCCACGTGTTGGTAGGCGCTTCGAACGTCCAGGTTTCCATATGGAAGTGGAATTTCGTCGGCTTGCTGTTCATTTCGTGTGGTCCCAGTCGAATGCTGCGCCGACCGTCGGCGGAGACCAGACGATCCGGATCCGGTAGTCCAGTGCGCGGGTGGACGTTCGTATAGGGGCCGTCGCCCAAAAACTTCTCCCACTCGTCCAACACCTGGTGCGGCTTGAGGGGTTTGGGTGCGACGACCTCCGGGGTCTGGACAACTTGTTGTTGCGGAGGGTAGGGCGCGAGCCCGAAGGGGTCCGACCAGGTGTGTGGATTGTCGACGTACGCAGAGGGATTGGGCGCCGGTGCGAGACCGAGGGGGTCGGGGCTGAGATACCGGGCGGCTTCGGCGTCGTAGTGGCGGAAGTAGTTGTAGTGGAGGCCGGTCTCGGGGTCGTAGTACTGGCCCGGGAAGCGCAGGGGTGTGTAGGTCGTGCTGTTTGCCGCCCATGCCGTGGTGCCCCAGAGGGTGCTGCGGGTGCGCCAGGCGATGTCGCCGTGTTCGTCTATGAGTTCGTTGGGGGTGCCGACGAGGTCGGTGACTATCGCGAAGAAACGGGAGTCGATCTCGTCCTGGGGTGCATCGGCCGCGGTGATGCGTTCCGTCTGGGCCAGGGGGCGCAGGCCTTCGTGGTCCCAGGTGAGGGTGACCGGGTTGGGGAGGGCAGGAGAGGTGGTCGTCTGCTCGCAGAGAGTGGTGCCGTCCCAGGTGAAGTCCACCCGTTCCAAGACCGTTTCGCCGTCTTCCGCCAGGCGGAGTTTCGCGGTGCGGCGGCCCAGGGGGTCGTAGGTGTAGCGCCAGCGGGTGCCGTCCGGCGTGGTCACCGAGGTGAGGCGGTCTTCGGCGTCCCATTCGTAGTGCCAGGTGTCCGGCTTTCTGGACAGGCGGGTCTTCTGGCGGAGGGTGATGCGGCCGAGGGCGTCGTGTTCGTAGCGGACGTTGCCGGCTCGGGTGATCCGGGTGCCCGTGTAGGTGCGGGGGCCGGTTGCCTCCGCGCCCGGGTGGTTCGCCGGCCAGACGGCCTCTGTCTGGTTGCCCGCCTGGTCGTAGGCGTAGCGTTCCGTCCAGCCCGCCGCGTGGACCGCCGTCACCCGGCCCGTCGCGTCCAGGTCGAAGCGGCGGGTGCCGGAGAGGTGGTCCGCTACGGCGGTCAGATTGCCGTCGGCGCGGTAGGTGTACGCCCGGCTCTGCAGCGTGCGGCCCTCTGCACCGGTCACCGACTGGGTGGTCAGGCGGCCGAGCGGGTCGAAGGTGTGCTGCAGGGTGATCGTTTCGGCTATGTGGCGGGTCAGTTCGCGGCCCGCCTCGTCGTAGGCGAAGTCGATCGTGCGGCCGTTGGTGGTCAGCCGGGTGCGGTTGCCCGCCGCGTCGTACGACCACGTGGAAACGGCACCGGTGGGTGTCGTGCGGCCGGTGCGGCGGCCCAGGGAGTCGTAGGCGTACGTCAGCGTGCGGCCGTCGACCGTTTCCGAGTGCAGGCGGCCGTAGCGGTCGCGCAGCAGTGTCAGGGTCGTGCCGTCCGGGCCCGTGGCCTGGGCCAGCTGGTCGGTGAAGTCGTAGGCGTACGTGGTGACGGCGCCCGCGGCGTTCTTCGCGGTGATCCGCCCCAGCGCGTCACGCTCGAAGGACGTCACCTCACCGAGGGCGTTCCGGCATGAGGTCAGGTGGCCCGCCGGGTCGTACTCGTACGTCAGCGTGCGGTCGTCGAAGTCCGTCTCCGACAGCAGGCGGCCTGCGGGGTCGTAGGCGTACTCCCACGTCAGGCCCTGCGGGTTCGTGACCTTCGTCAGGTGCAGTTCGGTGTCGTGGGCGAATTCGTAGCGGACGCCGTCCGGGCCCGTGCGGGCCGACAGGAGGTCGAAGTGGGTGTACTCGAAGTGGGTGACGCCGCCCAGGGGGTCGGTGTGGCTGGTGCAGTTGCCCTCGCCGTCGTACGTCCAGCTCTCCGTCGTGCCGTCGGGGGCCGTGCGGCGGGCCAGGTGGCCTTCCACCGTCCATTCCAGGTGGGTTGTCGCGCCGGTCGGGTCCGTGATCGCGACCGGACGGCCGAAGGCGTCCCTGTTGTAGCGGGTGACCGCGCCCAGGGGGTCGGTGACCTCGACGGGGAGGCCCGCGCGGTTGCAGATCACCGTCGTCGTGTTGCCCAGCGGGTCCGTCACCGAGGTCAGGTGACCGGCCTGCGAGTAGGTGAAGCGGGTGGCCTGGGACGCGGGGTCCGTCACCGATGTGCGGTTGCCCCGCTCGTCGTAGGTACGGCGGTGGGTGTTTCCGTCCGTGCCGGTCACCTTCACCGGCAGGCCCAGGTCGTTGTACTCCGCCCTCGCCTCACGGCCGTCCGGGCGGATGACCGAGACGAGGTTGCCCTCGTCGTCGTAGCGGAACGTCGTCGTGTGGCCCAGGGGGTCGGTGTGCGACAGCAGGCGGTTGTAGCGGTCGCGGGTGAAGTGGGTGGCCGCGCCCAGGGGGTCGATCTCGGTGACGACCTGGCTGTTGGCGTTGATGAGGTAGCGGCGGGTGTGGCCCTCGCCCGTCACCGTGGTGGTGATCCGGTGGCCGGTCGCCGGGTCCGTGTCGTCGTACGACAGGCGCAGGGCCATGTGGCCGTGTGAGCCGCTCTCGGCGATGCAGCGGTCCCGGTCGTCGTACTCGTAGGTGTAACTGCGGTCGTTCGTGTCCGTCCAGGACACCACCCGGCCGCGGTCGTCGTAGCCGAAGCGCAACGGGAGACCCGAGGCATTGAAGACCTCTGTCAGGTGGCCCTCGGCGGAGTAGCCGTAGCGCTTGATCTCGACATCGGTGCCGTCCGGGGCCGCGCCCGCCAGATGCAGGGCCGTGATCCGGTCACCCGCTGTCGTGATCTTCAGGCGGTAGCCGGCGGAGGAGGCGATCGCGAGCGGGGTGCCGTCGGTGTCGTACTCGAAGGTCAGCCAGTTGCCATTGCGGTCGTCCATCTGCTCCAGGACCGCCCTCGTCCCGGACTGGTCGGCGAAGTGCCGGACCCGCCCGGTGCGGGGATCGCTGATCGTGTAGCCGCCGTCCACCCTGTGCAGGGGCCAGCGGTTGCTGCCGTGTGTGGGGAGCGACGGGGCGCCCGGCTGCGGGTGGGGATAGGTGAGGAGGCGGCCGTCCTCCGTGACGAAGATGATTCCCTCGGCGTCGATCGCCAGGTGCTGGTCGACGGTGGAGGACCAGGACGGGCCGAACCAGTGGCCCAGGTGGTAGCCGGACTCCACGCGGCGGGTGAAGGTCAGCGGGAGAGTGCCGGGGAGTACGACATCCGTCTGCGGCAGGTACATCTTGCCGGTGACCAGGTCGACCGGGTCGGTGTTGTCGTCCTGGACCTTGTTCTTCGGGTTCTCCGCCACGCCCTCCGGGTCCTCGCCCGCGGCCCGGCGGGCGTCGCCTGCCGCGGCCCGCTCACCCGCGCTCAGGTCGGAGCCGAGGCCGTCGAGTTCGCTGGGCAGGGCGCGGGCGCCGGGGATGGAGATGCCGTCGAAGAGGGCGCGGAAGCCGCCCGCCTCGCCCGCCGCCTTGGCGAGGGCTCCCCCGCCGCCGAACATGCCGCCGAACACCATGCCGGTCGTCGCCGCGTCGCTCGCCTCGTCCAGGCTGAAGCCCTTGCTCTCGCCGGTGGCGATGGCGACCGGCTGGGTGACGGCCAGGTCGACGGCGACCGACTCGACACCGCCGAACGCGGCCGTGGCCAGGGTGGTGCCCGCGATCGTGGCGACCTCGGCGGAGACCTCGATACCCAGCGTCCCGGCGAGTTCCACGATGCTCGCCGTGGCCGCCGCCGCCGCGCCTTCGGAGATACCGGCCGTGAAGATGGCGAGCGCGGTGCCCGCGACGATGGTCGCGCCGACGATCTCCAGCTCGTGTTCCAGCTTCTTGACCGCCTTGTGCACGACGTCGGCGTACTTGTCGAGCGCCTTGGCCATGCCCCGGGCGGCGTCGGCCATGTCCTTGAGCCAGCCATGGCCGTTGTAGTAGTAGCGGCGCCAGTACGGGTCGTCGAAGGCGGAGATCGCCTCGCCCTTGTTGTTGTCGATGATGCCGCGGGCCGACTTGTTCGCCGCGGACAGTACGTCTTCGATGTCGTCGGCGAACTGCCGCCAGGCCTTCGCCGCGTCCCGCAGTCCGTCCTCGTCGGCGTCCGGCCACCACATGCCGGTGAGGTCCTGGACGATCTGCTTCGCCTTGTCGGCCGCGCTCACTTCGGCTGGCCCCCGCCCTCGCCGTGGCCGTCGTGCTTCACCTGGATCCGGCTGAACATCGAGCGGACGAGCTGCTCGTTGTCGATGTGGCCGTCCGCCATGTCGGTCATCGCCTGCTCGATGCTGGCGAGTCCCTGAGCGAGGATGGTCGCGGCCTTCTCGATCTTCGTGACGTTCGGGCCGTAGACCTTGTGGAACTCCTTGCCCTGCTTGTCGTCGCCCCACGGCGAACCGGCCGCCGCGAGCGCCGTCTTGAGCTTGGTGAGCGCCTTGGTGAGATCAGTGCTGTGCGTGTGGAAATGCGGAGCCGTCTGCTTCAGATCGGCCATCTTGATGTCGAGTATCTTGCCGTCGCCGCCGCTGCCGCCCTGGTCACCCATGGTGCCGCGCTCCTCCCCGTCAGTCTGCTCACCAGCCCGAAGACCCTAGTGGGCAGGACGAGTTCGCAATCGGAAGCCGAACCAAAGGGACGGTAAAGTTCCGTTCAGGATTGCGCAATCCTGAGGAACGTCTGCTCGGACTCCCCCTCCGCCTCCGGCACTTCTTGCTCTGCCTGTACTTCCTCGCTCACGTACACCCCCAATGCCCTCGCGCCACCGTCGGTCACGGCGCGCCCGCGTACAGCGGCACCCCACACTCGTACAACGCATGGACAGTCATGGTGCTGCCGCTGTTCAGCGTTACTGAGCGTGCGGAGGCGTAAGCGGCAGGAAGCCAGAAATCTCCACCCGCGAGTTCGCCATGCGCTTCACCTCCACCCCCCGCGGCGCACGCCTCACCCGGCGGCTCGTCTCGCACCGGCTGGACGAATCCGTCTGGGCGGAGGTGCACGTGAGTCCCGCCACCAAACGGTGACGGGACTCACAGGACAGTGTCGAAGGGATCAGCCCGCGACCGACACCGACGGCTCGCCCGACTCCACGCCCTCGTCCTGCATCTGCTCGGCCAGCTTCATGGCCTCCTCGATGAGGGTCTCGACGATCTTGGACTCGGGGACCGTCTTGATGACCTCGCCCTTGACGAAGATCTGGCCCTTGCCGTTGCCGGAGGCGACGCCGAGGTCGGCCTCGCGGGCCTCGCCGGGGCCGTTGACGACGCAGCCCATGACGGCCACGCGGAGGGGTACGTCCATGCCCGTCAGGCCCGCGGTGACCTCCTCCGCCAGCTTGTAGACATCGACCTGGGCGCGACCGCAGGACGGGCAGGAGACGATCTCCAGGCCGCGCTGGCGCAGGCCCAGCGACTGGAGGATCTGGAGGCCGACCTTGACCTCCTCGGCGGGGGGCGCTGACAGGGACACGCGGATCGTGTCGCCGATGCCCTGGCTCAGCAGCGCGCCGAACGCCACCGCCGACTTGATCGTGCCCTGGAAGGCGGGACCGGCCTCCGTCACACCGAGGTGGAGCGGGTAGTCGCACTGCGCCGCGAGCTGCTTGTACGCCTCGATCATGATCACCGGGTCGTTGTGCTTCACCGAGATCTTGATGTCGCGGAAGTCGTGCTCCTCGAAGAGGGACGCCTCCCACAGGGCCGACTCGACCAGGGCCTCGGGGGTCGCCTTGCCGTACTTCTGGAGGAGGCGCCTGTCCAGGGAGCCCGCGTTGACGCCGATGCGGATCGGGGTGCCGTGGTCCTTGGCGGCCTTGGCGATCTCCCTGACCTTGTCGTCGAACTGCTTGATGTTGCCGGGGTTGACGCGGACGGCGGCGCAGCCGGCCTCGATGGCGGCGAAGACGTACTTGGGCTGGAAGTGGATGTCCGCGATGACCGGGATCTGGGACTTGCGCGCGATGGTCGCGAGGGCGTCGGCGTCGTCCTGGGTGGGACAGGCCACACGGACGATCTGGCAGCCGGAGGCGGTCAGCTCGGCGATCTGCTGGAGGGTGGCGCCGATGTCGGACGTACGGGTCGTGGTCATCGACTGGACCGAGACGGGCGCGTCTCCGCCGACCGCCACGCTTCCGACCTGGATCTGCCGGCTCTTCCGGCGCTCGGCAAGCTTGGTCGGAACGGACGGCATGCCGAGAGAAATCGCAGTCATCTGCTGTGCAACCCCAAGTCGTTGATCAAGGTCCGGGCCCGTCAGCAGCGGGCTCCGGGCTTCGAGATTACGGCACGGACGTGAACGGAGGCACGTGGCGTCCCAGCAGTCCACCCGATGGCGTCGCGTCACAGGGGGCCTGGCATGGTGCGAGGCCCGGAGGAGCAGGGTTTCCGGTTGATCGCCGTGCCCGGCCCGCGACACGGCCTGCGCCGCTGAGCAGGGCCGGGTTAGGGTCGGATGATGATCTCCCTCCGTGAGCCCGTCTTCTTCACCCGCCTGCGCACGGCGGGCCGGGTCCTCGTCGCCGGGGCGGGTGGGGGTTTCGATGTCTACGCCGGGCTGCCGCTGGCCCTCGCGCTGCGGTCGGCCGGTGCCGAGGTGCACCTGGCCAGCCTGTCCTTTTCCGACCTGTTCGGCCTGGACCTGGACTCATGGGTCGCGGAGGACGTCGCCGCCATACGCCCGGACACCCCGCTGCGGGGCGACTACTTCCCCGAGCGCGCCCTCGCCCGCTGGCTGCAGTCGCAGGACCTGCCCGACACCGTGTACGCCTTCCCCCGCACGGGTGTCCGGCCGTTGCGCGCCGCCTACCGGGCGCTGCTGGAGCACCTGGGCGGGGTGGACGCGGTCGTACTGGTGGACGGCGGGACCGACATCCTGATGCGCGGTGACGAGCACGGGCTCGGCACCCCGGAGGAGGACATGGCCAGCCTGGCGGCCGTCGCCGGGCTGGACGAGGTCACGCACCGGCTCGTGGCCTGCGTGGGCTTCGGCGTGGACGCCTATCACGGCGTCAACCACTCGCTCGCGCTGGAGAATCTGGCCGCTCTGGACCGCGTCGGCGGATATCTGGGGGCGTTCTCGCTGCCTCGCGAGAGCGTCGAGGGTGCCGCCTATCTCGACGCGGTGGCCCATGCTCAGCGCAGCCATGCGAGTCATCCGAGCATCGTCCACGGGTCCATCGCCGCTGCCGTGCGAGGGGAGTTCGGCGACGTACGGTTCACCGAGCGCACCCGTGGCAGCGAGCTGTTCGTCAACCCGCTGATGACGCTCTACTTCTGTGTCGACCTGCCCGCCCTGGCGCGCGCGAACCTCTACCTCGACCGGCTGGAGGACACGGTTCTGATGCGCCAGATCAGCTCCGCCATCTCCGGTTTCCGCGAGGAGCTGCCCCGGCAGCGGCCACCCCGGGCTTTTCCGCACTGAGCCCTCTCCCGCACTGAGCCCGGCAGCAGCGCGAAGGCTCCTGCGCCGAGGTGCGAGGTCACGATCCTCACCCGCAACGGCGCAGGAGCCCTACGTGTGCTGCACGGTCTCAGCGGTGGGCGTCGACCTGCTGGAGCATCAGCTGATCTTGACGGGGTTGACGATGTCGGCCACCAGCACGAGCACGGTGAAGCAGACGAAGATTCCGGCCACCACATACGCCACCGGCATCAGCTTCGCCACGTCGAACGGACCGGGGTCCGGGCGGCGCAGCACCCTGGCCACATTTCGCCGCAGGGCCTCCCACAGGGCGCCCGCGATGTGCCCGCCGTCGAGCGGGAGCAGCGGGAGCATGTTGAACAGGAACAGGGAGAGGTTGAAGCCGGCGAGGAGCATCACGAACCCTGCGACCTGCTGGGAGGCGGGGATGTCGAGGGTGGCGATCTCGCCGGTGACCCGGGCCGCGCCGACGATGCCCATCGGGGAGTCCGGTTCGCGCGGGCCGTCGCCGAAGGCGGCGTCCCACAGGGCGGGGATCTTGCCGGGCAGGGCGGCGAGGGAGTCGACGGCGTCGCTGACCCGGTCGGTCATCCAGGTCACGGACTGGCCGAAGTCCTGGTGGACGACGCCGGTGGCGGCGCTGAAGCCGAGGAAGCCGGCCTCGACGTACTTGCCCTGGACGTACTGGCCGCTGGAGTCCTTCTTGGCGACCCTGTTCGACGCGATCGTCGTGTGCAGGGTCAGCTCCTGGCCCTTGCGGTCGACGACGATCGCGACGTTCTTGCCGGCGCTGTCGCGGATGAGGTCCGAGAGCGTGTTCCAGTCCTTGGTCGGCACGCCGTCGAAGGAGACGATCCTGTCGTGCGGCTTCATGCCGGCCTGCGCCGCAGGGGACACCGGGTCGGACTTCTTGCAGGTGTCGCGGTGCTGGCTCTGGTCGATGGAGCACGGCGAGACCGAGGCGACCGTGGTGGTCTGCTGCTGGATGCCGAAGCCCATGAGCACGGTGAAGAACAGGCCGATCGCCAGGATCAGGTTCATGAAGGGGCCCGCGAACATGACGATGACGCGCTTCCACGGCTTGCGCGTGTAGAACATGCGCGTCTCGTCACCGGGCTGCAGCTCCTCGAAGGCGGCCGAGCGGGCGTCCTCGATCATGCCGCGCCACGGCGAGGTGGAGCGGGCGGAGACCCGGCCCTGTTCGTCGGGCGGGAACATACCGATCATGCGGATGTAGCCGCCGAGCGGGATGCCCTTGATGCCGTACTCGGTCTCGCCCTTCTTCCGCGACCAGATGGTCGGGCCGAAGCCGACCATGTACTGCGGGACTCGGATGCCGAAGAGCTTGGCCGTGGACAGGTGCCCCAGCTCGTGCCACGCGATCGAGACCAGCAGGCCGACCACGAAGACCACTATGCCGAGGATGAACATCAAGGTCGTCATGCACGCGCCTCCGCGGTCGCCGTCGTGGCAGTCAGTTCACGGGCCCGGGCTCGCGCCCAGGTCTCCGCTTCGAGGACGTCCGACACAGTGAGTGAAGTTCCCGTGTCCGGGGTGCCGTGCTCCTCGACGACCCTGGTGACGGTTTCCATGATCCCGTTGAAGGGCAGTGCGCCGCTGCGGAAGGCCTCGACGCACTCCTCGTTGGCCGCATTGAACACCGCCGGAGCGGTCCCCGCGAGCTGCCCCACGTGCCGGGCGAGGTTCACCGAGGGGAAGGCCTCGTTGTCCAGCGGGAAGAACTCCCAGGTGGAGGCCCTGCTCCAGTCGAAGGCGGGCGCGGCGTCGGGGACGCGTTCGGGCCAGCCCAGACCGATGGCGATGGGCCCGCGCATGTCGGGCGGCGTCGCCTGGGCGATCGTGGATCCGTCGGTGAACTCGACCATCGAGTGAACATACGACTGGGGATGCACGACCACCTCAATGCGGTCGAACGGAATGTCGTAGAGGAGGTGGGCCTCGATGACCTCCAGACCCTTGTTGACGAGGGTCGCGGAGTTGATCGTGATGACCGGGCCCATGGCCCAGGTGGGGTGGGCGAGGGCGTCCTCGACGGTGACGTGCGCCAGCTCGGCCTTGGTACGGCCGCGGAAGGGGCCGCCGGACGCGGTGACGACCAGCCTGCGGACGTCGGCCCGCGTCCCCGACGCCAGCGCCTGGAAGAGGGCGGCGTGCTCGGAGTCGACCGGGATGATCTGGCCGGGCTTGGCGAGCGCCTTGACCAACGGCCCGCCGACGATCAGGGACTCCTTGTTGGCGAGGGCGAGGGTGCGGCCGGCCTCCAGGGCGGCGAGGGTGGGGGCGAGGCCGATGGAGCCGGTGATGCCGTTCAGCACCGTGTGGCAGGGGGAGGCGGCGACCTGGGTGGCGGCGTCCGGTCCGGCGAGGATCTCGGGGAGTGGCTCGCCGGTGCCGTACTCGGCGGCGAGCGCCTCGCGCAGGGCGGGCACGACGTCCTCGCGGGCGACCGCGACGGTGCGCACCCGCAGCCGGTGCGCCTGCTCGGCGAGGAGGGCGATGCGGCCGCCGTTCGCGGACAGGGCGGTGACCCGGAAGCGGTCGGGGTGGCGCAGCACGAGGTCGATGGCCTGGGTGCCGATGGATCCGGTGGAGCCGAGGATCACCACGTCCTTGGGGCCGTCGCCCGCGAGGGGGTCGTAGACGAGGTGCGGGTCGGCGAGGGGTGCCGGATGGGCGGGGCTGTCGGTCATCCCTCCATTGTTGCCGCAAGCGGTGACGGTCAGGACAGGGCGTCCCCCGGGCGGGTGCGTGAACAGGTTTCATCGCCGGATGGAGTGATTTTCCCCTTGTGAAGTATCGGTGAAGATCATGTGATAACACTTTGGCGGTATCACTTTCGCGGACGACATCCTTGGGGGGATCTCTCCATGCGTACTGTGCGCATTCGCGCCGCCCTGCCCGCCCTCGCCGGCGCGGCCCTGCTGACCGGCACCCTGCTCAGCACCCCGGCCCAGGCGGCCGGCGGCGTGCAGATCCACCACGTCTGGTTCGACAGCCCGGGCAGCGACAACCGCTCCAACGCGAGCCTGAACGCCGAGTGGGTGCAGATCAGGAACACCGGCGGCACGGCCGTCTCGCTCCGGGGCTGGGTGCTGAAGGATGCCTCCAACCACCGGTACGTCTTCCCGAACGTCAAGATCGGCGCCGGGAAGTACATGAAGATCCACACCGGTCGCGGCTCGGACACCGCGTCGGACAAGTACCAGGACCGCCGCGCCTACGTCTGGAACAACGACAGGGACACGGCCACCCTCACCAGGGCGAGCGGCTCCAAGGTGGACTCCTGCTCGTGGACCACGCGGGACCCCAGCGACAAGTACTGCTGAACAAGTCCTGCTTAAATTGCGCACGTCGGGCCCCGGGAGATGGCATCCTTCTCTGTCGGGGCCCAGTCAAGAAGGGCCAAAGGGGGGAGTACCACCATGAACAGCAAGCGTGCGACCGCGGCCGTCCTGGCCACCGCCGGAGTTCTGACCGCCACTCAGCTCGGACTCGCCGGAGCGGCATCGGCCGCCACCCGGACGTCGACCAGCGCCGGTTGCCCGATCAACATCGTCTACCCGAGCCGCTTCTACGTCGACTCGCACGGCTGGGTCACGAACGGGGGCCTGTACTTCGGCATCAAGAGCAAGACGTCCCAGAGCTTCAAGAGGGTCACGTTCAACGTCACGAACGTCAAGAACCTCCGCTTCGGCAAGGCGAAGCCGACCGGCGGCCGGATCACCCGCAACTCGTCGACGTCGGTGTCCGTCTACACGGGGACGTTCAAGGGCAAGGCCAGCCTGGGCTTCCGGGTGCCCTCGCACCTGCTCAACACGCACTCCTACCAGCTGAAGTTCAGCCTGTACGGCTCGGGCTGGAACTGCGCCGTGAAGCAGGGCACCTGGGGGGCGTGACCCCAGGCGCCCTGCCGGCCGACACAGGAGCGGCTCAGTCGCTGTAGGAGCGACTCAGTCGCCGTAGGGGCGGCGCTCACTCGGCCGGGTGGCCGGTCCGGGGGTCGCGTCGGCGATCCACGGACCGTCCCCGGACGGGTCGACGATCCCCTCCTCCAGCCAGGTGTAGGCACCGCCGAGCACGCCCTTGACCACACTGCGGTCGAGGGCGTCGGTGTTGGTCCACAGCCGGTCGAAGAGTTCCTCGACCCGGATGCGGGCCTGCCGGCAGAAGGCGTCGGCCAACTGGTAGGCCTCACGGCCGTGTTCGTCGCGGGTGCGCAGCAGTTCGGCGCGGACACAGGCCGCGCTCATCGCGAACAGTTCGGCGCCGATGTCCACGATCCGGCCGAGGAAGCCCTGCTTGGTCTCCATGCGGCCCTGCCAGCGGGACATGGCGTAGAAGGTGGAACGGGCCAGTTTGCGGGCGGTGCGTTCGACATAGCGCAGATGCCCGGACAGGTCGACTCCGTGCCTGAATTCGCCGTAGGACCGGGGCAGTTGTCCTGGTCCGGCGACCAGCTTGGGCAGCCACTTGGCGTAGAAGAGGCCCGCGTTCGCGCCCGCCTTCGCCTTGTCGGACAGGGACTTGTCGGGGTCGATGAGGTCGCCGGCGACCGCGAGGTGGGCGTCGACGGCCTCGCGGGCGATCAGCAGGTGCATGATCTCCGTCGAGCCCTCGAAGATGCGGTTGATGCGCAGGTCGCGCAGCATCTGCTCGGCCGGGACCGCCCGTTCGCCGCGCGCCCTGAGGGACTCGGCGGTCTCGTAACCGCGTCCGCCGCGGATCTGGACCAGCTCGTCGGCCATCTTCCAGGCCATCTCGGAGCCGTAGAGCTTGGCGAGGGCGGCCTCGATGCGGATGTCGTTGCGGTCCTCGTCGGCCATTTGCGAGGACAGGTCGAGGACGGCCTCCAGGGCGAAGGTGGTCGCCGCGATAAAGCTGATCTTGGAGCCGACGGCCTCGTGCAGCGCGACCGGCTTGCCCCACTGCTCGCGCTCCGCCGACCATTCCCGGGCGATCTTCAGGCACCACTTGCCGGACCCGGCGCACATCGCGGGCAGGGACAGCCGGCCGGTGTTGAGGGTGGTGAGCGCGATCTTCAGGCCCGCGCCCTCCGGGCCGATGCGGTTGGCGGCCGGTACGCGGACCTGGTGGAAGCGAGTGACGCCGTTCTCGATGCCACGCAGGCCCATGAAGGCGTTGCGGTTCTCGACGGTGACGCCCTCCGAGGTGGCCTCCACGACGAACGCGGTGATGCCGCCCTTGTGCCCCTCGGACTTCGGTACGCGCGCCATGACGACGAGCAGGTCGGCGACCACGCCGTTGGTGGTCCACAGTTTCACCCCGTCGAGGACGTAGTCGTCCCCGTCCGGTACGGCCGTGGTGGCGAGCCGCGCCGGGTCGGAGCCGACGTCCGGCTCGGTGAGCAGGAAGGCGGAGATGTCGGTGCGGGCGCAGCGGGGCAGGAAGGCGTCCTTCTGCTCCTGGGTGCCGAAGAGCTTCAGCGGCTGCGGTACGCCGATCGACTGGTGGGCGGAGAGCAGGGCGCCGACGGCGGGGCTCGCGGAGCCTGCCAGGGCGAGGGCCTTGTTGTAGTACAACTGGGTGAGGCCGAGACCGCCGTACTTGGGGTCGATCTTCATGCCGAGGGCGCCGAGTTCCTTCAGGCCCGCCACGACCTCGTCGGGGATGCGGGCCTCGCGCTCGATGCGGGCGGAGTCGATCGTGGACTCGCAGAACGCGCGCAGCTTGCCGAGGAACTCCTCGCCGCGCCGGACGCTGTCGGGGTCCGGGAGTGGGTGGGGATGGATGAGGTCGAGCCGGAAGCGCCCGAGGAACAGTTCCTTGGCGAAGCTGGGCTTGTGCCAGTCCTGCTGCCGGGCGGCCTCCGCCACCTGGCGTGCCTCGCGTTCGGTGACGGTGGTGCGTGACTGGGTGGGGGCGGACATGAGGCTCACCTCGCCGCGAAGAGGGATGATTGCGGACCGTTCGTTACCGACCAGTGCTACTGGATCGTTGGTACCCGAAACGGGCCGACCCCACCACCCCTCGCGCGTCCGAACGGCCGAAAGGTCTGCCGCAGCCGGGCTCCGGGGTGCGTACTGCTCCCCGTGGCTCGTTCGGCATCGCGACCGCGCCCACCCGTCCAGGAGAGCTGCCGAGCCTGCGGCCGGGCCCCCCGGGGGCGGGCCCGGCCGGACGCGTCCGGGTCAGGCCCGGCAGACGGATGCCACGGAACGCACGAGCGCGCCCGTGTGCAGCAGGTCGGGGTGCTTCTCGTGGTGGACCTCGACGACGGCTACGACGAGCTCGGGCCCGCAGGCCGGGGTGGTGCGCTCCGCGGTGGTGTCGGCGAGGGTGCGGACGAGGTCCGTGTTGATGCGGTTGATCGTCTGCCGTACGACGTTCAGGTCCGGCCTGATGGTCGGGGCCTGCTCGGGATGGGCCGTCCACCGGGCGAACAGGCCGCGCTGGACGATCTTGTTGGCTGCTATCTGGTCGCGGAAGACACGCCGGGCGTCGTCCGGATCGGCGCCGAGCTGCTCGGCCTGCGCGGCCACGGAGTCGAGGACCTGCTGTTCCCGGGCCGGGTCGTCGATGGGGCTGTCGGTGCCCCACTTGGCGGCGGCGACCAGGTCGGCGGTGGCGAGCCGTTCGGCGGCGAGCGAGGCCATGGGGCGGAGGGGCGAGGACGTGGGAGCCGCGGCCGCGGTGCCCGGCACGGCGAGCAGCGCGCCGGCGGCGGTCAGGGTGCAGATGAGGGGGGTGGAGATTCGCATGGAGTACATGGAACCCCATCCCCCGGCTTCTCAACTGCTGTTGACGGTCTCGTGGTTGCTCCTTCCCCGGGGACTAGTACCTCTGGAACCAGTGGGCGCGGAAGTGACGGGCGGTCGAGAAGGGCTGCTTCGGATCGGTGAGCAGGCGATGGACGTACTCCCCGGTCGACCCGTCGAACCGGTAGGCGGTGCCGTCGTCCTCGTACGCCAGGACGGGCCATCTGTCGGGGTCGGGGCCCTCGGTGAGCCAGTAGAACGAGTCGGCCTGCACGCTGTCCGCCCATTTCAGCAGCCCGCCCGGAGCGGGGTACGGCCAGTGCGGTTCCCACAGCCGGTTGCCGTGCACCTCGGCCCACCGGGCCAGCCACTCGCTGTGCTCGACGAGGTCGGAGTGCCGGTCGCCGGGCAGGTAGAACTGGAGGTAGCCGTCGAAGGCGCCGCGCCCGAACAGCTCGGCCAGCCGCTTGTAGTCGCGTGGCAGCGCGGTTCCCAGCCGGGCCTCTGCCGCTGCCCAGTCGACGGTGTGCGGTCGGTCCGCCACCCATCCCGTGACGGCGACGACCCGGTCCACCCAGGAGGCGTCCTCCGGCAGGTCCGCCGACGACGGTACGACCCGCTCCGCGATGACGACGACGGGGCGTATGCCGTCGCGGGTCCGGGCGGTACCGCAGCCGGCCCACCGCCCGCCGACGGCCCATGCGCACATCTCGATCACGTCGTCGCCGAACGGAGCGAGCAGCGGCAGCCCGGTCCGCTCGCAGGCCACCGGATCGACACGCCCGTCCGTGACCAGCGTGCGCGGCTCTCCGTACCGGTCGCTCAACTGTTCGCGCAGCGCGGGCAGACCGGTCCCGGCGGACGCCGTCAGGCACACATGTCCCTTCGGGTGCCCGGCCTCCCCGCACGCCAACTCCTTCGTGTCCGGCCAGACCAGGGAGTGGATGGCCGCGAGCAGTTCGTGTGTGTCCATGGCGGGGAAGTGAAGCACATGCGTACTGCGGGGCGGAGTGCCGTACCGGAAAGCCCTCCGGCCCCGCTTCGTCACGCGCCACGACGTCCGCGGCGCCGCCCAGCACCGGCTCGACCAGGTCCGTACGGCCGGTGATCCCAGGACGATTCCGCCGAAGTGACGCCATGCTTCGAGGAGTACGGGGACGTTCCCGGCCGTGCCGCTGCAGAGCGTCGGGGCCGGCTCGTCGTCCGAGGGCCTGGTCGTCCGGGTGAGGCCTGCGGAGGAGGTTTCCCGCGCCGCAGGTCCCTCTGCTCGCCGTGTGCGGCACGCGCCGACGGCCCGGGTCGGGGACCCGGGCCGTCTGGGGCTTCCCCCG
The DNA here is from genome assembly GCF_044546895.1 of Streptomyces sp. NPDC053069. NCBI lineage: Bacteria > Bacillati > Actinomycetota > Actinomycetes > Kitasatosporales > Streptomycetaceae > Streptomyces > Streptomyces sp. NPDC053069. Next base: position 259,822 of record NZ_JBITZN010000009.1, on the reverse strand, counting down.
GTGAGTGGCGGGGCGTCAGCTGTGGTGGGCTGCCTTCGCCAGGGCCGGGACGAAGCGGAGGGCGTCCAGCGTGCCCACGCCGGTGGCCATGTCGTAGCCGTTGACGGCCTTGTAGCCCTTGACACCCTGGTAGGTGTTGTCGGTGCCGTCGTTGACGTCGACGACGCCCGGGTTCTTCTGCTTGAGAAGGGTGTAGAGGGCCCCGTTGATGTCACCCAGGCGGTGGCCGGCCACCTGGTCGGCGAGGGCGACGATGCCCGAGAAGAGCGGGCTGGCCTCGCTGGTGCCGCCGCTGACGTCCCAGCCGGTGGCGGTCGGGTCGTAGCTGGAGTACACCCAGGCACCGCCGTTGACCGCGGCGGCCATCGAGATGTCCGGGGTGCCGCGCCGGGTGCCCACGACGTTCTTCACGCCGTCCTGGAAGGACGGACGCGTGAACACGTGGGACTGGCCGCCGCCGCCCGCGCCGTAGTCGTTGTAGACGCTGTCCGGCTTGACGCGCTCACCCTTGTCGTTCAGGTGGAGCTGGGTGCCGCCGATGGAGGTGACCAGCGGGTCCGAGGAGGGCCAGGAGTTGACCCGCTTGTTGTAGTACGTCTTGCCGTCCAGCTTCATGTCCGTGGCGCCGCCGTCGCCGGAGGAGGCGAGGACGGTCACGTTCTTGCGCCGGGCGTCCTCGAAGGCGTACCGCAGCTTCTTGATGCTGGAGAAGTCGCCCTTGCCGAAGCCCGGGAAGGTGTTCTCGGTGGCGCCGAAGCTCTGGGTGATGACATCGCCGACGCCCTGGTCGATCAGGTGCTTCTCGGCGGACATCATCTCCGGCAGACCGGTGGTGCCCTCGGTCTCCGCGACCGCCGTCTCCACCAGGACGATCTTGGCGCCGGGCGCGACGGCGTGGGCCATCTCGACGTCCAGGGTGGTCTCGCCGGCCCAGCCGGTCATGTCGGAGTTCTTGGGGTCGAACTTGGGGACGTGGCCCCACTTGACGACCTTGACCTTGGTGCTGGGCAGCCCGAACTGCTTGCTGTAGACGTCCAGGTCGTGCTGGACGGTCGGGGAACCGAAGGAGTCGACGATGACGATCGTGCGGCCCTTGCCGGTGATCCCCTTCTTGTACAGGGGGTTCAGGTTGTACGCGGTGCGGTACTGCAGCGGGTTGTAGCAGTTGATGTGCCACTTGGCCTGGCACTGCGCGATGGGCAGCGGGCTGGCCACGCCGTGGACCAGGGTGTGCCCCGCGATGGCCGGTGCCGCGAAGGTGTGCGGTACGCCGGCGGGCGCGGCGGTGGTGGCGCCGGCCTGGGAGGTGGCCGCCAGTGCGGCGGCGGCGAGTGCGACGGTGGCGGCGGACGCCGCGACGCCGCGCCCGGTACGGGCTATGTGCATGTGGTCCCCTGAGAGATCCTGGGACGTCCCGAGTTGGGCGAACCAACTGGACGAAGTGGTCAGGCGCATCTCATCGGGAGAGTCATGGACAGAACAAGACTCTTGAACCGCCGATATCAAATCCTTTACCAGCAGGCAGAAAACGGGTGAGCGTTCTCCTCGGATCTCGGCCGGATGGTGATCGGCGGCACCGTGCCGGGTCACGAGGCCGGACGGAGGGTCATCGAGCAGACGGGGCGGTCCGGCGGGCCCATCGTGGTGTCGACGCGGCGCAGCGACCGGCGGCCCGGGTCGGCAAACTGCTCGGCGACGGCGGCGGGCAGGTCGGTGCGGCCGGAGACGGAGAGTTTGCGGTACACGCGGCTGAGGTGGAGTTCGACGGTACGCCGGGTGACGTACAGGCGGTCGGCGATCTCCTTGTTGGTCAGGCCCTCGGCGGCCAGCAGCGCGGTGCGGTGCTCGGCCGGGGTGAGGGCGTCGAGGCCGGTCTCGGCGCCGCGCCGGGGACGGGCGCCCGCCGAGGCCAGGTCGTCGCGCAGCGCGGCGACGAGGGCCCAGGCGCCGCACTTCTCGGCCAGAGCGAGAGCGGCGCGCAGTTGTTCGCGGGCCTGGCGGTTCTTGCGCAGCAGCCGCAGTTCGTGGCCCAGGGAGCGCAGCACACGGGCCTGTTCCAGCCACGCCCCGGAGTCCTGGAGCAATTCGGCCGCCTCGTTCAGGAGGGGGGCGCGCCGGCCGCCCCGGGTGACGAGGGCGAGCGTGTGCAGGGCGGCGGCGACGGCGTGCGGAGCGCCCCAGGCGCGGGCCAGTTCGAGTTCCTCGCGGGCCAGCCGTTCCGCGGTGGCAGTGTCGCCCGCCTCGGCGTAGAGGGCGGCGGCGGCCGAGCGCCACGGACAGCGGGCCTGGTGGTACATGCCGTCCGGCAGCTTGCGCCCGCATTCCTCCAGGTCGGCGAGTGCGGCCTGGGTGCGGCCGAGCGTCCCGTTCAGCCGCCCCCGGTGGAACAGCAGGTCGGGCAGCGCCGTCGCGGGCAGTTCGATGAGCGCCAGGTCGTCCAGCAGCAGCCGGCGCGCCCCGTCCAGGTCCCCGGTCTCCAGGAGGATGCCACCGAGCCGGCAGCGGGCCATGCCGCTGCCCACCCAGATCCCGGGCGGCCCTTCCGCGAGGGCCGTGCGGGCCGCCCGGGCGGCCTCGCTCAGCCGCCCGGCCTTGTAGCCGCACGCGGCCAGGACGGTCTGGGCGAGGGCCGCCATGGTGTGGGCGCCCTCCTCGCGGGCCTCGGCGGCCAACACCCGGCAGGCGTCCAGGGCCTCGTCGTGGTGCCCCGCATCGCACAGCAGTTGGGCGAGCAGCAGCCGGAGCGGGGTGGTGGGCACGTCGGAAGGGTCGTCGGGTTCGCTCAGCCCGGTGCGGGCGTACCGGACGACCTCCTCGCGGCGTCCCCCGTGCGCCCAGGCGGCGAGCGCCGACAGCGTCGCCTGGGCACAGCGCACCCATGGGGTGCGGACGGCGGTGGGGTCGACCGGGACGGGCAGCGGCGTGCCGTTGCCACCGGTGATCAGGGTGAGGACGCCGAGGAGAGCACGGGCGCCGGCGGCCGGTTCCTGGGCCGGGTCGAGTGGGCCCAGGTCCGCGAGCGCGGTCCGCAGGGCGTGACGGGCGCCGTTCAGGTCGCCGTCCAGGGCGGTGGCCTGGACGAGGTTGACGAGGGTGGCGAGGGCGGCGGTGTCGCCGCCGTTGCGGGGCCGGGGCAGGGCGCGCAGCCGGCTGACGGCGGTGGCGGGCGCGTCGGCGGAGAGCAGGACCCGGCTGAGCCGGCGCAGCAGTTCGGGCTGGTCGCCCGCTTCCCCTTCCTGGAAGCAGCGCTCCAGCAGGGTGCGGGCCTCGCCCAGGTCGTGCCGGGACAGGGCGGCGCAGGCGGAGTCGAACAGCAGCCGGTAGGCCCAGCGTTCGCCGATGCGTGTGGCGTGCCGCAGGTGGTGGACCACCTCGCGGGCGGGGGCGGCGGAGGCGTGCAGGGCATGGGCCGCCGCCGTGTGCAGCCGGGCGTGTTCGCTGGGCGGCAGCGCGGCGAGGAAGGAGACCCGCATCATCGGCTGGGCGAAGGCCACGCCCTCGCGGGTCCGCTGGAGCACACCGCAGAGCACGAGGGTATGGAGCATGTCGGCGGCTTCGGTGCGGGAGATACCGACGAGGTCGGCGACCAGGGCGGCGGTGCCCGCCCGCACGCTGACGGCGACGGAGTCCAGGGCCCGGCCGACACCGGGGAAACGTTCCTCGAACCGGGCGGCGACGGTCTGCGCGACCTCCACCGAACCGAGCGAGCCGATCTGCTCGCAGGTCGGTTCGGTGACGGTGCCGGCGCGTCTGAGTTCGCGCAGCAGGGCGTGCACCAGAAGCGGGTTGCCGCCGGTGGCCCGGTGGCAGGCCTGCACCAGGGCATCGGCGACGGGGCGGCCGAAGAAGGAGTTCAGCAGGTAGCCGACGGCGTCGAGGTCCAGGCCGGACAGCACGGTGCGCTGGTGGAAGTCGGAGACGACGCGGGCGAGGGCAGTCGTGCCGTCATCGCCGCGCGCGGGGTCGTCGCCGCGTGCCGTGGCGGCGCGGCGCGGGGCCAGGCCGGGGGCGATCGTGGCCAGCAGCGCCACCGGCAGCCCCTCCAGACGAGCCATCAGACGTTCCAGCCAGCACAGCGAACGCCGGTCGGCCCAGTGCAGGTCGTCCACCGCGATCAGCAGCGGAGTGCGTGGGGTGAGCGCGCCGATGAGCTGGTCGAGCCGGCCGGCGGCGGCATCGGGGGTGTCCGGTTCCCCGGCAGGCGGCCCGGCCGACGCGCCTTCCGCTGTCTTCAGTTGGCGCAGTACGTCGCAGGTGAGGGCGGGGCCGGACGGGCGGGCGCGGAGGGAGATCGTGTCGAATCCGGCGGCGCGCGCGGTTCTGACGGCGACGCGCATCAGATAGGACTTGCCGGACCCGATGCCCCCTTCCAGCAGGAGGCTGGCCCCCGCGCTGGACGCCGCCGACGCCAGAAGCCTTTGTAAACCGGACGCTTCACAATCGCGGCTCAGCACATCAATCCCTTCTTCGTACCGTTCGCCCTGGACTCCGTGTCACCCGGTGCGGTGTCAGACGCCGTCCACGGCCTGGTGCTGGCTGCGCCACTGCGGCGTGGCCACGCCGGTGAGGACCAGCTCCACCACGTCCTCGGCCAGAGTGGGCGTGAGCGGCAGATGCCCGAAGAGCACCCGGTAGTAGACGGTGGCGCCGAGCATGTCCAGCAGCAGGTCGATGTCGGCGTCGGGTCGGATGTCACCGCGCCGGATACCCCGGCGCAGGGCGGCGGCCGTGGCGGCCCGGCGCGGGTGGAACAGCCCGTTCAGGAACTCCGACTCCAGTTCCTCGTCGTCGGCGAGGTCCGCGATCAGCGCGGGCAGCGCGCGCCGCCCGACGGTGGTGGTGAACGCATGACTCAGGGTGCGGATCCCGGCGATCAGGTCGCAGTGGGTGCAGCCGGTGTCCGGGGTCGGTGAGGTGCCCATCGTGTGTACGAGCGCGCTGACCACGAGGTGCTGCCTGGAGCGCCAGCGGCGGCGCAGGGTGGGCTTGCTGGTGCCGGCCCGGGCGGCGACCGCCTCCAGCGTCAGCCGGCCGTAGCCGACCTCGTTGAGGATCTCCACCACGGCGCGCCGTACCGCGCCGTCGATGCGTTCGTCGCGCGGGCGGCCTCGCGACCGCTGATGCGCCGTCATGGGGGAGGCGCCCGCGGCGCCTTGTGGCGTGCTCACCATGCTCCTAGTATATTTATAATTCCGTTCCGGATCGGAACGTAATTCTCACACGAGGAGACCTGATGTCTCAACACGCCGACGAGTTACCGGAAGCACCGGGGCGGCCCGCGACCGTCGCCGAGCCCGCGCAACCGGCGCAGGCCGAGAGCGTCTTCTCCGGCCCGTACCGCGCGCTGAGTCTCGGCGTGATCCTTTCGGTGAGCATGGTCGCGTTCGAGTCCCTGGGCGTGGCCACGGTGCTGCCCGACATCGCCCGCAGTCTGGACGGCCTGGGCGCCTACGGGTGGGGCCTGTCGGCACTGATGCTCGCCAATATCATCGGCACCGTGCTCGCGGGCCGGGCCGCCGACCGCCGGGGTCCGGGGGGGCCGGTGGCCGTGGGGATGGCCGTCTTCGCGGTGGGCTGCGTGGTGGCCGGCGCGGCCGGCTCCTGGCCGCTGTTCCTGGTGGGCCGCTTCCTCCAGGGCCTGGGCGTGGGCGCCGTGATGGCCATGGCCTACACGGTGATCGGTCTGGCCTACCCGGAGCACCTGCGGGCCCGGATGTTCGCCCTGCTCTCCTCGGCGTGGACGATCCCGTCGCTGATCGGCCCGGTCATCGCGGGCACGCTGGCGGACAGTGTCAGCTGGCGGGCGGTGTTCCTCCTGATGCTGCCGATCGTGGCGATCGCGGCGCTGCTCACGCTGCCCGGTCTGCGCCGCCTGGAGCGCCCGCGGGCCGAGGAGTCGGCGGCCCCGCCCGAGCCGTGGTGGAAGGGCCCGCTGGCCAGTGCCGTGCTGCTGACGGTGGGCACCGGAGTGCTGCTCCAGGCGCTGCTGCTGAAGAACATGGTCCTGCTGGTCGTGTTCGCGGTGGTCGGCATCACCGTCGCCCTGCCGGCGCTGCGCCGGGTCACCCCGGAGGGGACCCTGACGGCGCGCGCGGGGCTGGGTGCCGGTGTGGTCATCCGGGGCCTGCTGTGCGGGGTGTACTTCGGGAGTGAGGCGTATCTGCCGCTGGGCCTGCAGGAGTTGCGCGGGCAGAGCGCGTGGGCGGCCGGCCTCGGCCTGTCGGCGGGTGCCATCGCCTGGGTGGTGGGCTCGGCCTGGCAGGCCAAGCGGGACGCCCGGGCGGGCGGGCGGACCGGCAGCGTGGTCCTCGGCTTCGTCGTCCTGCTGCTGGGCGTGGCCGTGATCGCCCTGTCGATCCTGACCGAGTCGGTCCCGGCGTGGCTCGCGGTCGTGGGCTGGGCCGTCGGCGGCATCGGCATGGGTGTGGCGTTCAACGCCGCCACGACCGACACACTGGAGCAGACTCCGGCGGAGCGGCAGGGCGAGATGAGCGGGGCGCTCCAGCTCGCCCAGACCCTCGCCACCGGTGTGGTCGCCGGGCTCGGCGGCGCGGCGCTGGCCATCGCCGAGCACTACGACTCGACGACGCGTACGGCGCTGGGCGGCCTGTTCGCCTTCACGGCGCTGCTGGCCGTGATCGGCGTCCTGCTCTCCCGGCGCCTGCGGCCCGCGGCCACGGCGCAGTGAGGTTTCCCGGCCGGGCCCCCGGGTCCGGCCGGGAAACGGCCGGTGCCGGTCTTTGGGGATCGCCGGCACCGCGCCGAAGGGTGCTCCACTGCTTGGGCTGCGGTGGAAGCATCGCTGTTACAAGGCGTCCGGCACGGGGACGGCTCACCGTGCCGGACGCCGAACGGCCCGCCGCATGCACCGTGTCGACGGGCAGGCGGGCCGGGTGTCCCTCCCCCAAGCTGCCGTCGGGGTGATCCGGGCGGACGGTCGGCGTATCCATTCCCCCGTCGCGCCACACCGGACCGAGCCGGACACCCCGGCGGCACAAAGGAGTCCTCGTCCAGCCGTTCAGCACGGCCGGACGAGGACTCCCGTCCTTCCCGCTCCCCGGATGCGCGCGGTCAGGCCCGGCAGTGGAACATGGTCAGCGGCGGGTTGGCGAGGAAGTCCGCCCAGTAGTCGGCGCCCCGGTCCCGCAGGCCGTCCTCCGGCACGTGCAGCGGCACCCACGTGAGGTCGTGGAAGCCGGCCTTGCGCAGGCTCTGCTCGTACACCTCGCGCCGCGGGTACGACGTCACGAACTCCACCGGCGGGTCGAGCAGCGCGGTGATACGCACCCGGGGGCCGATCGGGCCCTCCCCGACCGGCTCGTACGTGAAGCCGTACTTGGCCATGTCCGGGCCGTCGAAGCGGTAGGCGGGCGCCTGGGTCAGCACACAGAAGCGGGCGCCGGGCCTCAGGCTGCGGTGCACCGACTCGCACATGCGCTCCATCGCCGCGGCGTCCTCGGCGTAGTTGAGCAGGTACACGGCGCTCGCCACGTCGAACGGGCGCTCCGGCTCGGGCAGTTCGGCGATGTCGGCGACGTCGTACCGCACGCCGAGCGGGGCGCGCTCCTCCATCGCGCGGGCAGCGGCGACCATCTCGGTGGAGATGTCGACGCCCAGCACGTCGGCGGCGCCCAGGCGTTTGATCTGCCGGGTGTAGAAGCCGGTGCCGCAGGCCAGGTCCAGCACCGACGCGCCGCGGACGTCCCCGAGCATCGCGAGGAAGCTCGCGGACTCCGCGTAGTGGGCCATCGGCAGCGACTTGAAGCCCTCGTAGGTCTCGCCGATCTCGTCGTACTGCTGCACGCTCATGCCGTGCTCCTTCCAGTGGTGCGGGTGACAAACCGCTCGGGGTCGGTGCGCACGGTGTCCTGCCGTACCGTGCGGCGCGGGCGCGGGGCGCGGCGGAGCAGGTCGCCCGCGAGGGCGGTGCGCCGGCCCTGGTGGGCCACGGCGGCCCTGGCCTGCGGAGTGGGCACGTCGCCCGCGGTCCGGGGGTGGCAGGTGCCGTAGGGGTTGCCGCCCGCCGCCTCGACGGCCGGGTCGGTATAGCCGGGCGGGACCAGCACCGCGCCGGCGTGCAGCAGCATGTGGCCGAGGCCGAGGACGGCCGTCTCCGAACCGGCGTGCGTCGCCGGGCTGGTGGCGAAGCCGCTCGCCGGTTTGCCCCAGAGCGGGCTCCGGCCGCCCTCGGCCGGCTCCAGCGCCTGTACGAAGTCCAGCAGCGGCGCGGCCAGGGCGCCCAGCCGGACCGGCGCGCCGAACAGCACCGCGTCGGCCCAGGCGATGTCCTCGGGGGTGGCGGGCACGGCCCAGGGCCCCAGCCATGTCGCGGGACGGCCCCCGCGCCCGCCCGGCACCCGCCGCAGCCGCACCCGTGAGCCGAGGGCCCGCCCTGCCGCGGCGGCCTCCTGAGCGAGGATCCGGGTGGCGGCGTCCTCACCGTGGTAGACGACGGCGAGTCGGACGGGACGGGGCGTGGCGTCGAGTCGGCCGGAGCGCGCGCGACGGGCAACACCGTCCACCCGACCACCGGCCGGCGCCCCGCCCGGCCCCACTCCGCCAGCGACCCCGGAACACGCGGGGCGGACAACGCTGTCCGTCCGGCCTTCGGGCAGCGCTCCGTGCGGCCCGGCTCCGGGGGCGGGCTCGCCCGGGGCGGTGGCGTCGGCTTGCCCCGCCGGTGCCGGCCGCCGGGCGGGGACGGTGGTCAGCAGGGGTGACATGGCGGGTGTGGCGCGGGCCCGGGCCGTGAGGTGGGCCAGGCGGCGGCCCAGGGCTCGGGCAGCCGCGCGCTCGTGCGGGGCCGGGTCGCCCCGGTGGTTGTCGGCGGCCAGCCCGTACGGTGTGCCGCCCGCCGCGCGGGTGACCGGGTCGGCCGGGTCGGCCCCGGCCACCCAGCAGCCCCAGTGGTAGAGGGTGTGCTGAAGGGCCGTCAATGTCGCCTCCCGGCCGCCGTGCCGCTGGGTGGAGACGGTGATGCCGGTCGCCACCCGGTCGGCCAGCAGTCCCTGCCGCCACAGCGGTGACGTGGACTCCAGGAACCGTTTGAACGGCGAGGACACATTGCCGTAGTACGTGGGACAGGCCAGCACCAGTCCGTCCGCCCACAGGACGTCCTCCGGTTCGGCCGGCCGCTCGGGCCATCCCGGATCTGCGGCTCCGTCGTCCGCGACGCGCAGCAGCCGCACCTCGGCGCCGGCCTCCCGCGCCCCCTCGGCGGCGAGCGCGGCCAGCGCGCGCACGGTGCCGTGCCGGCTGTGGTACACCACCGCGATCCGGTGGCTCATGCCCCGCCTCCCTCCGCCGTACGGCTCTCCGCGCGCTCCGGATCCGGTCCCGTGCGGCTCCCGGCGGCGGCTGCCGTCGCGCCGGCCGGCAGGTCCCGCGTGCGCAGCAGCAGCCGTACGTCGTCGCCGAGGCGGGTCACCTCGCCCAGCCGCAGCCGCAGGCCCGCCAGGAGGGTGCCGGCGCCGAAGTCGCCGAGGACGGGGCGGGCGGGGGCGCCCAGCACCACGGGCGCCACGTACGCCACGACCCGGTCCAAAAGGCCCTGGGCGACGCAGGACGCGGCGAGTCGGGCGCCGCCCTCCAGCAGGACCGAGCGCACGCCCCGGCCCCACAGATGTCCGAGCAGGGCGGCGAGGTCGAGCGCACCCTCGGTGACCGGCACCCGCAGCACCTCGTGCCGGCCGGGCAGCGTCGGCCCGGGCGTGTGCGGCCCGGTGACCACGAGGGTGGGGGCCGTGTCGTCGAGCACGCGCGCGTGCCGCGCGATGGTGCCGTCGCGGTCCAGGACGACACGCAGCGGAGGCGCGCCCGCCACACCGTGCCGCAGGCCCAGGTGCGGGTCGTCGGTGCGCAGGGTGCCGGAGCCGACCAGCACCGCGTCGTGCTCGGCGCGCAGGGTGTGCGCGTCCTGCCGCGACTCGGGGCCGGTGATCCACCGGGAGGTGCCGTCCGGCGCCGCCGCCCGGCCGTCCAGGGTGCCGCCGAACTTCCATGTCACGCACGGCCGTCCCCGGCGGACGGCGGTCAGCCACAGCTCGTTGCCGCGCTCGGCCTCGGCACGCAGCACCCCGCCGGTCACCTCGACCCCGGCGTCCCGCAGCCGCCGCGCGCCGCCCGCCGCCGTCGGGTCGGGGTCCGGCACCGCGTACACCACGCGGGCGATGCCGGCCCGCAGCAGCGCCTCGGTGCAGGGCCCGGTGCGGCCCTGGTGCGAACAGGGCTCCAGGGTGACCACAGCGGTCCCGCCGCGCGCCCGGTCCCCGGCCGCGGCCAGCGCCTCGACCTCGGCGTGGGGCCGGCCGGCACCCCGGTGGAAACCCTCCCCCACCGGGGTGCCGTCCGCGCCGAGGACCACGCAGCCGACGACGGGGTTGGGGCTGGTCCGGCCCAGCGCCGTCGCGGCCAGCTCGACGGCCCGGCGCATGGCGGATTCCTCGGCCGAGGACGCCGGCGGCGGGGTCGGCTCCTCGGCCGAGGAGCCGGGTGCCGGGACCGGCTCGTCGGACGGGTACGGACTCCGAGTGGCCGTCACCCGCCCCGTCACGGCGTCTCCGCGAGCCGGAAGCCCATGGCGTAGATGTCGCGGTCGTACCAGCCGTGGCGGCGTCGGGTGCGGGCCAGGTCGCCGAAGCGGGTGAAGCTGCCGCCCCGGGCGATGCGGTACCTGCCCCGGGTGACGGCCAGATCGTCGGCGACGGCGCTGCCGCCGGGGTAGGGCCGGTAGTCGTCGGCGGTGTACTCCTCGACGTTGCCCGCCATGTCGTGCACTCCGAACGGGGAGCGTCCGGCCGGATGCACGCCGATCGGGGTGGTGGACAGCGGCCCGGCCTCCACGGTGTTGGCACGGTCCCGCTCGAACGACTCGCCCCAGGGGAACTCCCGCCCCTCGGGACCGGCAGCGGCGTACTCCCACTCCGCCTCGGTCGGCAGCCGGAAGGCGCGGCCGGTACGGGCCGAGAGCCAGGCGGCGTAGGCGTCGGCGGCCTCGGGCGACACGGTCCACACCGGGTGGTTGCCGAGTCCCTCGGGGTAGCCGCCGAACCGCCAGGAGGTCGGCAGCGCCGTGCGGCCGGTGTCCTCCAGGAAGCGCCGGTACTCGGCGTTGGTGACCGGGTGCAGCGCGATACGGAACGCCGGGAGCTCCACCTCGTGCACGGGGCACTCCTTGGCGATCCAGTCCTCGATCACCCCGGCGTGCCGCCAGCGCGCGGTGACCCGGCCGACCTCGTCGGGGTCCAGGCCGAGCCGGACGCGGGCGGCGGGGACGTCCGCCATCGGCGGGTCGTCGGGACGGATGCGGGGGTCGCCGATCAGGCCGAGCACCCAACCGGCCGCGTAGCGGCGCGGAAAGGACAGCTCGGGGTCCTCCGCGACCGCGACGAGGGTGTCGGCGGGCGCGCCCAGCAGGTCACGGTGGTCCCGCAGCAGCCAGGGGCCGGTGCGTGCCACGAAGGAGTCGGGCAGACCCATCGCGGCCCGGTCGGACAGGGTGTTGGGGTTGGCCATCGCCGGGGCGCCGGTCACGGGTGCCTCCCATCGGTGTGCGCTACGGAGTCCGCCGGGGCACCGGCGGTGAGCAGGTCGGTCGGCACGGCGCCGGCCACCGCCCGGTAGCCGGCGTCGTTGAGGTGGATGTGGTCTCCGGAGTCGTAACCGGAGCGCACCCGCTGCGGGTCGGCGGGGTCGCGCACGACCGCGTCGAAGTCGGCGACGGCGTCGAAGTCCCGGGAGGTGCGCAGCGCCGCGTTCAGCGCGACCCGCTGCCGCTCGGCGTCGGCCGTCCACAGCGCCGAGTCCCTGAACGGCGTGAGGGTGCCCACGATGACCGGTATGCCGCGCGCGTGCAGCCGGTCGGCGAGAGTGCGCAGCCCGGCCAGGACCTCATCGGCGCTCGCGCCGGGGGTGAGCTGGAGGTCGTTGATGCCTTCGTAGAGGACGGTGGCACGCACCCCGGACTGGTTCAGCACGTCCCGGTCGAGCCGGCCGAGTGCGCTGGTGCCGCGCTGCGGACGGTCGGTCTCGGCGCCGTCGCGCAGCACCCGGTTGCCGCCGATGCCCTTGTTGAGCACGCCGAGGCCCCGGGTGGCGGGGACGGCGGCGAGCCGGCGGGCGAAGGCGTCGGTCCAGCGGCCGTTGCCGTTGTCGGTGGAACCGCCGCCGTCCGTCTGCGAGTCGCCGAGCGCGACGACGGTGCCGCGCGTGGCCGGGCCGCGCACGTCGACGCCGGTCAGGAAGAACCAGGAGGTGGCGGCGTCGGTGAAGGCAGCCGCGCCCTGGTCACCGGTGTGGTCGCCGGGCTCGGAGAGGTAGTTGGTCTGGTGGGCGAGCCAGTGCCAGGTGGTGGGGCCGGTCGCCTCGGGCAGGTGGACGCTGACCAGCAGGTCGGCGTCGGCGGGCACGTCGTAGGGCAGCGGGTCGCTGACGGTCTCCGTCCCGGCGGGCACGACGGTGCCCGGTGCGCCGCCGAAGGTGACCGGGCGAAGACTGCCGGGGACGGCTGCCGCCGAGGCGGGCGACTCGGCACGGCCCACCGTGACCCGGCCGAGCACCAGGTCCCGGGTGCCGTGGACGGCGGACAGCCGCAGCCGCAGCGCACCGCCGCCGACCGAGGTGTGCACGATCATGCGTACGGTGCGGTCCTCGATGCCGGTCTGCGAGACGCCGTCCGGTGCGGCGGGTGCCGGTGCGGTGCCCCAGGTGCCGGACCAGGTGCCCCCGGCGGCGCCCGCGGTGGGACGGGCGGCGGCCGAGGGGGCGGTGCCCAGCAGGGAGCCGCCCAGCAGCGCGGCCGTGGTCAGCGCCGCGAGCACGCCGGACAGCCGGCCGCCGCGTCGGCGGGCCGGCACCGGCTCGCCCTCGGTGCGGACCGCGCTCATCGCTCCCCGTCCCCGGAGGTGCCCGAGCCCGTTCCCGTGCTCGCGTCGGCGGCGCGGTAGGTGCCCACCAGGTAGTGCAGCCCGCCCGTCCCGCGCGGCACCAGCCGCACCTCGGCGGGACTGAAGCCGTGCGCGGTGACCAGCTCGGTCAGCTCCGCCTCGGTGAACTCCCGGTACAGGCGCCGCGCCCCGTTGGCGAAGAGCCGGCCCGGGCCGTCCGCCGACTGGAACACGGACACCGTGAACAGGCCTCCGGGGCGCAGCAGTTCGTGGATCCGGCCGAGGTAGCGGCCGTAGCCGTCGGGGTGCTGGTGGTGCAGGCAGCCGTTGTCGAGGACGGCGTCGTAGACGGCCGTGCCGTCCAGGTCGGGCAGCGAGGACACCTCGAACCGCGCCCGCCCCTGGCTGCGGGCGGTGATCTCGGCCCACTCGGGGGACTCGACGAGGTCGATGCCGGTGACCCGGCAGCCCGCGGCGCTCAGGACGGCGGCGTCGCGGCCGTGTCCGGTGCCGATGTCGAGGATGTGCGCGTCGGCACGGTCGCCGAGGGCGCGCAGCAGCAGGCGGGGGGCCTCGCGCATGGCCTCCTCCGCGGTCCACACGTCGCGCCCGTTGACGTAGTGGTCCTGGAAGTCGGAGCGCAGCACGTCCGCGTACGCCGTCTCGTCGAGCGGCGGAGCAGGCGTGGGAGAGACGGAGTAACGGTCGGCTATCCGGTGGCTGGGCATGGGTCATTCAGTCCTGTCGTGTGGGGCGGACGAGGGCGGCCGCGAGCAGGAGGGGGCCGCACGCACGGACGGTGCCGCGCGGACGCGCTGCCGCGACACCGCTCGTGTCGGGCGCCGGGCGCCGCGTCGGGTGGGGCCCCGCTCCCGCTGCCGTTCAGCCGGCGACCGTGTAGACCTGCCCGTCGTAGGAACCGGCGACGAAGAGCTTGCGTGCCGCGTCGTAGGCGAGGGAGGAGATGCCGGAGGTGGTGGGCCGCTCGGTCACGGACCAGCGGTCGTCGGTCCGGTCGTAGACCGCGATACGGCCGTCGTAGCTGCCGGTGGCGATCAGGCGGCCGTCGGTGTCGGCGGCGACGCACTTGACGGAGTGCGTGTGCGGCGTCGACAGGACCTGCACGGTGCGGTCGGGGCGCCAGATGCGCAGCTTCAGATCGCGGCTGACGCTGGCGAACCAGCCGTCGCCGAGGCCCGTGCACCCGTTGGCGATCTTGTCGTGGGCGTCCTCGACGGTGGCGACCTTCTCCAGCGTGGAGATGCGGTACCAGGTCGCGGAGGCGTCGGCGGCGACGGAGAACAGCAGGTCGCCGGAGACCGCGACGTCCTTGACGGCGTTGACGTTCAGCGCCAGGTCCGTGATGTGCTCGACGGTGTCGCCGGTCAGCTTCAGCAGCAGCCCCTCGCCGGTGTAGGCGCCGACCACGGCGTAGCTCAGGCCGTCTCGTTCGAAGGCGACGCCGCAGTTGAGCGGCGAGCGGTGCTGGTGGAGCTCGCGGCCGGTGAGCGCGTCGAAGACCTTGCCGAGCTGGCCGCCGGAGAGCACCAGACCACCCAGCGGGGTGAGGAAGTTGCACAGACTGCCGGTCTCGGCCACCGGCTCGCCGCCGCGCCGCACCACGCCCGCGTCGCCGACGGTGAGCGTCGAACCGCCGCGCTCCGGCAGCACCGCGTTGACGCCGCCGGTGACCGGTACGACAGCCGTGTCCCAGGTGCGCGCCTGGTAGTCGTAGCCTCGGTACGTGGCGCCGAAGGTGGCGAACACCAGGCGGGTGCCGCCCGCGAAGGCACAGGAGCGGGGCCAGACGTCGTCGGGCAGAGCGGTGGTGTCCCGGGCCTCGGGCGCGCCGGAGGAGACGTCCCACAGCCGCATCGTGCGGTCGTAGGAGAGGCTGACCAGCAGGTTGCGGGCGTCGTCGAGGACGAGGCGCTTGATGCCCGCGTCGTGCGCGGGGACCGTGGTGCGTCCGGCGGGGTCGACCACGATGATCTGGCCCTCGTCGTTGCCGGCGAAGATGGTGCCGGAGGAGGAGATGGCGACGGTGTCGGTCTCCACGCCGTCCATGTCCAGGTCGGCGATCATGCCGCCGGTCTGCAGGGACCAGCGCTTGATGGTGCCGTCGTCGCTGGAGGAGATCAACTCGTCGGCGTCGCGGGCCCATTCGACGGAGATGACGTCGGCCGTGTGCCCCTCGAAACGGTGCAGCAGCCGGCCGGTGAAGTCGTAGACCCGCACCCGGTGGTCCCGGGAGGCAGTGGCGATGAGTTCCTCGCGCGGGTGGAAGACGGACATCTCCACGTCGTCCTCGTGATCCCCGAGGACCGCCACCAGCCGCAGGTCGGGCACGGTCCACAGGCGGGCGGTGTAGTCGCTGGAGGAGGTCAGCAGATGTGTGCCGTCCGGCGCGAACTGGCACTGGTTGGCCAGGTGGTCGTGGAACGAGCGGGCCACCGCGCGACCGGTCCGCTGGTCCCAGCAGATGACCTGGTTGTCGTAGCCGGCCGTGGCCACGTACTCGTCCCCCCAGGCGGCGATGCCGCTGATGGGTCCACGGTGCTGGATCATATGGACTCCCCCAGAAGCTCTATGGTGTGTCCGCCCTGTTCGGCCTTGACCCGCAGATAGTCGTGGTTGCGTTCGGTCCGGTGGATGCCCGTGGGGATGACCTCTTCCACACCGATGCCGTAGCCCCGTAACTGGCCGACCTTGTCGGGGTTGTTGGTGCGCAGCCGGATGCGCGGCACGTCCAGGGCGCGCAGCATCTGCGCGGCGACGAGGTAGTCGCGCAAGTCGTCCGAGAAGTTCAGCTCACGGTTCGCGGCGAAGGTGTCCAGGCCCTGGTCGTCCTGGACCCGGTAGGCGTCCAGCTTGTTGTACAGCCCGATGCCGCGCCCTTCCTGGCGCAGGTACAGCAGGATTCCGCCGGACTCGGCGAACAGGTCGACCACCTCGGTGAGCTGCGGTCCGCAGTCGCAACGGGCGGAACCGAACACGTCACCTGTGAGGCATTCCGAATGCACACGCACCAGGGGTACGGACCGTGCGGACGGGAACACTACGGCGATGTGCTCCCGTCCGTCGGCGAGTCCGGAGAAGCTGATCATTTCGGCGGTGCGCCAGGAACCGTCGCTGAGATTCACCGGTACCTCGACCCGGGTGCGGATCGCGGCTTCGGTGGTGAGCGGGCTGGTCCCCGCTGGCGGCATCTTGCTGCCGGACGTACTCAACATGGATCGTCCCTCCGCTTGTAAGGGTGCCCTTACGTAATCACACCGTTACCGCAGCGCACAGTACGGTCCGACCGAGACACCCTCCGAAATGTTTTGCGTCCGCTACCGAAACAAGAACGATCACCGTGAACGGTCGGAAGCGCAGGGGCAGCGGCGAGGAGAGCACGCGGCAACCGCGAGAGCGGAGAAGAGGAGAAGAAGGGGGAAACAGAAACGGCCGGAGCCCCCGCACAGTGGGCTCCGGCCGTTTCGTCCGACCTGTCCGTGGCAGGTCAGAGCGCGAGTCCGGTGAGAACCAGCACGCGCTCGTAGGTGTAGTCCTCCATCGCGAACCGCACGCCTTCGCGGCCCACGCCGGACTGCTTGGCGCCGCCGTACGGCATCTGGTCGGCGCGGTAGGACGGGACGTCGCCGATCACCACGCCGCCGACCTCCAGGGCGCGGTGGGCGCGGAAGGCGACCTGCAGGTCGTGGGTGAACACGCCCGCCTGGAGGCCGTACTTGGAGTCGTTGACCGCGGCGAAGGCCTCGGCCTCGCCGTCCACCTTCTGCACGGTGAGGACGGGCCCGAAGACCTCCTCGCAGGCGAGGGTGGTGTCCGCGGGCACGTCGGTGAGGACGGTCGGCGCGTAGGAGGCGCCGTCGCGGTCGCCACCGGTGAGGAGCGTGGCACCGGCCTCGACGGCCTCCTTGACCCACGCCTCGACGCGCTTGGCGGCGTCCTCGCTGACCAGCGGGCCGACGTCCGTCTTGGCGTCGCTCGGGTCACCGGTGACCTGGGCCTCCACGGCGGCGACGATGCGCGGCAGCAGACGGTCGTAGACGGAGGCGTCCGCGATGACCCGCTGCACGGAGATGCAGGACTGGCCGCCCTGGTAGTTGGAGAAGGTCGCGATGCGGGTCGCGGCCCAGTCCAGGTCGGCGTCGGAGGCGAAGTCGCCGAGCACGACCGCCGCTCCGTTGCCGCCCAGCTCCAGCGTGCAGTGCTTGCGCGGCACCGAGTCCATGATCGCGTAGCCGACCTTCTCGGAACCGGTGAAGGAGATGACCGGCAGGCGCTCGTCCTGGACGAGGGCGGGCATCTTGTCGTTGGCGACCGGGAGGATCGACCAGGAGCCGGCGGGCAGGTCGGTCTCGGCGAGCAGGTCGCCGAGGATCAGGCCGGACAGCGGGGTGGCCGGGGCCGGCTTGAGGATGATCGGGGCACCGGCGGCGATCGCCGGGGCGACCTTGTGGGCGCACAGGTTCAGCGGGAAGTTGAACGGCGCGATGCCGAGCACGACGCCCTTCGGGAAGCGGCGGGTGAGCGCCAGCCGGCCCTGGCCGCCGGCGTCGGTGTCGAGGCGCTGGGCCTCGCCGCCGTTGAACCGCCGGGCCTCTTCGGCGGCGAACCGGAACACGGAGACGGCGCGGCCGACTTCGCCGCGGGCCCACTTGATCGGCTTGCCGTTCTCGGCGGAGATCAGCTGGGCGATCTCCTCGGTGCGCTCGGCCAGCCGCTTGCTGACGTGGTCCAGCGCGGCGGCGCGCACGTGCGCCGGGGTGGCGGCGAACTCGTCCCGCACGGCGTACGCGGCGGCCACGGCCTCCTCGACCTGGGCGTCGGTCGGCACACTGACCTTGCCGACGAGCCGGCCGTCCCACGGGGAGGTGACGTCGAAGGTGTCCTCGCCGGTGACCTGGCGGCCGGCGAGCCAGAAGGCGTGGGTGGCCCCCACATTCTTTTCCTGGGGCATGTCGTGAGTCCCGGCCCTTCCGCGTTGGGGGGTGTTCTTTCGGTCCGCTGTCCACGGTAGGGCGGGGGCGGCCGGGGGTCGTTTGTCCGAGTCGTAGCAGTCGGGGTGGGGGGTGTGCCGGAATGGCGGGGTCACTGCCGGCGCTCGGGCAGTGCGGGCGCCCCCGGGGTGGTCACTCCGTCGACGTCGCCTTCAGGGCGAGCCACAGCTCCATCCGCACGTCGGGGTCGTCCAGGGAACGGCCCAGGATCTCCTCGACCCGCCGCATCCGGTAGCGCAGGGTGTGCCGGTGGACACCGAGGTCCGCCGCGGCCGCGTCCCACTGCCCGTGCCGCGACAGCCACGCCCGCAGGGAGGCGACCAGATCGCCCCGCCCCGTCGCATCATGCTCGTGCAGCGCCCGCAGCAGCCCGTCGGCGAACGCCTTCACCGCGTCGTCGGCCAGCAGCGGCAGTACGGACCCGGCGGCCAGCTGCTCGTGTTCCACCAGCACGCGCCCCCGCCGCCGGGCCACGGACAGCGCCTGCTCGGCCTGCTTGTAGGCGGCCGCCGCGGCGATCGGCCCGGCCGGCGCGGACAGTCCGACGACCAGCTCGTCCTCGTCGGCCGCGGACTGCTCGGGCACCGCTCGCGCCGCCTCCAGCGCCGCCGCGTACCGCGTACAGGCGGCCACCGCCGCGCCGCCGTCGGCGGCCAGCACCACGAGCCGCTCACCTTCGGGCACGATCAGCACGGCCTCGCCGGATCGTGCGGCGGCTGACTCCACGGTCTCCGTCAGCCCGCCCAGCGGGTCACCGCCGGTGCCGGCGGCGGCGAGAGCGGCGGCCGGGGACGCCTGCTGGGCGGCACCGGGCACTCGCGGGTGAGCGTGAGCATGGGCGTGTGCGTGTGCGTCCGCGTGCGCCCGTGCGGCCGAGCCGGACACCGACTCGGCGACGATCATCCGGAACGGCGCGTCGAGCAACCCGCCGTACAGGTCCCCGGCGACGGCCCGGGCGTGGTCGGGCTGCCCGGCGAGCAGCATGCGCAGCACCGCCGTACCGATGCGCTGCTCGGCCGCGTGCAGGGAGCGGGAGCGTTCGGTAACGAGAGTGAGCAGGGCGATGGCGGAGTGGACGGCGTACCGTTCGGCGGTGCCGAGGGCTGCGGCCGTACCGACGGCGAGCGCGGCGCGCGGCCGCCGCCCGGTGCCCAGGGAGTGCAGCTCGACCCGGTCCTCGTGATCGGGCCCGCCGACCACGGAGGAGGCCGGGGCCGGCCGCTCCCGCAGCCGCTCGACCTCGGCGGTCAGCCGGGCGGCCCGCCGGCCGGCCCACTCGGGCGCGGCGGCGACGACGGCGCCGGAGGCGTCGTACAGCGCCGCCCAGCCGTCGACCTGCCCGGCGAGCGCGCCGAGCAGCCCCTCGGGCCCGGCGTTGAGGGCCTGCTTCGTCAGCTCGCGCTGCGCGGCGAACCCTGCCGTGACGGCCCGGTACTGGTCGGCGGCGATGGCGGCGGACACGGCCTTGCTGATGGCGAGGAAGGGGGTGCGGCGGGGTACCTCCAGCAGGGGCAGCCCTTCCGCCCGCGCGGCCTCGACGAGCGCCTCGGGAATCTCTTCGTAGTTCACCCCGACGGCGAACCCGAGCCCGACGACACCGGCCCCCACCAGGCGCTTCACATACCGCCGCATGGCCTCCGGGTTCTCCGCGTCCAGCTTGAGCGCGGTGATCAGCAGCAGCTCGCCGCCCTCCATGTACGGCACGGGGTCGGCCAGCTCGCTGACGTGGGCCCAGCGGACGGGCACGTCGAGTCGGTCCTCGCCCGCGCGTACGGTCAGTTTGAGCGCGGAGTGGTGGACGAGCGAGGCGAGGGTCGGGGGCATGGGGCCTTCACGGTGAGGAGATCGGGTGCTCTTTCGATGATCTTTCGCTGATCTCTTGGCCGCAACGTATGAACGGCCTACGCCGATTCTGCCTCACCGTACGGTCCCCCGGTGCCCCCTCACCCCCGCAGATCCACCAACAACGGCGGCGCATGCTCCCCGCGCACACTCGTCAACGACAACACGGCATGCCCCGCAGGCACCCCATGAGCCAACTCGGAAGCCGACCAGCGCTCCCGCTCCACCTGGCGGACGGTGACGGCCTCGGTGGTCACCGCCTTGCCGGTCACCAGCTTGCGCAGGGCATGGATGGCGCGTGTCATCGGTTGATCCGCGAACACGGTATGCCGGGCCACGTCCCGGGTCTCCACCCACTCTGTGCCCCAGGCTTCCGCGAACCTGCCACCGTCCCATGTGGTCACCCCGGAGAACGCCATACGGCAGCCGACGGCCGCGTACAGCGGCCCGTGCAGTGCCTCGGGCACGTCGCCGACCGTTCGCAGGGTGAGCACCACGGCCGCGTTGCAGGAACGCAAGCGCTGGATGCGGCGGACGGAATCAGCCGTCACCGCACCGGTGGCGTCGTCCAGGACGAGGCAGGCGAAGTGGGCCCGCTCGCCTGCCGACACCACAGCGCCGAACTGGGCGAGCAGCAGCCGGGTGACGATCCGGGACGCCTCTTCGTGTCCGCGGTCGGGCAGGTCGATACGAACGCGGAGCGGGTGATGGGCGACGGCGCGCAGGGAGAACGGCCGAGCGCTCCCGCCGTCCCCGCCGAAGAACTCGGCGAACGCCGGCCGGTCGAGCACCGCGAGCCGGTCGGCGAGGACCGGTCCGGGATCGCCCGCAGTGCCCGACTGCCGGGCTCGTGCGTCGAGTTCCCGGCGCATCGCGGTGTGCTCGTCCCCGGCGAGTGCACCGCGCAGCGCCATAAGGGCCGAGGATTCGCCCTCCAGCAGTTCCCGGAGCACGGGCAGCGTCGGGAAGCGTCCGTGGACCGCCCGATAGGGGCCGAGGAGCTGGGCGAGCGCGGTGACCGCCCGCTGACCGCTGACGGAGTCCAGGTCGCCGGCCAGCCCCTCCGCCAGAAAGACGGCCGCCTCGTCGGGGTCGTCGGAGTCCGCGTACGGGTCGAGGTCGTGCACGGACGCCGGGTCGCCGAGGCGTACGACCACGTCGTAGGCCGAGTCGGGGCCGAGCGGGGTGCCGGCCGCACACACGGCGACCACGGCGCACCGCCCGGCGAGCGCCTGCAGGCCGAGCGACTCGACGACGGGCCGGATCAGGTGGCGCGTCTTGCCGGAGCCCGAGGGCCCGACGGCCAGCAGTGAGGTGCCCAGGGTGTCCGGCGCGAGAGCAGCTCCGGCGCCGCCGTAGGCGAGCGGGGTGCGGTCCCCCGCTACCCACTGCCCGATGCGCACCTGTCCGGCGAGCAGATCATGCCGAGCGGCCCGGCCGGGCAGGTCACGGTGGCCGGACGGGTGTGTCCAGGCGGCGGCGCCCTCGCGCAGCACTGTGTCGGCGAACGAGGAAACGCGAGCCCGGGCCCGTGCCACGCTCCACATGTGACCGATCCTGGCGCAATCCACGTCGTTCATCCGGCCGGCGTCGACCTCGGCGGCGAGCACGTCCGCAGCCTGGTGCTGGCCGGCCTCACGCAGGTCCGGCCACTGCGACGGCCGCCGGTCGACGGCCGGCTGCGGGGCCTCGGCCGTCCTGGCCCGCGCCCGCGCGGCCAGCGCCTCCTTCGCGAGGGGCCACCAGCCGCCGACCCGGGCGAACGGCCACAGCACCAGCAGGGTGATGAGCGCGTAGAGCCCGTCCGTGACCGGCTGCGACGCGAACACTCCGTAGTCGCCGCCGTTGACCAGGACGATCAGGGAGAACAACGGATCCTGAACAGGCAGGGCATTCCAGCCGAGGCCGAACCAGCTCGGGAAGACGAACGCCAGCGCAACCAGCGCACCGAGGGCGGCGGCGAGAGCGCGAGCGGGTTGCTCGCGCCGGGTGACGACATGCCGGATGATCTCGGGCCAGCTGCCCAGGCGCGCCATGGCGTAGATGAGGATCCCGAAGAACACACCGTCGGCAACCGTCTTGACCTCGGCGCCCTGGTAGCCCTTGGGGGACGTGGTGCCACTCCACCACCAGTCGTCGGGGGTGAGCAGCTTGAGAACGGTCCACTGATAGGGGAGCGTGCCGTGCCGCCACAGTGACCACAGAAGCAGTCCTGCCGCCAGGGGGACGACGAAGCCGACGATGGTCACGGGGGCCAGTCGCTGCCCCTGACGGGCCGCCTTGGGCAGACGGTAGCCGTAGCGCCAGATGCCGGGCTCGACGGCCGGGCGCGGCTCGTCGAGCCACTCGGCGACGGGCGAGCGGGGTTGCGTCGGGTGGGGAGCGGGCCCAGGTGGCATGGCCGGCGGCAGGTCCGGTGCATGCGCCGGCCGTGGCGGCACGGCGGGGACATCGTATGGCGGAGCCGCGCCGTCGTACGGCGTCGCGGGCCCGTTCCGGGGTGTCCCCGGTACATCCCTCGGGTCCGCCGGGCGAGGTACCGGATGCGCATGCGTGCCGCGTGCGTCCCGTGTGCCGTCGCTGTCCATCGCCCTTGCCCCCTGACCAGCCGCTCCGTCCACCATCAGCGAGCCAATCTAATGCCACGGCAAGGGGAGTTCACCGCTTACGCGGCCGGGAGTGCCCGCCGACCGGGCGTACCCGGGCCACGCGGCTATGTCCACGGCGGACAACCGGAGCGGCCGACAACGCCCACATGGAGCATGCCCACCCCCCACTCCCGGCCCTAGCCTGCGAAGAAAGATAGGTAAGCGGCTGAAAACGCACCGCCCGGAATCGTCCGGGACCGCCCGGTACGCAGATCAACGCAAGATCAATCAGGGAGCCCCCCATGACCGCACTTCCGCAGGAGCGCCGCGTCGTCACCGCCATCCCCGGCCCGAAGTCGCAGGAGCTGCAGGCCCGCCGTACCGCCGTGGTCGCGCAGGGTGTGGGCTCCGTGCTGCCCGTCTTCACCGCGCGCGCGGGCGGCGGGATCATCGAGGACGTCGACGGCAACCGGCTCATCGACTTCGGGTCCGGTATCGCCGTGACCAGCGTCGGCGCGTCCGCCGAGGCCGTGGTGCGGCGGGCCTCCGCCCAGCTCGCGGACTTCACCCACACCTGTTTCATGGTCACCCCCTACGAGGGCTACGTGGAGGTCGCGGAGGCGCTGGCCGAGCTGACCCCGGGTGACCACGCCAAGAAGTCCGCGCTGTTCAACTCCGGCGCCGAGGCCGTCGAGAACGCCGTCAAGATCGCTCGCGCCTACACCAAGCGGCAGGCCGTCGTCGTGTTCGACCACGGATACCACGGTCGGACCAACCTGACGATGGCGCTGACGGCGAAGAACATGCCGTACAAGCACGGCTTCGGGCCGTTCGCGCCCGAGGTGTACCGGGTGCCGGTGGCGTACGGCTACCGCTGGCCGACCGGGGCGGAGAACGCCGGTCCCGAGGCCGCCAAGCAGGCCATCGACCAGATGTCCAAGCAGGTCGGCGCGGACAACATCGCCGCGATCATCATCGAGCCGGTGCTCGGTGAGGGCGGCTTCATCGAGCCGGCCAAGGGCTTCCTGCCGGAGATCGTGAAGTTCGCCAACGACAACGGCATCGTGTTCGTGGCCGATGAGATCCAGTCCGGGTTCTGCCGGACCGGTCAGTGGTTCGCCTGTGAGGACGAGGGCATCGTCCCCGACCTCATCACCACCGCCAAGGGCATCGCCGGTGGCCTTCCGCTCGCCGCCGTCACCGGGCGCGCCGAGATCATGGACGCCGCGCACGCCGGTGGCCTGGGTGGTACGTACGGCGGCAACCCCGTCGCCTGTGCGGGTGCGCTCGGTGCCATCGAGACCATGAAGGAGCTCGACCTCAACGGCAAGGCCAAGCGCATCGAGGAGATCATGAAGGGTCGCCTCACCGCCATGGCCGAGAAGTTCGACGTCATCGGTGACGTGCGTGGGCGTGGCGCGATGATCGCCATCGAGCTGGTCAAGGACCGCGCCACCAAGGAGCCGAACCCCGAGGCCACCGCCGCGCTCGCCAAGGCCTGCCACGCCGAGGGCCTGCTGGTCCTGACCTGTGGCACCTACGGCAACGTGCTGCGCTTCCTGCCCCCGCTGGTGATCGGCGAGGACCTCCTGAGCGAGGGTCTCGACATCATCGAGCAGGCCTTTTCGCGCATCTGAGCGAGAGGTCCGCACGGGTGACGGGGTCCTACGGCAGGCCGTGTGAAGAAGGTGTGCGAGGTGGATGACGGGACGCGATTCCGTCTGCCCAAGCGCCTTCGCCTGCCGTAGGTTCTACCCAGATGAGAGATACACCCCGCCCACAGGGGACTGTGGGCGATTTCAGGCCGAGGCCTCCCCAGCTTCGACCTGGTCGTGCCCTCGCGCACACAACCGGCGCCTGACGGCTCCGGGATCTCCTCACCGATCGGACGGTCGCCGCCCCAAACCCCCCGGGGCGCGCGACGTTCCGATCCGGACGGCCGCCTCGGAACGCCCCCCCCTGTTCCGGGGCGGCCGACCTCCTTCTCGCCGAGCCCGTCTGTCAAGCTGAGCGTCGTGTCGACCGCAGTCCGCCGCGCCCCGCTCCTCGGCCTCCCGGCCGTCCTCTTCGCAATCATCACCTGGCAGGTGGCCGGCCACGGCCCGCTGCTGCACCTGGACGCCCTCCTCAGCCGGGCCCTCGTCCATCCGGACCGGTCCTCCGAGCTTCTCTCGGACCTCGGGAACATCCAGGTCGCCGTCCCGGCGCTGGTCCTGGCCCTCGGGTTCGCGGCCTGGCGGGGGCGTGCCGCCGGTGCGGGCCGGTGGTGGCTGCCGCCGCTCGCCGCGGCCCTCCTGATGGCACTGGTCCCCGCGGTCGTCGTACCGCTCAAGGACTGGACCGCACGGCCGGGGACCCCGGCGATGCCCCCCGGGGCGGGGTACTTCCCCTCCGGTCACACGGCCACGGCGGCCGTCGCCTACGGCTCCGCGACCCTGCTCCTGCTCCCCTGGCTGCGCTCCGCGGCCGCCCGCCGCACCATGGTGGCCGGCTGCGCGGCCCTCGTCCTCGGGGTGTCGTACGGCCTGGTCCGCCGCGGCTATCACTGGCCGCTGGACGTGGTGGCCAGCTGGTGCCTGTCCACCGTGCTGCTGACCGCCCTCGCCCTGTTCGCCGGCCTCGCCGGCCCGGGCAGGACGACGGCCGGGTCCCGTGGGGCGCGCACGAGCCGCGGTCCGTCCACGCCGTCAGGAGGTCACGGGTCCTGCGACCCCGGCGAACTCGGTGCCGGGACACCTCCCGTGCCCTGACCGTCCCGCTCCCCGCCCCTGACCTGCCCTGCCGCCGCCTCGTGCATCGCCAGCTCCAGCAGCGCCGGGTCGGTCAGCGTGCCCGAGCCGTCCGGCGGCACCAGCCAGCGCACGCCCTGGGCGGCCCGGCCCGGATACGGCACGACGATCCAGGTGCCGGGTCCCGCGGTGCGGATGCCGGTGCCGAGCCAGCGGGCCGCGGTGCCCGGGGGTACGAAGAACCCGACCCGGTTGTCACCGAAGTCGGCGAGCACCGGGCCGGGCTGGTCGAGGACCCGGGTGAGCACGTCCAGGGTCGGACAGCCGAGGTCACCCGGCAGGATCAGCACGTCCCAGGCCCTGCCGGCGGGCAGCAGCGCGACACCGAGGGGATGGCGCTCCCATGCCCAGCGGCAGGCCTCGGGATCCGGCGCGACCGATACCAGCCACTCGACGGCCGTCTTCGCCCCAGTCATGAGAAGGCCTCCCTCTTCTCTCGCCCGACCGTCGTCGTGCGGTCGTGTCAGGAGGAGAGAGGGAAGCCTCCCGGGAGCATTACGCGGGTTTCGCGACCCCCTTCAAGTGATCTGGATCACATGTGACGGGGCTCAGCTGTCGAAGCCCAGGCCCAGCCGGTCCATCGTCCGCAGCCACAGGTTGCGTCGGCCGCCGTGCGCGTCCGCGCGGGCCAGGGACCACTTGGTGAGCGCGATCCCGGTCCAGGCGAACGGCTCGGGCGGGAACGGCAGCGGCTTCCTGCGCACCATCTCCAGCTCCGTCCGCTCCGTGCGCTCCCCGTCGAGCAGGTCCAGCATCACGTCCGCGCCGAAGCGGGTCGCCCCCACGCCCAGGCCCGTGTAGCCCGCCGCGTAGGCGACCCTCCCCTGGTGTGCCGTGCCGAAGAACGCCGAGAAGCGCGAGCAGGTGTCGATCGCGCCGCCCCAGGCGTGGGTGAAGCGGACGCCCTCCAGCTGCGGGAAACAGGTGAAGAAGTGGCCCGCGAGCTTGGCGTACGTCTCCGGCCGGTCGTCGTACTCGGCGCGGACCCGGCCGCCGTAGTGGTGGATCGCGTCGTAGCCGCCCCAGAGGATGCGGTTGTCGGCGGACAGGCGGAAGTAGTGGAACTGGTTGGCCGAGTCGCCGAGGCCCTGTCTGTTCTTCCAGCCGATCTCGGAGAGCTGGTCGGCGGTCAGCGGCTCGGTCATCAGCGCGTAGTCGTAGACCGGGACGGTGTACGAGCGCACGCGGCGCAGCAGGCTCGGGAAGATGTTGGTGCCCAGGGCGACCCGTCGGGCGCGGACCGCGCCGTACGGGGTGCGTACGGCCATCCCGGCGCCGTACTGCTTCAGGGTCAGGGCGGGTGTGTGCTCGTAGATCCGCACCCCGAGCTTCAGGCAGGCCTTCTTCAGGCCCCAGACGAGCTTCGCGGGGTGCAGCATGGCCACGCCCCGGCGGTCCCACAGGCCGGCCTCGAAGGTGGGCGAGTTCACCTGCTCGCGTACGGCGTCGGCGTCCAGGAACTCGATGCCGTCGGCGAGGCCCTTCTCCTCCAGTTCCCGGTGCCAGTCCTTCAGTTCCCAGGCCTGGTAGGTCTCGGTGGCGACATCGATCTCGCCGGTGCGCTCGAAGTCGCAGTCGATGCCGTGCCGGGCGATCGCGGCCTCGATCTCGTCGAGGTTGCGCCGGCCCAGCTCCTCCAGTGTGTGGATCTCGTCGGGCCAGCGGGTGAGGCCGTTGGGCAGGCCGTGCGTGAGGGAGGCGGCGCAGAAGCCGCCGTTGCGGCCGGAGGCGGCCCAGCCCACCTCGCGGCCTTCCAGCAGCACCACATCGCGCTGCGGGTCGCGCTCCTTGGCGTTCAGCGCGGTCCACAGCCCGCTGTAGCCGCCGCCGACGACCAGCAGGTCGCAGGTGTCGGTGCCGGTGAGGGCGGGCTCGGCGTGGGGCTTGCCGGGGTCTTCCAGCCAGTACGGGACCGGCTGGGCTTCGGAGAGAGAGGAGATCCAGTTGTCTTTGCCACGGCTCATGGCGCTTGGGGCCATGATTTCAACTCCCTACAGAGGACGTGCTGAAAAGGCCTATGCCTTTTGCTTGTTCCGGCGATTGCTGATGACCATCGAGGTCAGGACGAAGAGCACGGCCACCAGGAACATGGCCGTACCGATGACGTTGATCTGGACGGGCGTGCCGCGCTGCGCCGAACCCCACACGAACATCGGGAAGGTGACGGTCGAGCCCGCGTTGAAGTTCGTGATGATGAAGTCGTCGAAGGAGAGCGCGAACGACAGCAGCGCGCCCGCGGCGATGCCCGGTGCCGCGATCGGCAGGGTGACCCGCAGGAAGGTCTGCACGGGGCCGGCGTACAGGTCCCGGGCGGCCTCCTCCAGACGCGGGTCCATCGACATCACGCGCGCCTTGACCGCGGTGACGACGAAGCTGAGGCAGAACATGATGTGCGCGATCAGGATCGTGTAGAAGCCGAGTTGCGCACCCATGTTGAGGAACAGGGTGAGCAGCGAGGCGGCCATGACGACCTCGGGCATCGCCATCGGCAGGAAGATCAGCGAGTTCACGGCGCCGCGGGCGCGGAAGCGGTAGCGGACCAGCGCGAAGGCGATCATCGTGCCGAGCAGGGTGGCGCCGATGGTCGCCCACACGGCGATCTGGAGGCTGATGGACAGCGAGCCGCACATGTCGGCGACGCCGCACGGCTGCTTCCAGGCGTCCAGCGAGAACTGCTGCCACTCGTAGTTGAAGCGTCCCTTCGGCTTGTTGAAGGAGAACACCGTGACGATGACGTTCGGCAGCAGCAGGTACGCGAGCGTGAGAAGTCCCGCGATGACGACGAGTTGGCGCTTGAGCCAGGTGACGAAGGGCATTTAGACCAGATCCTCCGTCCCGGACCGGCGGATGTAGATCGTGACCATGGCCAGGATGGCGGCCATGAGGATGAAGGACAGGGCCGCGGCCGTCGGGTAGTCCAGGATCCGCAGGAACTGCGTCTGGATGACGTTGCCGATCATGCGGGTGTCGGTGGAGCCGAGGAGTTCGGCGTTGACGTAGTCACCGGCCGCGGGAATGAAGGTCAGCAGGGTGCCGGAGACCACACCCGGCATCGACAGCGGGAAGGTGACCTTGCGGAAGGTGGTCCACGGCCTGGCGTACAGGTCGCCGGCCGCCTCGTGCAGCCGTCCGTCGATCCGCTCCAGCGAGGTGTAGAGGGGGAGGATCATGAACGGGAGGAAGTTGTACGTCAGGCCGCAGACGACGGCCAGTGGCGTGGCCAGGACGCGGTCGCCGGCCGTCCAGCCGAGCCAGTTGGTGAGGTCCAGGACGTGCAGCGAGTTCAGGGCGTGCACGACCGGGCTGTCGTCGGCGAGGATCGTCTTCCAGGCCAGGGTGCGGATCAGGAAGCTGGTGAAGAACGGCGCGATCACCAGGATCATGATCAGGTTCCGCCAGCGGCCCGCGCGGAAGGCGATCAGGTAGGCCAGCGGGTAGCCGAGCAGCAGGCAGCCCACGGTCGCGGCGGCGGCGTAGAGGACGGACCGCAGGAACTGCGGCCAGTATTCGCTGAGCGCGTCCCAGTAGGTCACGAAGTGCCAGGTGACCTTGTAGCCGCTCTCCAGGGAGCCGGTCTGCACGGACGTGGAGGCCTGGTAGATCATCGGCAGCGCGAAGAAGACGATCAGCCAGAGCATGCCCGGCAGCAGCAGCCAGTACGGGGTGAACCGGCCGCGCTTGCGCGGGGGCTTCTTCTCCGGCGCGGTGGGCGCGAGAGGCGGGGGCGCCTCGGTGAGGGTGGACATCAGGCGGCCGCCTCTTCCTCGGTGCCCGCGTCGATGTCCTGAGCGGCGTCCAGGCCGAAGGTGTGCGCCGGGCTCCAGTGCAGGACGACGTCGGCGCCGGGCACGAGCCGGCCGTCGCGCTCGACGTTCTGGACGTACACCGACAGTTCGTCGCAGACCGGGCTGTCGATCACGTACTGGGTGGAGACGCCGATGAAGCTGGCGTCGGCGATCTTGCCGGTGAGGCGGTTGCGGCCCACCGGGATCTGCCCCGCGTCGTCGGCGTGCGTGAGGGAGATCTTCTCGGGGCGGATGCCGACCAGCACCTTGCCGCCGGCCGTCGTCGGGGCGGAACATCGCGCCTCGGGCAGCACCAGCTTGCCGCCGGCCGCCTTGAGCACGATGTCGTCGCCGTTCTTGGTGTCGACCTCGGCCTCGATGAGGTTGGAGGTGCCGAGGAAGTTCGCGACGAAGGTGGTCTTCGGGTTCTCGTAGAGGTCGGTCGGCGAGCCGAGCTGTTCGACGCGGCCGGCGTTCATCACGGCGACGGTGTCGGCCATGGTCATGGCCTCCTCCTGGTCGTGCGTGACGTGCACGAAGGTGATGCCGACCTCGGTCTGGATGCGCTTGAGCTCCAGTTGCATCTGGCGGCGCAGCTTGAGGTCGAGGGCGCCGAGCGGCTCGTCGAGCAGGAGCACCTTGGGGTGGTTGATGAGCGCGCGGGCGACGGCCACACGCTGCTGCTGGCCGCCCGAGAGCTGGTGCGGCTTCTTGCGGGCCTGCTCGCCGAGCTGGACCAGCTCCAGCATCTCCTCGACCTGCTTCTTCACGCTCTTGATGCCGCGCCGGCGCAGACCGAAGGCGACGTTCTCGAAGATGTCGAGGTGCGGGAAGAGGGCGTAGGACTGGAAGACCGTGTTGACCGGCCGTTTGTACGGCGGCAGGTGGGTGACGTCCTGGTCGCCGAGGCGCACGGTCCCGGAGGAAGGTTCCTCCAGGCCGGCGATCATGCGCAGGGTGGTGGTCTTGCCGCAGCCGGAGGCGCCGAGCAGGGCGAAGAAGGAGCCCTGCGGCACGGTCAGGTCCAGCGGGTGTACGGCGGTGAAGCCGTTGTCGTAGGTCTTGGAGATACCGGAGAGGCGGACGTCGCCGCTGTTGTCTGGTGTCGTCATCGTCGTCACGCCCCTGTGAGCTTCGAGAACTTCTGCTGGTAGGCCGTCTCTTCCTTCGAGCTCAGGGAGCGGAAGGCATGGGACCTGGCCTGCATCGCCTTGTCGGGAATGATCAGTGCGTTGTTCGCCGCCGACTTGTCGATCTTCGCAAGGTAGGGCTTCACATCCGCGACGGGGCTCACGTAGTTGATGTACGCGGCGAGCTCGGCGGCCGGCTCCGGCTCGTAGAAGTAGTCGATGAGCCGCTCGGCGTTCGTCTTGTGACGTGCCTTGTTCGGGATCAGCATGTTGTCGGTCGACGTCATGTAGCCGCTGTCGGGGACGACATAGCCGACGTCCGGGCTGTCCGCCTGGAGCTGGACGACGTCACCGGCCCAGGCGATACAGGCCGCGAAGTCGCCCTTGGTGAGGTCGGAGGTGTAGTCGTTGCCGGTGAACCGGCGGATCTGGCCCTTGTCGACGGCCTTCTGGAGGCGGGCGACGACCGCGTCGAAGTCGTCGTCGGTGAACTTCGCCGGGTCCTTGCCCATGTCGAGCATGGTCATGCCGATGCTGTCGCGCATCTCGGTGAGGAAACCGACGCGGCCCTTGAGCCTGGGGTTGTCGAGCAGGTCGGAGACCGACTTCACCTCGATGCCGTCGAGTGCCTTCTTGTTGTAGGCGATGACGGTGGAGATGCCCTGCCAGGGGTACGAGTAGGCGCGGCCCGGGTCCCAGTCGGGGGCGCGGAACTGGTCCGACAGGTTGGCGAAGGCATGCGGCAGGTTGGCCGGGTCCAGTTTCTGGACGTACCCGAGGCGGATCATGCGGGCGGCCAGCCAGTCGGTGAGGACGATGAGGTCACGGCCGGTGTCCTGGCCCGCGGCGAGCTGCGGCTGGATCTTGCCGAAGAACTCGTCGTTGTCGTTGATGTCCTCGGTGTACCTGACCTGGATGCCGGTCCGCCGGGCGAACCCGTCGAGCGTGGGATGGCGCTTGCCCTTGTCGTCCACGTCGATGTACTCGGGCCAGTTGGAGAAGTTGACGACCTTCTCCTTGGCCGAGTGGTCGTCGGCGGGGACACCGCCCTGCGTCTTGGTCGCCGCGGGGATGCCGCAGGCGCTCAGCGCGCCGAGTCCGCCGGCCGCGAGCGCACCGCCCGCGGAGGCCCGCAACAGCGACCGGCGGGTCATCGCGGCCCGGCCGTCGCGCAGACTGCGCCGCATCGCGGCGACTTCGACCGGTGTCAGGCGGTCGGGCTCGTACTGCTCCATGCGCGTGGTGCCCTTTCCGAGGGTTGGGGTGGTCGGCCTGGTCGGGGCCGGGTCGTCACACCCGGCAGCAGCCGGCTGCGTGTGGGGTGCCCGGCTCGCGCCGGGCGACGGCTGCTACCGGTCCCCGAAGATCGTGCGGTGCCAGTCCTTGCGGGCGACCGCCGTGTTGTCGAACATTACGTGCTTGACCTGGGTGTACTCCTCGAAGGAGTACGCCGACATGTCCTTGCCGAAGCCGGACGCCTTGAAGCCGCCGTGCGGCATCTCGCTGATGATCGGGATGTGGTCGTTGATCCACACGCAGCCCGCCTTGATCTCACGGGTGCAGCGGTTGGCGCGGTAGACGTTCGTGCTCCACGCGGAGGCGGCGAGGCCGTAGGGGGTGTCGTTGGCCAGCCGGATGCCCTCATCATCACTGTCGAACGGCAGCACGACCAGCACGGGGCCGAAGATCTCGGACTGCACGATCTCGCTGTCCTGGGCCGCGTCCGCGATCAGGGTCGGCCGGTAGTAGGCGCCGTTCTCCAGATCGCCCTTAGGCGCCTCACCGCCGGTCACCACGCGCGCGTAGGCACGCGCACGGTCCACGAAGGCGGCGACCCGGTCCCGCTGGGCGTGCGAGATGAGCGGACCGAGGTCGGTGCCGGCGGCGAACGGGTCGCCGAGCCGCACCGTCTCCATCAGGGCCGCCGTCTGCTCCACGAACGCCTCGTACAGCGGTCGCTGCACATAGGCGCGCGTGGCGGCCGTGCAGTCCTGTCCGGTGTTGATGAGCGCACCGGCGACGGCCCCGTGGACGGCTGCCTCCAGGTCGGCGTCGTCGAAGACCACGAAGGGCGCCTTGCCGCCCAGCTCCAGATGGAGCCGCTTGACGGTGGCGGTGGCGACCTCGGCGACGCGCTTGCCGACGGCGGTGGACCCGGTGAAGGAGGTCATGGCGACGTCGGGGTGGCCGACCAGGTGCTCCCCCGCCTCCCTGCCGGTCCCGGTGACGATATTGATCACACCGTCGGGGATGCCGGCGTCCGTGGCGGCCTCGGCGAAGAGCAGCGAGGTGAGCGGGGTCAGCTCGGCCGGCTTCAGCACGACGGTGTTGCCGGCGGCGATCGCCGGCAGGATCTTCCAGGCGGCCATCTGGAGCGGGTAGTTCCAGGGTGCGATGGACCCGACGACGCCGATCGGCTCGCGCCGGACGTACGACGTGTGGTCGCCCGAGTACTCGCCGGCGGACTGTCCCTGCAGGTGCCGGGCGGCGCCCGCGAAGAAGGCGGTGTTGTCGATGGTCCCCGGTACGTCGAACTCGCGGGTCAGCTTGAGGGGCTTGCCGCACTGCAGCGACTCGGCGCGGGCGAAGTCCTCGGCGCGCTCGGCGAGCACGGCGGCGAACCGGTGCAGGGCGTCGGAGCGTTCGCCCGGGGTCGCCGAGGACCAGGCCGGGAACGCCTCGCGGGCGGCGGCGACGGCCGCGTCGACGTCGTCGGGGCCGGCCAGCTCGTAGGTGTACACCTCCTCGCCGGTGGCGGGGTCGATCACGGCGTGGGTGCGGCCCGAAGTGCCCTTGGTCAGCCGGCCGGCGATGAACTGCGCGCCGGCGGCGAATCGCTCCTCGGCGGGAAATCGTTCCGGGGTGGCGGTGCCCGGGTTGTGCATGTCGCTCTCCTCCGCCGTTCGCCCCGTCCCGGGGGGCGGGTGGCGTAGCTCCAGCTCGATTTGAGTGCCGATCCTGACAGAGGAGGTGGACTCCAACAAGTGATTCCGTTGTTGCCTTTTGGTTACGCGACGGAATCTGTCGACCAGGTGTCGAGTCCGGAGGGAAAAGGGCGGACGGAGTGTCAGTGGCGCGTGCCAGACTCGGGTGCATGGGGAAGATCGACGGGGTGGAAGCCCTGATCAGGGAGGTCCGGGCAGGGGCCCGGATCAAGTATCTGCACTTCTGGGGGCACCGGCCGCGGCCGGACGGCCGGATCGGCCCGAGCTGTCTGAGTCAGTGGTGGCCGTCACCTTTCACGGTGGACGGGGTGGAATACGCGACGGCCGAGCACTGGATGATGGCCGGCAAGGCGCGGCTGTTCGGGGACGCGGAGGCGGAGCGCCGGGTGCTGGCCGCGGAGCATCCTGCTCAGGCCAAGAAGGCGGGGCGGCTGGTCCGTGGCTTCGACGAGGCGCTGTGGGAGCGGGAGCGCTTCCGGATCGTGGTCGAGGGCAGTGTCCACAAGTTCGCGTCGGACGACGACCTGCGCATGTTCCTGCTGGGCACGGGCGAGCGGGTGCTGGTGGAGGCGAGCCCCCTGGACCGCATATGGGGCATCGGTCTCGCGGCGGACGACGAGGCGGCCTCGGATCCGGAGCGGTGGCGGGGGCCGAACCTGCTGGGCTTTGCGCTGATGGAGGCGCGTGAGCGGTTGTCGGGAGCGGGGGCCTGAGCGGGAAAAGCCGAGGGGCTCTGCGCGGGCGGGAGCCGAGGGGGTCTGCGCGGGCGGGAGCCGAGGGATGTGAGAGGGCGGAAGCCGAGGGGGCCGGCCCGATGCCCAGCCCCCTGTGCCGCCTCCTGGTCCGCCGGGACGCCAGGGCCTTCGTCAGAAGGTGCTGGCGGTGCCCAGGACGCTCGCGAAGAACACGAACACCAGCACCGGCAGGAGCACGGTGGCGATGATCCCGCAGACGAGACCGGCGGTCGCCGCGCCCTTGTTGGTGGCCTCACCCCGGTTGGCCTTGCCCCGGCCGATGGCACCGAAGATGATCGCCAGGATGCCCAGGATCATCCCGAGGATCTCCATGAACACGGTGACGCTGCAGACCACCCCGATGATGCCCAGCACCAGGCCCGTGGTGCCCATGCCGTTGCTCGGCTGCATCGGCATCGCATAACCGGGACCCTGCGGATAGGCCGCGGGCGGCGCGGCCGGATAGGACGGCCCCGACTGGGGGTAGCCGTAGCCGGGCCCGGACTGCTGCGGGTATCCGTACCCCGGCGGCTGCTGCGGAGCCGGCGGACCGAAACCCCCGGCTTCGGGGTTGATGTTGGACATGAAGTGGTTTCCCCTCCGTTGACGATCAGGGCATCGTAATGGCCGCACGCAACAGGAGGGAGCGAGTTCCGGCCGACGGGTGCCGTAAGAGCCACGGCCCCGACGGATTCAGCGGTCGGCGGACACCGTCACCGAGACGCTGCGCGCGGAGTCGTCGTCGTACGGGTCGGAGTGGGTGCGGCCGTCATGGATGGCGGCGGTGATGCCGATCGCGAGCAGGGCGATCACGACGATGCCGAGCACGATGCCGATGACCCCCATGATCAGGCCCGCCTGGGCCTGGCCGTGGTTGGTGGCCTCGCCGCGATCGGCCCGCCGGCGGCCCTTGATGCCGAAGACCACCGCGAGGATGCCCAGCACCACCGAGACGACGCCGTACATGCAGAACAGACACAGGGACAGGATGCCGAGCACCATCGCGGCGGTGCCCATGCCGTTCTGCGGGGCCATCGGCATGCCGGGCCAGCCGTAGCCCGCGGGGTAGCCGGGGTAGCCGTAGCCGCCGGAAGCCGGCGGTGCGGGTATGCCGGGGCCCGAGGGAGCGATCGGCGGGGGCGGTACCGCCTCGCCGCCCACCGGGGCCGTGCCCGGCACGCCGAATCCGGACGCGGCGGCCGGCGGTGCGAAGCCGGGAGGAGAGGCGGGCGGAGCGAAGCCAGGGGCAGACGCGGGCGGTGCGAAGCCGTCGGTCGGCAGGGAGGTCATGGTCGCCTGGTCGTGCACGGACGGCGGCTGCGCGGGCGGCTGAGCCTCCGCATGGGACGGCTTCTTCTCCAGCGAAGTCCGCTGCTCGGGCGGCGCCCACGGGTTGTAGTCGCCTCCCGAGGTGCCGCTCGCCTGCGCTCCGTCACTCACGGGCATGTCCCCCTCGGTCGTTCGTCCCGCCATGCTACGGCCTCGCCTCCGCACCCCTGCGGCCCGGTCCCGCCGCTTTCCAGCAGGCGAACGGCCGGTCGCCGTACGCCCAGTGACAGACGGCGGGGGAAGCAGTCCGCGAGGCGCCGGGTGTCCACGAGCACCGCCGTGACGAGCACCACCGCGCCGATCGCGCCACGCCGTCGCGCCGGACCTCGTGCGGGCGCCGCGGCCGCACCGCTCCTCCACCGGCCGGTCAGCACGCGCCGCCCGCCTACGATGTCGTCCGTACCGCCGATCAGCCGATCACCCGCGCCTCGCCCGCACCGGGCCGCCGGCGCCCTGCCCGGGGAGGACCCCATGACCGACAGCAGCTCCGTACCCGCCACCGGCACCGCCGACCGCGACCTGCGGACCTTCATCGCCGGGCTGCCCAAGGCCGAACTGCACGTCCACCACGTCGGCTCCGCCTCCCCGCGCATCGTCTCGGAACTGGCCGCCCGCCACCCCGACTCCAAGGTGCCCGCCGACCCCGAGGCCCTGGCCGACTTCTTCACCTTCACCGACTTCGCGCACTTCATCGACGTGTATCTGTCGGTCGTCGACCTGATCCGCACCCCGGAGGACGTCCGGCTGCTCACCTACGAGGTGGCCCGCGACCTGGCCCGGCAGCAGGTGCGGTACGCCGAGCTGACCATCACGCCCTTCTCCTCGACCCGGCGCGGCGTCGACGAGGCGGCGTTCATGGCGGCGATCGAGGACGCCCGCAAGGCGGCCGAGGCCGAGTTCGGGACCGTGCTGCGGTGGTGCTTCGACATCCCCGGTGAGGCCGGGCTGGAATCCGCCGAGGAGACGGCACGGCTCGCCACCGACGACCGGATCCGCCCGGAGGGGCTCGTGTCGTTCGGGCTGGGCGGGCCCGAGATCGGCGTACCCCGGCCGCAGTTCAAGCCGTACTTCGACCGGGCCATCGCCGCCGGCCTGCACTCCGTGCCGCACGCCGGCGAGACGACCGGCCCGGAGACGGTGTGGGACGCCCTGCACGAGCTGCGCGCCGAGCGCATCGGGCACGGCACCAGCTCCGCGCAGGACCCGGAGCTGCTCGCGCATCTCGCCGAGCACCGCATCCCGCTGGAGGTCTGCCCGACCTCCAACATCGCCACCCGCGCGGTCCGCACCCTGGACGAACACCCGATCAAGGAGTTCGTGCACGCGGGGGTGCTGGTCACGATCAACTCCGACGACCCGCCGATGTTCGGCACCGACCTCAACAACGAGTACGCGGTGGCCGCGCGGCTGCTGGACCTGGACGAGCGGGGCCTGGCCGGCCTCGCCAAGAACGCCGTGGAGGCCTCGTTCCTGGACTCCGCGGGCAAGGCCCGGATCGCGGCGGAGATCGACACGTACACCAGCACCTGGCTGGCCTCCTGACGCCCACCACAATGGGGGGCATGCAGACCGTGACCGCCGTGGCGCACCGCGGCGACCCCTACCGCTTCCGCGAGAACACCGTCGACTCACTGCGTTCCGCGCTCGACCAGGGCGCGGACGCGGTCGAGATCGACGTACGGCTCACCCGCGACGGCGTCCCCGTGCTACTGCACGACGAGACGCTCGCGCGGCTGTGGGAAGTCGACCGGCCGCTCGGCGCGCTGTCCGCGGAGGAACTGCGCGGGCTCACGGCGGGCGGGGTGCCGACGCTCGCGGAGGCGCTGGCGGCGACCGGTGACTGCCGGGTGATGGTGGATCTGTGCGGGCGGCCCGACCGGCGGACGGTGGACCGGGTCATGGACGTGGTCCGGCAGAGCGCGGCCCGGGAGC
Source organism: Streptomyces sp. NPDC053069 (assembly GCF_044546895.1). Taxonomy (NCBI): domain Bacteria; kingdom Bacillati; phylum Actinomycetota; class Actinomycetes; order Kitasatosporales; family Streptomycetaceae; genus Streptomyces; species Streptomyces sp. NPDC053069. Next base: position 222,855 of record NZ_JBITZN010000009.1, on the reverse strand, counting down.
GCGTCTACTACTGTGCGGGCGCCGAGGCGATGCTCGCCGTGCGCGCCGCCGACCCGGCCGCGGAGATCGCCCTGACCTGGACGACCCTCGCCCCGCCCCGGCCCGCGCTGCTGGACGTGGTCCGCCCGCGCTGGCTCAACTACCGTTTCCCGCTGGTGAGCCGGGAGCTGGCGGCCCGTGTCCACCACGACGGACACCTGCTGTCCGTGTGGACCCCGGACACCCGCCGCTCGATGAGCCGCCTGCTGGACCTGGGCGTCGACTCGATCACCACGAACCGGATCGACGCCCTGCACGCGCTGCGCAACGGCGGCGGCATCGGCCGTTAGGGGGTGTCGTTTGGATCATCCCGGCGTCGCGGGCCGGCACCGCTCGTCACGGCCGGCCTGATCCAAACGACCCCTAGCCCCCGGCGAACTCCAGCGGGGGCGCGATGGCCTGGGCGTCCGCGCCCTCCCCCACCCACAGCCCGATCAGGAGTGCCGCCGTCGCCTCCAGCAACCCGGCCCGGTCCAGTCCTCCGGCGTTCAGCGGCTCGCAGCCCAGGTCCCGCACCAGCCGTCGTACGACCGTGAGCGCGTCCTCGTCGTCCCCGCACAGCGGGACGGCGAGCGGGTGGCCGGCGAACACCGGTGGGGTCAGGCGCCAGACGCTCTCGTGGCAGAGGTTGAACGCCTTGACCACACGGGCGCCGGGCGCGGCGGCGGCGATGCGCTCGGCCGCCGCCGGGCCGCCGGCCGTGAGCAGTGCGAAGTCCGGACCGCCCACCGGATTGGTGCAGTCGACCAACACCCGGCCGTTCAGGTCGAGTTCAGCGACCACGTCCACGACCGCCGGGTACGGCAGGGCCAGCAGCACCGCGTCGGCGCCGTGCTCCACCGCCGCCCGCACATCGCCGCGCGACCGGCTGCCCGCGACCACCTGGTGGCCGGCCCGCCGCCACTGCCCGCCCAGTGCGTCCGCCATCGCACCGGTACCGAGAATCCCTATGTGCACAACTGCCTCCCCTTGCAGGTGGGTTGGATACGGGCACGACAGTAGGAGGCGGCTCGGGCACCATTCGGTGTGTGACCGACGACCACCCCTTCCTCGCCGACTGCCGGGCCCGGCTCGCCTTCGACCTGCTCGCCAACACCTGGAACGCGGTGGTGCTGTGGGCGCTCAGGGACGGCCCGTGCCGGCCGGGCGCGCTGCGCGACCGCATCGGCGGGATCAGCCAGAAGGTGCTCACCGAGACGCTGCGCCGGCTGCAGTTCAACGGCCTGGTGGAGCGACGGGCCCATGGCGGCTCTCCGCCCCGCGTGGAGTACGGGCTCACCGCGCTGGGGCGGACGCTGCTGGGGCCGATCGACGCCTTCGGCGCCTGGGCGTTCGAGCACGGCGACGAGGTCATGGCCGCGCAGGAGCACTACACGCGCGAGCGCTGAGCCACCGCCGCCGGATCGGCCGGGGTGGCGGGGGCGACGTGCTGCGGGACCGGGGTGTCGCCCTTGCCGGTGCCACGGACCAGGCGGTAGCGCCGCGCGACCGGGGCCGGTGCGGGCCCCGTAGGGGATGTCCCGGAGAACTCCCCCAGTGCGGGCGTCCGTTACTCGGGGACAGGGGCCGGGTCGGGCGTCCTCCTCGATGAGGATCCGTGCCGCGGCACGGCAGCGGAGGATGATCACGAACCGTTCACCGGCAGGCCCCCACCGACCGGACCCGCCCGGAAACCGCCCCTGGAGCAGCAGCCATGCGTCCGCGTACTCGTGTCACCGTCCTCACCACGTCCGCCGTGGTCCTGGCCCTGTCCGCCACTCCCCTGGCGGCTCCCGCCTTCGCCTCCCCCGCGGCGAACACCGTCTGTGACACGAAGCCCACGACCGTCACGAAGACCGCCCCCGCCACGACGGCGGCCCACCCGGCGGCGGACCACCGCCCCACGGCGGACCACCGGACGGCCGGCCCGGATGCCAAGGCGCTGCGTGCCGCTCTCGGCGGTCTGCCCGACACCGATGCGACCGCCGCGCTGGTCCGGGTCGGCGGCCGTGACGGCAGCTGGCGGGGCAGCGCGGGCGTGCACGATCTGACGAGCGGTCGGGCGGCGGACCCGGACGCCCGCTTCCGGGCCGGTTCGACCACGAAGGTGGTGACGGCGGCGACCGTACTGCGGCTGGCGGCCGACGGCCGGATCGACCTGGACGCACCGGTCCAGCACTACCTCCCCGGGCTCCTCACTGCGGCCTTCCAGCCCATCTCCGTACGGCAGTTGCTCAATCACACCAGCGGCATCCAGGCGGGTGACGGCTGGGGCGACGACTTCGAGGACCAGTACGCGCACCGCTTCGACACCGTCACCCCGCAGCAGCTGGTGGCGTCAGCCGTGGCGAAGGGCCCGGAGTTCTGCCCCGGCAGGGGCCAGGACTACCTGAACATCAACTACACGGTCCTCGGGATGCTGATCGAGAAGGTGACCGGGCACTCGTACGCCGAGGAGGCGACCCGGCTGGTGCTGCGCCCGGCCGGCATGCGGCACACGTACTTCCCGGGGACCGACCCGCGTATCCACGGCCCGCACAACCACGGCTACCAGAAGGTGACCCGCCCCGACGGGACGGCTCGGTTCGTGGACGTCACGGAGTGGAACCAGGCCGCCAACTGGGCCGCCGGCGACATGATCTCCACGACGGCCGACCTTGAGCGGCTGATCACGGCGCTGTTCGGGGGCCGGATCGTGCCGCAGCCGCAGCTGCAGGAGATGTTCACGGTGCCGGCGGGCATCAAGGACGCCACGTACAGCGCCGGGCTCCGGCAGTTGACGTACAAGGGCACGGTCTACTGGACGAAGTCCGGCGCCCGCTACGGCTACAGCACGGGAATCGTCGCGACCCAGAACCTGAGCCGCACCCTCGTCTACTCGGTGAACTCCACCGACGCCAAGGGCGACGGAATGAACCCGGTGGCCCAGCGGATCGTGCTCGCGGCCGTCAAGCAGCAGCCGGAGCAGCAAGCGGCGCGCTGAGCGCCTCCAGGCGCTTGATCTTCTTCCGTACGACGTACAGCGGGACGACTCCGAACACCCCGAAGGACATGTCGATCAGACTCCACCAGAAGGGAATCCCGCGGATCGGACCGCAGACGAGGGCGAGCGGGATGATGCCGGCGCAGGCGATCATCCCGAACTCGACCACCCAGATGTTGCGGACGGGGTCGCGGTACGGGCCGTAGAAGGCGACCGCGATGACGAGGTGGGCGAAGGCCAGCCAGTCGGTGCCGTAGAGCAGGAACGGGTAGTCGGCGTCGGCGGTGTCGAGTCCGTCCCGCACCCGCGTGATCCACGCCATGAGTCCGGGCAGGTGCTCCGGCACGGACAGGGCGCGCAACGCGCTGTCGGTCCAGCGCAGTTCGTGCACCAGGGGGAAGGCGGTGGCCCCGCTGAGCACGAGGCACACGACGAAGAGGACCAACCAGACGCGAATGCCCTTGAGCAGGGCGGCTCTGTCGCTCATGGGAGTGAGCGTACGCCCCCATTTGAACGCGTTCAAAACCGCCCTGCTCCCTGCTCACCCCAGCCGGTCGTCCAGCGGCACCTGCCACACGCCCGGCAGATGCCCGTCCAGCTCCCCCGGCTCGAAGCGGCACATGCCGACCGCGTGCCAGAACTCGCCGGTGACGTCCCCCTCGTACTTGTAGCCGCCGGACGGGGACAGCGCCGCCCAGCCGCCGGGCATGCCGACCAGGGTGACCCGCAGGGTGGCCGGGGCGTCGGCGGCGACGTTCCACAGCCGTACCGTGCCGTCCTCGCCGCCACTGGCCAGCAGGGAGCCGTCGGGGCTGAACGCCACCGCGAGGATCCGGCCGGTGTGACCCGTCAGAACAGCCGTCTGCTCGCCGGTGTCCGGGTTCCACAGACGGACGTTCCGGTCGTCGCCCGCCGTCGCCAGCAGCGGGCGCAGCGGGTGGACGGCCGCCGTCCAGAGCTTGCCGGTGTGGCCCGTCAGCCGGTGGTCGATCTCGCCGTCCCTCCAGATCACCGCCGTACCGTCCCAGGAGGCGCTGGCCAGCCAGGAGCCGTCGGGGGCGAAGGCCACGGCGTACACCCGGTCGGTGTGGCCGTCGAATTCGCCGGTGACCCGGTGGCCGTCCACGTCCCAGATCCGCACCTTGCGGTCGTCGCAGCCGGTGGCCAGGACCGCGCCGTCGGACCTGAAGTCGATCGCGCGGACCCGCCCGTAGTGCTCGCCGATGGTGGCGACATGCGCTCCGGTGGCCCGGTACCACAGCCGTACCGTGTCGTCGTCGTTCGCGGTGGCCAGCAGTTCGCCGTCGGCGCTGAACGCCTCCGCCCACACGTGGTCGGTCTCGACGTCCAGTTCGCGCTGGTACTCACCGGTGGCCGCATTCCACAGATAGACGTCGCCGTCGCTGCTCGCGGTGGCCAGCAGCGGACCCACGGGTCCGAACACCGCGGAGACCAGGCGGTCGCTCTGCCCGGTCAGTTCGCGCAGCCGCCGCCCCGAGGCGGAGTGCCACACCCGCACGACACCGTCGTTGCCGCCGGCCGCCAGCATCGAGCCGTCGGCGCTGAAGGACAGGGTGCCGATGCGCCGCCCGTGGCCGCGCAGGATGCGCCGGCCCTGGCCGGTGGCCGGCTCCCACAGCCGTACGACACCGTCGTTGCCGCCGGTCACCAGCAGGGTGCCGGGGCCCTGGGCGGGTGTGTCGCCGTGCGGGCGGAACTTGCACACCCACACCGAGCCGCGGTGCTCGGCGGGCTGCCGGCTCAGGGGCGCCGCGACCGGGTCGGCCGCCGGGTCGATCCGCCACAGCCGGACCGCCCCGGCGCTGTCCCCGGCGGCGAGCAGGGTCCCGTCGGGGTCGAACAGCACCTGGTACACGGCCCCGCGGCAGCCGCCGAGCAGCCCGGCCGAGCGTCCCGCCGCCAGGTCCCACAGCCGTACCTCCCCGTTGGTGTCGCCGCTGACCAGCAGGGCGCCGCCGGGGTGGAAGTCGAGGGTGTAGACGCGGCCGGAGTGCCCGGTGAACGTGTGGCGCGGCGTCCCGGTGGCGAAGTCCCACACCCGCACGGTGCCGCCGTGCCCCTCGTCGCCGCGGTCGGCGGTGGCCAGCAGGGTGCCGTCCGGGCTGAACCGCGCCCGGTACACCACGCCGTGGTGACCGGGCAGCTCCCCGGTCTGCCGCCCGGTGGCCAGGTCCCACAGCCGTACGACGGTGGAGGCGTCCCCGGTGACCAGGGTGGCGCCGTCGGGCCCGAACGCCACGGTGTAGACGGGCGCCGCGTGTCCGGGCAGCCGGTGCAGCGGGGCGCCGGAGGCGGTGTCCCAGAGGGTGACCACGCCGTCGGCGTCGCCGGTGGCCAGGCGTGAGCCGTCGGCGTCCAGGGCGAGCGGCCACACGCCGTTCGCGTGGATCTCCAGCCGGTGCAGACAGCGGCCGGAGACCGGGTCCCACAGCCGTACCGTGCCGTCGGAGCTGCCGGTGGCCAGCACGCGTTCGCGGAACTTGACGGCGTAGACCCGGCCGGTGTGGCCCTGCAGGGTGCGCAGGGCGATGCCGGTGGCGGCGTCGCAGACCAGGACGCCGCCGTCCTCGCTGCCCACGGCGAGCAGTTCGCCGTCGGGGCTGTAGGAGATGGGCTCGGGCAGCCGGATGCGGGCCTCGTAGCCGTACGGCACCCCGACCGTGGAGGGCCGGAAGCCGGAGTCGACGGCCATGCCGGGCGCGATCGCGGCGCCCTGGAGTTCCGGCGTCCGAGCCAGGGGCCCGGTGGTCGCGGAGATCAGTGCCGCCCGCCGCCACCGGCCGCCGTCCACCCGGGCGCCGGTCAGGTCGGTGCCGATGAGCCGGGCCCGTCTGAGGTCGGCGCCGCGCAGGTCGGCGCCCGTCAGATCGGCCCCGTCCAGCCGGGCACCGGTCAGCCGGGCGCCGCGCAGAACGGCGCCGGAGAGGTTGGCGCCGACCAGCCGGGCGTCGGTGAGGTCGGCGCGGGTCAGGTCGACGCCGGAGAAGTCGCGGTGGGACAGGTCCTCGCCGGCCAGGGCGGCGCCGCGCAGATCGGTGTGGGCGGGCACCCGGAGCCGGCTGAGGATCTTCACGGCGTTGGCGTGACCGGCGTCCGAGGAGGCGTCCCCGGGAGTGCCGGACAGCTCCCGCTCGGCCCACGCCTGACAGATCCGGTGGTCGGCGAGGTCGCACAGGAACTCGACGGCGAGCTGGCTCAGTTGGCGCCGCCCCAGCAGGGCGCTGTCGCCCTCGGTGAGCCCGCGGGCGCACTCCCGGGCGACGAGCCACTCCACCACCGAGCCGTGGATGAACCGGAACACACCGTCGTCGCTGCGCACCAGCAGACTGCCGGAGCCGATGGCGTGCGCGGTCTGCGGCACCGACAGCCGGGCTTCCGCGAGCCCGCTCAGGGTCTCGGCGACATCGGTCAGCTCGTCCAGCCGCAGCGAGTCCTGCCCGCTCTCCCACAGCCGCAGGGCGAGCGCGGTGACCGCGTCCCACAGCTGGTCCAGGGAGAGCCCGGGGGCCCGGCCGGGGCTGCCGCTGCCGCGCTCGACCTCGAAGTTCAGCCAGGCCGTGAGCACCTCCTCGTACAGTCCGGCGGGGCTGAGGGCGCGCCCGGCGCCGGCGACCGCGCGCAGCCGGTCGTCGTCGAGGTCGGCGACGAAGCCGAGCAGGCGGGGGTTGCGGCACAGGGCGAGCAGGTCGGGGATGGCGTCGAGCAGCCGCAGCCGGTGGTCGGCGGCGCGTTCGTCGCCGTCGTAGCGGTTGACCAGGTAGGCACGGATCTGCTGCGGAGAGAACTCCTGGACGGCCAGGACCCGGCGGTGCGGAAGCAGGCCGACGCGTTCGCCGAGCGCGGTCAGCACCTGGCCCTGGGAGCGGAAGTGCTGGGTGCGGCTGGAGACCACGATCTTGGCGCTGTCCACGGCGGAGTCCAGCAGCACCTGCAGGCGTTCGGCGGCGCGGTCGTAGGTGACCTGGTTGACGAGTTCGTCGAAGCCGTCGAAGAGCAGCACGATCCGCCCCTGCTGGAGCATGTACCGGAAGGCCCGCAGGTCGATGTTGTCGACGCCGTGGGCGGCGAGGTGTGCGGCGACCAGTCCCTCGAAGGAGTACGCCCGGTCCAGCGCGTGCAGCTCCACCAACAGCGGGACCAGGTGCGGCAGTTCGGCGGGGACACGGCGGGCCAGCTCGCGCAGCGCGAAGGTCTTGCCGTGCCCGAAGTCGCCGAGCAGCAGCAGGAAGCGGCCCTGGTCGGAGTCGAGCAGCCGGAGCATCTCGTCGACGAGCCCGTCGCGGTCCTCGGCGTCGAGGCGCTCCACCTCCCGGTACCGCTGCGGCAGGTACATGCCCGGGGGATAGCGCGGGTCGGTGCGCAGCCGCTCGCTCTGCGCGCCGACGTATCCGCGCAGGTCCAGCAGCCCCTGGAACTCGGTGAAGCTGCGCACCCTGACCCCCCGGCGACGGGCGGCGTCCCGCAGCTCGCGGGCGGGCGGCGGGCCGTCGTGGACGAGTTCGGCCTCGCTCTCGGCGTCGGCGGCGTGCACGAGGGCCACGAACCGGTCGACGTCCTGCGCGGTCGGGGTGCCGGTGTGCACGGCCACGCGCTGCTGCCGGACGAAGCCGGACTGGGTCCAGGTGACCAGCAGTTGCGGCAGCGGCCCGTCGACCTGGCGGATCTGGGCGCCCTCGTGGCGGGTGCGGCACACCTCGGCGACCCGGGCGAGCAGTATCTCCGCCGGGCTCGTCAGGGCGCGCGGCTCCGGCTCGGGCTCGGGGAGGCCGTTTCGGCCGGCCGGGGTCACGGGGTCGGTGCGGGGCATCCCGCCCGCACGGTCCCCGGGATCCTCGGGCCCGAAGGCGCGGTGGGCCCGGTGCCACCGGACCGGCCGCCGCTGCGGATCCCGCGGCCCGTCCCAGACGGCCAGTCCCTCCCGGCCCACCCGCAGCAGCTGGTGCCGGCCGGGCCCGACGGCGCCGACCACCGGCACCTCGCCGGAGGCGGTGGTGAGGACGGGCAGCGCACCGGCGTCGGCCGGGCCGTGCAGCAGCAGGTGCAGCCGGGGAGCGGTCAGCCGGGTCAGCACATCGGTGTCCCGCAGCGGCCCGGCGCCGTCCAGGGCGGCCGTACCCGGCGCACCGCCCCGGCGCACACCGGAGGGGACGGCCCGGGCGGCGCCCGGCGCATGCCGCACGACCCCGATCCGCAGCCATCCCTCCGTCTCGTGCGGCCGCAGCGCCTGCGCGAACCAGGCGGCCTGCTCACGCCCGACCATCCCGTACTGGTCGTCACGCCGGTGGCTGTAGGCCATGGACGAGTTCAGTCCCGCGACCACGGTGTGCAGCTCCGGCACGGGAAAGAGGGTCCACGGCTGATCACTGTCGAAGACGACGTCCAGCCCCTGGTACAGCTCCTGGAACAGCCGGGCGAAGTGCCGCCACTTGGGCCAGTACGGCGGCCGGGGAGGCATCTCGTCCGCCTCGCAGGTGCTGAAGTAGGCCTGACAGGCGGCCTGGTTGACGTCCTGCCCGCCCGGGACGAGGGCGACCCGGTGCGGTTCGAGCCCGAGCAGGGCCCGCATCCCGGTGAGGAAGGCGAGGGCCTGTTCGAACTCGCGCCGGCTGCCGGAGGCGGTCAGATCACCGGTGACGACCAGCAGGTCCGGGGAGGGCGCCCCGGCATCCGCCAGCTCGACCAGGTCGCCCCAGATCGCCGCCTGCAACTCGGCGGGGTCCTGCCCCCGGCCGAAGGCGGGTCCGGCCAGCTGGAGCACGGTGACCGCCTCCTGCTCGCCGGCCGCCGCGGACAGGCGCGGATACGACGGCGGCGCGGCGGGCCTGCGCCGCCCCGCCCACCCCGGTCCGCCGAGCGGCCGGCCGGGACCCGGGGCGGACGGGGCGGACGGTACGGCGTGGCCGTTCGCCCCCGGGTAACCGGGCGGCAGGCTGGGCCGGGCCCGCCCGTCGAGGGCCTGCCGCACCCGGGCGAGCAGCAGCTCCCGCGCCGCCCCCGCATCGGCGACCGGCACCAGATCCACATAGGTGATGGTGGCCAGCAGCCCCTCCACCGGGATGTCCTCGACCCGCACGGTGATCAGCCGGCGTTCCGGCGCATCCGGATCCGCCCGCAATGCGGCCTGCCACTCCATGCGCCCGTACCGGGACCGCTCGTAGTTCCGCGACAGTACGGCGATGACGGCGGCGGACTCGCTCACCCCCCGGTCCATGAAGTCCACGAAGTTCGTGCCCGGCACGAAGTCCCAGGCCTGCAGGACCGTGCGGTATCCGGCCTCCTCCAGGGTCCAGGCGATCCAGGACGCCCAGCGTTCGTCGGCGGGTGAGTAACTGATGAAGAAGTCCAATGGCCCGGTGCTGTCCCCCGGGGCGTTCTGACGAGCCACCATGTATTGATAATGCCGTGAAAAGAGAGGTTGATACCGGTCGTTTCCAGGCGTTCGACGACGCCCTGGTCACAGGAACGCACAAACGTGCGACCCTTCCAACCGTGCGTGCCTTATTGCTGCGTCTGCATGTCCTCGACCGGGTGGCGATCGGTCTGCTGGTGACCGGACTGCTCTGCGTGGCCACGGGGTTGCTGCCGACGGATTCCGCATCCGATGCGATGCAGCGCATCGCCCCGCTCCTCGCCTTCCTCGGCACGGTCATCGTGCTGGCCGAACTGACCAGCAGGGCCGAGGTGTTCGACGTGGTGGCGGCGCGCGTCGCGCGGGCCGGGCGGGGCAGCTATGCGCTGCTGTTCCTGCTGTGCGTGCTCTTCGCCTCCGTCACGACGATCGCCCTCAACCTGGACACGACGGCCGTCCTGCTGACCCCGGTGATGCTGGCGCTCGCCTCCCGGGTGGGCATCGCGCCGGTGCCGCTGGCGATGACCACGGTGTGGCTCGCCAACACCGCGAGCCTGCTGCTGCCGGTGTCCAACCTGACGAACCTGCTGGCCGCCAACCGGGTCGCGCTGTCCCCGCTGGGCCTGGCGGGACGGATGTGGGCCCCGCAACTCGCCGCGCTGGCGGTGACGATGGCTTGTTTGTGGCTGTTCTTCTGGCGGCGGGGCAGGCGTGGGGGTCCTGTTGCGGAGGAGTCCGGCCTGGTCGCCGTACCGGTGTCGGGGCCGGGTGCGGCCCGCGCCGACGACGTGCGCGTGGACGCCGCCGACCGCTATGTGCCGCCCGCCGTGCACCGCCCCGCCGACCCGGTGCTCTTCCGCGCCTGCGCGCTCGCGTGCGCCGGCTTCCTGCTCGCCATCCTGGTGGCCGACGTACCGCTGTGGACGGCGTCCGCGACAGCGGCGCTCGTCGCCGTGGCGGCGTTCGGGGTACGGCAGCGCTCCGCACTGCGACTGTCGCTCATCCCCTGGCGGCTGCTGGTGATGGTGCCCGGCATGTTCCTGGTGGTCGAGACGTTCGACGCGCACGGGCTGCACCATCTGCTGGCCTCGGCGGTCGGCACCGACGGCGGCGCGCTGGGCCTGTTCCGCGCGGCGGCGGTCGGCGGCGGCCTGTCCAACGCGCTCAACAACCTCCCGGTGTACCTGGCGGGCGAGGCGGCCGTTCCCCCGGGCAACCACGACCAGCTCCTCGCCCTGCTGATCGGCACCAACGCCGGTCCGGTGGTCACGCCGTGGGCGTCCCTCGCGACGCTGCTCTGGTACGAGCGCTGCGTGTCGTACGGGGTACGGGTGCCGTTGGCACGGCTGATGGGGACGGGGGCGGTGCTGGCCGCCTCGGCGGTGGTGGCCTCGGTGAGCGCGCTGGCGCTGACACGCTGGTAGACCGGTCCGGCGATGGACCCCACTCAGCTCCTCCCTCAGCGGGTGGGGCCCTCCGCCGCATGGGGGAGACGGTCTGCCACACCGGACGAAGCGCGGCCGCCACGTCCGCGGCCAGCATGTACGTCATGACCACGGAAACCGCTCCCCTCCCCGCTCCCGCGCCCGTCTGGGCCCGGCGCGCCGCCCACTCCATCGCCCTGTGCGCCGTCCCCTCCGGCCTGTGGCGCATCGCCATGGCATCCGGTGTCTACGTCGGCTACAGCGACCGCGTGCTGCGGGACGTCTTCGACATCCCGGGCTGGGGTGTCGCGTACGTCGTCGGCCTCTCCGTCCTCACCGAACTGGCCGCCCTGCTCCCGCTGCTCCTCGTGAGCGACCGGTGGCGGCCGCTGCGGCCCCGGACCCTCGCCACGCTGGCCTGGACCGCCTCGGCCGTCCTGGTTCTGGTGGCCCTGTGGCAAGTCGTGGTCGCCTTGACGGTCGAGAGCCGGACATACATGTCCAGCGGTACGGCCCAGACCGTCTGGGCCTGCGCCTACGCCCCACTGCTCGCCGTCCCGGCCCTCATGACGGCGGTGACCTGGTCGTACACGAAGCGGCTGCGCTAGGGCGTGTATCGAAAGCGGATCCTTACCGAGCTGCAGGCCCGTGCCGACGCCCAGGACCTGATCACCTGGGACCTCAATGTCGACTCCACCATCGTCCGGGCCCACCAGCACGCGGCCGGGGCAAGGAAAAGGGGGACCTGCAAAAGGAACCGCCCGGCGGCATCGTCATCGAGCCGGACGACCATGGGCTCGGGCGCTCCCGCGGCGGCCTGACCACCAAGCTGCACCTGGCTGTCGAGCAGGGGCAGAAGCCCATGTCCATCGTGGTCACAGCCGGACAGCGCAGCGACTCTCCGCAGTTCGAGCCCGTCCGCGCTTACCTGCGCAGACGTAGAATCCGCTGCACCATCCCTGACAAGGTCGACCAGGCCCGCAACCGAAAGAAGCTCGGCTCCTGCGGCGGCCGTCCGCCGAAGTTCGACCCGGAGGACTACAAGGCCCGGCATGCCGTCGAGTGCGGCATCAACCGGCTGAAGCGGCACCGGGCCGTCGCCACGCGATACGACAAACTTGCTGTCCGTTACGAAGCGACATTGCTGGTCGCCGCCATCAACGAATGGCTGTGACCGGCACGCGACCACGTCTCAAGCCCACACCGCCCTGACCACGGCGTGGCCTGCTGCAGCCGCCCGCTCATAGAACCCTTGGAGGCCCCTGTGATAGTCGAGGAACTCCTGCCTGACCTGCGCCTCGTCCCAGCCGGCCCAGACGAGCTTGGCACCAGCGACGTTCCACAGCTCGTCGAACGAGACACGTGCGAGGAAGCCTGCGGCCTGTGACACCCCAGGCGGCTCCAGAATCCCCAGGGGCGGGTTGGAGGGGTCGGCATCGGTGCTGTGTGCCACTGGCCGCCCGCCGTAAATCGGCAGCTCCCAGGAGTCGTCGGCATCCGCATCGAGGACATGGGCAGCGGCATAGAGGTCATTGACGGAGCCCCAGACCTTGTCGATCGACTCGGCGATGCCCGCTGCGTACTCGTCGGGGTGGTTCTCCCAAGCCTCCCACATGAACGCCGCAAGCCAGGTGTGGTCGTCCCGGATCTCGGATTCCGCGACGGAGCGCATGTGCATGTGGATGCTCACGGCGACGAGTCCTCCCAGTTCGGCGGCCCGCCTGTCGGGCCGAACGGAGAGAACCTACTCGACGGCACTGACGGCGCGATGCCCGTCTCTCAACGCCGGGATGCCCGGCTCTGCCAGGACGCCCTCCGACACCCGAGCGCCGCGTGGATGAGGTCCTGGCCGAAGACCAGAACGTAGTCGTAGTAAAGGGGGTCACCTTCCTCGTCCACGGGGCATTCGAAGCCGCTGTCGTTCGCAAAGCGCACGGGCGCCCCCCTTCGGGGAGTTCGCGCTCGGTCATCTACCGCTGAGGATCTCCCGGGACCGGGGCCGGACCTGGCGGGGCGGCTTCCGCCCTGTGAATGTGCGCGGTGCCCGGAGGCGAAGAGCTGACGAGGTCCAGTAGGTGCGGCAGCATGTCCGGGCGGCCGGCGACGAAGGAGCGTGCGGTGTCGGGGCCGGCGTACCCGCCGGTGAACTCGGCGCCGTCCAGGTGCCGCAGGGCGATGCCGGCCTCGCGGGCGAGCAGCGCACCGGCGGGCAGGTCGATCGCCTCCGCGCGGTAGCCGACGAAGCCGTCGATGTCGCCGCGGGCCAGCATCGCCCAGGCCACCAGGGGCGCCCAGAGCTGGAGCAGGCGGCGGGAGCGCAGTTCGAGGGTGTGCCGGAGGGAGCAGGCCACCGGGTCGTCGCGGGAGACGCCGTGGCCCTGGGTCCAGGCCAGCAGGGGTCCGGCGGCCGGAAGCGGGCGGCCCGGCGCGGCCACGGCGAGCCGCCCGTCCGGACCCCGCGCACCATCGCCGCGCAGGGCGGACCACGTACGGCCGGTCATCGGGTCATGGACGACCCCCACCACGGGCGTGTCATCGACGCACAGCGCGATGCCGACGACGTAGACCGCCAGCCCGATGACGACGTTGTTGCTGCCGTCGAGGGGATCGATGAGCCAGGTGCGGCCGCCGCCGTCGCCGGCGAGTTCACCGGACTCCTCGGCCAGGATGCGGTCGTGCGGGAAACACTCCCTGATCCGCCCGATCACGAGCTTCTCGGCGGCTACGTCCAAGTCGGTGACGACGTCACCGAGTTCACCCTTCTGCCGCGCGGCGAAGCCGTCGGGGAAGCGGGACCGCAGCAGTGCCCCGGCCTCCTCGGCGGCGCTCACGGCCGTCCGGTGCTCGCTGCGGTAGCCGGGGTCAGGGTTCGGGCTCATGGATCCTCCTGAGGGCGGCCCGAGCGATCCGGGCGGTCTGGGGCGCGTCGCACGTGCTGCGGACCATGCGGTGCCCCGGCGCGGACAGCGGGCCCAGCGAGAGGTCCACCCGGCCGGGCAGGGTCCGCCCCAGTACCAGGGTGGCGGTGGGGCGGCCGTCCGGCACCACGGTGGTGTGGAATTCACCCGCCGGCAGGGCATAGGTCTGGCCGGGTGCGCTGGTGTGTTCGGCGCCGGGCCGGCAGCGCACCAGCCGCTCGGTGGGCCGCAGTTCGTCGACGCCCGAGGGATCGCTGAACACCTCGAAGACCCGGTGGGTGGGTGCGCCGGCGTCCTCCTCGATGTGCATGCGCCGGTTGCCGAGCCGCCCGTACAGCACGGTGCTGGTCAGGTCCCAGCTGTGGCAGTGGATTTGAGGGGCGGCGCGGTCCGGTTCCGCCTCCGGTGTGCGGAAGACGTGGACGCAGACGCCGTCGCCGCCGTCACGCAGGACGGGGAAGCAGACGAACCCCAGCGGATGGCGCACCGCGCGCAGGGCGCGGCGGCCCGAGGCGATCCGGTCCAGTTCCGCTGTGGCGTGCCGTATCAGCTCGGCGGTGGCGTGCCGCCGGGCGGCCCGTTCCAGGGCCGGATAGTCCATGTTCCATCCCCCTTGGCCGGAACACGACGCTCACCTGCGGTACGGGTTCTCCGCGCGCAGCGCCTTGTCGATGATGTCGCCGACGTCACGATCGGTGAAGCTCGGCGGAAGTGGCAGGCCGAGCCGGTCGAGCAGGCGTCTGACCTCGTCGACGGTCGGCTCCTCGGCGAGGGGGACGGCCTCGCGCAGATCGAGCTTGACCGCCTGTTCGCGGCTCTGGTGCAGCTCGGTGACGTAGTAGTCGTAGAGCGGCCGGTCCCGCTCCACGTACAGGCTGACCCGGCTCGGGTCGTCCTGGGTGATGATGAGGCAGGTGTCCGAGAGGTCGAACCGCAGGGCCGGTGCCACCGACGACAGGTGGACGTCGATCTCCAGCGTGTCCAGCCGCTGCCGGTGCCAGCTGGCGGCGACGACGGTGGCGTACGCCTCCTTGCGGGTGCGCTCGACGGTCCACTCGCCGAAGCCGCCGCCGAACGTGCTCCGGAAGCGGGCATACGCGGTGCAGACCTGGTCGTCGGCCGGGTTGATGATGTCGATCTTCATGCTGAGGGAGCGCCGCTGACGTTGTGCCTCCAGCACGCACTCGGGCAGCGTGACGGCGCGCAGATAGGTGCCGGTGCCGCCCTTGAACACCCAGCGGGTGGTGGCGCGCCGGGCCCGCTCGTGCGCGAGCGCGACCTCGGCGCCGGACAGCGTGCGGACCATCGCCAGGTCCTCGATGGCCCGGCTGGTCCCGGCCGCCGCGGCCCGGATGTCGGCCAGCCGCCGGCGGCGCTCGGTGAGCCCGCCGTACACCAGCGCCGCCAGGACGAGCAGCGTGGCGCCGGAGACGATGTTGGTGTCCATGTTCTGGTTGAGGACGTCCATGAGCCCGACGACCAGGGCGACGCCGATGGCGACGATCCCGTCCGCGTTCCGGACCGCCCAGGCGATCCCGTCCTCCAGCCGGCGCCCGGCCCCCTGCGGCGTACTGCGCGTCACGTCCACCCTCCCCCGACGGTGGCTTCCATCGTAGGAGCAAGGACACCTCGTCAACCATGCAGCAATCAGCCGTGCACCCTGCGTGGTCGAGACTCCCCGGCGACCTTATATCCCAAATACGCCGTATGTGGCAATATTGTCGTGTGTGGTTTTTGGCACTGAAGACAGGCGAGAGGAGTGCATCATGATCGCCAAGCTGCTCGCCAAGCTGTCCTTCACCCGCCACTACGGTGCGTACGGAGCCCATGAATGGGATGCGTACGCCGGCGACGACTAGGACTCACCGCACTGCCGGCGGGCGCTTCTGGGCGCCCGCCACTTCCCAGCCACGCTGCCGACGGCATCGGCCTGGACAGGTACCAGAGCCAGGGACGATCTCATGGGCCGAAGGAATGAGCCGCCGCGGTTGCCCGGAGGCAGCTTCGCGGCCTGGAGCCGCGACCGGCTGGCGCTGGCGCGCCGTGGCGCTGAAGAGTGTGGGGACGTCTGGCAGCTGGAGCCGCGTGTCTACGTAGCCGCTGCGGCCGGGCCGTGTGAAGCAGTCCTGCACCGCTCGCAGGACTTCCCCAAGGCATCCTCGCCTCTCTTCCCGCCGCTGAAGCGGTCGAGCGGAGCACCGACACCCGAGGAGCGTGCGTACGCTCACGCCGCTCGCATGCGCGGACTACGTGCGCAGGCGGTCGCAGCCCGGATCGGTGAGATCGCGCCCCGGACCGCTCGATTTGCCGACGAGTGGCCGACGGGCCAGGACGTCGAGATTCTGCCTCTGGTCCGGCACGCCCTGGCAGAGATCGGCGTGAGCTACCTCTTCTCCGAAGACGCACCCACGCTGCTGCCCCATGCCTCACAGCTCTTCCTGGCCCGGGAGGCGCTGGTACGCCCCTCGCGTTGGGTATGGCCGCCCTGGATCCCCACACCGGCACGGCGGTTCCGCACACGGCAGCAAGTCGCCTTCACCGACGCCTTGCGGCCCATCGTCCGCCGGCGTCGTTCATCGGGCCGGCTCGGTGACGACATGCTGGGACAGATGCTCCGGCCCTCCCCCCACTACGGCCTGCTGCCGGAAGAGGCCATCCTCGACACTCTCCCCGGAATCACCGTCGCCACCTTCGAGACCCCTTCCCGGGCAGCCGGATGGATCCTGCTCCACCTGGCCCGGCACCCCCAGGCAGCGGGCCGCGTCGCGGCCGAAGCCGCCTCGCTGCCCGCGGACCCGGCCGCGACGACCAGCAGCCACCTCGCCAGCCTGCAATACACCCGGGCACTGGTGAGTGAGGTGCTCCGGCTGTACCCCCCGAGCTGGCTGCTGACCCGGCGCGCCCCGCGGCAGACCCAGCTCGCCGACTACACCATCGACGCCGGGTCCACCGTTCTCGTCTGCCCTTACACCGCCCACCGCGACGCACGGGAATACTCCGAGCCGGACGAGTTCCGGCCCGAGCGCTGGCTCGACGATTCGGGTTCGCCGGCGAAACCCGGGGTCTTCCTCTCTTTCGGTACCGGGCCGCATGGCTGCGAGGGAGCCGCTCTGGCCATGGCGATGCTGACGCTCCTGACCGCGCAGACCGCCCGCTGCCACCACTTGAGCGAGCCGCCCGGACCGGAACCCGGCTACCAGGTCACCACCCTCGAGGGTCTCGCAACGGTGGGCTTGCGCCTGCGGGCCACCTTGCGCGGCTGAGGCCGGTCCTGCTTTCGGCGACAGGCCGCCTCCACTCATGGTTCGCTCATCGTGTGCCGCTGGTCGAATTCGTCGGCGAGCATGCTCATCATGACGAGGTCGTGGTGCCGGCCGGCGAAGAAAACGTGTTCCCGCAAGCGCCCCTCCTCGGTGAAGCCGAGCCGACGGAAAAGTCCCAGTGATGCCTCGTTGTGGGAAAAGATCGCTGCCAGGCATTTGTGATAGCGCCGCTCGGCGAACATGAAGCGCAGCAGCAGCACCACGGCTTCCGCCGCGTAGCCCTTGCGCCGGTGGTCAGCGCCGATCATGACATCACACTCGAACCAGCCTGAACGAGGGCCGGTGCGATGTGAGCCGACTGTGCCCACCAGCTCCCCCGTGGCCGTCGCTTCAACCGCCAGCCCGAAGCGGTCGTCATGGCACTTGGCAACGGCCTGCTCCTTCGCCCAGGCACGGTGGCTCTCGGCGGACCGCGGCAGATCCAGCCGGCTCCCTCGCCGCCCGTCGTCGTCGGCGAAGCGCATGAACGCTGTCCAGTCGTCAGGCTCGATGGCGCGCAGGCGTACCCGATGACCAGTCCAGGACGATGCCATGCCCCATTTGATCACGCTGCCGGGCGCGCGAGGCGGAGAGGCACACCGAGGCAGTGCTGGTGCGCGCAGGAGTGGCGCCGGCTTGAGGGTCTGCAGCGCGCCCTCGCCGCCGGGCCCTCCCGCGTTCTGGTCATCGGTGCGGGATTCACCGGCTCCGAGATCGCCTCCATCTGCCGCGAGCGGGACATCCCGGTGGCCGTCGCCGTACTCGCGCCGGCCCCGCTGGTCGGGGCGCTCGGCGCCATGATCGGCGAGGTTGCGGCCGTCATTCCCTGGCGGGCGGCGTACAGCGACATCACCGTCGCCGGCACCGTAACCCGGATCGGCGTGACAACCAGCACCTGGGGTTCGGCAGCGGCAGCCGGGGGCAGTGACCAGGGCGCGCCGCGGACGGCGCCCCCTCCATCCCGGTGCCGGCCGATCCCCCGCCGGAGGAAGCCCTGGTCACAGGCCCACGATCGTGTTCCAGCGCTTGGCGAACTCCGTCCGTTCCGTGGCGGTGATGTCGCGGGCGATGGCGAGGCGCCCGCGCATCCCGGCGTCGGGGAAGATCAGCGGGTTGCCGGCGAGGGCGGCGGTGTCCTTGTCCTTCGATGCCGCCAGGACTTCCTTGGCGGCCGGGACCGGGCAGACGTAGTTGACCCAGGCGGCGAGCTTCGCGGCGGTCTCGGGGGCGTAGTAGTAGTCGATCAGCCGCTCGGCATTGGCCTTGTGGCGGGCCCGGTCGGGGATCATCAGGGAGTCCGACCACAGCTCGGCGCCCTCCTCGGGCACGACGAAGCGGATGTCGGGGTTGTCCGCCTGCAGCTGGATGACGTCGCCGGAGTACGCCTGGCAGGCCAGCACGTCCCCGCTGACCAGGTCCTTGGTGTAGTCGTTGCCGGTGAAGCGGCGTATCTGGCCGCGGTGGACCTCGCGCTCCACCTGGTCGCAGACGGTGTGGAAGTCGTCCGCCGTCCACTTGGTGATGTCCACGCCGTTGCCCTGCATCAGCAGCGCGAAGGACTCGTCCAGACCGGACAGGAGCGTCACGCGGCCCTTCAGATCGCTCGCCCAGAGGTCCTTGACGTGCCGTATCTCGCGGCCCAGCCTCTTGCGGTCGTAGGCGATGCCGGTGATGCCCGACTGCCAGGGCACGGAGAACCTGCGGCCCTTGTCGAAGGCGGGCGAACGGAGCAGCGGGTCGAGGTACTTCGCCACGTTCGGCTGGCGGGCGCGGTCCATCTCCTGGACCCATCCCAGCCGGACGAACCGGGCGCACATCCAGTCGCTGATGACGATCAGGTCGCGGCCGGTGGACTGGTGGTTCATCAGGGCGGGGCTGATCTTGCCGAAGAACTCGTCGTTGTCGTTGATCTCCTCGGCGTAGTCCACCCGGATCCCGGTGCGCCTCCCGAACGCCTCCAGCGTGGGCCGCCGGTTGGGGTTGTCGTCGTCGGTGTCGATGTACAGCGGCCAGTTCGCCCAGGTCAGCTTCTTGTCGGCCGCGGACTGGTCGGCGACGGCCCGGTCACCGGGCGCGACGCGGGCGGCGGGCACCCCGCAGTCGGCGAGGGCACCGATCGCGGCGGTGCCGCCGAGGGCGCGCAGCAGGGAACGGCGGGACGGCGCGGATGTACGAGAAGAAGTCTGGGGCACCCAGGAAGAATGCCGCCCGGCATGGATGAGGGACAATCGACGCTGCGTCGAGCATGCCCGCGCCGGTCCGACAGGTTGTCGATCAAGGCTGTTCACGCATCGGTCAGGCCCCAGCTCCCCACCAGCCCCAGCGCCTCGGCCGCGTCCTGTTCCGGCGCCGGCAGGTAACTGACCAGGACCTGGCCCGGTTCGGGAAGGTGCAGCACCTCGAAGTCCAGGGTGAGCGGGCCGACCAGCGGGTGGTGCAGGGTGTAGCGGCCGGGGCCCTTGTCCGCCACGTCCTGCCTGGCCCACAGCGCGGCGAACTCCTCGCTCCGCATGGCGAGCGTGCCGATGAGCGAGGCCAGCGCCGGGTCGTCGGGGTAACGGCCCACGCTCACCCGCAGAAAGGCCACGGTCGCCTCGGCCTTCGACCGCCAGCTGTCCGCGAACAGCTCGCGGTAGCGGGCGTCGAAGAAGACCAGATGCGCGAACGTCCGCCGCTCGCAGGGCAGTTCGCCGAAGTCGCCGAAGACGGCGGCGGCGAGCGGGTTCCAGGCGAGCACCTGGGTGAGGTGACCGCAGACGTAGGCGGGTCCGGGCTGGGCGTCGATCAGCCGGCGCAGGGAGGGCCGTACGGTCTCGGTGGCCGGTGCCGCGTCCGGCAGGGCGCGGTCGGGGCGGGCCAGGTTGCGCAGGTGCGCGCGCTCGGCCGGGTCCAGGCGCAGCGCCCGGCCAACGGCCTCCAGCACGGCGTCCGACACATGCGGATTGCGGCCCTGCTCCAGGCGTACGTAGTACTCGACGCTCACCCCGGCCAGCTGCGCCAGTTCCTCGCGCCGCAGCCCGGGCACGCGCCGGGGGCCGTACGCCGTCAGCCCCACGTCGGCCGGGGTGAGCCGGGCCCGCCGGGACCTGAGGAACTGGCTGAGTTCGGTGCGCCGTTCTCCGGGTGTCGTCATGTCCACGAGTATCCGGGAGACACGCGGAAGAAGGGTGGGCAAGTCTTTCCCCCCTATAAAACGTGCCTGTCGAGGGGGGTTCCGGGGGTCGCACAGTGGTGGACGTCAGCGAACGACGAGTGCGACAAGGACGTACGACGATGACTCTTCCCCTCCGCCCCCTCGGCGCCTCCGGCCTCGACATCTCCGTGATCGGGCTCGGCGCCTGGACGTTCGGCGGCGACGGCTGGCGCTTCACATGGGGTGCGCAGGACGACCGCCGGTCCATCGAGACCGTGCACCGGGCGGTCGAGCTGGGCGTCAACTGGATCGACACCGCCGCCGTGTACGGGCTCGGCCACTCCGAGGAGGTGGTCGGCAAGGCGCTGGCCGGACTGCCCGAAGCCGACCGGCCGTACGTCTTCACGAAGGTGGGCCTAGTCTGGGATCCGGAGAACCCGGCCGCGGCACCCCGCCGGATCATGCGGCCCGACAGCGTGCGGCGCGAGGTCGAGGACTCGCTGCGCCGGCTCGGCGTGGAGGCGATCGACCTGTACCAGGTGCACTGGCCGGACACCGGCGCGTCCCTGAACTGGGACGGCACCGAGCCCCCCGAGGACGCGCAGGCCACTCCGCTGGAGGAGTACTGGCAGGTGATGGCCGACCTGAAGGCGGAGGGCAAGGTGCGGGCGATCGGGCTGTCCAACCACTCGCCCGAGCAGCTGGCGGCGGCGCACCGCATCGCCCCGGTCGACGCGATCCAGCCCCCGCTGTCCCTGCTCAACCGCTCCGCCGAAGCGGAGATCGACTGGGCCGCCGACCACGGCACCGGTGTGATTCCCTACCAGCCGCTCCACTCGGGCCTGCTCAGCGGCACCTTCACCCGGGAGCGCCTGGCCCTGCTGGACCCGTCCGACTGGCGCCGCACCCACCCCGACTTCACGACGCACCTGGACACCAACCTCCGTACGGTGGACCGGCTGCGGTCGGTCGCGCAGGCGCACGGTACGACGGTGGGAGCGGTGGCGATCGCCTGGGTGCTGGCCCGCAGGGGCGTCACCGGGGCGATCGCAGGAGCGCGGCGACCGGAGCAGATGGCGGACTGGGGGCGGGCGGCGACGCTGCGGCTGAGCGAGCAGGAGCTGGAGTTCGTCGCGGGGAAATGAGACAGCGCGGCCCCGGGCAGGGAAGTGCCCCTGCCCGGGGCCGCGCTTTGGGTGCCGGTTGCCGAAGAGCGGCCGAACCCGGCGGAGCGCTACTCGCCGAGGGACGTCATCACGTGCTTGATCCGCGTGTAGTCCTCGAAGCCGTACGCCGACAGGTCCTTGCCGTAACCGGACTTCTTGAAGCCACCGTGCGGCATCTCCGCGACCAGCGGAATGTGCGTGTTGATCCACACGCAGCCGAAGTCGAGCTTCTTGGACATGCGCATCGCGCGGGCGTGGTCCTTGGTCCACACCGAGGAGGCGAGGGCGTACTCGACGCCGTTGGCCCACTCGACGGCCTGGTCCTCGTCGGCGAAGGACTGGACGGTGATGACCGGGCCGAAGACCTCGTTCTGGATGATCTCGTCGTCCTGCTTCAGCCCGGAGACGACGGTCGGGGCGTAGAAGTAGCCCTTGTCGCCGACCTGGTGGCCGCCCGCCTCGACCTTGGCGTGCGCGGGCAGGCGGTCGATGAAGCCGGAGACCTGCTTGAGCTGGTTGGGGTTGTTCAGCGGGCCGAAGAGGACGTCCTCGTCGTCCGGCTGGCCGGTCTTGGTCTCGGACGCGGCCTTGGCGAGCGCCGACACGAACTCGTCGTGGATGGACTCGTGGACGAGGACGCGGGTCGCGGCCGTACAGTCCTGGCCGGCGTTGAAGAAGCCCGCGACGGAGATGTCCTCGACGGCCTTGGCGATGTCGGTGTCCTCGAAGACGACGACCGGGGCCTTGCCGCCCAGCTCCAGGTGGACCCGCTTGAGGTCCTTGGACGCCGACTCGGCCACCGACATGCCGGCGCGGACCGAGCCGGTGATGGAGGCCATGGCCGGGATGTCGTGCTCCACCATCAGGCGGCCGGTGTCACGGTCGCCGCAGATGACGTTGAAGACGCCCTTGGGCAGGATCGAGCCGATGATGTCGGCGATCAGCACGGTGGAGGCCGGGGTGGTGTCCGAGGGCTTGAGGACCACGGTGTTGCCGGCCGCGATCGCCGGGGCGAACTTCCACACCGCCATCATCATCGGGTAGTTCCAGGGGGCGACCTGGGCGCAGACGCCGACCGGCTCACGGCGGATGATCGAGGTCATCCCCTCCATGTACTCGCCGGCCGAGCGGCCCTCCAGCAGTCGCGCCGCACCCGCGAAGAAGCGGATCTGGTCGACCATCGGCGGGATCTCCTCGGAGCGGGTGAGCCCCGTCGGCTTGCCCGTGTTCTCCACCTCGGCCGCGATCAGTTCCTCGGCGCGCTCCTCGAACGCGTCGGCGATCTTCAGGAGGGCCTTCTGCCGCTCGGCGGGGGTGGTGTCCCGCCAGGCCGGGAAGGCGCGGGCGGCGGCCTCCATGGCGGCGTTGACGTCCGCCTCGCCGGACAGCGGCGCGGTCGCGTACGCCTCGCCCGTCGCGGGGTTGACCACCTCGGTGGTCCGTCCGTCGGCGGCGTCCCGGAACTCACCGTCGATGTAGTTGCGCAGACGACGCAGCTCGGTGCTCACTGCCGGCCTCCTGATCAGGTTCTTTGCGTCCACTGACTGAGACACCCACCCTAGCCGCCGGACCCACGTTTTCAACACCCCCGTCGCCCACCGTTCTGCGAAATCCGCAAGACACGGAGTCCCAAACAACGGATTTCATCGATCGGGCCTTGCGAAACTGTCGAGACGTCGTGCACAGTGAGGTCGTGGCCAGTCGAAGCGCAGACCAGAGGGACTCCTCCCGCGAGTCCAGGAACGGCACCCCTCAGCTGGATGCCGTCTCCCTCGCCATCATCCAGCAGCTCCAGGAGGACGGCCGCCGGCCGTACGCCGCGATCGGCAAGGCCGTCGGCCTGTCCGAGGCGGCCGTGCGCCAGCGCGTGCAGAAGCTGCTGGACCAGGGCGTGATGCAGATCGTCGCCGTCACGGACCCGCTCACCGTGGGCTTCCGCCGGCAGGCGATGGTCGGGATCAACGTCGAGGGCGATGTCGAGTCGATCGCGGACGCGCTGACCGGCATGTCGGAAGTCGAGTACGTGGTGATGACCGCGGGCTCGTTCGACATCCTCGCCGAGATCGTCTGCGAGGACGACGACCACCTGCTGGACGTCATCAACAAACGCATCCGGTCCCTGCCCGGAGTGCGCTCCACCGAAAGCTTCGTCTACCTGAAGCTGAAGAAGCAGACCTACATGTGGGGAACCCGATAACCGTGAGGACCCGATAACCGTGAGCACCAAGGACCTCAGCCGCACCGCGTACGACCACCTGTGGATGCACTTCACCCGCATGTCCTCGTACGAGAACTCCCCGGTCCCGACCATCGTCCGGGGTGAGGGCACCTACATCTACGACGACAAGGGCAAGCGCTACCTCGACGGTCTCGCGGGTCTGTTCGTGGTCCAGGCCGGTCACGGCCGTACGGAACTCGCCGAGACCGCCTTCAAGCAGGCCCAGGAGCTCGCCTTCTTCCCGGTGTGGTCCTACGCCCACCCCAAGGCCGTCGAGCTGGCCGAGCGCCTGGCCGACCACGCCCCGGGCGACCTGAACAAGGTCTTCTTCACCACCGGCGGCGGCGAGGCCGTCGAGACCGCCTGGAAGCTCGCCAAGCAGTACTTCAAGCTGCAGGGCAAGCCGACCAAGTACAAGGTCATCTCCCGTGCGGTCGCCTACCACGGCACCCCGCAGGGCGCCCTGTCCATCACGGGTCTGCCCGGTCTGAAGGCGCCGTTCGAGCCGCTCGTCCCGGGCGCGCACAAGGTGCCGAACACCAACATCTACCGTGCCCCGATCTTCGGTGACGACCCGGTCGCCTTCGGCCGCTGGGCCGCCGACCAGATCGAGCAGCAGATCCTCTTCGAGGGCCCGGACACCGTCGCCGCGGTCTTCCTGGAGCCGGTGCAGAACGCCGGCGGCTGCTTCCCGCCGCCGCCCGGCTACTTCCAGCGCGTGCGCGAGATCTGCGACAAGTACGACGTGCTGCTCGTGTCGGACGAGGTCATCTGCGCCTTCGGCCGCCTGGGCACGATGTTCGCCTGCGACAAGTTCGGCTACGTCCCGGACATGATCACCTGCGCCAAGGGCATGACCTCGGGCTACTCCCCGATCGGCGCCTGCATCGTCTCCGACAAGCTCGCCGAGCCGTTCTACAAGGGTGACAACACCTTCCTGCACGGCTACACCTTCGGCGGCCACCCCGTGTCGGCCGCGGTGGGTCTCGCCAACCTCGACCTGTTCGAGCGCGAGAACCTCAACCAGCACGTCCTGGACAACGAGGGCGCCTTCCTGCAGACCCTGCAGAAGCTGCACGACCTGCCGATCGTCGGCGACGTCCGCGGCAACGGCTTCTTCTACGGCATCGAGCTGGTGAAGGACAAGCACACCAAGGAGTCCTTCAACGAGGAGGAGACCGAGCGCGTCCTGTACGGCTTCCTCTCCAAGGCGCTGTTCGACAACGGCCTGTACTGCCGTGCCGACGACCGCGGCGACCCGGTGATCCAGCTCGCCCCGCCGCTGATCTCCAACCAGGAGACCTTCGACGAGATCGAGCAGATCCTGCGCGCCACCCTCACGGAGGCATGGACGAAGCTCTGAGCCTTCCGTGGAAGGTCCGATCATCCGACCGGCTGATCGGCACCGGCCCCGGTGCCTCCGTTCGAGTGGGAACGGCGGCCCGGGGCCGTGTGCTGTCCGGGCTGCCGCAAGGGATCTGCCTAGCGTTCAGTGACCGATCGGCCCAGCCTTCGTTCCCCCGCACGAGGGACCAGGCAGGGAAAACGGATCAGAACCGAGGTGTACGCGCATGGAGGCCCCGCCGGACAACGACGTGCTCTGGGCACGCTCCCTGCACTTCAGGTACCCGGACGGATCGCCCGGGCTCGCCGGGGTCGCGCTCGCGGTGCGCGAGGGCGAGATCGTGGCCGTCACCGGCCCGCGCGGCAGCGGCAAGACCACCCTGCTGCGCTGTCTGTCCGGCCTGCTGCCGGTGCGGCACGGCGAGGTGTGGTTCAACAGCACGCCCCTGCACACCCTCGGCCCGATGCGCCGGGAGCGGCTGCGCCGGGACCGCTTCGGCTGGATCGACTCCGCGCCCGTCCTGGTCCCCGAACTGAACGCCTGGGAGAACGTCGCGCTCCCGCTGATGCTGCGCGGTGCCGGCCGCCGCAGGGCCAAGGTCGCCGCGCTGGAGTGGCTGGAACGGCTCGACGTCGGCGAAAAGGCCCGCAACCGCCCGCACGCGCTCCAGCAGGCCGAACGCCAGCGGGTGTCGATCGCCCGGGCGCTGGCCGCGGCCCCCATGATCCTCTTCGCCGACGAGCCGACCGCGCCGCTGCACCGCTCCGACCGCATCCAGGTCCTGCGCACCCTCATCACGGCCGCCCGCTCGCACGGCATCACCGTGGTCCTCGCCACGCACGACCCCGAGACCGCCGCCCTCGCCGACCGCGCCGTGGGCCTGCTGGACGGCCGGAGCGTGCGCACCGTACACCTGCCGGAGGCACCCGACACGGAAGGGCGCGCCGCGTGGTCGCTCTCCGTCTGACCCGTGCGGGACGTCCCGCCGTCCAGCTGCGCCGCCTGCTGGTGGCCGCGGCCTCGGCGGGCACCGGTTTCCTGCTCCTGTCCTGCCTCGGCTACGCCCTGCACCACCCCGAGTCGGCGGGCGCCGCCACGCTGCGCCTGGCCTGGTGCACGGTGCCGCTCGCCGCCACGGTGTACCTCGCGCTCGCCGTCGCCCGCACCGACCCCGGCACCCGGCCACGCCCCGGCCTGTCCGCCGTGGGCCTCGGCCCGGCACACCTGATGGCCGTCTCCGCGCTGACGACGGCGCTGTCCTGCGCCCTGGGCTCGGTGCTGGCGCTGCTGGTCTTCCTGCACCTGCGCGGCGACCTGACGGGCATGCCCTTCGACGGTGCGGCGGCGGACGTCCTGGCAGCGGACCAGCCCCTCCCCGCCCCGGCGACCCTGACCCTGCTGACCCTGCCCCCCGCCCTCGCCTCGGCAACGGTGGCCCTGGCCCTGCGCCCCAAGGACCCGCACCCCACCACCCCGGCCCACCACAGGTACGGCCGCTTCGGGGCGTACGGCTCGATGGCCCGGGAGACATTCGGCACGTACGCACGGTTCGGGGCGCGGTTGCTGCCGGGGGCCGATGGCGCCCGCGCCCCGCGCGGCCGGGACGAGCACGAACCAGCCGACGCCGGCACACAACCGCACCGGCACCCCGCGGACAACCACGCCACCACAGCAGCCGACCACAGCACACAGCCGCAGCGGCATCCCACGCACCACAGCGTCACCGGCACGGCCGGCCACGGCACACAACCCCATCCGCACCCCACGAGCAACCACACCACCGGCACCGCCGACCACAGCGCACAACCCCCTCCGCACCCCACGGACAACGACACCACCACGACAGCCGACCACCTCGCGCAGCCCCATCCGCACACCGCGCACCACGGCGTCACCGGCACAGCCGACGACGGCGCACAGGCCCTTCCGCATCCCGCGGGCAGTCGTGCCGCCGGGGCGGCTCCCGGCCCGCAGCAGGGCGGCAACGGCACAGCGCCGGGCAGCGTGGCCGGCCCCGAACCGCGGACCCCGGACGCGGACTGGGCCGACCTCGGCGAACACCCGCCCACGGACGCCCCCGTCGGCTTTCCCTGGGGCGTCGCCCTCCTCGCCACCGGCCTGACAGCCCAGGCATACGCAGACCGGTCCGCCCTCGCCGTACTCACCGGCTGGCTCCTCACCACGACCGGCCTCGTCCTTGCCGCTCCCGGCCTCACCCACCTGTGCGGTCGCCTCCTGCAGTCCACCCGTCCCGGCGCCCTCCGCCTCCTCGCCGGCCGGGTCCTCATGACGGAGGCCACCCGCATCGGCCGGCCCCTGGGCGTCGTCTGCGCGGTCGCCTCCGCCGGCCTCGCCAGGACCACCCCGTACGCCGGCTCGGCACCGGCGTTCGGCCCCCTGACCACCTTCGGCACCCTGCTCGTCGCCGGCTGCACGGTCGCCACCCTCCTCACCGCGGCCGTGGAGACCCGCCAGTGCCGGGCCGGCACGACCGCCGCGCTCCTCCGCCTCGGCGCTCCGGCCTCGATGCTGCGTACGGCCGCGGCCCTCCGCGCGGCGGCCCTGCTCGCGTTCTTCGGCCCGCTGACCCTCGGCGTGGCCGCCCTGACGGCGCTCCCCGTGACCCGCTGAGCGGCCCGCCGAAAAAAATCTCCTGCGACCGATGAGTTCTCCCGGGGCCCGGGGTCTACCCCGCCGAACACGCTGTACCCAAGGCGAACCACGGAAGCGAGAACCCCATGTACCAGCAGATGATCTTCGTCAACCTGCCCGTGAACGACCTCGACGCCTCGAAGAAGTTCTTCACGGAGCTCGGCTACACGATCAACCCGCAGTTCAGCGACGAGAACGCCGCCTCCGTGGTGATCAGCGACACGATCTTCGCGATGCTGCTCACCAAGCCGTTCTACGCGACCTTCACCAAGAAGGAGATCGCCGACGCGACCACCACCAGCGAGGTGCTGGTCTGTCTGAGCGCCGAGAGCCGCGAGAAGGTCGACGAGCTGGTCGACAGGGCGATCGCGGCGGGCGGCACGGCGAGCGGCCCGACCCAGGACCACGGCTTCATGTACGGCCGCGCCTTCGACGACCTCGACGGCCACACCTGGGAGGTCATGTGGATGGACCCGGCCGCGGTCGAGCGTCAGGACTGAACCGGGATCAAACGTAACGGCAGTTAATAAGCAGGTAAAGCCAACTGCCCTGGGCGGCATATGCATTGACACTGCTTACGGAGCGCTTATAGACCTGTGAGCCTCCTGGGGGTGATGGGGCCTCACCTCATCCGTAGCTCCAACGCCCCCACAGCCCCCCGCAGTTATGCACCTGTAAAGGACAAACGTGTCCATAACTCGCCGCAGTGCACGCCGTTCCGTGCGCATTCTGGGTGTCGCCTCCGCCTCGGCCGCCGTGGTGCTGGGTCTGTCCAGCTCCGCGCTCGCGTGCACCATCCGTGACTTCAAGGCCGAAGCCAAGTGCGACGGCGAAAAGGGCGTCATCGTCGTCACCGACAGTGACGCCGCCCGTACCCCCGCCACCATCTCGGTGTTCCTCAAGAGCAACGGCGGCGTCGAGACCCAGGTGGGCAAGGAGGAGGTCAAGGGCTCGGCGCAGGGCACTCCGGTCAGCTTCCCGGAGGACTGGAAGCCGAACGCGACCTACCGCGTCCACATCAAGGCGGCCAACCTCGTCGACGAGGACATCCAGCCCGACCTGCTGGCCCCGTCCACCGCCTGCAAGACCGAGAGCAGCACCCCCACCCCTACAGCCAAGCCGAAGCCGAAACCGAAGCCGTCGAAGTCCGCCCCGGCCGAGTCGGCGACCCCCACTCCGTCGGCCTCCGCGTCCAGCTCCGCCCCGGCGGCCGCGCCGAGCAACGCGCCGTCCCCGGCGGCCGGTAACTCGAACCTCGCCGAGACCGGCGCCGGCTCCAACACCGGCCTGATCGCCGGTATCGCGGGCGCGCTGGTCGTCGTCGGCGGCGGCGCGGTCTTCTTCGGCATGCGCCGTCGTGGGACGCGCGGCAACGGCTGACGCCCCGCCCTCCGTACACCGCCGCGGCCCGTCCTCCTATCCCCAGGGGACGGGCCGCGGTCGTTCTTCCGCCCGCCTCAGCCGAAGTCGCCCGCTCCAGCCAGAACTCCAGCGCCTCCCGCTCACCGAGGACTTCGAGGCCGGGGCCGTCCCGCGGCAGCCGGCGACAGAAGGCCGGCAGCACGGAGGTGAGCGGGCCGCGCAGGGCGACCGTGGCCTTCCCATGGCCGCGCCGGCGCACACCGTCCGGGCCGAACTCCACCAGCCACTCGGCGTTCAGCGCCGGGCCGGCGCGGAGTCCGGACCGGCCTCGCGCAGCGTCGCGACGACCAGCTCACCTGGTCGCGGGGGACGCTCTCCTGGTCCGGGTGCGCACCGGGGTCTCCACCCACCGCCGGGCGCCTCCCACATGCCGTACGAGGTCTCCCAGCGACCAGTCGGGGCAGGTCGGCACGGCCCCCAAGGGGCCCGTTGATCAGCCGAGCACGACGATTTCGGCCGCGTCGAACTCCACGCCGACCCCGTCCCCGGCCTCCGGCGCCTCCCGCAGCGCGCAGGCCGCCTCCAGGCGCGGCCCGTCCTCGGGCTGGAGCTGGACGGCCACATGGGTGCCCTTGAAGGTGCGGGCGGTCACCGTGCACGGCAGGCCGGTGTGGGCGGCCACGAGCCGTACCCCGGCGGGCCGCACCAGTACGCTGTGGGCGCCCTGGGGAGAGCCCTCGGGTACCGGCAGCTTGCCCCAGGGGCTGTCGGCGGCCGTCCCCGCGACGGTCGCCGGGACCACGTTGTCGAAGCCGAGGAAGCGGGCGACGAACGCGTCGGCGGGCCGCTGCCACACCTCAAGCGGCGTACCGGACTGCGCGATCCGCCCGTCCCGCATCACCACCACCCGGTCGGCCAGCGCGAACGCCTCACCCTGGTCGTGGGTCACCGCGAGCACGGTGGTGCCCAGCCGGCCGAACAGCTCGCGCAGTTCGACCACCAGCCGTTCCCTGAGCGAGCGGTCGAGCTGGCCGAGCGGCTCGTCGAGCATGAGCAGCCGGGGCCGCGGCGCGAGCGCCCGGGCGAGGGCCACACGCTGCTGCTCGCCGCCGGACAGCGAGGCCACGGCCCGCCGGGCGGCTCCCGGCAGCCCGACCAGCTCCAGCAACTGCCCGACCTCGGCGTCGCGTTCACTCCTGGCCACGCCGTGCATCCGCAGCCCGAACGCCACGTTCGCGCCGACGTCCCGCTGCGGGAAGAGCTGGTGGTCCTGGAACATCAGACCGACACCGCGTTTGTGCGCGGGCACGCCCGACTGGTCACGGCCGTCGAGCAACACCCTTCCGCCGGACAGGGGTTGCAGCCCGGCCACCACCCGCAGCAGCGTGGACTTCCCGCTCCCGCTGGGCCCGAGCACGCACACCACCTCGTGCTCGGCGACGTCGAGGCCGACCGCGTCGAGCACGGCCCGCCCGCCGAAGCGCACGGTCGCGGCGTCGAGGCTCAGCAGCATCGAGAACTCCCCCGTCGGGCCGGCAGCATCTAGAACTCTCCCGTCCGGTCGGTGCGCAGCCGCTCCAGGACCAGCAGCGCGGCGGCGCACACCACCATCAGAATGGTCGAAAGGGCCATCGCCTGGCCGTAGTTGAGGTCCCCGGGGCGGCTGAGCAGCCGGGCCACGGCGACCGGGAGGGTCGGGTTGTCGGGCCGGGCGATGAACACGGTCGCCCCGAACTCGCCCAGCGAGACGGCGAACGCGAACCCGGCCGCGACCAGCAGTGCCCGTCGCACCAGCGGCAGGTCCACCTCCCGCCACACCCGCCAGGGCGAGGCGCCGAGCACGGCGGCGGCCTCCCTCAGCCGTGCGTCGACCGCGCGCAGCACCGGCAGCATCGTCCGTACGACGAAGGGGGCGCCGACCAGCGCCTGGGCGAGCGGGACGAGCATCCAGGACTGTCTGAGGTCCAGCGGCGGCTTGTCGAGAGCGATCAGGAAACCGAAGCCCACGGTCACGGCGGACACGCCGAGCGGCAGCATCAGCAGCGCGTCGAAGCCCCGCACCAGTCGTCCGGCGTCCCGGCGGGCCAGCGCGGCGGCGGCGAGACCTCCGATCAGGACGGCGACGGCGGTGGCGGCGACCGCGTACTGCAGCGAGGTCCACACCGCGTGCACCGGCGCCACCAGGAACGTACCGCCGTCGGAGTGCGCGAGCGCCCGGTAGTAGCCGAAGCCGGGCGCGTCGAGGGAACGGCGGACGAGCACGGCGAGCGGCAGGACGAGGAGCAGCGCGATGGTCGCGAGGACGCCGGCGAGCAGGGCCCACTGCCCGGCGCCGCGCGGCCGGCGGGCGGTCGCCCTCGGGTCGACGAGCCGCAGGGCGGCCTCCCGGCGCCGTACCGTCCAGGCGTGCACGGCGAGGATCGCGCCGACGGCGGCGAACTGGACGAGCGTGAGGACGGCGGCCGTGGCGAGGTCGAAGACCTCGGAGGTCTGCCGGTAGATCTCCACTTCGAGGGTGGAGAAGGTGGGACCGCCGAGGATCTGGACGACACCGAAGGAGGTGAAGGTGAACAGGAACACCATCAGCGCGGCGGCGGCCACGGCGGGCGCGAGGGCGGGCAGCGTCACCTTCCGCCAGGCGTGCCACGGGGAGGCGCCCAGCATCCGGGCGGCCTCCTCCTGCCGGGGGTCGAGCTGGGACCACAGGCCGCCGACGGTCCGTACGACGACCGCGTAGTTGAAGAAGACGTGGGCCAGCAGGATCGCCCACACCGTGGTGTCCAGCCGTACGCCCCACAGCTCGTCCAGCAGCCCGCCGTGCCCGACGAGGGCCAGGAACGCGCTGCCGGCGACGACGGTCGGCAGCACGAACGGCACGGTGACCACGGCCCGCAGCAGCTGCTTGCCCGGGAAGTCGAAACGGGCGAAGACATGGGCGGCGGGCAGCGCGAGCAGCAGTGTGAGCGCGGTGGAGGCCAGCGCCTGCCAGGTGGTGAACCACAGCACGTGCCGGATGTCCGGCCGCATGACCACGTCCGTGAGCCGCCCGAACTGCCAGGCGCCGTCCACCTTCAGCCCGCGCGCGACGATCGCGGCCACGGGCCAGGCGAAGAACAGCGCGAAGAACGCGACGGGCAGGGCCATGAGCCCGAGCCGCGCCGCGCTCCCCGCGCGGTCCTTCCGAGGGGCTACTTCAGTACGAGCGAGGTCCACGACTTGACCCACTGGTCACGGTTGGCGGCGATCTTGCCGGGGGCCATGGTCTCGGGATGCTGGGCGGCCTTGCCGTACTCGGTGAACTCGGCGGGGACCTTCGCCCCCTGCACCACCGGGTAGACGTACATGTTCAGCGGCATGTCCTCCTGGAACTCCTTGGAGACCAGGAAGTCGATGAACGCCTTGGCGCCCTTGGGGTTCTTGGCGTTGCCGAGCAGTCCGGCGAACTCGATCTGCCGGAAGCAGGTGCCGTACGCCACGCCGGTCGGGGCGGTGCTGGGCCGCTTCTTGGCGTAGATCACCTCGGCGGGCGGGGAGGAGGCGTACGTCACCACCAGCGGCCGGTCGCCGCCGGCCTTCTTGCCCTCGGACGATCCCGAGAACTCCTGGTAGTAGGCCTGCTCCCAGCCGTCGACGACCTTGACGCCGTTGGCCTTCAGCTTCTTCCAGTAGTCCGGCCAGCCGTTGTCCCCGAACCGGGCGGCGCTGCCGAGCAGGAAGCCGAGGCCGGGCGAGGAGGTGGCGGCGTTCTCGGTGACGAGGAGGTCCTTGTACGCCGGCTTCGTCAGGTCGGCGAAGGACTGCGGCGGGGTGAGGTGGTGGTCTGCGAAGTACTTCTTGTCGTAGTTGACGCAGATGTCGCCGTAGTCGACGGGCGTGACCCGGTGCTTGGCCTGGTCGAGTTGGTAGGCGGCGCCGACCTTGTCGAGGCCCTTGGCGGTGTACGGCTGGAAGAGGCCGTTGTCCAGGGCCCGGGACAGCAGCGTGTTGTCGACGCCGAAGAAGACGTCGCCCTGCGGGTTGTCCTTGGTCAGGACGGCCTTGTTGACGGCCTGCCCGGCGTCGCCGTCCTTGAGCACGTGGACCTTGTACCCGGTCTTCTTCTCGAAGTCCTGGAGCACGTTCTTGGACACGGCCCACGAGTCGTGGCTGACGAGGGTCACGGACGTGGAGTCCGCGGACGACGTGCCCTCGCCGGAACCGCACGCGGACAGGCTGATCAGGCCGAGCCCGACCGCCACGGCCACGAAGGTCTTGTTCTGCACTGGATGTCCTCCTGGGGTTGGCCAGGAAGAGACGCGGCCCTGCCCGGGCTTCGCGAGGAAGACCCGGGCAGGGCGCAACAGCTTGAGTGATGACCGAACTCCCTACCCAGAATGACCTGGGCGAGGTTCAGAGGGTCTGCGGCCCTGTCCGCCGCACTCTCAGCGCTGTGGCGCTCCCCTGTCGGAATATGAAGATGTGTGGACCCGGCCAGATTACCGCTCGGTGGCCGCCAGCTGACCACAGGCTCCGTCGATCTCCTGGCCCCGGGTGTCCCGGATCGTCACCGGCACACCATGAGCGGCGATGGCCTCGACGAAGGCCTTCTCGTCCTCCGGCCGGGAGGCGGTCCACTTCGACCCCGGCGTCGGGTTCAGCGGAATGAGATTGACGTGCACGGGCTTGCCCTTGAGCAGCCGCCCGAGCCGGTCACCGCGCCACGCCTGGTCGTTGATGTCCCGGATGAGGGCGTACTCGATGGACAGCCGGCGCCCGCTCTTCTCCACGTACTCGAACCCGGCGTCCAGCACCTCGCGCACCTTCCACCGCGTGTTCACGGGGACGAGGGTGTCACGCAGCTCGTCGTCGGGGGCGTGCAGGGAGATCGCGAGCCGGCACTTGAAGCCCTCGTCGGCGAACCGGTGGATGGCCGGCACGAGCCCGACGGTGGACACGGTGATCCCGCGCTGCGACAGCCCCAGCCCGTCCGGGGCGGGATCGGTCAGCGCCCGGATGGCACCCACGACCCGCTTGTAGTTGGCGAGCGGCTCGCCCATGCCCATGAAGACGATGTTGGACAGCCGGGCCGGGCCGCCCGGCACCTCGCCGTCCCTGAGCGCCCGCATCCCGTCGACGATCTGGTGGACGATCTCGGCCGTGGACAGGTTCCGGTCCAGCCCCGCCTGCCCGGTGGCACAGAACGGACAGTTCATGCCGCAGCCCGCCTGCGAGCTGATGCACATGGTGACCCGGTCCGGATACCGCATCAGCACGGACTCGACGAGGGTCCCGTCGAACAACCGCCACAGCGTCTTGCGTGTGGTTCCCTGGTCGGTCGACAGATGCCGGACGACGGTCATCAGCTCGGGGAACAGTGCTTCCTGGAGCTTGGCGCGCGCCCCGGCGGGGATGTCGGTCCACTGCTCCGGATCGTGCGCGTACCGCGCGAAGTAGTGCTGCGAGAGCTGCTTGGCACGGAACGGCTTCTCACCGATCTCGGCCACGGCGTCCTTGCGCTCGGCGGGCGTGAGGTCGGCGAGATGCCGCGGCGGCTTCTTGGCTCCGCGGGGGGCGACGAAAGTGAGTTCTCCGGGCTTAGGCATGGCTGTACCAGTGTCGCAGATCCAATTGGGTGACCTGGGGCTGTTGCTCAACGACCGAGTCAAGGCGACGGGCGCCGGCCGATGCCGTGGCCGGCGCCCGTACAGGCCAAGGCTTTGAAACCGACCGCTCGCGTCCGCACCTGTTGGTGTCAGGCAGTGGTGTCAGCCGGCAGGGGCAGTCCTCTACAAGTGGGAGTGCAGAAATGACATGAAAGCAGGGATCGGTCGACTGTCTACGTGCTTACAGCAGTCGGCGCAGGTCCGGCTCTTCGGTGACGGCTGGATCAGGAGAGGGCGGCGTCGTCCACGGTCTCTCGTATCTCCAGCACGGCGTCGGCTCCGGTGATCACAAACAGGCGCTGAAGCTGCCTTGGCGGCGCTGCCACGCGCACGGTGCCCGTCTGGTGGGCACGGATCAACAGGTTGAGGAACGACGAGTCCGCGAAGTCGACCCCCGAGGCGTCCAGGACCACCTTCGCATGCTTCCTGACAGCGGCGTTCAGTGCCTCCGCCAGAGGCGGGATCGAGTGGATGTCATAGGAGCCGTGAGCGGCGATCACCCAGGCGCCGCCGCATTCGTACTGGTGCAACGCAGCCACTGGTCCGGGCCCGCCGACGTGGCCCGACCCCTCCATGGCACCAGCGCTACTCATGAGCTTTGGCATGACGGCCTCATTTCAGGACACCTTCGACGCCCCTTACCGCTGCGCGCAGCGCGGAGCACGCCATCAGTTACCGGAAAAGTATGTCATGTATCTGGCTTCGTCAATGAGGGTCCCCTAAAATGCTGGGCATGGTTGGAGTGCCCGAACCTCACAGCGGATGGACGTTCATCACCAACCACGCGCGCGTACTGGCGGCCATCGCCGACAACCCGAACGTCCGTATCCGCGACATCGCCGCCCGCTGCCGGCTCACGGAGCGCGCCGTCCAGCGCATCATCTCCGATCTTGAGCAGGACGGTTACCTCTCCCACACTCGGGACGGGCGCACGAACACCTACCGCATCGAGCCCGACAAGGTGCTGCGCCATCCGGCAGAAGCCGGCCTCTCCGTAGCCTCCCTGCTGTCCCTCCTCGTACAGGATGAGACCGATCGGGGCAAAGAGCTGAGGCCGACCATGGCGCATACCCCCTAAACCCACCACTGACCCCAGCGCCCATCCCGTACGCCGTCGACCCACACACCGAGCTCCCTTACCAACACGTCCCACAAGGTGGCTTCACCTCTTGCCTCAAGGGGCACACGGCCAGTGAGATCCACGGAGGTACCGAGATGAGCGCCGGAGAACGGGCCAAGGCAAAGGCCGAACAGATCGTCGGAAAGACCGTGCGGACGGCGGCCCACGCGATGCACAAAGAAACCCTCGCGGCGAAGGGAGCCGCTCTCGAAGCACGAGGCAGGATGCGGGGCGCGAAGGAACAGGCCAAGGGCTCCTTCAAGCGCTGAGCGCGCTGCCGCAGGCTTGAACCCGTCCGGGGAACGGCTGGAGGCCCGGGGAGAGGGGAACAACCTCTTGCCCGGGCCTTCGGCGTTCGGAGCGGGCGGCACGCCGGATCGGGCGCAAGACGGTCACGTATGCCCTCACCGGACGAAGTGTCGATGAGAGCGCCGGGACCAGCGCACACCGAACAGGACCAGGTCCGCCACGAAGACCACGATGCCGATGATCAGGAGGTAGGACAGCCCCGCCGCCACCGTACCGATGAGTCCCAGGACGACGGCCACGAGGATCAGGAACAGGAAAAGCGCCATGGTGAGCACATCCTCAGCCTCTGCTGCGGGCGATGAGTCGCCGCTGTGACCAGCGATTTGGTCGGGCTTCGGCACTCTTGGGAGGGAGGCCGGTCAGCGGCGTGCGAGGCGGCGCCCCTTACCGCGCTCGTAAGGCCTCTCGTAGTGTTTGAAGACCTCTTCTTCCCGCTCGACCGGCAGGACGTCATCCATGCCTATGGACGGAGCCTTCCTCACCAGCCCTCTCCCGTGCGCCACCTTTACGTACCCGGGGCCCAGCGTTGCTTCGTCGAGGGGCACGAAGACCAGTCGGTGCCGAGTCGGCAGGCCGGTACGGACAGTGGCCATGGTCGGCGCGTCGGTGGTGGTGTCCACGTAGACCGCTTCCAGGGCTCCGATCTTGCGTCCCTTGGGATCGATCACGTCCCGGTTGCGCCACTCGCGGATATCGGCTGAATGGATCATGCCTTGCTCCCTGCGGCCTGCGCCTCCCGAAGGCATTGCATCCGATAGGAGGAGTGGCTACGGAAGGTTTACCGCCTCTTCATCGTACTCTGACCGCTTGTGAATGCCGTCGAAAAAGCCTGATCGCAGGCCGTCGCCTCCCCGCCTCCCGCCCGCGCCGTTCGTACGCTTCGGTCACATCGTCCGGTACTTGCCGGCTGATCGGCTGTGCGTGTGTGACGGTCCGGGTGCGGGCGGTGAGCTGTGAAGTTCTGCCGACGAACGGTCGGGTTTCCTGGTCGGTCCTTGTCCCCGCCCCGCGGCCTGCCGTAACCACATGGGCCATGAACCTATTCGGCCGCAACTCCTTCCAGCGGCGCGCGCAGCCGTCCCCCACCCCCGTGACGAGCGCGGCCCCGGTGGCCAGAGCCACCGCCGTACTGCCCGATCCCGAGCTGGCGGGTCTCACCGGCGAGTGGCTGATCGATCCGGCGCACAGCAGGATCGGGTTCTCCGTGCGGCACGCGATGGTGACGACGGTGCGGGGCTCGTTCGCGGAGTACGAGAGCCGGCTGTACTTCGACGGACGCGACCCTGCCCGCTCCCGGGCCGACATCGTGCTGTACACCGCCAGCGTCGACACCGGTGTCGAGCAGCGCGACGCCCATGTGGTCGGCCGCCAGTTCCTGGACTCGGCGACGTACCCGCGGATGACCTTCACGAGCACCGCCGTGCGGCTCGCCGGCAAGGACGTCTACCTCATGACCGGCGACCTCACCATCAAGGGCACCACCCGCCCGGTCGACCTGGAGCTCACGTACATCGGCCATGTGACCGACGCGTTCGGTGACGAGCGGGTCGGCTTCGACGGCACCACCACCGTCAACCGCTCCGACTGGGGCCTGTCCTACGACGCCAGGCTGGCCCAGGGCGGCTCCATGGTGAGCGACAAGGTCCGCCTCCAGTTCGACATCGCCGCCATCCGCGCCACGCCGTCGGCCTGAGAGGCTGAGGAACCTGCCGTACGCGACGGGCCCCCGCCCTGTACCAGGACGGGGGCCCGTGAGCCGTACGGCGCGGGACTCACGACTCATGCGGACGACTCATGCGGAGCCGACGAAGAGCACCAGCAGCAGCCACACCACAGGGGCCGTCGGCAGGAGTGAGTCGAGGCGGTCCATGATGCCGCCGTGGCCCGGGAGCAGGGTGCCCATGTCCTTGATCCCCAGATCCCGCTTGATCATGGACTCGCCGAGGTCGCCCAGCGTGGCGCTGGCCGCCACCGCGAGGCCCAGCAGCAGGCCCTGCCACCAGGTGCCGTGGTCGATCAGGAACTGCATGCACAGGGCGCCCGCCACCATCGCGAACAGCACCGCGCCGAGCAGGCCCTCGCGGGTCTTGCCGGGGCTGATGCGCGGGGCCAGCTTGTTCCTGCCGAACCGCCAGCCGACCGCGTACGCGCCGGTGTCGCTGACGACCGTGAGGAGGAGGAAGACCAGGACGCGCCACGGCCCGTCCTTCGCCGTCAGCATCATGGCGACGAACGTGGCCAGGAACGGCACGTAGAAGGCCGCGAAGACGCCCGCCGTGACGTCCTTGAGATAGCCCTCCGGCGACTCCGTCATGCGCCAGACCAGGACCGCCAGGGCCGTGAGGGCCATGGCGACCCAAGCGCTCTCGGCGCCGCGGACGTACCCGGCGACGACCATCGCCGCACCGCCGACCGCGAGCGGCGCCAACGGCGCCTTGATGCCCTTGCGTTCCCGCAGCCTGCTGGTCAGCTCCCACAGGCCGACGACCACGGCGACCGCGATGACACCGACGAACACGGCCTTCCAGACGAACAGGGAGGCGACGATGACCACACCGAGCCCGACGCCGACCCCTATGGCCGCGCTCAGGTCACGGCCCGCGCTCTTCTTCTGCGGCGCTGGCGCCGGCTGGTGGGCGTCGGGCATGGGCTCCGGATTCTGGTTCTCGGCCGGGACTGTCCGGGTCGACGCGGGCTCGGAGCGGAACTCGTCCTGGAACAAGGAGCCGCTCACCCGAGCGGCCCCCCGGTCGTCGGCTCCGCCCTGGGCGGATTCGTCGGGCACGATGGGCATGGGGCGAGTGTGCTGCGCCTCAGGCGCATCGTACGCGGGACCCGCCGGGGCGGCCCCCTGGACAGGCCCACCCGCGGTGGGCCCCCAGTAGCGGGCCTGCCCCGCCGGTGGCGGCGCCCCCCAGGAAGAGTCGCTCATCAGACTTCGAGCAGCTCCGCTTCCTTGTGCTTGAGGAGCTCGTCCACCTGGGCGACGTACTTCGCCGTGGTGTCGTCCAGCTCCTTCTCCGCACGGCGGCCCTCGTCCTCGCCGACCTCGCCGTCCTTGATCAGCTTGTCGATGGCGTCCTTGGCCTTGCGGCGCACGGAGCGGATCGAGACCTTCGCGTCCTCGCCCTTGCCCTTGGCGACCTTGATGTACTCGCGGCGGCGCTCCTCGGTCAGCTCGGGGAACACCACCCGGATGATGTTGCCGTCGTTGCTGGGGTTGACGCCCAGGTCGGAGTCGCGGATCGCCTGCTCGATGTTGCGCAGCGCGCTCTTGTCGAACGGGGTCACGACCGCCATGCGCGGCTCCGGCACGGAGAACGAGGCCAGCTGGTTGATCGGCGTCGGGGCACCGTAGTAGTCGGCCACGATCTTGTTGAACATCGCCGGGTGCGCACGGCCGGTGCGGATCGCGGCGAAGTCCTCCTTGGCGACCACGACGGCCTTCTCCATCTTCTCCTCGGCCTCGAGGAGGGTCTCTTCGATCACCACTTGCTCCTGCGTGTCTTGAGTAAGGCCCGGCTGCGGTTCCTGAAGTCGGTCGGCGGCCGGCTGCGTCGCGTCTTCTTCCTGCACGGTTCCCGACCGGCAGGACATTGTCCATCCCCCGGCCGGGGTCCGGTCCCCTTACGGGGCCGCGCGCCACCGGCCGGGTTGCTGCCGGGTCAGTCCCGGCTGCCCTGGTCACCCACCAGCGTGCCGATCTTCTCACCCTTGACGGCGCGGGCGATATTGCCCTCCGCGAGAAGCTCGAAGACGAGGATCGGAAGCTTGTTGTCGCGGCACAGCGTGATGGCGGTGGCGTCGGCGACCTTGAGGTCGCGGGTGATGACCTCGCCGTAGCCGAGGGCGTCGAACTTGACGGCGTCCGGGTTGGTCTTGGGGTCCGAGTCGTAGACCCCGTCCACGCCGTTCTTGCCCATGAGCAGCGCCTCGGCGTCGATCTCCAGGGCGCGCTGGGCGGCAGTGGTGTCGGTGGAGAAGTACGGCATGCCCATACCGGCGCCGAAGATGACCACGCGGCCCTTCTCCAGGTGGCGCACGGCGCGCAGCGGGATGTACGGCTCGGCGACCTGGCCCATGGTGATGGCGGTCTGCACCCGGCTGTCGATGCCCTCCTTCTCCAGGAAGTCCTGGAGGGCGAGGCAGTTCATCACGGTGCCGAGCATGCCCATGTAGTCGGAGCGGGCGCGGTCCATGCCGCGCTGCTGGAGTTCGGCGCCGCGGAAGAAGTTGCCGCCTCCGATGACGACCGCGATCTCGGCGCCGTCCCGGACGACGGCCGCGACCTCGCGGGCGATCTTGTGCACCACGTCCGGGTCCACGCCCAGGCCCCCGCCACCGGAGAAGGCCTCTCCGGACAGCTTCAGCAGAAACCGGCCGCGTACTTTGCCGTCGTCGCTCTTCTGGGCCTTGGTGGTCATGGGGATCCCGCCTCTTTCACGTGTTGCACATACGAAGAAGACCATTGCCGGTGGGGTCGCTTTTCGCTCCCATGCGCGGCAATGGCCTCCTCGTCAGATCTGCTGCCGTCCGCCCCACGCCGGGGTGTGGCGGTGTGCGCGGACGACTGCTTACGACCCTATCGGGATTCCTCCCGGGATTGTTCCCGGAATCTCCCCGTGGGTCGTGCGTCGATCGCGGTACGGACTCAGATGCCGACCTTGATGCGCGAGAAGCGCTTCAGGGTGACACCGGCCTCGTCCAGCACCTTCTGGACCGACTTCTTGTTGTCGAGCGCGTACGGCTGGCCGAGCAGCGTGGCGTCCTTGAAGAAGCCGTTGAGGCGACCCTCGACGATCTTGG
Source organism: Streptomyces sp. NPDC053069 (assembly GCF_044546895.1). Taxonomy (NCBI): domain Bacteria; kingdom Bacillati; phylum Actinomycetota; class Actinomycetes; order Kitasatosporales; family Streptomycetaceae; genus Streptomyces; species Streptomyces sp. NPDC053069. The sequence goes on along the minus strand of NZ_JBITZN010000009.1, from coordinate 182,087 downwards.
CGATCGCGGCCTCGGGCTTGCCCTCGGCGCGGGTGGTCTCCTCGGCGATACGACGCTCGGACTCGACGACGTCGGCCGGGACCTCGTCCTTGGACAGGTACTTCGGCGCGAAGGCGGCGATGTGCTGGGCGACGCCCTTGGCGACCTCGGCGTTCGGCTTGTCCAGCTCGACCAGGACACCGATCTGCGGGGGCAGGTCGGGCATGGTGCGGTGCATGTAGGCGAGCACGAAACCGTCGGAGAACTGCGCGAAGCGGTCCAGGACGATCTTCTCGCCGAGGTTGGCGTTGGCCTCGTCCACGAACGCCTGGACGGTCTTGCCGGCCTCGATCTCGGAGGCGAGCAGGGCCTCCAGGTCGGCCGGGGAGGTCTTGGCGACGTGCTCGGCGATGGCCTTGGCCACGGCCTGGAACTTCTCGCCCTTGGCGACGAAGTCCGTCTCGCACTTCAGCTCGACCAGAACGCCGGAGGAGTTGTCGTCGGCGATGATGGAGACGACGGCGCCGTTCTCGGCGGAGCGGCCCTCGCGCTTGGCGACGCCCTTCTGGCCCTTGATGCGCAGCGCCTCGACGGCCTTCTCGACGTTGCCCTCGGCCTCGTCCAGCGCCTTCTTGCAGTCCATCATGCCGGCGCCGGTGAGCTCACGGAGCTTCTTGACGTCGGCGGCGGTGTAGTTCGCCATGAGTCTGTGAGTCTTTCTCGAAGTCTGGAGATCTTGAGATCCGCACGGTGTGCGTTCCACATGTAGCCGCGGAGCGCGTACGTCGTGCCGACCTACGGGTGAACAGCGGGGGCGGACTTCACCGCGCCAGGGGTGCTGCCGGATGCAGTGCCGCCCCCGCCGTCGAACGCTGAACGGACCGGCGTCAGGCCTGCTCGCCCTCGGCGGCCTTCTCCTCGGCCGGAGCGGCCTCGGCGGCCGGAGCGGCCTCGGCGGCCGGAGCGGCGTCGGCAGCCGGCGCCTCCTCCTTCTTCTCACCCTCGAGCAGGTCGCGCTCCCACTCGGCGAGCGGCTCGCCCGCGGCCTTCTCGCCCTTCTCACCGGCGGCGACGCCGGAACGGGCGATGAGGCCCTCGGCGACGGCGTCGGCGATCACACGGGTGAGCAGGGTGACGGAGCGGATCGCGTCGTCGTTGCCCGGGATCTTGTAGTCGACCTCGTCGGGGTCGCAGTTGGTGTCGAGGATCGCGACGACCGGGATGTTCAGCTTCCGGGCCTCACCAACGGCGATGTGCTCCTTCTTGGTGTCCACGATCCAGACGGCGCTGGGCACCTTCTGCATCTCGCGGATACCACCGAGGGTCTTCTCCAGCTTGGCCTTCTCGCGCGAGAGCACGAGAAGCTCCTTCTTGGTCAGACCCGAAGCGGCGACGTCCTCGAAGTCGATCTGCTCCAGCTCCTTGAGGCGCTGCAGACGCTTGTAGACGGTCGAGAAGTTGGTGAGCATGCCGCCCAGCCAGCGCTGGTTGACGTAGGGCATGCCGACGCGGGTGGCCTGCTCGGCGATGGCCTCCTGCGCCTGCTTCTTGGTGCCGACGAACATGACCGTGCCGCCGTGGGCGACGGTCTCCTTGACGAACTCGTAGGCGCGGTCGATGTACGACAGCGACTGGAGCAGGTCGATGATGTAGATGCCGTTGCGCTCGGTGAAGATGAAGCGCTTCATCTTCGGGTTCCAGCGACGGGTCTGGTGACCGAAGTGGACGCCGCTCTCCAGCAGCTCCCGCATCGTGACGACGGCCATGGCCGTTTCTCCTTGTTGTTCTCGGTTGTGCCGCGTCCGCCGGACGGCGGCCGCGCCTGACGCCCGCAATGCGCCTTGCCGCGAAGGACCGAGGGGCGCTGACAGGGACCGTTGCCGGCCGCCGTGTCGGGGCGTGCGAAGTCGACCCGGTGACCCGGATCGCCAGAAGAAGTGTACGGGACCGCCGGGGCACCGGGTGACGCCGCTGTCCACAACCGGGCAGCTGTCCACAGACTCCGGCCATGGCCGGTGGGGATGCGGGACGGTTGTCGCATGCGACGAGCGATGCGATACGTGTCTGTGCGGGCGGTTCTGCTGCCGGCCCTGACGGTGGCGGTGCTCACCCCGCCGGCCTGGGCGGATCGCCCTGTCCCGGCGCCCGGCCCGACCCCTGCGTCCCCGGTGCCGGCCGTCGCCCGCACCTGGCCCGTGGGCGTGCACCCGTTGGTGTTGCGGGGCTGGGAACCCCCGGCGACGGTGTACGGCCCCGGCCACCGGGGAGTCGACCTGTCGGCGCCGGCCGGTGCACCCGTCCGTGCCGTCGCGGCCGGCCGGGTGACCTTCGCGGGCCGGGTGGCGGGGAGAGGGGTGGTCTCGGTCGACCTGTCGGGCACGGATCTTCGTACGACGTATGAACCGGTGACTCCGTCGGTTCGGAAGGGAGACGAAGTGGGGCCCGGCGACGTCGTGGGGACGGTGGAGCGGACGGGTTCCCACTGCGGCACGGCGACGTGCGTCCACTGGGGCTTGCGGAGAGGCGGGACCTACCTGAACCCCCTCTCCCTCCTCCCGCCCTGGCTCCTGCACCGGGGCCCACCAAGACTGCTGCCGGTGCTGGAGGTGCCCCTGCCGTCCTAGCTGCGCAGCCTCGCAGCGGCGGCCGAGGTCAGCCCTTCACGCCGTGCAGCACCATGGCCACGGCCGCGTCCGTCACGACGGAAGGATCCTCGGCGACACCGAGCTCGATGCGCCGGACCGCCGCGTCCACAACGCCCTGCAGCAGCATCGCGGCCAGCCGAGGCTGCTCGTGCCCCATCTCCCCGAGCGCCTCCGCGATCATCGCGACCAGCTCCCCGTGCGCCGCCCGGATCTTCTCCCGGGCCCCGGCGTCCAGCTCGCTCGCGGAGATGGCGACGACCGCCCGGTGCCGCCGGTCCCCGACCAGCGCCAGCTGCTGCCGTACATACGCCTCGACCTTGCCCTCGGCGGACTCGGCCCGCTCCATCGCGGCGGCCACCTCCGCCGCCCACAACGGAAAGTCGACCTCGCACAGCTCCTCGACCACGGCGGCCCGCGACCGGAAGTACTCGTACACGGACGACCGCGCCAGCCCCGTCCGCTCGGCCAGCGCGGGAAAGGTCAGCGCTTCGGTCCCGCCCTCGGACAGCAGAGAGCGAGCCGCGTCCAGCAGGGCGGCTCGCTGCATCGACCGGTGCTCGGCCACGGAGGCCGCTCGAATCCTTGGCACGTCAACCACTTTACGGAGGAGGCCACCCGAACGGGAGCCTCTCACCGCCGCGCCGCCGGTTCGCACCAACCGCGCCGCCGGCGTCAGCGCCCGAAGCTCGCCAGCTTGGCCCGCAGCTGCAGCACCGACTTGGTGTGGATCTGACTGACCCGGCTCTCGGTGACTCCGAGCACATTGCCGATCTCGGCGAGGGTGAGCCCTTCGTAGTAGTACAGCGTGACCACGGTCTTCTCCCGCTCGGGCAGCGTGTTGATCGCCCGGGCGAGAAACCTCCGCAGTTCCCGGTCCTCGGCCACCTCGACCGGGTTGTCCGCGGCGGTGTCCTCCAGCGTGTCCATGAGGCTGAGCCGGTCCCCGCCCTCGCTGCCGACGTGCAGCAGCTCCTCCAGCGCGACCACGTTGGCCAGCGACAGCTGGCTGAACACCGCATGCAGCTCATCGACCTCCATGCCCAGTTCCGCGGCGACCTCGCCCTCGGTCGGGGTGCGCCGCAGCCGGGCCTCCAGGGTGGCGTAGGCCCGCTCCACGTTCCGCGCCTTCTGCCGCACCGACCGTGGGATCCAGTCCAGCGCCCGCAGCTCGTCGATCATCGCGCCCCGGATCCGGGTGATCGCGTACGTCTCGAACTTGATCTCCCGGTCGATGTCGAACTTCTCGATCGCGTCGATCAGCCCGAAGACACCCGAGGAGACGAAGTCGGCCTGCTCCACATTGGGCGGCAGCCCGACGCTCACCCGCCCCGCCACGTATTTCACGAGCGGCGAGTAGTGCAGGATCAGCTGCTCCCGCAGCCGCTCGTCCCCCGTCGCCTTGTACGACCGCCACAGCTCGTCGAGCGTCGAGGGAGCGGGCGGCCGCACGCTGCCACCGTCGCGGGCGGCTGGGGGGATCGCCGCCCGGTCGGACCCGGAGGTGTGCTGGGGCATTCGTCGCCTTGTGCCGTTCTGCCGTGAAGTGCCGTGAAGTGCTGCGAAGTGTGCGGGGTGGGACTGACTGGGGTGAGGTGGGCTGCCTGGGTGAGCTGTCGGTCTGGTGTCGAGTTGGCGCGATCTGTGTGGCCGCCTTCGTGAGCGTAGCGTGACTGAGCTGTCGCGGTGTGCGAACAGCGAGGCGCCACCCGTGCGCGGGGCGCTCCAGCCGGTCTCGCGCGCGCCTGCCACGGCTCGCTCTGCGTGACCGGCCGGAACGCCAACTCCGGGAAACTTCAAGGGCGTCGGCGGTTCCCCCGGACGGCCGAACACGCTCGGTCAACACGGACCGCGACCCGTGCGGACCGACATCACCGCCTGGCGTGTCAACTTCCAGCCGTCGCCGTGTCGTTCGACGTAACCAAGTGCTCGGAGTTCGTACAACCTCGCGATCGCCTCGTCCCGCGTGGTCGGCGCGCCGAGCGCGATCTCGTCGACGGGGGCCGCGCGGTTGCCGGGCAGGGCGGCGAGGACCGCCCGGGCGGCGGGTTCCAGCAGGTCACGTGGGAGGACGGGGCCCCGGCGGGCCGGGGCCAGCTCACCCATGTCACCCACGAGTTCCACGACTTCCGCGGCATCGGTGACCAGCGTGGCCTCTCCGCACAGCAGTTCGTGCACGCCTGCGGAGAGAGCGCTGGTGGCGGGGCCGGGCACGCCCATGGTGAACCGTCCGAGGCGCGCTGCGGCCCGCGCGGTGGCCAGCGAGCCGCTGCGGGCGGCGGCCTCCACGACGACGGTGCCCCTGGTCAGTGCGGCGATGACGCGGTTGCGCTGGATGAACCGGCTCGGCGTCGGATGGTCCCCCGGCGGCAGCTCTCCGACCACCAGTCCCTGTTCCGCGATCCGGCCGATCAGGGCGGCGTGGCCGCGGGGGTAGGGCCGGTCGACGCCGCAGGCCAGGACGGCGGCGGTGGCTCCGCGGGCGGCGAGGGCGCCCCGGTGGGCGGCGCCGTCGACGCCGTACGCGCCGCCCGAGACCACGACCCAGCCCCGCTCGGCGAGCCCTGCGGCGAGGGTGGCGGCCATATGGGTGCCGTACTCGGTGCAGGCGCGTGCCCCCACGACGGCCACGGATCTGAGCGCCCACATCCGCAGACGGGGCCGGCCCCGCACCCACAGCCCGATGGGCCGGGCGTCCCCGAGATCGTCGAGCTGCCGGGGCCACTCCGCGTCGTCGGGCCCCACGAACCGCGCCCCGGCGGCCCGCGCCACGGCAAGATCCCGCTCCGGTTCGGCCCGCCGGGCCCGCGCGACCAGCCCGGCCCACCGCACGTCACTCACCCCGGGCAGGGCCCGCACGCCCTCCTTCAGCCGCCGCACCACCTGCCCCACCCCGAACTCCCGAACCCACCGCCCGCCCACCTCGTCCCCCGGCTCGACGACCCGACAGAGAAACACCCGCCCGAGCAGCTCGTCGTCCGCGTCCTCGTCCGTGGTCATGTCAGCGCCCCGATGGCCATCGGCACCCCTCGGGGGACTCCGGTGCGCAGCTGCAGGGCCAGGGCGACGTCGGTCGCGTCCGGACGGTCGTGCCCGACGAGGTCGGCGACGGTCCAGGCGACGCGCAGGACACGGTCGATCCCGCGGGCGGTGAGGACACCCCGCTCAAGGTTGCGTTCGGCCTCGTCCATGGCGCCGGCGACGGGGTGGTGGCGGCTGCGCAGTTCCCGCCCCGGTACTTCGCTGTTGGTGCGCCATGGTGTGCCGGCCAGGCGGGCCGCCGTACGGTCGCGGGCCTGTCGCACCCGCTCGGCCACGGTCGCCGTGGACTCGCCCCGGGCCTCGGGCTGGGTGAGCTGGGCGCGCGTGACCGGGTCGACCTCGACCCGTAGGTCCACCCGGTCCAGCAGGGGGCCGGAGAGCCGGGACTGGTAGCGGCGGATCGCCGACGGCGGGCACTCGCACAGGGAGTCGCGTTGCGAGAAGCGTCCACAGGGGCAGGGATTGGCCGCCAGCACCATGAGAAAGCGTGCCGGGAACCGGACGACGCCCGCGCTGCGTGCGATCACCACGTGCCCGGACTCCAGCGGCTGCCGCAGGGCGTCGAGGGTCTGGCTGTGGAACTCGGGCGCCTCGTCCAGGAACAGCACGCCACGGTGGGCGAGGGAGACCGCACCGGGCCGGGCGATGCCGGGGCCTCCGCCGACGAGTGACTGCATCGTGGCCGAGTGGTGCGGGGCGCAGTAAGGAGCGACGTCGATGAGCGGCTTGCCCGGTGGCAGCAGTCCAGCCACCGAGTGCACCGCCGTGACCTCCAGCGACTCCGCCCGGGTGAGCCGGGGAAGGACGGCGGGCAGCCGCTCGGCGAGCATGGTCTTGCCCGCGCCGGGCGGTCCCTCCAGGAACAGGTGGTGTCCTCCGGCGGCGGCCACTTCCACGGCCGTGCGGGCCGAGGTCTGGCCGACGACGTCCGCCAGGTCGTGATCGTGGTCGTGCTGAGCGGCGCCGACGCTGTGCATACCGGTGGCCGCGCCGGTGCCGGGCATGCGCAGCCCGGCCAGCAGGGGGTCGGGGCGCCCCTGCTCGTCCGGTTCCTCGTCGAGGACGGGCTCTTCGGTGAGGACCGCGATGAGCTGCCGCAGACTGCGGACGCCGAGCACCGATACGCCGGGGACCAGCGAGGCCTCGGCGGCGGCGCACTCGGGCACGACCACCTGCTCGTAGCCGGCGTCGGCCGCGGCGAGGACGGCCGGGAGGATGCCGCGGACCGGTCGGACCCGGCCGTCCAGGCCCAGCTCCCCGATCATGACGATGTCCGCGAGGACGCGCGGGTCGATCCGTTCGGCGGCGCCGAGCACCGCGCAGGCGACGGCGAGATCGAAGCCGGAGCCGGCTTTGGGCACCGACGCGGGGCTGAGTCCGACGGTGAGCTTCTTCTGCGGCCATTCGCCGCCCGAGTTCACCACCGCCGCCCTGACCCTGTCGCGGCTTTCCGTCAGGCTCTTGTCCGGGAGGCCGACCAGGGTGAAGGCGGCGACGCCGGGTTCCAGGTCGGCCTGGACCTCGACGACGACTCCCTCGACACCGACCAGGGCCACGGAGCATGTGCGGGCGAATCCCATTCAGGCCACCCCCCGTGCGTGCTCGACGGACGGGCCGCCACGGTGCGGCAGCAGGACGCCGATCAGGTCGATGCGGACGCCTCCCGGCGGGGCTCCTCCGTGGGCCTGGATCCAGCGTTCCGCCAGGCCGCGCAGGCGTTCGGCCTTCCGGGGTGTGATCGCGGCCATCGGATGCTGGAAGGCCCCGCCCCTGCGGGTCTTCACCTCGCAGACGACCAGGGCATCTCCGTCCCTGGCCACGATGTCGATCTCGCCGGACCTGCCGGAACGCCAGTTGCGCTCCAGGATCGTCATGCCGGCCTCGGCGAGTCGCCGGGCGGCCAGGTCCTCGCCGTACTTGCCGAGTCCACTGCGTGTCTTGCTCATGTCGGCACCACCTCCGGCGCCAACGGTCACGCATCCCGGCTTCAGTTGTTGATCTTGGTGCGCTACCCGGCGGTTGTGGAAAACTCCGTCACCCGCACAGGTGAGGCGGGATCACCCGCCCGGCAGCTCCAGGTCGCTCTTGTTGAGCTCCTCGATGTTCACGTCCTTGAACGTAAGGACCCTGACCTGCTTCACGAAGCGGGCCGGCCGGTACATGTCCCAGACCCAGGCGTCGGCCATCGACACCTCGAAGAACACCTCGCCCTGAACCGAGTGCACCTGCATCTCGTAGTCATTGGTGAGGTAGAAGCGCCGCTCGGTCTCGATCACGTATTTGAACAGACCGACGACATCTCGGTACTCCCGGTAGAGCTTCAGCTCCATCTCGGTCTCGTACTTCTCGAGGTCCTCGGCGCTCATGGCATGTTCCCCTTCAGCCGTGCGATCCCCCCATTGTGCGCCAGTCCGACGGGCCCTCAGACGATTTCCGGGTCGAGGGTCACGGGACTGGCCGGGGGACCCTCGTCGAGCAGCGTGCGCAGCAGCTCGGCGAGTCTGGTCGGATACACCGTCTCATGTGCCCGGGTCAGTTCCTGACACGTCCACCAGCGTGCTCCGGCGACACTGCGCCGCTCCAGTTCCGTGAGCCCCTGCGCCGCGGTGGCCGTCTGTGTCGTACGGGCCAGGTAGTACCACTCGTCCTGGTTCCAGCGGCGGCCCGCGAACGGGAAGGAGCACCTGCGCCGCCACAGCACCGGCCCGAGGTCGACGTCGGTGATTCCGGTCTCCTCGGCGAGTTCCCTGAGTGCGGCCTCCTCGCGCGTCTCGGCGCCCTCCAGACCGCCGCCCGGGGTGAACCACCAGTCGTCGGCCTTGTCGTCCGGCTCATGGCCGTGCAGGAGGAGGATGCGGTCCTGGGGGTCCAGGAGGACCACTCGGGCCACCTTGCGCGGGGCGCCCTCGCCCCCGTCCCCGCCCCCGTCCTCGCCCGTCCGCGTGGGCTCAGCGGACACCGGCCGTCTCCGTGCGGGCGGTACGGGCGCGGGAACGGCTCATGCGCCCCGCGATCGGGCCGTAGGCACCGCCGGCCAGGACCAGGACGGCACCGGCGACGATCAGCAGCTCGATCGTGCTCAGCGGGCCGGGCTGCGAGAGGGCACCGAGCGTCTGGAAACCGGTGGGGCGCTTGAGGGGGCCCTTCCAGGGCCATATGACGGCGTCCACGCGGGCGGTCACGGCGTCCCGGGAGACCGTGCCCTTGGCGGCGTCGGTGAGGTGGGCCGTGGAGTCCAGGGAACCCTGGCGCTCGTCACCGAGGAGGAACAGGCGGCCCTGGGGGACGGTCACCGTCGGGATGGTCTTGGTCTCGGCGAGGCTGCCCTTGGGCAGATACGGCTCGTCGATCTGCTTGCCGTTGACGGTCAGCTTGCCGTCGGTGCAGCAGGAGACGGTGTCGCCGCCGACCGCGACCACGCGCTTGACCACCTTGGAGCCTGCGACCCAGCTCCGGTCCTCGAAGACGACGACGTCGCCGCGCTTGACCTCGCTGCCGTCGACCTTCTGCGCCAGCACACGGTCACCGACGTCGATCGTGGGGGTCATGGAGCTGGTGGGCACGGTGTACGGCCGGTAGCTCACCGCTGCCCAGCCGAACCCGCCGAGGAACAGCACCAGCCCCAGCGCCACCGCGACTCCGGACAACCGCTGTCCGAGCCCCTGCCTGCTCTCACCAGTCATGGACCCGGACCCTACCCGGCGGTACCCGGGCTTGCCCACCCACCTGGGTGACTTCGGCGGGCGGGCCCGATCGCCCGTTGTGTCGCGGCCCGCTTGTCAGCCGCGCTTCGTCTTCACCGCACGCCGGCGCCGCCACACCGCCACCGGCAGCACCGCTCCGACGGCCATGCCCTGCGGGGCCACCGTCAGGGCGGCGGACGCCGAGGTCTGCTGCCCGATGCCGGGCTGGTCGAAGGTGTCCGGGACCGGCAGGGTGCCCCAGCGGTTGATCGGCCAGGCCTTGACGATCGCGCGGCCGACGACCTTGCCGACGGGGACCATGCCGTGGTTCTTGTCGGACTGGTTGTAGCGGGAGTCCTTGGAGTTCTGGCGGTGGTCGCCCATCACCCAGATGTAGCCCTTGGGGACCTTCACCTTGAACTGGCCACCGACCTGGTCGTCGGTGCAGGGCGTGTTGCCGGGGTAGACGTACGGCTCGTTCAGCGCCTTGCCGTTGACCAGCAGCGGGCCGGTGCCCTTGCACTGGACGGTGTCGCCGCCGACGCCGATCACGCGCTTGATGAGGTCCTTCTCGTTGGCGGACGGCATCAGGCCGATCCAGCTGAGGACCTGCTGCACGGCGTTCGGGGTCGGCGCCGGTTCGCCCGCCAGCCAGTCGTCCGGGTCGTGGAAGACGACGACCTCACCGCGCTCGGGCTGGGAGCCGAACCACGGGGTGAGCTTGTCGACCAGGACGCGGTCACCCACCTGGAGGGTGTTCTGCATCGAGGCGGAGGGGATCGAGAACGCCTGCACCAGGAACGTCTTGATCAGCAGCGCCAGGACCAGCGCGATGACGACGAGGATCGGCAGCTCCTTCCAGAAGGAGCGCGGCTGCTTCTTCGGCCGGCCGGCCGCCTCGCCCGCACCCTCGCCCTGGGTCCTCGGCCGCTGCCCGTGCTCCGGCGTGCCCTCGCCGCCGGCTGGTTCATTCTCTGAGGTCATGGCGCTGTCCGGTGCGGGGGCGTTCGCTTCCACGGGGTGCCCGCGGTGCTCCTCGCCGTCGTGCCCCGACCGTGCGCCAACCGCCACATCCCCCACGCCAACTCCTTACTCTGTGCCGCCGCCTGCCCCACATACGACGCAGGCCCACCACTCCCATAACGAGCGGGAGTTCCGCAGGGGTCGGGAGCTCGGTCATTCCGTTCGGATTCTCGGAGGCAACCCTATGCGACGCCCGGGGACCGGCGGTCGCCCCCGACACGGAGTCGGCGACGCTTGCGAAGGTTTTAGGTTCCCGCAGACGTGCCCAGTGGCCCATCGGCCAGCCGATGACGATGGCCCGGCCGACGACGGAGTCCTCGGAGACCGTGCCGCCGTAGGGAGTGTTCTGGTGGGCGCGGGAGTCGGCGGAGTCCTCCCGGTGGTCGCCCATCACCCACAGGCGGCCCTTGGGCACGGTGATGTCGAAGGGTGTGGAGGCGGGCGACGTGCCCGGGTAGAGGTAGTCCCCTTCGGTGAGCGGCACACCGTTGACGGTCACGCGGCCCTGCGCGTCACAGCACTTGACGTGGTCGCCGCCGACCCCGATGACCCGTTTGATCAGGTCTTTCTCGTTGTCCGACGGAAGCAGGCCGATGAAGGTGAGGCCTTCCTTGAGCTGTTTGACGACGACCGGGTCGTGCTTCTTGGCCGTCTGCTCGTCGGCCAGCCAGCCGCCCGGGTCGTGGAAGACGACGACGTCCCCGCGCTGCGGCGTGGAGCCGAACCACGGGGTGAGCTTGTCGACCAGGACGCGGTCGCCGATCCGGATGGTCTGCTCCATCGAGCCGGACGGGATCACGAACGCCTGGACGAGGAAGGTCTTCAGGACCAGCGCTATCAGGACGGCCACACCGACCAGAAGCGGGATCTCCCGCACGGCCGAACGACGGCGCTTGCGTTTGACCTTGCGCTGGAGTTTCCGGCGCTCCGCGCGCGTACGGCCGCCGCCGGGCGCGGAGGCGCGGCGCGACCCGGTGGGCAGCAGTTCGTCGGCGGGGCTGCTGGGCACCCCGCGCCGTTTTCCGCGGTTACCCATGGGCGCCCTCCGGCGAAGCGGCGGGCACGCGCGCGTAGGCGGACGGCCGCGTCAGATGCGTCCAGTGGGCGTACGGCCACAGGATCCAGTCGGCGCGGCCGATGACGTCGCCGACCGGGATCATGCCGCCGCCGGGCGAGCCGAGATGGTCCCGGGAGTCGCTGGAGTCGCTGCGGTGGTCGCCGAGGACGAACAGACGGCCGGCGGGCACGGCGACGTCGAAGGGCACGCCGGAGGCGCTGTCCCCCGGATAGAGGAACGCCGACTCGTCGACCGCGCGGCCGTTCACCTCGATCCTTCCCTTCTTGTCGCAGCAGACGACATGGTCTCCCCCCACCCCCACGACGCGCTTGACGTAGTCCGCGTCCCCGAAATACCCGGTGCCGTCGAAGACGATCACATCACCGCGGCGTGGCTGAGCACCGAAACGGTACGCCAACTTATTTACGAGAACGCGGTCCCCGATCCTCAAACGCTGTTCCATGGATCCGCTCGGAATCTGGAACGGTTGCACCACGAAAGCGTTGAGGACCAGCAAAAACGCCAGGCAGGCGAAGAGGGTGAGGGTGATCCGGCCGCCCGGCAGCCAGTCGGCGATCCGTGCCACCAACGCGAAACGCGACCGCTCCTCCGGACCCGGGGAATCCGGGTGGGAGGAACGGTCGCGTTCCGTCGGCTGTGCTTCGGTGTCCATCGGAGCCAGATGCTATCCGGCTCCGCTGTGAGCCCGGTGCGGGCCGGGACACCGGGAAAGCGCTCAGCTCTCGCGCTTCTCCTTGATCTTCGCGGCCTTGCCGCGCAGGTCACGGAGGTAGTACAGCTTGGCGCGGCGCACGTCACCACGGGTGACCAGCTCGATCTTCTCGACGATCGGGGTGTGCACCGGGAAGGTGCGCTCGACGCCGACGGAGAACGAGACCTTGCGGACCGTGAAGGTCTCGCGGACACCGGAGCCCTGGCGACGGATCACAACGCCCTTGAACTGCTGCACACGGGAGCGGTTGCCCTCGATGACGCGGACGTGGACGTTGACGGTGTCACCCGGGCGGAAGGCCGGGATGTCGCTGCGCAGCGACGCGGCGTCGACGGAGTCGAGCAGGTGAGACATTTCGTCTGCTTTCTTCGCTGATGCCACAGGTCATCAACGGAAACTAGGTGTACAGGAAGTCTGCCGTGCGGGTCGGGGCGGGCGTCGTCTCCCCCTGTGGCAGGGGCGCACGCCGGACGGGCGCACAACAGCGGTCTATTCTTCCACGCCCTCGGCCCGGCGCCAAAATCGGCCGTACGGCTCCCCGTCCGGGTCGGGCTCCCAGCCCAGGATGGAGAGCATCTCGCGGTCCTTCTTGTCGAAGGCCTTCGGGTCGCAGCGTTCGATCAGGTCGGGCCGGTTGGCGGTCGTACGCCGCAGCGCCTCGTCGCGGCGCCAGCGGGCGATCTTCCCGTGGTGGCCGCTGAGCAGCACGTCCGGGATGTCCCGGCCGCGCCAGACGGGCGGCTTGGTGTAGACGGGGCCTTCCAGGAGGCTCGCCATCGCGCCGGGCGCGAACGAGTCGTCGCGGTGGGACTCGGCGTTGCCGAGGACCCCGGGCAGCAGCCGGGCGACGGCTTCCGTGATGACGAGGACGGCCGCCTCGCCACCGGCGAGCACGTAGTCACCGATGGAGACCTCGTGCACGGGCATGCGGGTCGCGTACTCATCGATCACGCGCCGGTCGATTCCCTCGTAGCGGGCCGGCGTGAAGATCAGCCAGGGGCGCTCGGCGAGTTCGACGGCCAGTTCCTGGGTGAAGGGGCGCCCGCTGGGGGTGGGGACGATCAGCGCGGGGGCGCGGTCGCCGGAGTCGTAGCCGTCGGCGAGGACCGTGTCCAGGGCGTCGCCCCAGGGGTCGGTCTTCATGACCATGCCGGGTCCGCCGCCGTACGGGGTGTCGTCCACCGTGTTGTGGCGGTCGTACGTCCAGTTCCGCAGGTCGTGCACGTGGACGTTCAGCTGCCCACGCGCGCGTGCCTTGCCGACGAGGGAGACGTTCAGGGGTTCCAGGTACTCGGGGAAGATCGTGACGACGTCGAGGCGCATTACGACTCTTCTCCGGAGGCTTCCCGGGCGGACGCGATCTCGGCGCGGTCGTCGATCAGGCCCGGCGGCGGGGCGACTACGGCCTTCTGCTCGTCCAGGTCGATCTCGGTGACGATCTCCTCCACGAAGGGGATCATGACCTCGGACCCGTCCGGGCGCTCCACGATGAACAGGTCCTGCGAGGGCAGGTGCGAGATCTCGGTGATCCGGCCGACCTCCACGCCGTCCTCGGTGACCACGTCGAGGTCGATGAGCTGGTGGTCGTAGTACTCGTCCTCGCCCTCGGGCAGCTCCTCCGGGTCGACCTCGGCGATCAGGAGGGTGTTGCGCAGGGCCTCGGCCGCGGTGCGGTCGGCGACGCCCTCGAAGCGCAGGAGGAGACGGCCGCTGTGGACACGTCCCGTCTCGATGGTCAGCGGTCCCGCGGAGGCGGGATCCGTGGCGAGTACGGCGCCGGGCGCGAGCCTGAGTTCCGGCTCGTCGGTACGTACCTCGACGGTGACCTCGCCCTTGATGCCATGGGCACGGCCGATCCGTGCGACTACCAGCTGCACGTGTCCAATTCTCCTGTCATCTCCTGCCGGCGTCCTCTCATACGACTGCGGGCCGGGGACGGCCAGTGGCCCTCCCCGGCCCGAGCCGGTTGCGATGAAGCGTCAGCGGACGTGATCCACGTCGACCAGGTCGACGCGGACACCGCGACCGCCGATGGCGCCCACGACGGTGCGCAGGGCGCGCGCGGTGCGGCCGTTGCGGCCGATCACCTTGCCGAGGTCGTCCGGGTGTACCCGGACCTCCAGCACGCGCCCGCGGCGCAGGTTGCGCGAGGCGACCTGCACATCGTCAGGGTTGTCGACGATGCCCTTCACGAGGTGCTCAAGCGCCTCTTCGAGCATGCTGCTCAGGCCTCGGTCGACTCGGACTCGGCAGCGGCCTCGTCCTTCTTCTCAGCCTTCTTCTTCTGGGTGATCGCCTCACCCTTGCCCTCGTCGTCACCGCCGAGAGCCTCGAACGACGGACGGGCCGGCTTCGGCTCGGCGACGAGCAGCGGCGCGGGAGCCGGCTCGCCCTTGAACTTCTGCCAGTCGCCGGTCTTCTTCAGGATGGCGAGCACGGGCTCGGTCGGCTGCGCGCCGACACCCAGCCAGTACGCCACGCGCTCGGCGTCCACCTCGATGACCGACGGGTTGTAGGTCGGGTGGTACTTGCCGATCTCCTCGATGGCCCGGCCGTCACGGCGGGTACGGGAGTCGGCGACGACGATGCGGTAGTGAGGCGAACGGATCTTGCCCAGACGCTTCAGCTTGATCTTGACTGCCACGGGAGTGGGTTCTCCTGGATTTGACGTGGTTGGGCACGGCGAGCTGCCGCGTGGGGTTGCGGTACCCGAATGCCCGATGGACGCGTCAGCCGGAGGAGAGAGGGGTCCTGTGCGGCTGTCGAGTACAGCTAGCCATTGTGCCACACCCTGTGGGTCGCTTCGGGCCGAGGGTGAGTGAGTGCGCGTGGGCATGCCGGAGAGGCACCCGGCGTGGAGGTGAGGTCACGTCGGGTGCGCTGCCCGGTCGCAGGCGGGACCACTTCCGGCACCCACGAGATGCCGGTATGCGCGGCCCGCGATCATGCCGCCCCCGCGACCTCCGGGATTCTGAACGGCTTGCCGCAGCCGCCGCAGACGATGGGGGCCTGGGCCAGGACCGAGGGGACCACGCGGACGTTGCGGCCGCAGTCGCAGACCGCCTTGACGCGGACGCCGCCGCCGGAGGAGCCGTGCCGGGCGGCCGGACCGCGGAAGGTGCGGGAGGTGTCCGAGGAGGTGGCCGCCGTGTGGGCCCGCAGCGCGCGTTGCAGCCGCTCGATGGTCGGGCGGTAGCGCCGCTTGGCCTCGGGGTTGAGCGTGACCAGGGAGAAGCCGCTGCTCGGGTGCGGCTCCTCGGGGTGGTCGAGGCCCATTTCCTCGGCGATCGCGAGGAAACGGCGGTTGTGGTAGCGGCCGGCGCGGGAGGTGTCGCGGATCCCACGGGCGGCTGCGATGCCGTGGACTGCCTCATGAAGCAGTCGCTCGAAGGAGAGTTCGTGACCGCACGCGGACGACGACTCCCCGATCAGGGACTCTGGCGCGGCGAGGTCCGGCAGCTCGGGGTGGTACCGCTGAATGTCGGCCCACGCCTGTGCCAGCTCTGCGGCGAGAACAGGTGGTGTCTGTGTCGTGCTCACGTAATGACAACGAGCGGGAGCTCGAATGTGTTCCTATTCCGGGTCATCTCAAATAATTTGCACGTACCCGTCAGTTGGCACTGATGCGTCCGGACGAGGGCGGGTGCGCAGATCTGCGGAGAAGCCGCACAGCTCCTACCAAGCTGGTGCGTAGTCCGCCGTACGACCCGGCATGTACGGCCCGGTGCCGCTGTGGTCGGCGGTTGCGCAAGAGACGTTTCGGCCGCTCTCCTCGCGATGCCTCACTTCGGTCAGCGTCTGTGACGGCCGTGACGTTACCGCTCGCCGTCCGGCGCCCCGGCACCGGTCGGTACCCCGGAAGCGGACACCGTATGGCCTTGCGGATGACGGGGATGTGAAATCTCGCCACACCCGCGTCCGGAGTCCAAGCGGGAGCCCACGCCCCCTGGACGGGTCGGCGAGCCGGGAGTTACCTGACATACGTGGGAAGTGCGCGCGCACGGCACGGGGGCCACGCAACCGGGCACAGCGGCGAACTGTCGGCGGATTGGGGCGCTTACCTATGACACCTACGCTCGTGCGGCAGCACGCGTTGCACGCGGATTCCGCACCCCGCGTGGATCTGTGCGCACGCGCGCGTGACTGGTCCGAGATCCAGGAGCGGATGCTGGTGCCGCTCTACGAAGCCGTCTACGAACGACTCGAAGTGGGTCCCGCCACCCGGCTGCTGGGCCTGCGCTGCGGTTCCGGGCTCGCGCTGCTGCTGGCGGCGGGCAGAGCTGCCACGGTCACGGGGGTCGACACCTCCTCCCCCGAACGGCTCGCCCTCGCCCGCGAACGGCTGCTGCCGCAAGCCCCGCGGGACGGCAACGGCGACATGGCCGTGCACGGCGGAAGCAGCCGCCCACGCGCGCGTACGCAGGCGCGGCTCGTCGACGGCCCGCCCCGTGACGCGGCCGGCGCTCAGACGGCCACGTACGGCCTGGTGACCGTCTTCGAGCCGATCGGCTGTCTCGCCGGCGACTCCGAGGGGCTCGGCGAGCTGCTCGCAGAGGCGCTGCCGCTGGCCGCGCCCGGCGCCGCCGTGGTGCTGACCGGGTGGGGCCCTCCGGAGCGCTGCGCCACCTCCTCGGTGCTGCGGGTGGCGACGAAACTGGCCGATCCGCTGCGCAGCGCGCGCAGCTGGCGGCCCGCCCGGCGGGACGACCTGGAGGAGGTCGCCCAGCGGGCGGGGCTGAAGCCCGACGGCTCGGGGCGGGTGGCCTGCCCGTTCGGGTACGCCGACGTCGACAGCGCGGTACGCGGGCTGCTGTCGACCGGCCTGTTCGACGCGGCGATCGCGGCCACCGACGCCAAGCAGGTCGACAAGGAGCTGACGGAGGCCCTGCATCCGCACCGGCGCCCGGACGGGACCGTCTGGATGCCGAACGTCTTCCGCTACCTCGTCGCCCGGGTGCCCCAGGACGCCCGGGTGCCCTAGGGGGTGTCGCTCTCCTTGGCCAGGCGCGGGATCCCCGCGATCCGGTACGCGTCCGCCTCCTCCAGCGTCTCGCTCGCCAGCAGCGCCTCGGCGAGAGCGTCCAACTGGCCGCGGTGGTCGCGGAGCTTGCGGCAGGCCTCCTCGTAGCACTCGTCGACGATCCGGCGCATCTCGGCGTCGATCACGTCGAGGGTCTGCGGGGCGGCGGCGAGGCCGTAGGCCTGCTGGGCGTCGTTGGGAAGGGCGGAGAGGCGGCCGACCTCCCGGCTCATGCCCCAGCGGGACACCATCCCGCGCGCGATGTTGGTGACCTGTTCCAGGTCGCTCTCGGAACCTGTGGTGATCACGCCGTAGACGACCTGCTCGGCCGCCATGCCGCCGAGGGCGCCGATGATCCGGCCGCGCAGATACTCCTCGGTGTACGCGTACTTGTCGGCGTCCGGTGTGGAGAGGGTGACGCCGAGCGCGCGGCCGCGGGGCACGATGGTGATCTTGCGGACCGGGTCGGCGCCCGGCTGGAGCATGCCGAGCAGGGCGTGCCCGCTCTCGTGGTAGGCGGTGCGCCGGCGTTCCTCCTCGGGCATCACCAGCGGGCGTTCCGCGCCGAGCTGGACCTTCTCCAGTGCGTCGGAGAGGTCGGACTGGGTCACGTGCGCCTGTTTCCGCTTCACCGCGAGCAGCGCGGCCTCGTTGGCGAGGTTGGCCAGATCGGCGCCGGTCATGCCCGGGGTCGTACGGGCGACCTGGGCGAGGTCGACGTTCCCGGCGAGCGGGATGTCACGGGTGTGGATCTCCAGGATGGCCTCGCGGCCGCCGCGGTCCGGGGGCGAGACCTGGACCACCCGGTCGAAGCGGCCGGGGCGGGTCAGCGCCGGGTCGAGGATGTCGGCGCGGTTGGTGGCGGCGATGACGATGACGCCCTCCGAGCCGGAGAAGCCGTCCATCTCGGTGAGGATCTGGTTGAGGGTCTGCTCGCGCTCGTCGTGCCCGCCCATCGAGGCGCCGCCGCCGCGGGCCCGCCCGATGGTGTCGATCTCGTCGATGAAGATGATCGACGGGGCGACCTTGCGGGCCTCCGCGAACAGCTCCCGCACACGCGAGGCGCCCACGCCCACGATCATCTCGATGAACTCGGACGCGGACGCGGAGAAGAACGGCACACCCGCCTCGCCGGCCACCGCCCGCGCGAGCAGTGTCTTGCCGGTGCCGGGCGGGCCGGCCAGCAGCACCCCGCGGGGCATCTTGGCGCCCATACGGCGGTAGGCGTCGGGGTTCTTCAGGAAGTCGACGACGTCGTTCAGCTCGCCCTCGACCTCGTCGATGCCGGCCACGTCCTCGAAGGTGGTGCGCTTCTCGCCCGGCACCAGCTCGACCGGCTTCGGCGGTGCCTTGCGGCCCAGCATGCCGCCCGCGCCGCCGAGGCCCGCACTCATCCGCCGCGCGATGAAGATCCACAGGGCGACGATCACCAGCATCGGCGCCAGCGAGATCAGCAGGTTGGACAGGAAGCTGCGGTGCTGGACGACCGGCTCGGCGGTGACCGTCACCTTGTGCTTGGTCAGGTTCGCCCAGAGGTCGTCGTGCGCGAACGACGGGCGCTCGGTGTTGAACTTGGTGTAGTTCCCGCCGCCCTCGGGCTTCTTCTGCTGCTTGCGCAGCTGGCCCTGGATCGAGTCGCCCTTGGCGTAGATCTTGGCGACATTGCCGTCGTTGACCTGCTTGCTGAACTCGGTGTACGAGATCGTCGGCTCGTTGGCCTGGTCGAAGTAGGACAACACCAGGTTGGCGATCAGGTACACGACCAGCGCGGTGACGACCAGCCGCCACCAGCCCCCGCGCATCCGGCGCCCGCCGGGCGGCTGCTGCGGCGGCTCGTCCGGGGCGCCCTCGGT
Source organism: Streptomyces sp. NPDC053069 (assembly GCF_044546895.1). Taxonomy (NCBI): domain Bacteria; kingdom Bacillati; phylum Actinomycetota; class Actinomycetes; order Kitasatosporales; family Streptomycetaceae; genus Streptomyces; species Streptomyces sp. NPDC053069. The sequence goes on along the minus strand of NZ_JBITZN010000009.1, from coordinate 163,055 downwards.
ACGCCAGGGCTGGTCGGGTGACTTGCGTGGCGGCGCGGGGTTGGTCATATGCGGACGGTACGGCACTGACCAGACCCCGGCACGCGCAGAGGTGAACTCAGGGGCGGAGTCAGCCCATGAACTTCTTGAACTCGTCCGGCAGCTCGAAGTCCTGGCCGCCCTGCTGCGGCAGCCCGAAGGCGTTGCCGCCCTCCGCCGCGGCGGCCCGGCGGGCGGCCTCCTCCAGCTCCTGCTGCTTGCGCTTCATCGGGTTGCCGGAGCGCTGCTTGCCCTTGGCCTTCTTCTGCTGCTTCTTCTGCCGGCCCGGGCCGCCGCCCATGCCCGGGATCCCCGGCATGCCCGGCATGCCGCCGCCCTGGGCCATGCGCGACATCATCTTGCGGGCGTCGAAGAACCGCTCGACCAGGTTCTTCACCGCGCTGACCTCGACACCGGAACCCTTGGCGATACGGGCGCGGCGGGAGCCGTTGATGATCGTCGGGTCCTGGCGCTCGGCCGGGGTCATCGACTTGATGATCGCGCCCACGCGGTCGACTTCCCGCTCGTCGATGTTCTGGATCTGGTCCTTGATCTGGCCCATGCCCGGGAGCATGCCGAGCAGCTTGGAGATGGAGCCCATCTTGCGGACCTGCTCCATCTGGGCCAGGAAGTCGTCCAGGGTGAAGTCCTGGCCCTTCTTGGACGCCAGCTTCGAGGCCATCTTGGCGGCCTCTTCCTGGCTGAAGGTCTTCTCCGCCTGCTCGATCAGGGTGAGCAGGTCACCCAGGTCGAGGATGCGGGAGGCCATCCGGTCCGGGTGGAAGGCGTCGAAGTCGTCCAGCTTCTCGCCGTTCGACGCGAACATGATCGGCTTGCCGGTGATCTGCCGGATCGACAGGGCGGCACCACCGCGGGCGTCACCGTCGAGCTTGGAGAGCACCACGCCGTCGAAGCCGACGCCGTCGCGGAAGGCCTCGGCGGTGTTGACGGCGTCCTGACCGATCATCGCGTCGACGACGAACAGGATCTCGTCCGGGGAGACCGCGTCGCGGATGTCCGCGGCCTGCTGCATCATCTCGGCGTCGATACCGAGGCGGCCGGCGGTGTCCACGATCACGATGTCGTGGACCTTGGACTTCGCGAAGTCGATGGACTCCTTGGCGACCTTCACCGGGTCGCCGACGCCGTTGCCCGGCTCGGGCGCGTAGACGGCGACGCCCGCGCGCTCGGCGACGACGCTGAGCTGGTTGACGGCGTTCGGGCGCTGGAGGTCGGCGGCGACCAGCAGCGGGGAGTGGCCCTGCTCCTTCAGCCAGCGGCCGAGCTTGCCCGCGAGGGTGGTCTTACCGGCACCCTGCAGACCCGCCAGCATGATCACGGTGGGGGGCTGCTTGGCGAAGCGGAGACGCCGGGTCTCGCCGCCGAGGATGGTCACCAGCTCGTCGTTGACGATCTTCAGGACCTGCTGGGCCGGGTTCAGCGCGCGCGAGACCTCGGCGCCGAGTGCACGCTCCTTGACGTTCTTGATGAACGTCCGGACGACAGGAAGGGCGACGTCCGCTTCCAGGAGCGCGATGCGGATCTCGCGTGCGGTGGCGTCGATGTCCGCCTCGCTCAAACGCCCCTTGCCGCGCAGATTCTTGAAGGTCGCTGAGAGGCGGTCGGAGAGAGTATCGAACACGGCGGCGTCGGTCCTCGGAGTCGGGGGCAGTCTGAGCGTCTTCCAGGGTATCCGGCCCCGCAAGCTCTTCGTCCTCGCGCGCCCGCATCGAGTGAGTGCGCGGGGACAACCGACCCTACGGGGTCACGCCCGCAGGGTCTCCTCCAGCACTCTCGCCGTCGACGCCGCGTCCTCCGCCGGCAGTGGCGCACCCGTGCCGGTGGTGACGTAGAACGCATCGACGGCGTTGGAGCCCAGCGTGCTCACATGCATGCTCCGCACCCGTACCCCCGCCTTCTCCAACGCCATGCCGATGCGGTGCAGCAGCCCCGGGGCGTCCTGGGCGCGGACCTCGATCACCGTGGCGTGGCGGGAGGCGGCCGGGGCCACCGTCACGCGGGGCGGCGGGGCGACCCAGCCGCGCCGACGGGGGTAGGCCGCGTCCCGTTCGGCGAGGCGGCCGGCGATGTCCAGGGTGCCGTCGAGGGCGCGGACGAGGTCGGCGCGCAGCCGGGTGGCCTGCGGCAGTGAGCCGTACTCGGCGGCGACCCGCCAGTTGAGCAGCAGGACCGAGCCGTCTTCGACGTCGTCGGGCAGCCTCACGGCGCGGAGTTCCGCCGTACGGACCGTGAGGCGGTGGACCGCGAGGACGCCGGCGACCGCCGGGAGCACGGCGGGCTGGTCGGGTACGGCGATGAGCAGCTCGACGCCGAGGGGCTCGCCGGAGCCGCCCTCCTCAGCGACCGGTTCCGGCTGGGCGCGCAGCGCGAGGACCGGGCCTCCCGTGCGGTACGCCTCGATCGCCAGCCGCTCCTGCTCGACCGTGGGCGCGGCGGGCTCCGGCTCGTCGGGGGCGTCCCCGGCGAGCACGGCACCGACGCGGCGGACCAGGTCGGCGACGAGGGAGCCGCGCCAGGAGGACCAGGCCGCCGGTCCGGTGGCGAGGGCGTCGGCCTCCGTCAGCGCGTGCAGCAGCTCCAGGGTGCTCTGGGTGCCGACCGCCTCGGCGACCGAGCGGACCGTCGCCGGGTCGTCCAGGTCGCGGCGGGTGGCCGTCTCGATCAGCAGCAGGTGGTGGCGGACCAGGAGGGACAGCACGGCCACGTCCGCGCGGTCGAAGCCGATCCGTGCGGCCACGTCCTTGGCGATGATCTCGCCGGCCACCGAATGGTCGCCCGGCCAGCCCTTGCCGATGTCGTGCAGCAGGGCGGCGACCAGGAGCAGGTCGGGGCGGCTGACGCGGCGGGTCAGTTCCGAGGCGCGGACGGCCGTTTCGATCAGGTGCCGGTCGACCGTCCAGATGTGGACGGCATTGCGCTGCGGGCGGAAGCGGACCCGCTCCCAGTCCGGCAGCAGGCGGCTGATCAGGCCCTCCGCCTCCAGCGCCTCCCAGACGTCCACCGTCGGGCGTCCGGAGCCGAGCAGCGTCACCAGCTGCTCGCGGGCCTCGGCGGGCCAGGGCGTCGGCAGGGGGCGCGCGGTGGCGGCCATGCGTCGTACGGCGTGCAGGGAGAGCGGGAGGCCGGCCTGCGCGGCGGCGGCCGCGGCGCGCAGGGGGAGCACGGGATCGCGCTCCGGGCGCGCGGCACGGGCGAGCACCACCTCGCCGTCCTGCTCCACCACGCCCTCGGCCAGCGGGGAGCGCTCCGCGACCGGCTTGCCGCCGCCCAGCATGGCGCGCAGGCGCGGGCGGACGGCGCGTGAACGCAACACGCGCCCGACCTCGCGCCAGGTGACGTCACTGGCGTACGAGATGACCCCCGCCGCCTCGTAGACCTGCCGCAGCAGCGTGTCCGCGTCCAGCAGCCCCAGCTCGGCCGCCACCTGGTCCTGCTCCTGCAGCGCGAGCCGGTCGGTCGCGCGCCCGGTGGCCAGATGCAGCGCGTCCCGTACGTCGAGCAGGCGCCGGCGGGCGTCCGCGAGGCCCTCGCGCGGGGCGTCGGCGAGCCAGGAGGCGGCGACGGCACGCAGCGCGGTGGCGTCCCTCAGGCCGCCGCGGGCCTCCTTGAGGTCGGGTTCGAGCAGGTACCGCAGCTCGCCCTGGCGTTCGGCGCGCTCGGCGCACAGTTCCCGGAGTTCGGGGAGGCGTTTGGGGGCCTGGTTGCGCCAGTCGGCGAGGACGGCCGTACGCAGCCCGGCGGTGAGGCCGGCGTCGCCGGCGAGATGACGGGCGTCCAGGAGGCCCAGTTGGACCTTCACGTCCTCGCCCGCGGTCTTGCGGGCCTCCGCGGGGGTGCGCACGGAGTGGTCGAGGGCGAGGCCGAGGTCCCAGACGGGGTACCAGAGGCGGTCGGCCAGGGCGGCGACCGCGCCCGGGTCGGAGCCGTCGTGCAGCAGCAGGAGGTCGAGGTCGCTGCGCGGGGACAGCTCGCCGCGGCCATAGCCGCCCACGGCGACGAGGGAGACCCCGTGCACCCCGTCCGCCGCCGCGGCGAACAGCCCGGCGAGCCAGTCGTCGGTCAGCCCCGCGAGGGCGGCACGGCGCGGCGGCCCGGACCGCGCCCCCTCGGTGAGGAGGCGCAGCCGGGCCGCCGCGTAACCGCTGGGTCCCGAGTCCTCTGCTTCAGTTCGCACGTCCGTTCCCGTCACCCAGCGACTCCGTTTCTCAGAGGTGTCCTCAGAGCGCGTCCGGACCGCGCTCGCCGGTGCGGACCCGTACGGCGGTCTCGACCGGCAGCGACCAGACCTTGCCGTCACCGATCTTGCCGGTGCGGGCCGCCTTGACGATGACCTCGATCAGCTGTTCGGCGTCGTCGTCCTCGGCCAGCACCTCGATGCGGATCTTGGGGACCAGGTCGACGGTGTACTCGGCACCGCGGTAGACCTCGGTGTGGCCCCGCTGACGACCGTAACCGCTGGCCTCGGTGACCGTCAGGCCGTGGACGCCGAAGGCCTGAAGGGCTTCCTTGATCTCGTCGAGCCGGTGGGGCTTGACGACGGCGGTGATGAGCTTCATGCGTCCACCTTCTTGGTCTGCGCGGCGGCCAGGGCCGGGGAGTGGGCGGCGGAGCCGATGACACCGCCGCCGGCGCCGCTGAAGTCGTAGGCGGTCTCGGCGTGCTCGGCCTGGTCGATGCCGGAGATCTCCTCGTCCTCGGTGACCCGCATGCCGATCGTCTTGTCCAGCAGGAAGGCGAGGACCGCGGAGACGATCAGGGAGTAGGCGAGGACCGCGCCGACACCGGCGCACTGCTTCCACAGCTGGGTCCAGGTGTGGTCGCCGTAGAAGACACCCGTGGCGGTGGACTGGCCCTTGCCGGTGGCGAAGAAGCCGATGAGCAGGGAGCCGATGATGCCGCCGACCATGTGGACGCCGACGACGTCGAGGGAGTCGTCGTAGCCGAACTTGAACTTCAGGCCCACCGCCGCGGCGCAGGCGACACCGGCGATGGCGCCGACGGCGATCGCGCCGAGCGGGGAGACCGCGCCACCGGACGGGGTGATCGCGACCAGACCGGCGACCGCGCCGGAGGCGGCGCCCAGCGTGGTGAACGCGCCGTGCCGGATCTTCTCGTAGGCGAGCCAGGCCAGCATGGCGGCGCCGGTGGCGACCTGCGTGTTGACGAACATCAGCGCGCCGACGCCGTCGTCGTTGCCGAGCCAGGAGCCCGCGTTGAAGCCGAACCAGCCGAACCACAGCAGGCCCGCGCCGAGCATGACCAGCGGGAGGCTGTGCGGGCGCATCGGGTCCTTCTTGAAGCCGACGCGCTTGCCGATGACGAGGATGACACCGAGGGCGGCAGCACCCGCGTTGATGTGGACCGCCGTACCACCCGCGAAGTCGATCACGCCGAGCTTGAAGGCCCAGCCGTCGGCGCCCCAGACCCAGTGGGCGACCGGGACGTAGACGATCGTGGCCCACAGGGCGATGAACAGCGACCAGGCCGAGAACTTCACCCGGTCCGCGAGGGCGCCGCTTATCAGGGCCGGGGTGATGATGGCGAACATCATCTGGAAGACCATGAAGACGAACACCGGGATGGTGTAGCCGGGCCACAGCTCCGTCAGCCCGATGTTGCCGAGGCCGAACCAGTCGGAGTTCCAGCCGATGAGGCTGTTGTGCTCCCCGAAGGCGAGGGAGAAGCCGTAGAGCACCCAGAGAATGGTGACGATGCCCATGCTGATGAAGCTCATCATCAGCATGTTGAGGGTGCTCTTGACGCGGACCATGCCTCCGTAGAAGAAGGCCAGGCCCGGGGTCATGACCAGCACCAGGGCGGAACAGATGAGCATGAAGCCTGTGTTCGCGGCAGACAGCTTGGGTGCCTCCGCGGCAAGCGTGATGGCTGGGGCCATCGGCGTCTCCTCGTCGGTTGGTACGGCCCCGTGCGGGCGGTGCCTGAGCGGTCCGGCGGGTCGGGGGGTGTAGGCCGGTTATGCGCCAAGAGATTGGCGCAGCGCGGTTTCGGTGGAAGCCCCTCGTTGTTTCGCCGGGGTGACAAGGGCGCCCTGCTTGTTACGCCTGGATGAACCGCCGGATTCCGGGCTCGTCGATCGTTATCGTGGCGCAACCTCCCGGAGGATCCTGCCGGAGACGCAAGCCGGCCGCGGCGGGCCTCTCCGATGACCTGGCGCGGGGGAGCCGAGTCGGGCAGTTCGGGAGGACCGGCCGCGGCCGGGGCACGGTGCCGGAGGTGTCAGACCGCTTCGGCGGTCTCCGGCAGGTCGACGGCGAGCTGGTCGGTGAGGTCGACGACGGCGGCGAGATCGCCGTAGTCCTGTACGGCCGTGTCGACCGTCTTTCGGATACGAGTGTTCACACGCTCGGAGCGGACCTTCTTGGCGATCTCCATGGCTCGGGAGGCATAGGCCGTGCTCTGTTCCGGTTCGCGCTGGAGCAGGTGCACGGTGGCCATGCCGATCAGGTTGAGCGCATACGACCGCTGGTGCTCGCTGTCCTTGGCGAACAGTTCCACCGCGCGCTGCATGAGCGGCTCGGCCAGGGAGGCGTAGGCGGGGCTGCGCCCGGCGACGTAGGCGAGGTCGCGGAAGGAGTGGGAGTTCTCGCCGTACAGCTCGGCCTCGGAGAAGAAGCGGATCCAGTCGGGGTCCGGCTCGTCCCACTCGTCGGTCTCGGCGAAGGTGTCCTGGGCCATGCGGACCGCGCGCTTGGTCTTGCCGGGCTGGCCCATGTTGGCGTAGGCGCGGGCCTCCATCGCATACAGCATGGACTGGGTGCGCGGGCTCGCGCAGTCCCGGCTGCCGTACTGGGCGAGGTGGATCAGCTCCAGGGCGTCGTCGGGCCGGCCGAGATGGATCATCTGGCGGCTCATGCTGGAGAGGATGTACGAGCCGAGCGGCTTGTCGCCGGCCTCCTTGGCCGCGTGCAGGGCGAGGACGAAGTACTTCTGCGCGGTGGGCTGGAGCCCGACGTCGTACGACATCCAGCCGGCCAGCTCGGCCAGCTCGGCGGCGACCTTGAAGAGCCTGCGGGTGGTGGCCTCCGGCTGGGGTTCCTGGAGCAGGTCGGTGACCTCGTGCAGCTGGCCGACGACCGCCTTGCGGCGCAGGCCGCCGCCGCACTGGGCGTCCCACTGGCGGAACATCCGCGTGGTGGACTCCAGCAGGTCCAGCTCGGGCTTGGAGAGCCGGCCGGGCCTGCGGGAGTCGAGGACCGGCTCCGGCTCGGGCGGGACCGCGGAGGCGGGCGTGGGCACGAGCCAGCGCTGCATGGGCTCGATGAGGGACGGGCCGGCGGACAGCGCGAGCGAGGTGCCGAGGAAGCCGCGCCGGGCCAGCATCAGGTCGCTGCGCGAGAACTCGCTGAGCAGCGCGACCGTCTGCGGGGCGGTCCAGGGCAGGTCGACTCCGGACACGGAGGGTGACTGGCGGGCGGCGCGCAGGCCGAGGTCCTCGATGGAGACCACACAGCCGAAGCGCTCCGAGAACAGCTCCGAGAGGATGCGCGGGATCGGCTCCCGCGGATTCTCCCCGTCCAGCCAGCGGCGTACCCGAGAGGTGTCCGTGGAGATGTGGTTGGCGCCCAGCTGGCGGGCCCGGCGGTTCACCTGGCGGGCCAGCTCGCCCTTGGACCAGCCGCTGCGCACGAACCACGAGCCGAGCAGCTCGTTGGGGCGCTTGTCAGCGTTCGCCCCGCTACCGCCGTTGCCGCTCACTGGAACGCCCCCATCCCTGGAAACACTTGTCGTCGTTGCGACCCTCGGTCGCCCCGCAGGGAGACCGCCGCGCGCCAAGCCCTATCAGAATGCCGGTAAATACGGCTTCCCGCCCGGAGGTTCTCACCCTTCGAACGAGCTGACGACTCGCCTCCGGCATACCCATCGGTGCATATGCCTCCCGGACTCGCACACTCACAGTAATCCTACGATCACCCGCTCAGCCACGTGGATCCCGGAAACGCCACCATTCGCCACCCCTTCGAATGAACTCACGGACGCTCGCACAGGATTCACTTGACATAGGACGGCCGGAAGTGGGCGGAGTGAAGCACGAGGGGGCGCGTAGCGCTCCATGTGCCACCCCGTTGCGCTTCAAGGCGCCGCCTTGGCCTGGCGTCGGCGCGGGCAGGCGGAGCCGTAGCGTTACGTTCCGCTTCCGTCTCGTTCCGTGTCGTAACCACCGGCGCGCAGGACCCGTTGGAGGGGGCATGGGCTTCACGATCGGCGGCATTCGCGAGATCCGCTCCGGCACACGCCGGCGCGGCCGTTCGTCGGAGTGCACCACCGTCGCCGAGTTCACCGGTCTGTGGGGCTGGGACGTCGTGCCCGGCGCGCGGGCCGCGGCGGGCGCCTGCTCGTGCGGGAACGCCGACTGCCCCGCACCCGGCGCCCATCCGCTGGACTTCGCACCGCAGGTGCCGGCCGGGGCCACGCTGGACGAGGTGAGCAAGGCCTGGTCCGAGTTCCCGGGCGCCGCGGTGATGCTGCCGGTGGGCCGGGCGTTCGACACCATCGAGGTCTCCGAGGCCGCCGGCCGCCGCGCCCTGGTCCGCCTGGAGCGCATGGGCCTGCCCCTCGGCCCGGTGACCGCGACCCCGGACGGCCGCGCCCACTTCTTCGTCGCGCCGGGCGCCGCCGCCGAGCTCCCCCGGCTGCTCTACCGCATGGGCTGGGACGACCCCTCCGCCCTGGACCTGCGCGGCCTCGGCCCCGGTGCGTACCTCACGGCGCCGCCCTCCGACCGGGGCGGCCTCGGCCCGGTGCGCTGGCTGCGCCCGCCCGCGCTGGACTGCGCGACACGGCCTCCGGCGGCGCGGTTGCTGCTGGGGACGCTGGCGTATGTGGCACATCGGTCTCGGGCGCGGGCGTGACCCACTCCGGTACGGCGAAGCGCCCGTCCCCGGATGTGCCGGGGCGGGCGCTTCTCGTCGGCTACCGGATTCCGTAACCGCTCAGTCACCGATCAGCGCGTCGACGAACGCCTCCGGCTCGAACGGCGCCAGATCGTCCGCTCCCTCGCCGAGTCCGACCAGCTTGACCGGCACACCCAGCTCACGCTGGACCGCGACGACGATGCCGCCCTTGGCCGTACCGTCCAGCTTGGTCAGCACGATGCCGGTGATGTCCACGACCTCGGCGAAGACGCGGGCCTGCACCAGGCCGTTCTGCCCCGTGGTGGCGTCCAGGACCAGCAGCACCTCGTCGAGCGGTGCGTGCTTCTCCACGACCCGCTTGACCTTGCCGAGCTCGTCCATGAGCCCGGTCTTGGTGTGAAGCCGCCCGGCGGTGTCGATGAGGACCACGTCGACCCCCATCTCCTTGCCTTCCTTGACCGCGTCGAAGGCGACGGAGGCGGGGTCTCCGGCCTCGGGCCCGCGCACGGTGTAGGCGCCGACCCGCTCGCCCCAGGTCTGCAGCTGGTCGGCGGCGGCGGCCCGGAAGGTGTCGGCGGCGCCGAGCACGACGGTGCGGCCGTCGGCGACGAGCACGCGCGCGAGCTTGCCGGTCGTGGTGGTCTTGCCGGTGCCGTTGACGCCGACGACCATCACGATGCCGGGCTTGCGGTCCTCCGGCTCGGTCTTCACGGTGCGGTCGACATCGGTGCCGACCAGCTTGAGCAGCTCCTCGCGCAGCAGGCCGCGCAGCTCCTCGGGCGTGCGGGTGCCGAGCACCTTCACGCGCTCGCGCAGTCCCTCGACCAGTTCCTGGGTGGGCTGCACGCCGACGTCGGCGGTGAGCAGCGTGTCCTCGATCTCCTCCCAGGTCTCCTCGTCCAGGTGCTCGCGCGAGAGCAGCGTGAGCAGGCCCTTGCCGAGGGCGTTCTGGGAGCGGGACAGGCGGGCACGCAGCCGTACCAGCCGGCCCGCGGTGGGCTCCGGGATCTCGATCGCGGGAGCCTCTTCGACCGGAGCCTCTTCAACGGGGGGCTCCTCGACGGCGACCGCGGGGCCGCCCGGGAGATCCACCTCCTCGATCGTCCGGCGCGGTTCGTCGCGCGGCGTCTCGGCCTCGTCGCCGACATGCGGCTCGGCCGGGGGCGCGGTGATGTCGGGCGTCTTCGGGGGCGGCGGAGGCAGCGGCTTCCGGCGCCGGCTGCCCACGACCAGCCCGCCGAGCGCGACGAGCACGACCACGGCGATGACTACAGCAAGGATGACGGTTTCCATAACTCGTCCAGTATCAGTCATGGGGTACGACGAGAGGCTGTTTGTGGCTTCCTCTGAGAGACAAACGCCACTTAAAGCAAGGAGTCGGAGCAAAGTACGATGGTGGCGACTCGGTTGACGCGCGTAGAGTCCCGATCGTCACTGTCCCCCCACGTCTGGCCCCTTTTTCATGAGCAAAACCGTCGAGACCGAAGGCGCTCTCGAGACCCGTGGCATCGAGCAGGTCCCGGATCACGAGCGCACCGCGAAGACCCGTGAGCTGTTCCCCACCTGGGTGGGCGCCAACATCAGCGTGCTGCTGCTGACCATGGGCGCGAGCCTCGTCGTGGCGTACCACCTGAACATCTGGCAGGCGCTCGTCGTCGCGGTGACCGCGCCGGCCGTGTCGTACGGCCTGGTCGGGCTGATCGGCATCGCCGGCAAGCGGGGCGGCGCGCCGGGCATGGCGCTGTCGCGCGCGGTCTTCGGGCAGCGCGGCAATCTGCTGCCCGGTTCGCTGATCTGGGTGGCCCGCTGGGGCTGGGAGACGATCAACGCGGTGACCGGCGCCTACGCGATGCTCACCATTCTGGACATGCTGTTCGGCCTGAAGGCGAACAGCGTGCTCGACATGGTGATGCTGCTGGCGTTCGTCATCGCGACCTTCGCGATCTCCGGGCTCGGCATCAACGCCGTGCAGAAGTGCAACAAGTACGCGACCTATTTCTTCGGCGTCTTCTCGGTGCTGGTCCTGGTCTATCTGGCCGTGAACACCGACTGGTCGAAGGTGATGCACCACGGCGCCGGCTCGACGGCCGCCGTGATCACCGGTGTCGGCATGATCGCGGCCGGCGGTGTCAGCTGGATCCCGTCCGCGCCGGACTTCACCCGCTACCTGCCGCGCACGGCGTCCTCGAAGGCGATCGTGGGCACGGCGGTCGGCGGCGCGGGAGTCGTCGTACTGCCGATGGTCCTCATGGGCGCGGTGATGGCGGTCTCCACGCCGGACCTGGCCTCGGCCACCGACCCGGTGTCCTTCCTCGGCGAGATCCTGCCGACGTGGATCGCGGTGCCGTACCTGTTCATCGCGCTGATCGGCATGCTGCTGATCAACTCCATGTCGATGTACTCGGCGGGCTTCACCGCGCAGACCCTGGGCTTCAAGGTGCCGCGGCACTGGGCGGTCTCGGTGAACGCGGTGATCTCGCTGATCTTCGGCGGGGTGCTGATGCTGGTGGCGACGAGCTTCATGGGCTCGTTCATCGCCTTCCTGTCGCTGCTGGCGGTCGCCTTCTCGGCCTGGGTCGGCGTGTTCGGCGCGGACATGCTGCGCCGCACGGAGTACGACGGCGAGGCGATGACCGACACCACCCGCACCAGCGCCTACTGGTACCGGGGCGGTTTCTCCCCCGCGGCCGTGGCCGCCTGGGCGATCGGCCTGGTCTCGGGCCTGATGTTCACGACCTCGGACTGGTTCACCGGCCCGCTCGCGAAGAACAACGTCATCGGCGAGTACGGCCTCGGCTGGGTCGCCACGGTCGTGATCTCGGGCGTGCTGTACCTGGTGCTGCCGAAGCCGGCGGTGACCGAGCCGGCGGCAGCCACCGAGCCGGCGGACGAGCCGACGACGGTCACCGTCTGACGGCTCCCGGCCGGCCGGACGCCATGGCCATCTGACGCTACGTCAGCTACCGTCCCCCTCCACCGCACCGCACCGCGCCGCACCGGAGGGGGACTTCCCATGCCCGTCACGGTCGTCCGTTTCAATCTCGTCGCTCCCGGCGCCGCTCCCGCCGCCCTCTCCGCCCGCTACCGGGCCGCCCTGGAGATGGCCGCGTACGCGGACGAGCACGGCATCAGCACCGTGCAGACGGAAGAGCACCACGGCGCGGAGAACAACTGGCTGCCGTCGCCGTTCGCCTTCGCGGGCGCGGTGTTCGGGGCGACCCGGAGCATCGCGGTGACGGTGTCGGCGGTGATCGGCCCGCTGCACGAGCCTCTGCGGCTGGCCGAGGAGATCGCCGTACTGGACCTGCTGAGCGGCGGTCGGCTGGTCACGGTGGCCGGGATCGGCTACCGGCCCGAGGAGTACGCCCTGTTCGACGTCGACTGGGGGCGCCGGGGCCGGCTCCAGGACGAGCTGCTGGAGACGCTGCTGAAGGCGTGGAGCGGCGAGGAGTTCGGGTACCGGGGCCGTACGGTACGGCTCACCCCGCGCCCGTTCACCGACCCGCACCCCTTGCTCCTGGTCGGCGGCTCCTCGAAGGCCGCCGCCCGCCGGGCGGCCCGGCTCGGCCTGCCGTTCTTCCCCAGCGCGTATCTGCCGGAGCTGGAGGCGTACTACAAGGAGAGGCTCACCGAGTACGGCACCGAGGGCTGGGTCATGATGCCGGCCGCCGAGACTCCCCTGCTGCACATCGCCGAGGACCCGGACCGGGCGTGGGCGCACTACGGCGAGCACTTCCTGCACGAGGCCCGGACGTACGCCTCCTGGCAGTCGGGCCGGATCCGCTCGGCGGTGAGGTCGGCGGCCACGACGGTGGACGAGCTGCGGGCGGAGGGCGTGTACCGCGTCCTCACCCCGGAACAGTGCGTGGCGCTGGGCGCCGACAGCCTGGTCCTGCATCCGCTGGTGGGCGGGATGCCGGTGGAGGAGGGCTGGCGCAGCCTGCGGTTGTTCGCCGAGCGGGTGCTGCCGGAGGTGGGCGGCTGAGGCGGGTGGTTGGGGTGGGTGGTTGAGGCGGGCCGGCTGAGGGGGACCGCTGAGGCGGGTGGCTGAGGCGAGCCGCTGAGACGAGCCGGTGAGGCGGGCCGCTGGGATGGCGAGGCGGACATGGGGCGTTCGGTGGCGTGGAACGGATCTGCCGGTCGCCCCGCCCCGGCGGGGCCCGCGCAGGCCACCGCCCCCGGACCGGGCAGTGGCCGGTGCGGGGGCGGCGGGGGGTACGAGGAGAGGGGCAGCGGGGTCTTGGGCCCCTGCTCCTCGGTCTGGGGGCTGTCCGTGCGGGTCAGCCCATCTCCTCCAGCGCCTTGCCCTTCGTCTCCTTGACGAACTTCAGGACGAACGGGACGGAGAGCGCGGCGCAGACCGTGTAGACCACGTAGGTGCCGGAGAGGCTCCAGTCGGCCAGCGACGGGAAGCTCGCGGTGATGGCCCAGTTGGCGATCCACTGCGCGGAGGCGGCGACGCCCAGGGCGGCGGCGCGGATCTTGTTCGGGAACATCTCGCCGAGGAAGACCCAGACCACCACACCCCAGGACAGGGCGAAGAAGAGGACGAAGAGGTGCGCGGCGATCAGGGCGGTCCAGCCCTGCGTGCTCGGGAGCTTGCCGTCGACCAGGTGGTAGCTGAACGCCCAGGCCTCCAGCGCGAGACCGACGACCATGCCGACCGAGCCGATGAGCGCGAGCGGCTTGCGGCCGACGCGGTCCACGAAGATCATCGCGATCACGGTGCCGATGATGTTGATGATCGACGTCGTGAAGGAGTAGAAGAACGAGTCCGTCGGGTCGACACCGACCGACTGCCACAGCGTCGAGGAGTAGTAGAACGCGACGTTGATACCGACGAACTGCTGGAAGACCGACAGGCCGATGCCGATCCAGACGATCGGCTTGAAGAAGAAGCCGCCGCCGAGCAGGTCCTTGAAAGTGGACTTGTGCTCGCTCTTCATCGCGTGCTCGATCTCGGCGACGCGCGCGTCCAGGTCGACGCCCGTGCCCTCGACCTCGCCGAGGATCTCCTTGGCGCGCTCACGCTTGCCGACGGAGAGCAGGAAGCGCGGGGACTCGGGGATCGCGAAGGAGAGCATGCCGTACAGGACGGCCGGGACGACCATGACGCCGAGCATGACCTGCCAGGCCTCCAGGCCCATCAGGTGACCGCGCTGGTTGCCGCCGGCGGCGTTCAGCAGGCCCCAGTTGACCAGCTGCGAGACGGCGATGCCGACGACGATCGCGGCCTGCTGGAAGGATCCGAGCCGACCGCGGTAGGCGGGCGGGGCGACCTCGGCGATGTAGGCCGGGCCGATGACGGAGGCCATACCGATGGCGAAGCCGCCGACGATGCGCCAGAGGGCGAGGTCCCACAGGGCGAAGGGCAGGGCCGAACCGACGGCGCTGATCGTGAAGAGGACCGCGGCGATCTGCATGCAGCGGATGCGGCCGATGCGGTCGGCTATCCGGCCGGCCGTCGCGGCGCCGATGGCGCAGCCGATCAGGGCGACGGCGATGACCTGGGCGAGGGCGGCGGAGCCGATGTCGTACTTGCCGCGGATGGCCTCGACCGCGCCGTTGATCACGGAGCTGTCGTAGCCGAAGAGGAATCCGCCCATGGCGGCGGCCGCCGCGATGAAGATGACGTGCCCGAGATGTTCGGGATGAGCCGTCCTGGCTCCTGACTGAGGTGCCTGCGCTGTGCTGGTCACGTGAATCTCCTCGGGCCGCGGCAACGCTGCCGGGGTGGGGGACGAGCCCTTACAGGTGAGACCTGAAGGTAAAAGCAACGTTGCAGAGACTATGCCTTCAAGTTTCGAAGTCAAACTTCAACGGCTGTGAGTTTTTCGATAGGCCACGTCGCTCCGTGTTCACTTCTTGAACACCGACTCAGTTGATCTTGAATAGCTGCGCTAACGAAGGCGCTGAGAGATGACCTTCGAGACGCCGTCGCCCTGCATGGACACGCCATAGAGCGCGTCGGCGACCTCCATCGTGCGCTTCTGGTGCGTGATCACGATCAGCTGCGAGGCCTCCTGCAGCTCCTGCATGATCCGGATCAGCCGCTGGAGGTTGGTGTCGTCCAGCGCCGCCTCGACCTCGTCCATGACGTAAAAGGGGCTGGGGCGCGCCTTGAAGATCGACACCAGCAGGGCTACGGCCGTCAGCGAGCGCTCACCACCCGACAGCAGGGACAGCCGCTTGACCTTCTTGCCCGGCGGGCGCGCCTCGACGTCCACGCCCGTGGTGAGCATGTTGTCGGGGTCGGTGAGCACGAGCCGTCCCTCACCGCCCGGGAAGAGCCGGCTGAAGACGCCCTCGAACTCGCGGGCCGTGTCCCGGTAGGCCTCGGTGAAGACCTGCTCGACGCGCTCGTCGACCTCCTTCACCACCTGCAGCAGATCGGCACGGGTCTTCTTCAGGTCCTCCAGCTGCTCGCTGAGGAACTTGTGCCGCTCCTCCAGCGCCGCGAACTCCTCCAGCGCCAGCGGGTTGACCTTGCCCAGCTGCTGGTACGCCCGCTCGGCGGCCTTGAGCCGCCGCTCCTGTTCGGCACGGTGGAAGGGCTTCGGCTGGTTGCGCGGGTGCCCGGGGTCGTCCGGCAGCACCTCGCCCTCGGCGGGGGGCGAGGGCGGCACGGGCTGGTGCGGACCGTACTCCGCCACCAGTCCCGCCGGCTCGACACCCAGCTCCTCCAGCGCCTTGGTCTCCAGCTGCTCGATCCGCAGCCGTTTCTCGGCGCCGAGTACCTCGCCGCGGTGCACTGAATCGGTCAACTTGTCGAGCTCGGACTTGAGTTCGCGTCCGGCGGTGCGCGCGGCGGTCAGCTCCTGCTCCCGCTGGGCCTTGGCGGCCTCGGCGGCGGTCCGGTCCCGTTCGGCGCGGGTGAGGGACACCTCGATGTGCGCGAGCAGCTGCCGGGCACCGGAGGCGACGGCCTCCGCCACCGCGGCCTCGTGCCGCAGACGGGCGCGGCGCTGCTCGGCACGCGCGCGTGCCTCGCGTTCCGCGCGGGCCGCCCGGTCGAGGGAGTCCGCCCGTCCGGCGAGCCCCTTGACCCGTTCCTCGTGGGTACGGACCTGGAGGCGGGCCTCCATCTCGGTCTGGCGGGCGTTCGCGCCGTCGGCGGCGAGCCGGTCCCGGACGGAGGTGTCCGGCTCCTCCTCGACCGGCATCTCCTCGGCGACGGCCAGCCGCTCGGCCAGTTCCTCGGCCTCCAGTACGGCCTTCTCCAGCGCCTCCTGTGCGCGTGCCGCCGCCGCGGCCGACCGCTCGGCCTCCCCGGCGGCACCGCGCGCCTGTCCGGCGAGCCGGCCCAGTTGCTGGGCCACGGCCGACTTCTCCCGGTCGGCGGCCCGGCGCCGCTCTGCGAGTTCTTCCACGAGGGCGGCGGCCTCGGTACGCCGCTCGGCTGTCGCCCGCTGCTCCCGGGCCAGCTCCGCACACCGCACCGCCAGCTCGGCGAGCTCGGCTGCGGCCTCGTCCACGGAGGCCTGCACCTCCAGCAGGCTGGGCGCTCCGGCCGAGCCGCCATGGGCGAAATGGGCGCCCAGCAGGTCGCCCTCCGCGGTGACGGCGGTGAGTTCCGGATGCGCGTGGACGAGGTCTTCGGCGTCCTCAAGGGTGCCGACGACCACGATGCCGTGCAGGAGGCGGCGGACTGCGGGGAGGAGGTGGGCGGGGCCACGGACCAGATCTGCGGCGAAGCGTCCGCCGGGGGGTGCCGTGGGAGGCAGTGGGGCGGCTGCGGGTGCGTCGTGGCTGGTCGCCTCCGCACGGCGGCAGCCGCACGCCGGACACAGCCCCCCGTCCCTTCCGGACGCCGCCGCGCCATGGTCTTCCGCGGGATCGCCGTGGCCCGTCGCGCCCGCACGGCGGCAACCGCACGCCGGACACAGCCCCTGGTCCCTTCCGGGCGCGTTCCCTGCCAGCAGCAGTGCCGCGCGGCCGCCGTCCTGCTTGCGGAGCATGCGGATCGCCTCGGCTGCCGCTGCCGGGCTCGACACGGCGATCGCGTCCGCTGCCGCGCCGAATGCCGCGGCCAGCGGGACCTCGTAGCCCGGGGTGACCGTGAGCAGCTCCGCCGCCGGGCCGAGGACTCCGGTGAGGCGGTCGCGGGCGCCGAGGAGTATTCCGGTGCCGTCCTTGCGGCGCAGGCCCAGGGCCAGGGCCTCGTGCCGGGCCTGGGTCGCGGCGCGGGCGCGTTCCGCCGCGGTGGACGCCTCCCGGGCCGCGCTCAGGGCGGCTTCGGCCTGCGTCAGCTGCCGCTTGGCCGCATCGTGCTGTTCGGCCAGGTCCGCGTCGTCCGCGTCCAGGCCGTCGACCTCCGCCTTGAGCGCCTCGTACTCCTCCTGGGCGCGGACGGCACGTTCCTGCGCCTCGTCGCGGGCCGTGGCCAGGCGGTCGATCTCGGCCTGGGCCGAGGCCGCGCGGGAGCGGGCCGCATTGACCTGGCCGGAGAGGCGGGCCAGACCCTCGCGGCGGTCGGCGATGGCACGGGCGACGTCCTTCAGGCGGCGTTCCTCGACGGCCAGCTCCCGCTCCAGCTCGGCCCGGTGCGCGACGGTGTCGTCGAGGGCGTGCTGGGCCGCCTCCAGGGCCGCCTCCAGCTCGGCCTCCTGCTCGCGGATGCGGGCGGCCTCGCGCTCCAGGTCCTCGGGGTCACGGCCGCGCCGCTCCTCCGGGGGCGCGGAGGTGGCGCTCTTCACCCGGGCGTCGGCCAGCGAGATCGTGCCGCGGACGCGTTCGGCCAGCTGGGACAGCTCGTACCAGGTCTGCTGGGCGCGTTGCAGGCGCGGCGTGAGCTGCCGTACCTCGTCCTCCAGCAGGGCCTCGCGGTGCAGGGCCTTCTTCAGCTCCTGCTCGGCCGTCTCCTTGCGCTCCTTCAGGGCCGCCTCGTCGGCGATCTCGGCCTTGAGGGCTTCGCGCAGGCGTACGAGGTCGTCGGCGAGCAGGCGCAGGCGGGCGTCGCGCAGGTCCGCCTGGATGACGGCGGCCCGGCGGGCCACCGCCGCCTGGCGGCCCAGGGGCTTGAGCTGGCGGCGGAGTTCGTCCGTCAGGTCCTGCACGCGCGCGAGGTTGGCCTGCATCGCGTCCAGCTTGCGCAGCGCCTTCTCCTTGCGCTTGCGGTGCTTGAGGACGCCGGCCGCCTCTTCGATGAAGGCGCGGCGGCCCATCGGGTCCGCGTGCAGGACGGAGTCGAGCTGGCCCTGGCCGACGATGACGTGCATCTCCCGGCCGATGCCGGAGTCGGAGAGGAGTTCCTGGATGTCCAGGAGGCGGCAGGTGTCGCCGTTGATCTGGTACTCGCTGCCGCCGTTGCGGAACATGATCCGCGTGATGGTGACCTCGGCGTACTCGATGGGCAGCGCGCCGTCGGAGTTGTCGATGGTCAGGGACACCTCGGCGCGGCCCAGCGGCGGACGGCCGGTGGTGCCGGCGAAGATGACGTCCTCCATCTTGCCGCCGCGCAGCGACTTGGCGCCCTGTTCGCCCATGACCCAGCTGAGCGCGTCCACGACGTTGGACTTGCCCGAGCCGTTCGGTCCGACGACACACGTGATGCCCGGTTCGAACCGGAGCGTGGTCGCCGAGGCGAACGACTTGAACCCGCGGAGGGTCAGGGCCTTGAGGTGCACGCCGCTGGACTCTACCGGGCGCCGCTATCTCACTCCATGAACCTTCGCAACCGCGCGGTTTCGCCATTGAACATGCAGGGCACACCGTACGTTAAAGACAGTGAAAGGATGCGCGGGGCAGAAAAGAAGGGACGCCGAAGCGTCCCTTGCAACTCTGACGGCCGGGTTGCGGTCGCCTGAATCAACTGAGCGGTTGATACGGCAGCCCGATCGCTGCGACTGCTGTTGTGGAGCTGATGCAGTGATCAGGTGAGCGCAGGCTCCGCCTGGTGTGCGTCGATGCTCTCCATGATCCTGTCCTGAGAGGCGGCAGCCGACAGCTCTTCGTTCTCCGCCTGAATCCGTACCAGCTCGGACTCCAGGTCCTGGACGCGCTGCTGCAGCCGTCGCATCTCGGCGAGGAGTCGAGGGTCGGAGCCGCCGACGTAACCGAGAAGCGCCTTTGCCATGATGGATGGTCCTCCACACTGAGTGACCGACCGATGCGGTGTGGGTCGTGAGGGATTCGCACCCGCGGTGCTTGGCACATCCGGGTGTTGCTCTGCTGTTGCTCCATGCCAAACAGCTAAGGTGCGCGGGGCTTTCAGCGTCTCACCAAAAAGTTTGACGGTCAACACGATCACGCCCTGTATTGGGGGCCGAACCGGGGATGCACGGCCGGGAAAGCGGCGGCGCTGCGACTCATCCGGGGCCCGCAGGGCGTGACGATCAGAAGTACCAGCCGGAGCCTGCCATGTCGGCGCGTTCTTGGCAACCACCAGGTCGTTTCCGCTCCGGGCAGGTGCTCCGGGCAGCCCGCCGCGCGCCCGCCCGCGCGCCGTTGCAGCACCGGCTCAGCGGATGGCGAAGCCGTCGTAGCCGCCGCGAGGTGTGTCCCAGATCTCGGTGACTCCGTCGACCCGCCCGGGCGTGTCGTCCCCCTGGAGCCAGTCCAGCAGCCCCTCGCAGCCCTCGCGGGCGCCCTCCGCGACCACCTGGACGCGACCGTCGGCCAAATTGAGAGCAAAACCACTCAGGCCGCCGATCTCCAGCGCCTTGGCACGCGTGAACCAGCGAAAACCCACACCTTGGACCTGTCCACGCACCCAGGCGACCAGTCGCACTTCCTCGCTCATGGGTGCAACCTAACCGGCCGGTGTCGGCCGGGACACATCGCGCCCCGGTGGCATGGGGTACCGTCCCGACCCAATGCATCTCATATGAAACTCACTCGATCGAGTGAGTCGGGTCGGCCAGAGGGAGTCACTCGCCGCAGCAGGGAGTCACTCGCCGCGCAGGCGCCGGTCGACCGCGAGGACGAGGAAGAGGGCAAGGACATGGGACGCCACCGACGCATCGCCGCCGGCCGCGCCGCCACGGGCCGCGCCACGGGGGGCATACGCACGGAGCGCTCCGGCGCCGGAAGCGGCGGTCCGGCTAACTCGTACGCGGGTGAGGCGCCCAGGGGCATCGCGCCGTATCTGAACCCGGAGGCCTACGCCGAGGCGACCGCCAAGGCGCACGCCTATCTGTTCGCGGCGGACGACGAGGGCGCGGCGCCGGCCGGCGCCGGCTTCACTCCGGGCGGCGACCCCTCTCACGACCACCGGCGCAGGAAGAAGGCCGGGAAGCCGGTGCGCGCGGGCCTGCTCGGGGTGTCCGCGGCCGTCGCCCTCGGTACGGCCGCGGTGGCCACGGGCGTGGTGCCGGGGCTGCAGAACTACAAGCTCGGCGGCGCCACGGACACCACGGGTGGTGAGCGGGTGCAGGCGGTGGCCACGCCGAGCAACACGGCCGCCGAGCAGGGTGGCACCTCGGGCAGCGCCGACAGCCGCGGGAGCGGGACCGGCACCGGCACCGGCACCGGCCGGAACACGGCGCGCCCGGAGTCCCCGAGCCCGTCCGTCTCCGCGTCGGCGTCGCAGTCGGTCTCGCCCACGCCCACCCCGTCGAGGACGGCGTCCGGCAGGCCGACGCCGGCACCCACGCCGTCGAAGCCGCACAGCACGAGCAGCCCCTCGCGTACGGCGTCCAGGACGCCCACCGCACCCAGGACACCCACGGCTCCGAGGACGCCCACCGCACCCGAGGCGCCCGCGGCGAGTTCCCCACCGGTGACGGTGTCGGCGCGGGCCGCCGCCGAGGCGGAGGTGCTCAGGCTGGTCAACCAGGAGCGGTCGAAGGCCGGATGCAGCCCGCTGGCGGCGAACTCCTCGCTGACCCGGCTGGCCGAGGCGTTCAGCGACGACATGGCGGCGCGGGACTTCTTCGACCACACCGATCCCAACGGCAAGACGCCCTGGGACCGGGCCGCGGCGGCCGGTATCACCGACCTCGGCGGCGAGAACATAGCCCGCGGCCAGGCCGACGCGGCGGCCGTGATGAACGCCTGGATGAACAGCCCCGGCCACCGCGCCAACATCCTGAACTGCGACTTCAAGACCCTGGGCGTCGGCGTCCACTTCGGCCCGGGCGGGCCTTGGTGGACGCAGGACTTCGGGTACTGAGACAACCGCAGGTCAGACGGCCAAGCACTCTCCTGGGCCGGGTCCGGGCCGTCAATCATGGGTTCGTCGTCGGCGAAGACACGATCCACGGCGGCCCGGGTCCGGGTCCCGCTCGACGGCATCAGGTGCGTGCAGGTCCGCAGCGTGAAGCCGGGGTCGTGGTGGCCCAGGCTGACCTCCGGGACGCCTGTGGCCGGCTGGGGCGGTCGGCTCCACGTGGAACGGTACACGTTCGCGAAGTTCCTGCTGTTCGCATGCGCGGGGATCGCCTCGGAGGGGCTCATGGTGGTCTTCTACAAGATCCACGCGTGATCGCTGGTGCCGGCGTGCCGTTCATGAGCCGCATGCTGCCTGGATCGATCGGATCCGGGGCCGTCGCTGGGCCGTCCGAGGACGCTCGACGGCAACCAACGCTGACAACCACCGACAGCCAAGTCGCAGGTCGCAGCGTTGGTCGATTGCACGGCCGCAGGTCAGAGACCCGGCCCTTCACTTCTTCGGCTACTGACGCCGTCGCGGTCCGCCGTCCGACGGGTCTCAGGCGGCGGCGCGTCCGCGGGCGAACAGCTGTGCCGTCTCGGTGATCCGGCGCCCCAGGTGTTCGGCCGTGGCGATGTCCGCCTTGTGGACGGCCTCGGGGCCCTCGTCGCTGTTGGTCTGGGCGGCGGCGCCGGCGAAGAAGCCGAGGCGGTTGAGGTCGTTCTCGGAGGCGGTGCTGGCGTTCCAGCCGGGCAGCAGGCCGAGGTTGACCCAGGTCATGCCGTGCTGGGCGGCGAGCGTCTGGAAGAACTGCAGGGTGTGCAGCTTGTCGCCGCTCTTCGAGGCCGAGTTCGTGAAGCCGGCGGCCAGCTTGTCCTGCCAGGCGCGGGTGTACCAGCGGTTCGAGGTGCCCTCGGCGAAGACGTGGAAGGCGCCGGAGGCGGTGCCCATGTAGGTGGGCGAGCCGAAGACGATCGCGTCGGAGCGGTCCAGCGTCTCCCACTGCTCGTCGGTGATCTCGTCGACCTTGATCAGATGCACCTCGGCGCCCGCGTCGGCGGCGCCCGCGCGGACGGCCTCGGCGAGGACGGCGGTGTGGCCGAAGCCGGAGTGGTAGGCGATGGAGACGACAGGGGTGGTCACAAGGGACTCCTCGAACGGTGGCTCGGATGGGCAGCTCAAGAGCAGTGACCCCAGGAAAGCACTTACTTTCAGTTAGTGCAACCTGGTGGTTAGCGCTGCGTGCGCGTACCCTGGCGCCATGACCGCCACCACCCAGGACCACGACGACCGGGCGTACGACGACCTGGCCTACAACGTCTTCGCCAAGGCCTGCCCCTCCCGCGGCACGCTGGAGCACGTCACGGGACGCTGGGGCGGGCTGACGCTCGGCGCGCTGTACGAGGGCTCGCTGCGCTTCAACGAGCTGCGCCGCCGCGTGGACGGGGTGAGCGAGAAGATGCTGTCCCAGACCCTGCACGCCCTGGAGCGCGACGGCCTGGTGCACCGCGAGGCACAGCCGACGAACCCGCCGCGCGTGGACTACGAACTGACTCCCCTGGGCCGCCAGGTGGCCGAGCGGCTGCTGGCGCTCATCCACTGTGTGGAGGGCGCCATGGACGACGTCCTCGCGGCCCGCGCGCGTTACGACGAGACGCGCGGCGCCCTCTGACACCTCGGGCAGAAGTAGCTGGACCGGTTCATCCACGGGCGGCGGCGGATCGGCGTACCGCAGCGCCTGCACGGCTCGCCCTCGCGGCCGTACGCGTCCAGGGACCGGTCGAAGTAGCCCGACTCGCCGTTGACGTTGACGTAGAGGCTGTCGAAGCTGGTGCCGCCGACGGACAGGGCCGCGTTCATCACGTCCCGGATGTGGCCGAGGAGGGCCGTGGTGACGGGGCGGGTGAAGTTCGCGGTCGGGCGCTCGTAGTGGATGCGGGCGCGCCACAGCGCCTCGTCCGCGTAGATGTTGCCGACCCCGCTGATCAGCGACTGGTCCAGCAGGGCCCGCTTGATGGTGGTCCGCTTGCGGCGCAGCGCCTGATGGAAGGCCTCGTCGTCGAACAGCGGATCGAGGGGGTCGCGGGCGATGTGTGCGATGACGTCGGGCAGGCCGTCGAGGGTGTTGTCGTGCAGCGACAGCCCGCCGAAGGTGCGCTGGTCGACGAAGCGGAGTTCGGTGCCGAGGGAGTCGGCGAACCGGATCCGGATGCGCAGGTGCTTCTCGTCCGGCGTCTCGTGCGGCTGCACCAGCAGCTGGCCGCTCATCCCGAGGTGGGCGAGGACGGACTGATTGGTCTCCTCCAGCGGCAGCCACAGGTACTTGCCGCGGCGGCTGGGGGTGCCGATGTGGTGGCCCTTGAGGCGGTGCGCGAAGTCGTCCGCGCCCGCGATGTGCCGGCGTACGGCACGCGGGTGCAGCACCTCGACCTCGGCGACGGTGCGGTGGGCGACCCAGCGCGCGAGGCCGCGCCGGACGACCTCGACCTCGGGCAACTCGGGCATGGAACCCCCCGTACGAAGCGGTGGACGAGCTGAGCGCCCGCCCCGCCGTGAGGGCGGGGCGGGCGCTCGGTACTGCCGCGGGTCAGGCGGGAGCGGACGACGACTCGTCGTCCTTGACGGCTTCCTTGGCCGCCTCGTCGGCCCGCTGGGCCTCCTTGGCCGCCTTGGCGCGCTCGTCCGCCGAGGCCTTGATGGCCCGCCAGGCGGACTCGGCGGCCTGCTGCTCCGCCTCCTTCTTGCTGCGGCCGGTGCCGGTGCCGTACGAGACGCCTCCGACGCGGGCGGCAGCAGTGAAGGTCTTCTCGTGGTCGGGGCCGGTCTCCGTGACCAGGTACTCGGGCACGCCGAGTCCTTCGGTCGCGGTCAGCTCCTGGAGGGAGGTCTTCCAGTCCAGGCCGGCACCGAGGTTCGAGGACTTCTCGATCAGCGGGTCGAAGAGCCGGTGCACCAGCTCGGACGCCGCATCGAGGCCCTGATCGAGATAGACCGCGCCGATCACCGCTTCCAGGGTGTCGGCGAGGATGGACGCCTTGTCCCGGCCGCCCGTGCCCTCTTCACCGCGGCCGAGCCGGATGAAGGAACCCAGGTCGAGGCCACGGCCGACCTCCGCCAGCGCACGAGAGTTGACCACCGCGGCCCGCAGCTTGGCCAGCTGGCCCTCGGGCAGGTCGGGGTGGGTGCGGTACAGCGTGTCCGTGACGACGAGACCGAGGACGGAGTCACCGAGGAACTCCAGCCGCTCGTTCGTCGGCAGACCGCCGTTCTCGTACGCGTAGGAACGGTGGGTCAGCGCGCGCACCAGAAGGGCGGACTCGACCTGGTAGCCGAGCCGCCCTTCCAGAAGCGTGTGGGACGAGGCCGTGTTGTCCGCCTTCTTCTTGGCGGGTGCGTCCGCCTTGGCGTCTTCCGCCTTCTTGGGACTGGACACAGTGCCTCTCACCAGCCCGCTCAGACTTCGAGGACCTGGCGCTTGTTGTAGGTGCCGCAAGACGGGCACGCGATGTGCTGCTGCTTGGGCTCGTGGCAGCGCTCGCACGCAACCAGGGTGGGGACCGCAGCCTTCCACTGCGACCGGCGGTGGCGCGTGTTGCTGCGCGACATCTTCCGCTTCGGAACAGCCACGGCTACTTCTCCTGCTTCTCGTCGGCGCGTGCTGACTGAGGCGCGCCGCCGCTCATCTCGTCCTTCTCGCCGTCTTCGAGTGAACCGGCGAGTCCCTGCAAAGCCGCCCAACGGATGTCGACGGCATCGTGGTGGTGGTCCGGGTCGTCCGCGAGCCGCGCTCCGCACTCGGAGCACAGGCCCGGGCAGTCTTCCTGGCACACCGGCTGCATCGGCAGTGCGAGCACCACCGAGTCACGCAGCAGAGGTTCGAGGTCGAAGAGTCCGTCCTCGAGGAAGAACCTGTCCTCGTCGTCCTCGGCGTCGTCGCCCGGTTCCGCGATCACACGGCCCCGGTCGTCGGCGTCAGGGTACGAGAACAGTTCCTGGAAGTCCGCTTCGAGCTCCAGCTCGACCGGCTCCAGACACCTTACGCACTCCCCCTCGGCCTGTGCACGGGCGGTGCCTGTGACGAGCACCCCTTCCATGACCGACTCGAGCCGGAGTTCGAGCTCCACCGGGGCGCCTTCCGGCACTCCGATGACTCCCTGGATGCCGAGATCGGCGGGAGCGTCGATCGTGCGGGTCAGGCGCTGCAGCGCGCCAGGACGCCGACCCAGCTCGTGTGTGTCGAACACGAGGGGGTTGCGGTGGTCGAGGCGGGCGTTGGAAGCCATTCCTGCTTTCGATCTTCAAACTCGGAGGGCCGCCGCCCGTCGGTGTTCCGGGCAGCGGAGATCGCGGACGTACACGCGACCGAAGAGCCAGGATACTGGAGCTTTCGCTCAGGGCCCAATCCGGTACGTCACTGCAGCCCGCGCCCCTGCTCGTACGCCCGCAGCTGCTCCGCGCTGATCATGCTGGTGTCGAAAAGGCTGGTCTCGTCCAGCGCGTAGCCCTGCTGCTGGTGCTGGTGGGGCTGCTGGGCCTGCTGGGGGTCGTAGGCGGCCTGCTGGGGGTCGTAGGAGCCCTGGTAGGCGTAGGGGTCGGCCTGCTGGTAGCCGTAGGGGTCCTGCCGGCCGTAGGCGGGCTGCTGCTGCGGGAATCCGCCGTAGGGGTCCGGCTGCTGCTGGTCGTACGAGTACGCCGGCTGCGGCTCGTACGACGGCTGCTGCGGCGGCTGGGCCGGCCGCTCCTGGCGCTCGGCGGCGGTGTCCTGGTCCGCGAGGGCGGCGAGGTCGGCGAGGTAGTCGGCGTCGCTGGAGTGCTGGAAGGTCGAGGTGTCGTCGGCGAGGGCGCCGAGGTCGTCCGTGGCGATCCGGCCGTGCAGCTTCTGCCGGCCGCGGCCGACGGCGTCCAGGGTCTTGGCGAGGACCGCCTCGAAGGCGCCCAGCTTGGCGTCGACGTACTGGTCGGCGTTGTGGCGCAGGGTCTCCGGGTCGTGGCTGCGCTCGGGCGCGTCCTCGTCCTCGTAGCCGTTCTCGTCCAGGCCGGGGCCGGTGCCGAGCAGCTTCTCGCGGCCGCGGCCGACCGAGCCGAGCGTCTTGGTGAGGACGACCTCGAAGTTGGCGAGCTTGGAGTCGACGTAGTCGTCGGCCTCGGCGCGGATCTCCTCGGCCTCCTTGCGGGCCTCGGCGAGGATCCGGTCGGCCTCGGCCTGGGAGCGGCGGGCGATCTCGGTGTCGGAGATCAGCGAGCCGCGCTCGGCGTGCGCGTTCTCGATGATCCGCTCGGCCTCCATGCGGGCCTGCTCGACCATCTGCTCACGGTCGCCGATCAGCTCCTGCGCCTGCGCGAGGGAGCCGGGCAGCGCCTGGCGCACCTCTTCGAGCATCGCGAGCAGCTCGGCGCGGTTGACCACGCACGACGCCGACATGGGCATGGACCGGGCGCCCGAGACCGCGGAGACGATCTCGTCGAGCTTCTTCTGCACGTCCACCTGTGCTCGCCACTCTCTACAGCCGGGTTGGAGACGGACGGGACGACTGTAGCCCCATCAGTCCTTGCGCAGACGCTTGTTCAAGGCCTCCAGGACCGGGGCGGGCACCAGGTGGGAGACGTCGCCGCCCCAGGCGGCGACCTCCTTGACCAGGGAGGAGGAGAGGAAGCTGTACGTGGGGTTGGTGGGCACGAACAGCGTTTCGACACCGGTGAGGCCGATGTTCATCTGGGCCATCTGCAGTTCGTAGTCGAAGTCGCTGACGGCGCGCAGGCCCTTGACGATGGCGGGGATGTCGCGCTGCTTGCAGAAGTCGACGAGGAGGCCGTGGAAGGCCTCGACCCGGACGTTCGCGTACTCGGCGGTGACCTCGCGGATCAGCTCGATCCGCTCCTCGATCTCGAACAGACCCTTCTTGGACTTGTTGATCATCACCGCGACGTACACCTCGTCGTACAGACGGGAGGCGCGGGCGATGATGTCGAGATGTCCGTTGGTGATCGGGTCGAACGACCCGGGACAGACGGCGCGGCGCACTTGTGATCCCTCGCTCTCCGGTCCGGTCATCGTGCGTCTTCGCACGTAGAGGCGGCGCGACCGTACCAAAACGTTCCCTCGCCGTAGCGACGGGACCGGATCGCCTCGAAGCCGTCCGGCCAGCGGAATTCGCCGCCTCTGGTGCTGCGCTCCACGGTGACGAGCGCTTGCTCAGCGAGCCAGCGTTCCGAGCGGAGTGTGAGCAGAATCTCGCGAAGATCGTCATCCGTGACGGCGTACGGGGGGTCGAGAAAGACCAGGTCGTACGGTGCCGCCGGGGCCGGCGACTTGATGATCTGTTCCGCTTTGCCCGTTCTGACCTCGGCGCCGGGAAGGCCCAGGTTCTTGACGTTCTCGCGGACGGTCCTGGCTGCGCGGGCGTCGGCCTCGACCAGGAGGGTGTGGCTCGCGCCCCGGGACAGGGCCTCCAGGCCTACGGCGCCTGAACCGGCGTAGAGGTCAAGGACCCGTTCGCCGTCGATCGGACCGCCGAGGAGGGACTGCCAAGTGGAGAAGAGACCTTCGCGGGCACGGTCCGACGTCGGCCGGGTTCCGGTGCCAGGGGGTACTGAGAGGCGCCGTCCGCCGGCCCGGCCGGCGATCACGCGGGTCATGTGGGGTCCTTCTTCGTGGGCGGCTTTACGTTCATTGTGGCTGGTCGCGCAGTTCCCCGCGCCCCTTCGGGGCGCTTCCGCCTCAGCCCTTTTCCAAGTACTGCTCCCTCTCCTCGTCCAAGAGGGCGTCCAGAGCCGTACGCAGACCCGGGAGCCGCTCCAGCTCCGGATCGGCCGCCACCACCGCCGTCGCCTCCTCCCTCGCCTCCGCGATGACCTCCTCGTCCTCGATGACCGCCAGGACGCGCAGGCTGGTGCGGGCGCCGGACTGTGCCTGGCCGAGGACGTCGCCCTCGCGGCGTTGTTCGAGGTCGATGCGGGAGAGTTCGAAGCCGTCGAGGGTGGAGGCGACGGCGTTCAGGCGCTGGCGGGCGGCGGCGGCCTCGGGCATCTCGGTGACCAGGAGGCACAGACCGGGGGCCGAGCCCCGGCCCACCCGGCCGCGCAGCTGGTGGAGCTGGGAGACGCCGAAGCGGTCGGCGTCCATGATGACCATCACCGTGGCGTTGGGGACGTTCACGCCGACCTCGATGACCGTGGTGGCGATCAGGACGTCGGTCTCGCCGGCCGCGAAGCGGCGCATCACCGCGTCCTTGTCGTCCGGGGGCATACGGCCGTGGAGGACCTCGACCTTCAGGCCCTGCAGGGGGCCGCGGCTCAGCTGGTCCGCCATGTCCAGGACGGCGAGCGGCGGGCGCTTGTCCGCCTCGTCCTCGGCGGACTTCTGCCTGGCCTTCCGGGGATCGGCCGCCTCGTCGGCGTCGTCGCCGATGCGGGGGCAGACGACGTACGCCTGGTGGCCGTTCGCCACCTCCTCGCGGACGCGTTCCCAGGCGCGGGCGAGGAAGTGGGGTTTGTCGGCGGCCGGGACCACATGGCTGGCGATCGGGGAGCGGCCGGCGGGGAGCTGGTCGAGGACGGAGGTCTCCAGGTCGCCGAAGACCGTCATGGCGACCGTGCGCGGGATCGGGGTGGCCGTCATCACCAGCAGATGCGGGGGCTGTTTGCCCTTGCCGCGCAGGGCGTCGCGCTGCTCGACGCCGAAGCGGTGCTGTTCGTCGACCACGACCAGGCCGAGGTCGTGGAACTGGATCCTGTCCTCGATCAGGGCGTGGGTGCCGATGACGACGCCGGCCTCGCCGGTGACCAGGTCCAGCAGGGCCTGGCGGCGGGCGGCCGCACCCATGGAGCCGGTGAGCAGGACGACCTTGGTGGCGTGCTCGGCGCCGCCCAGCATGCCGCCTTCGGCCAGCTCGCCCATCATCTCGGTGATCGAGCGGTGGTGCTGCTGGGCGAGGACCTCGGTGGGCGCGAGCATGGCGGCCTGACCGCCCGCGTCGACCACGGCGAGCATGGCGCGCAGGGCCACCAGGGTCTTCCCACTGCCGACCTCTCCCTGGAGCAGGCGGTGCATCGGGTGTTCCGTGGCGAGGTCGTCGAAGATCTCCTTGGAGACCTTCTGCTGGCCCTCGGTGAGGGTGAAGGGAAGGCGGTCGTCGAACGCCGTGAGGATGCCGTCCGGCTTGGGGGTGCGGGGGACGGCGGGGAGTTGGGCGTCCGCGTGGCGGCGGCGGGCCAGGGCGACCTGCAGGACGAAGGCCTCGTCCCACTTCAGGCGGGCGCGGGCGCCCGCGATGTCGGCCTTGGTGTGCGGACGGTGGATCTTGAGGAGCGCCTCGGGGAGCGGGAGCAGACCGCGGCCCTCACGCAGGGCGGGCGGCAGCGGGTCGAGGGCTTCCTGGGCGGCGGGCAGCACCGTCTGGATCGCCTTGCCGATCTTCCAGGACTCCAGTTTGGCCGTGGCCGGGTAGATGGGGATCAGGGCGCCGGCCCAGGTCTCGACCGTCTCCTCGCCGTCGCCGCGCAGCAATTCGTAGGCGGGATGGGCCAGTTGGAGGCGGCGGTTGAAGACCGAGACCTTGCCGGCGAACATCGCGCGGGTGCCCGGCAGCAGTTCCTTGTGGGGCTTGTGGACGCCGTTGCCGAAGAAGACCAGCTGGAGCCGGCCGCTGCCGTCGGTGATCGTGACCTCCAGGCGCTGGCCCTTGCCGCGGGGGGCCTTGGCGGAGGCGAAGCTGTGCAGCCGGGCGTCGGCGACCTGGGCGACCACCGTGACGTGCTCGTCCATGGGGAGGTCGGCGAGGTGGGTGAGCTGGCCGCGCTCCTCGTATCTGCGCGGGTAGTGGTGGAGGAGGTCGCCGACGGTGTGCAGGCCGAGGTGCTCGGCCATCACCTTCGCGGTGGCGGGGCCGAGCACTGACTTCAGTGGCTGCTTCAGTGGTTCTTCCAGTGCGGGCACGAGATCCATTGCACACCACGGCACTGACAATGCCGTATACGCTTCGGGAAAGTCCTGGTCACACGGTTCGTTCGGGCTCTAGGATGGCGCGCCCCGGCCATCCCTTCCGCGGTCACCGCCCCACCGGACCGCCCGACCCCGCGCCGTGCGAGTCCCCCGCCCGCGGCGCCGTGACGATGGACTCCCAGACTTCGCAGTCATCCCAGGCATCCCGGTCACCTGCACCTCAATCGCCTCATTTGTTCCAGGTCGACCTGCGCGGTCTGGTGGACCTGCTCTCGCATCACCTCTACTCCGGTCCCAAGGTCTATCTGCGCGAGCTGCTGCAGAACGCCGTGGACGCGGTCACCGCCCGGCGGGCGGTGCAGCCGGACGCGCCGGCACTGGTCCGGCTGCACGCGACGGACGGCACCCTGCGCGTGGAGGACAGCGGTATCGGGCTCACCGAGGCGGATGTGCACGACCTGCTGGCCACCATCGGGCGCAGCTCCAAGCGGGCCGAGGACCTGCAGGAGGCCCGCTCGGACTTCCTCGGCCGGTTCGGCATCGGCCTGCTCGCCTGCTTCCTGGTCGCCGAGCGGATCCGGGTGGTCAGCCGCAGCGCCCGTACGCCCGGCGCGCCGCCGGTGGAGTGGACGGCGAGCGACGACGGGTCGTACACCGTGCGCACGCTGCCCGGCCCGGCGCGTCCCGAGCCGGGCACGACGGTGTACCTGACCGCGCGGGGCGGGGCGGCCGAGTGGCTGTCGCCTCAGCGGGTCCTGAGGCTGGCCCGGGACTTCGGCTCGCTGCTGCCGTACGACGTGCGGGTGGGCGAGGAGCCGGTCACCGGTCTGCCCGCGCCCTGGGACCGGCCGTATCCGAGTCCCGCGGCGCGCCGGGGTGCGCTGGCCCGGCACTGCCGGGAGCTGTTCGGGTTCGCGCCGCTGGACTCGATCGACCTGGATGTGCCGCTGGCGGGGGTCCGCGGGGTGGCGTACGTGCTGCCGTCCGCGGTGAGCCCCGCGCAGCGGGCGAGCCACCGGGTGCATCTGAAGGGCATGCTGCTGACCGAGCGGGCCGAACAGGTGCTCCCCGACTGGGCGTTCTTCGTGCGCTGTGTGCTGGACACCGACAGCCTGCGGCCGACGGCCTCGCGCGAGTCGCTGTACGAGGACGAGATGCTGGCCGCCGTGCGGGAGGCGCTCGGCGAGAGGATCCGCTCGTGGCTCACCGGGCTCGCCGCCGGTGATCCGGAGCGGCTGGCGGCGTTCCTCGCCGTGCACCACCTGGGGGTGAAGTCCCTCGCCCGGCACGACCGCGGCATGCTGCGCACGATGCTGCCCTGGCTGCCGTTCGAGACGACCGACGGCCGGTTGTCCCTGGAGGAGTTCGCGCAGCGGCACCCGGTGGTGCACTTCACGCGGACCGTCGAGGAGTACCGGCAGGTCGCGCCGATCGCCTCCGCGCAGGGCGTCGGTGTGGTCAACGGGGGCTACACGTACGACAGCGAGCTGGTCGAGGCGCTGCCGTCGGTGCGGCCGGGGACGGTGGTCGCCGAGCTGGACGCGGACACCGTGACCGCCCATCTGGACGCGGTCGACCCGGGCGAGGAGCGGGCCCTGTCGGGCTTCTTGGCGGCGGCGCGGGCGAAGCTGGACCCGCTGGGCTGTGACGTGGTCCTCCGTGCCTTCCACCCGCTGTCGGTGCCCGCGCTGCACCTGGACGACCGGGCGGGCCGGCACGAGCAGGCGCGGGCGGCGGCCGAGGAACAGGCCGACGACCTGTGGGCGGGCATCCTCGGCTCGCTGCGCGGCAGCGCACCGCGCGGGCGTCTGGTGCTCAACCACCTCAACCCGCTGGTGCGCAGGATCGGTTCGCTCAAGGATCCGGAGCTGATCGGTACGGCGGCCGAGTCGCTGTACGGGCAGGCCCTGCTGAGGGCGCAGCGCCCACTGAGGCCCGCCGACTCGGCGCTGCTCAACCGGGCGTTCATCGATCTGCTGGCGTGGGCGACCCACGGGGAGGGTGAGGGCGATGAGTGAGATCACGGACTTCGACGCGCTGCGCCGGGCGATGGCGGAGAACTCCGAGCAGCAGGAGGGCCCGGCCCGCAACGCGCGCGCGGAGCAGCTGCTCGCCGAGGCCGAGCGGCTGGACGTCCCGCTCGCCGTGATCGAGGCGCTCGGACACCAGCTGCAGGTCTACAACTACAGCTCCGAGAAGGACAAGATGTTCGTCCCGTTCGCGCGGCTGCTGCGCATGTGGGACGAACGGCCCGAGGACTTCGACGCGTACGAGACGCACTCGCTGCACTGGGTCTTCAAGTGGATGTCGGCGGGCATGCTGGACCAACCGCACATCCCGCTCGCCTCGATCGAGCAGTGGCTGGGCGAGATGGAGCACCGCTACCGGCTCGCCGGGTACTCCGAACGGGCCGTGCGCCGTGCCGAGTTCAGCGTGGCCGCGCACATCGGGGACCTGGCGCGCGCGGAGCGGGCGTACGCGGCGTGGCTCGCCGCGGACCGCGACCGGATGGCCGACTGTCCCGCGTGCGAGCTGCGCGGGCAGGGGGTCTGGCAGGTCGAGCGGGGCCGCGACGCGGAGGCGCTCGGGCTGTGGCGGCCGGTGCTGGAGGGCGAGTTCGCGTGCGCGCACGAACCGCACACCGTGCTGGCCTCCTCACTGGCCCCGCTGCTGCGTCTGGGCCGCGTGGACGAGGCCCGCGCGCACCACCTGCGGGGCCTTCGCCTCGTACGCCCGATGGAGTCGATGCGCGGCGCGTACGCCGACCATGTGGAGTTCTGTGCGCTGACCGGCAACGAGGCGCGCGGTCTGGAGCTGCTCGCCGAACGGCCGGCGTACTTCACGGACACCGGGCATCCGCGCAGCCGGCTGGACTTCCTGGCGGTGGTGGCGCTGCTGATGGACCGGCTGGCCGAACTGGGGTCGGCCGGGCAGCGGGTGCCGGGGCCGGCCGGGCGGGCGTGGACCGCGGGGGAACTCGCCGCCCACGCGCGCGTGGAGGCGCTGGACCTGGCCGAGCGGTTCGACCGGCGCAACGGCACGTCGTACGTCGGCGACCGGACACGCGCGCGTATGGCCGGGCGGCCGCTGGTGGACCGCCTGCCGCTGGGCGTGCGCACGGTACTCCGGACGCCGGTGACCGTGGCGCTGCCCGAGGTCACAGAGACGCCCGGCCTGGGGACTCTGCTTGCCGAGGCCCGACGGCTGTCGGACACACTGCAGCCGCATGCCCTGGAGGCCTGGGCGGCGGTCGCGCGGGCCGCGGGCGACGCGGAGCTGGGGCCACGCGACCGCGCCGAGATCGCCGACCACGAGGCGATGGCCCGTGGTCCCGAGGGCATCGAGCTGTTCGCACGGGCGGCTGAGCTGTACGCGGAGGCGGGCGACCCCGGCGAGGCCCTGGCGGCACGCGCGCGTGGAGCGTACGTCCGCGCCCTGAGGGGCGAGGTGGACGCGGCAGTGCACACGGTCACCGCTCTGTACGACGAGGTACTCGCCCTGTACGCCACGGAGGACACCGGCCTGCGGCAGACGGCATCGGTGCTGATGAGCCGGGCCCGGATCCTGATGCGACGACTGCACGAGGGGACGGTGTACGAGACCCCGACGGGCGGGGGGACGGCACCAGGCGCCTGCGCGGCGGACGGGTCCGTGGGGGAAGGGACCGTTCCGGGTGAGCCGGGGACGGGCGGGCGGGACGCAGTCGGGGAAACCGATTGCGTCCGGCCGGGCGCCGGTGGGGCGGTGACCGGGGCGCCTGCGGACGAGGCGCTGCTGCCGGACGGGGCTGTGCCGGAAGCGTCCGCCTCGGGTGAGGGCGGGGCCGGGGCGGGTGGGGTCGGTCCGGAGGGTGCGGGGGTTCAGGGGGATGCCGGGGCGTGTGCCGAGCAGGCTGTGCGGGAGGTGCTCGCGCTGGTCGGGGGGCGGATCGGGGACGATGTGCGGCTGGCCGCTCGGGCCGCGGAGGCGCGGGCCATGCTCGCCGAGCTGGCCGGGCACGCCGGGGACGCCGAGCGGTCCGCGGAGCTGTTCCGGCGGGCCGCCGCCGACTACGTGGCCGCCGGGCTCCCGTGGTTCGCGGTCGAGTACGAGGTGCAGGTCGCCGCACTGGCCCACCAGGCCGGTGACCTCGCCGAGGCCGAGCGGGCGCTGCGGTCCGCCCTGGAGCACGGCGGGGACTGCGTGGAGCCGGTCGGCCGGGCCCAGCTGCATCTGCAGCTCGCCGAGGTGATCGGCGGGCGGGGTGAGACCGCCGCAGCCGCCGAGCACGCGCTGGAGGCCGCGCACTGGGCCGACGAGGCGGGCGAGAGCCGCACGCTGGGCGCCTGCGCGCGACAGCAGCTGGGCGGTCTCCTGCTCCGTCAGGGCCGTTGGGCGGAGGCCGCCGAGGTGCTGGAGTCGGCGCTGGCCGACCTGTCCGCCGAGACGCACGGCGACGGCGCCGTCGTACAGGCGCAGTGGTGGCTCGGTGACTGCCTGAGCGAGCTGGGCGACCACCGCGCGGCCGCGGAACGCCGGCTGCGGGCGGCCGAAATCGCCCGGCACTGGCCCGAGCAGCAGGACCACGCCACGCTCGCCCATCTCGCTGCCGAGTCCCTGAGCAACGCCGGTCTGACGGCGGAGGCGGACCAGGCCTATGCGCGCGCGGGCGACCTGTGGCGCGCGTTGGGCAATGCGCCCTTCCTCGTCCGGTCGCTGCGCGCCCGCGGCTGGCTGGCGCTGAGCGGCGAGGGCGGAGCGGAGGGCGCCCGCGCGCTGATGGCGGAGGCGGTGCGGGAGTGCGAGCGGGCGCTGGAGGCCGCTGCCGACCCGGTGTCCCTGGAACAGCTCACCGAGGAACTGGCCGGTACCCACCGCCAGTTCGGCGATCTGCTGGCCCGCTCGGCGTCCGAGGAGGCGGCGGACGGCACCATCCGGGCGGCGTTCGAGGCGGCGCTGGTCCAGATGGAGCGGGCGGCCTCGCTGTTCGGCACGCTGGGCACGGACGGACTGCACAGCCGTACCGGCGCCGAACTCGCCGCGGGCTGGCTGGAAGCCGACCTGGGCCGTCCCGCCGGGGCGGCGGCACGCGCACGTGCCGTACTCGCGGCCTACGAGGATGCCGACGACGAGGACGAGACCGTCCGCGCACGGCGGGCGGAGGCCGCCCAGATGCTCGACCCGGACGCGTGAGGGCGGGTCACTCCACGCCGATCAGGAGCAGGGTGCCCTGGCGTCCGCCCCGGTACACCACCGTGTCCACGGCGAGGTAGGACTCCCGTACGCGCATGTCGAGGTGTTCGGCGATGTTCTCGGGGGCCTCGTCGCCGACGACGAGGGTGACCAGCTCGCCGCCGGCCTGGAGCATGCGGTCCAGGACGGTCGCGGCGGTGGCGGTGACGTCCGGGCCGATCACCGCCACGTCGCCGTCGATCAGCCCGAGCACGTCCCCGGCCTGGCAGATCCCGGCCGTCGTCCAGGACTGGCGCTCGGCGACGACGACCTCGGCGTACCGGGTGGCGCCCGCCGCCGCGGTCATCTGGACGACGTCCTCGTCGAACCGGCGCTCCGGTTCGTGCACGGCCAGCGCGGCGATGCCCTGGACCGCCGAGCGGGTCGGGATCAGGGCCACGCGGATGCCCTCGGTACGGACCTGCTCGGCGGCCGCCGCGGCCGTGTGGCGCAGCTCGGCGTCGTTGGGCAGCAGAACGACCTCGCGCGCGTGGGCACGTCGTACCGCCTGCACCAGTTCCCCGCTGGCGGGCGGCTCGCCCGGGCGCGCGAGGACGGTGGTCGCGCCCGCCTCGGTGTACAGCCCGGCCAGGCCCTCGCCGGGTACGACGGCGACGACGGCCCGCTGGACCCGCTCGCGCGGGTGCCGCTCGCCGCCGGTGTGCACGTCCCCGATGGCGAAGTGGGTGATCCGGATCCGGTACGGCCGCCCGGCCTCCACGCCCGCCTCCACGGCGGCGCCCGCGTCGTCGACGTGCACATGGACGTTCCACAGCCCGTCGCCGCCGACCACCACCAGGGAGTCACCGAGTGCGTCGAGGCGTTCCCGGAGCCGGGCCACGGCCGTGTCGTCGGCCTCCAGGAGATAGATCACCTCGTAGGAGGGCCCGGCGGTCCCGGAGCCGTCGGCGCACGGCCCGGCGGACGGGCCGGCATCGGAAACGGCCGCCACGCACGCGTGCGCCTCGCGGGCGCCGCCGTCCGCGGTCCCGGCGCCGTCCACGGCCCCGCCGGCGTGCGGGGCCCCCGGGGTCTCCCCCGCCGCGGGGCCGTCCGCCACCACCGACAGGGCCGGCGCCTCGCGCACCGTCTCCCCCGTGAACGCCTCCACCAGCGCCCCCAGCACCGCCACGAGGCCGCGCCCGCCCGCGTCGACCACTCCGGCCCGGCCGAGCACGGGCAGCTGGCCCGGCGTTGCCGCCAGGGCGGTGCGCGCACCGTCGTAGGCCGCCCGCGCGACCGTGCCGCAGTCGCCCTCGGCTCCCTCGGCGGCTTCGGCGGCGGCCGAGGCGACCGTCAGGACCGTGCCCTCGACGGGGTGGGCCACGGCCTGCCGGGCGGAGTCGGCGGCCCGCCGCAGGGCCAGCCGCAGTCCCGCGCCGCCGACGTGGGACGTCTCGCTCCCGGGGGCGTCCGCGAGCACCTGTGCCATGCCGCGCAGCAGCTGCGCCAGGATCGTCCCGGAATTGCCGCGGGCCCCGATGAGCGCCCCGTGGGCCATCGCGTGCACGGCGTCGGCCAGGGAGGGCTCCCCGGTGCCCGTCCCGTAGCCGGCGAACACCGCCTCCACGGCCGTGGCCGCCGATTCCAGGGTCAGGTAGAGATTCGTCCCGGTGTCGCCGTCGGCCACCGGATAGACGTTGATCGCGTCGATCTCCTCGCGGGCACGGCCCAGTGCCCGGAGCGCCAGACCGCACCAGGTGCGCACCGCGAGAGCATCGAAGAATGTCTGCGGCACCTGCGCCACCTGCGCCTCCCTGAGCTGGACGTGGGACGCAGCGTAGACCCCGGGACCGTGTGCACCGGAAGAGGGCCGGGAGCGGGGCCCTGAGCTGCCATGGTAGTTTCGTTGTACGGACGCAGTCGTTGTATGCTGCTCCGGTTGCCCGATCCTGATCGGGCTGTTCCCCTGGCAACGCCACTCAGATCTCAGGTCGTACGATCTCGATCCCGGCATGCCGGGATTAACCGTAAGTGCATCTGAAGTCTTTGGAGTGACCCGTGGCTGCCAACTGCGACGTCTGCGGCAAGGGGCCGGGCTTCGGCAACAACATCTCGTTTTCGCACCGCCGTACGTCCCGCCGCTGGAACCCGAACATCCAGCGTGTGCGTACCGTGGTCGGCGGGACGCCGAAGCGCGTGAACGCTTGCACCTCGTGCATCAAGGCCGGCAAGGTCTCGCGCTGACGCTACAGCTGAGCGCGCGGCCACTGCCTGGTTCGCTGCACTGAGCCGGTCCACCGAAGGGTGGGCCGGCTTTTTGCCGTACCCGCGCGGGAGGTCAGCTCCTGAACCGCCATCCGTGATCCACCGGCCCGATGCCCGCCCCCAGGGCGAACCCTCGGGCGATCGCGCCCGTGACGTACTCCTTGGCCTCGGTGACCGCCTCCGGCACGCTCAGGCCCTTCGCCAGCCCCGAGGCGATCGCGGAGGCCAGTGTGCAGCCCGTGCCGTGCGTGTGCCGGTTGTCGTGGCGCGGCGCCCGCAGCCAGTGTTCCGCCGAGCCGTCGGTCAGCAGATCGACCGCATCGCCGGCAAGGTGCCCGCCCTTGATCAGCACCCATCGCGGCCCGTGGGCCAGCACGGCGGCGGCCGCCCGTCGCAGATCGTCCTCCGACTCGACCCGCACCCCGGTGAGTTGTGCCACCTCGTCGAGGTTCGGGGTCGCCACGGTGGCCGCCGGGAGCAGCTTCGTCCGTACGGAGTCCAGCGCGGTGGCGGCCAGCAGGGGATCGCCGTGCTTGGAGACGCCCACCGGGTCCACCACGGCCGGGGCGTCCGTGCCGGAGATCAAATCGGCGACCGTCTCGACCAGTTCCGCCGAGGCCAGCATGCCGGTCTTCACGGCCTGTACGCCGATGTCGTCCACGACACTGCGGTACTGCGCCCGTACCGCCTCCGCGGGCAGCTCCCACGCGCCCTGCACGCCCACGGAGTTCTGCGCGGTGACGGCCGTGATCACGCTCATCCCGTGCACGCCGAGCGCGAGCATCGTCTTCAGGTCGGCCTGGATGCCGGCGCCGCCGCCGGAGTCCGAACCGGCCACCGTCAGGACCCTGGGCAGGCTCATGACTCGATGTCCCCGAAGTGGTCCCAGCCGCCCTTGCTGGTCCAGGGGGCCCCGTCGACGGTCACCTGGGGCAGCGCGGAGGGGTTGAGGACCTCGCCGATGACCTTCCAGCGGGCCGGGAGCTTGGCGTCCGGCGGGAAGGTCGCCACGATCGCGTGGTCCTCTCCCCCGGTCAGCACCCACTGCATCGGATCCACGCCGACGGCCTGACCGATGTCGTTCATCTGGGTCGGGATGTCGATCGCGCCGGAGCGGATGTCGATGCGGACCTTGCTGGCCTCGGCGATGTGCCCGAGGTCGGCGATCAGCCCGTCGCTCACGTCGCACATCGCGGTCGCGCCGAGCGCGGCGGCCGCCGGGCCCGCGTGGTACGGCGGCTCCGGGCGCCGGTGGGCCTCCACGAAGGCGCGCGGGGAGCGGAAACCCCGGGAGAGGACCGCGTAGCCGGCCGCGGACCAGCCCAGCCAGCCCGTGACGGCCACCAGGTCGCCGGGCTGGGCTCCCGCGCGTGTGACGGGCTCCTGGTTGCGCAGATCGCCGAGCGCGGTGATCGACACCATGATCGTGTCGCCGCGTACGACGTCCCCGCCGACCACGGAGGCGCCCGCGACCTGGCACTCGTCGCGCAGGCCGTCCATCAGCTCGCTCGGCCAGGTCACCGGGAGTTCGGCCGGTACGACCAGGCCGAGCAGCAGGGCGGTCGGTACGGCGCCCATCGCGGCGATGTCGGCGAGGTTCTGTGCCGCCGCCTTGCGTCCGACGTCGTAGGCCGTGGACCAGTCGCGGCGGAAGTGCCGTCCCTCCAGCAGGATGTCGGTGCTCGCCACCACCCTCCGGTCGGGCGCGGCGACCACCGCGGCGTCGTCGCCGGGGCCGATCCGGACCGCCGGGGTGGTGGTGAGACGGGAGGTGAGCTCCCTGATGAGCCCGAACTCCCCGAGCTCACCAACAGTGCCCTTCATTGCTCTTGCTCCCCTTCTCTGCCATGCCGTGCCCACTCGCGCGTCATCAGTGTCCCCGATACGGTCGAGGTGACCGTCGACACGGTCGGAACGACCGTCGATACGGTCAGGTGACCGTCAACTTCCGTCGTGCCTGCACCCTGGCGCGCAAGCCTGGTTCCCGCAGGTCTCCCCGCGGGGAGCGGCGACGCGATACCGTGGCGTTCCTTTTCCCCACATGATCCTCGTGGCCGCCCTGGAGGTTCCGTGGTACAGGCGTACATCCTGATCCAGACGGAGGTCGGCAAGGCGTCGACCGTCGCCGAGACGATCAGCAAGATCCCTGGAGTGCTCCAGGCCGAGGACGTGACGGGCCCGTACGACGTCATCGTGCGCGCCCAGGCCGACACCGTCGACGACCTCGGTCGCATGGTGGTCGCCAAGGTCCAGCAGGTGGACGGCATCACCCGCACCCTGACCTGTCCGGTCGTGCATCTGTAGCCCCCGTCTACCCTTGGCCGGTGAATATTTTCCGTCACCGGCCCTTCGGCCTGCTCGCGCCCGCGCTGCTGATCGCGGTCGCGGGCTGCTCATCGGCAGACGACGGCGCCACGGTGGCGGTTCCCAGCCCCGACGCGAAGACGGCGAAGGTGTGCCGGGATCTGCACCGGGTGCTGCCGCAGAAGCTCGACGGGCGGAGCCGCAACGACCCCGAACCCCGGTCCGCCTACACGGCGGGCTGGGGAAACCCGGCGATCATACTGCGCTGCGGTGTCGTACGGCCGCCGAAGATGGTCGATCCCGAGGTGGCCGAGGGCGGTGACCCCGACGCCGTCGCGGGCGGGGTGAACGGCGTCGACTGGCTGATGGAGAAGCAGGGCGACGGCACCTGGCGGTTCACGACGGCGAACCGCGTGGCTTATGTGCAGGTGAGCCTGCCCGAGGGGATGTCCGCGCAGGAGGAGGGCACGGCCGTGCTCACCGACCTCGCGACGGCCGTGAAGAAGGCGATCCCCCAGGGGATCGCCTCCATGCGGTGAGGGTTCCGCGGGTCAGCGCAAGCCGGTCGAGCGGCGCAGCGCCGCCTGGACCAGGCGGTCGATCAGCTCCGGGTAGCTGATGCCGCTGGCCTGCCACATCTGCGGGTACATCGAGATCGGCGTGAAACCGGGCAGGGTGTTGACCTCGTTGATCACGAACTCGCCCTCCTCGGTGAGGAAGAAGTCCGCGCGGACCAGGCCCTCGCAGGAGACCGCCTCGAACGCCTGCACCGCGAGCTCCTGCACCTCGGCGGTCTGCTCCTCGGTGAGCGGCGCCGGGACGACACCGGGCGTGGAGTCGATGTACTTGGCCTCGAAGTCGTAGTACGCGTGCGCGTCCGGCGGCGGGATCTCGGCCGGTACGGAGGCGCGCGGCCCGTCCTCGAACTCCAGCACGCCGCACTCGATCTCGCGGCCCCGCACGGCGGCCTCGATGAGGATCTTCGGGTCGTGGGCCTGCGCGGTGGCGATCGCCTCGTCCAGGCCGGACAGGTCGTCGACCTTGGTGATGCCGATCGACGAACCCGCGCGGGCGGGCTTCACGAACAGCGGCCAGCCGTGCTCGCCGGCGAAGTCGACGATCTTCTTGCGGGCGGCGGACTCGTCCTGCTCCCACTCACGCGGCCGGATCACCACGTACGGGCCGACCTTGAGCCCGTAGGAGGTGAAGATCCGCTTCATGTACTCCTTGTCCTGGCCGACGGCCGAGGCGAGCACACCGGCACCCACGTACGGCACTCCGGACAGTTCCAGCAGGCCCTGCAGGGTGCCGTCCTCGCCATAGGGACCGTGCAGCACCGGGAAGACCACGTCGACCTCGCCGAGCGCCTTGGGCACCGAGCCGGGCTCGCTGTAGACGACCTCGCGGTTCGAGGGGTCGACGGGGAGCACCACGC
The DNA here is from genome assembly GCF_044546895.1 of Streptomyces sp. NPDC053069. Classification (NCBI taxonomy): domain Bacteria; kingdom Bacillati; phylum Actinomycetota; class Actinomycetes; order Kitasatosporales; family Streptomycetaceae; genus Streptomyces; species Streptomyces sp. NPDC053069. Next base: position 121,953 of record NZ_JBITZN010000009.1, on the reverse strand, counting down.
CGCCCTCGTGCGACTCGGCGAGGTCCTCGACCTCGGGGGTGCGGCGGTCGGTGATGGCCATCCGCTCCGGCTCGTCGGCCGTCAGCGCCCAGCGGCCGTCCCGGGTGATGCCGATCGGCAGGACGTCGTACTTGGTCCGGTCGATGGCCTTGAGGACGGCGCCGGCGGTGACCACGGAGATCCCGTGTTCGGAGCTGCGCCCGCCGAACACGACGGCCACACGCGGCTTGCGCGACGGCTGCTCAGGGCTCTGGGGAAGGTTCTCGGTGCTCATATCGCGTTGAGAGTACCCGTTGGTATCGGCCGAGTCAGCGCCCGCTGGGCCACCGTGACGCAGCGTCCCTCCAACGGTCGCTCAGCGTCGTTCCGGCTTCGCGCTGCGCGCCATCAGCTCCTTGAGGGCGACCACCGGCGGCTTGCCCTCGTGCACGATGTCCACGACCGTCTCGGTGATGGGCATCTCCACACCGTGCCGGCGGGCCAGATCCGCCACCGACTCGCAGGACTTGACGCCCTCGGCGGTCTGCTTGGTGACCGCGATGGTCTCCTGGAGCGTCATGCCCTTGCCGAGGTTGGTGCCGAAGGTGTGGTTGCGGGACAGCGGCGAGGAGCAGGTGGCCACCAGGTCGCCGAGGCCCGCGAGTCCGGAGAAGGTCAGCGGGTCGGCGCCGAGCGCCATGCCGAGCCGGGTGGTCTCGGCGAGACCGCGGGTGATGAGCGAGCCCTTGGCGTTGTCGCCGAGCCCCATGCCGTCGGCGATGCCGACCGCGAGGCCGATGACGTTCTTGACCGCTCCGCCCAGTTCGCAGCCGACGACGTCGGTGTTGGTGTACGGCCGGAAGTACGGCGTGTGGCAGGCGGCCTGGAGGCGCTGGGCGACTGCCTCGTCGGTACAGGCGACGACGGCCGCGGCGGGCATGCGGGCGGCGATCTCGCGGGCCAGGTTGGGCCCGGTGACGACCGCGATGCGGTCGGAGCCGACCTTGGCGACGTCGTCGACGACCTCGCTCATGCGCATGGTGGAGCCGAGTTCGACGCCCTTCATCAGGGAGACGAGCACGGTGTCCGGGGCGAGCAGCGGGGTCCACTCGGCGAGGTTGGCGCGCAGGGTCTGGGAGGGGACGGCGAGGACGGTGAAGTCCGCGTCCCGCAGCGCCTCGGCCGGATCGGAGGTCGCGGCGAGGTTCTCCGGGAGTTCGACGCCGGGCAGGTAGTCGGGGTTGGTCCGGGTGGAGTTGACCGCCTCGGCCAGCTCGGGGCGGCGCGCCCACAGGGTCACTTCGCAGCCCGCATCGGCGAGGACCATACCGAAGGCGGTACCCCATGAGCCGGTGCCCATGACCGCCGCCTTGACCGCCTTGCTCACTTGCCCTGCCCTTCCGGTTCCTTGCGCTGCGTCTGCGCCTGGGTGCGGCGTCGCTGTTCGATCCGCTCGCGGCGCGGGTCGTAGGGCGTCTCGGGCGCCTTCTCGCCGCGGATCTGCTCCAGCTGGCGGGTGATGGCCGCCATGATGACCTCGGTGGCCTCCTTCAGCAGGTCCGGGGTCATCTCCTTGTCGTAGAAGCGCGACAGGTCCACGGGCGGGCCCGCCAGCACGTGATGGGTCTTGCGCGGGAAGAGGTTGGGCTTCTTGGCGTACGGCGGCAGCAGCTCGTTGACGCCCCACTGCGCGACCGGGACGACCGGGCACCTGGTCTGCAGGGCGACGCGGGCGGCACCCGTCTTGCCGGTCATGGGCCAGCCGTTCGGGTCGCGGGTGAGGGTGCCCTCGGGGTAGAAGGCGACGCACTCGCCGCGCTCCACGGCGTCGATCGCGGCGCGGAAGGCGCTGAGCGCGTCCGTGGACTCGCGGTAGACGGGGATCTGCCCGGTGCCGCGCATGGCGGCGCCGACGAATCCCTTCTTGAAAAGTCCGCTCTTCGCCAGGAATCGCGGAACCCGTCCGGTGTTGTACTGATAGTGCGCGTACGCGAAGGGGTCCACGTGGGAATTGTGGTTCACCACGGTGATAAATCCACCCTCGGCCGGAATGTGCTCCATTCCACGCCAGTCCCGCTTGATCAGAACCACCAGCGGCGGTTTGCAGATCACCGCGGCGAAGCGGTACCAGAAGCCGATTCTGCGGCGGGGCACAAGGACACCTTCCTCTAGGGGGCTGCCACCCCGGCGGGGGCCGCACAAGTGTCGCCCCGGGCCGCCGGTCTGTCGAGAACACCGTACGCCCCGAGGGGCAGGCCGCCAGAAGCCCCGGGGACAATGATCGCGACAAGAGAGGGGCGGTACGCCGGTGCAGTGGAGCTTGGTGATCCCGCTGAAGCCCTTGGCACGGGCCAAGAGCAGGTTGGCGGACACCGCCGCCGACGCAGTGCGGCCGGGGCTGGCCCTCGCGTTCGCACAGGACACGGTGGCCGCCGCGCTGGCGTGTCCGGCCGTGGCGGATGTGGCAGTCGTCACGGACGACGAGCTGGCCGCACGCGAGCTGGCCGCGCTGGGCGCGCGCATCGTCCCGGACGCACCGGCAAGCGGCCTGAACACCGCTCTCACGCATGGCGCCACCGCCGTACGCGAAATACGCCCGCGCACACCTGTCGCGGCACTGAACGCCGATCTGCCGGCACTGCGGCCGACGGAACTGGCCGTCGTCCTGGGCGCGGCGGCGGAGTTTTCCCGGGCCTTTCTCGCGGATGCGGCTCGGCTGGGCACGACGTTGCTGGCCGCGGGGCCGGACCGGGAATTGCGGCCGGAGTTCGGCATTGATTCCCGTGCCCGGCACCGCGAGTCGGGGGCGGAAGAACTCCGGCTCGCGGGGGTGGATTCGGTACGACAGGATGTGGACACCGGGGACGACTTGCGGGCGGCGCTGGCCCTGGGGGTCGGGCCGTATACGGCAGCCGTTTCGGCGGGACTGCTGATCCCCGGGTCGTGAGGCGCCCGGTGCGGGGCCGGGCGAGGGGTTCGAGGCGGTGCTCGCCGAGAGGTGCCTCCCCCTAGGGGACATCCCCTCGCAGTCCGCAGCCGGCCTGCACCCCCGCGGCGAAACCCGGAACGAGGGCAACCACTAGGCTGCTGCCATGCAGGCCACCGCATACACCTACGACCCGGCAACCCGAAGCGGGCAGGTGCTCCTCGACGACGGCACCCCGGTCCCCTTCGACGCGTCGGCGTTCGACAAGGGCGGCCTGCGGCTGCTCCGCCCCGGTCAGCGGGTGCGGATCGAGACCGAGGGACAGGGCGACGCCCTGCGCATCACCCTCGTAACCCTCCAAACCCTGTAACTGCCCTTACAAACGCCGCGGGCCGGGCTCCCGAGGGAGTCCGGCCCGGCGCGTGAGTGCCCTGGCGTGGTGCCCTGGCGGCTTACGACGTCGCCTTGCGGGCGGTGGCCTTCTTCGCGGTGGTCTTGCGTGCCGTCGACTTCTTGGCCGGGGCCTTCTTCGCGGTGACCTTCTTCGCCGGGGCCTTCTTGGCGGTGGCCTTCTTGGCGGTGGTCTTCTTCGCGGCGGTGGTCTTGGCGGCCGCCGTGGTCTTCTTGGCGGGAGCCTTCTTCGCCGTGGTCTTCTTCGCGGCGGCCGTGGTCTTCTTCGCGGTCGTCTTCTTCGCCGTGGTCTTCTTCGCGGCGGCGGCCTTGGTGGTCTTCTTCGCGGCGGCCTTCTTGACCGTCGCCGCGGCGCCGCCGGTCAGGCTGCCCTTGGGCGCCTTCTTGACCGAGACCTCGCCACCGCGCGGCAGCTTCTTCGAGCCGCTCACCAGGTCCTTGAAGCCCTGACCGGCACGGAAGCGCGGCACGGAGGTCTTCTTGACCCGAACCCGCTCACCGGTCTGAGGGTTGCGGGCGTAACGGGCGGGGCGGTCCACCTTCTCGAAGGACCCGAAGCCGGTGACCGAGACCCGCTCGCCCGCGACGACCGCGCGGACGATGGCGTCCAGGACATGATCGACAGCGTCGGCGGCCTGCTGGCGGCCACCCACCTTGTCGGCAATCGCTTCTACGAGCTGCGCCTTGTTCACGTCTTCCCCTTCGGAGACATCGCCAGAACGAAAGTGTTCAAGCTTTTTCGCACGTTAGGCAGATATATACCGCAAATCAAACACGAAACGGGCTAATCACCCTTGTGCCGCAACGGACTCGGTGGTCTCGGGCTGTTCAGTCGTCCTCTTCGGGGATCCGACCCTCGTCGAGGTCCGCGTTGAACCGCTCGAGCCGCCTTGCCGCAGCGGCGAGATCGTGCTTGGCCGCGGCCGTAATGACCAGCAGCTTCCGGGTCAGCGCCATCCGTACGCCCTCCGGGACTTGCAGTGCGCGCACTTTTGCGTGCGCTTCCTTGAGTTGGTTCGCGACCGCCGTATAGAGCTGGAGTTGGCCGTCGTGTCCCATGCACAGATTGTGCCATCTGGGGCGAGTTGTCGCCTGCCCAGGGGGTAACTGCCGCCTCAAATGGCCTTCCAGGCACTTGCGGAGGACGCGATCCCAGCACTCACGTACCCGCGCAACACCCTTCGTAACGTGGGAAGTTGAGAGGCGGGCAAGAAGCGTGCGGGACGATTCGGGCCCGGACATGGCCGTACCCCCGATCGTGGCGATCGGGGGTACGGAGGGGGTGTTGGGTGGCCGGATCCGACCGCTCTGGCCCTGCGGCCGGAGCCGATCAGACCTGGAGCGTCCTCGGCTTGTACGGCGGCCGCTTGGCCTCGTAAGCGGCGATGTCGGCCTCGTTCTGCAGCGTGATGGAGATGTCGTCCAGGCCGTTCAGCAGCCGCCAGCGGGAGTTCTCGTCCAGCTCGAAGGAGGCCGTGATGCCCTCGGCGCGCACCTCACGAGCCTCAAGGTCCACAGTGACCTCAGCAGTGGGGTCCTGTTCCGTCAGCTCCCACAGCGCGTCCACGATCTTCTGCTCAAGCACGACCGTGAGCAGGCCGTTCTTCAGCGAGTTGCCCCGGAAGATATCCGCGAAACGGGAGGAGATCACGGCCTTGAAGCCGTAGTTCTGCAGCGCCCAGACGGCGTGCTCGCGGGAGGAGCCGGTGCCGAAGTCGGGGCCGGCGACCAGGACCGTGGCGCCCTGCCGCTCCGGGCGGTTGAGCACGAACTCCGGGTCCTTGCGCCAGGCCTCGAACAGCCCGTCCTCGAAGCCGTCCCGGGTCACCTTCTTGAGCCAGTGAGCAGGGATGATCTGGTCGGTGTCGACGTTGCTGCGGCGCAGCGGGACGGCCCGGCCGGTGTGCGTGGTGAATGCTTCCATGACTGATCAGACTCCAGCGGGCGTACGGGTCTCGGCGTCGGACAGGTCGGCGGGCGAGGCCAGGTGGCCCAGGACGGCGGTGGCCGCCGCGACCTGCGGCGACACCAGGTGCGTACGACCGCCCTTGCCCTGCCGGCCCTCGAAGTTGCGGTTGGAGGTGGACGCGGAGCGCTCACCCGGGGCCAGCTGGTCGGGGTTCATGCCGAGGCACATCGAGCAGCCCGCGTGCCGCCATTCGGCGCCGGCCTCCTTGAAGACCACGTCCAGACCCTCGGAGACGGCCTGCAGACCCACGCGCGCGGAGCCCGGGACGACCAGCATCCGTACGCCGTCGGCGACTTTGCGGCCCCGCAGCAGGTCCGCGGCTGCGCGCAGGTCCTCGATGCGGCCGTTGGTGCAGGAACCTACGAAGACGGTGTCCACCTTGATGGAGCGCAGCGGCTGGCCGGCCTCCAACCCCATGTATTCCAGGGCCTTTTCGGCGGCGAGGCGCTCCGAAGCGTCTTCGTACGAAGCCGGGTCGGGGACGTTCGCCGAAAGCGGCGCGCCCTGGCCGGGGTTGGTGCCCCAGGTGACGAACGGGGACAGCTCGTCGGCGTTGATCACGACCTCGGCGTCGAACTCGGCGTCGTCGTCGGTGCGCAGCGTCTTCCAGTACTCGACGGCCGCGTCCCAGTCGGCGCCCTCGGGGGCGTGCGGGCGGCCCTTGAGGTACGCGAAGGTGGTCTCGTCGGGGGCGATCATGCCCGCGCGGGCACCGGCCTCGATCGACATGTTGCAGATGGTCATCCGGGCCTCCATCGAGAGCTTCTCGATGGCGGAGCCGCGGTACTCCAGGATGTAGCCCTGGCCGCCGCCCGTACCGATCTTCGCGATGATCGCCAGGATCAGGTCCTTGGCCGTGACGCCCTCGGGCAGCTCGCCCTCGACGGTGATCGCCATGGTCTTCGGGCGGGCCAGCGGCAGCGTCTGGGTGGCCAGCACATGCTCGACCTGGGAGGTGCCGATGCCGAACGCCAGGGCGCCGAACGCGCCGTGCGTGGAGGTGTGCGAGTCACCGCAGACCACGGTCGTACCGGGCTGGGTCAGACCCAGCTGCGGGCCGACGACGTGCACGACGCCCTGCTCGACGTCGCCCAGCGGGTGCAGCCGCACGCCGAACTCGGCGCAGTTCTTGCGCAGGGTCTCCAGCTGGGCCCGGGAGACCGGGTCGGCGATGGGCTTGTCGATGTCGAGGGTCGGGGTGTTGTGGTCCTCGGTGGCGATGGTGAGGTCGAGGCGACGCACCGTCCGGCCGCTCTTGCGCAGACCGTCGAAGGCCTGGGGGCTGGTCACCTCGTGCAGCAGGTGCAGATCGATGTAGAGGAGGTCGGGCTCGCCCTCGGCGCGCCGGACGACGTGGTCGTCCCAGACCTTCTCCGCGAGTGTCCTACCCATCGCTTTCCCTCCGGCCGGCAAAGGTGCACCGGCCCAACTAGAGATCTTGAGGAAGCGGCCGCCGCACCCTGATGTCGTGATTCCGGGCGTCCACCGCCAGGCCCGTTGGTCTGCGGGCCGCTGTGTGATTCCAGGGTGGCGCGTTCCACGGAAAATTGAACTTGCGTTTCACAGAGTGAGACGTGAGTATCGTTGCATGGACAACAGTAGCGGCGTCGGCGTTCTGGACAAGGCGGCCCTCGTCCTGAGCGCTCTGGAGTCCGGTCCGGCCACCCTCGCGGGTCTGGTCGGTGCCACCGGACTGGCACGACCCACGGCTCACCGCCTGGCCGTGGCTTTGGAACACCACCGCATGGTGGCACGCGACATGCAGGGCCGTTTCATTCTCGGCCCGCGCCTCGCGGAGCTCGCGGCGGCGGCGGGCGAGGACCGCCTGCTCGCGACGGCGGGCCCCGTGCTCACCCACCTCCGCGATGTCACCGGCGAGAGCGCACAGCTCTACCGGCGCCAGGGTGACATGCGCATCTGTGTGGCCGCGGCGGAGCGCCTGTCCGGCCTGCGGGACACCGTCCCGGTCGGCTCCACGCTCACGATGAAGGCCGGCTCCTCGGCGCAGATCCTGCTCGCCTGGGAGGAGCCCGAGCGCCTGCACCGCGGCCTGCAGGGCGCCCGCTTCACGGCGACGGCCCTGTCGGGCGTACGGCGGCGCGGCTGGGCCCAGTCCATCGGCGAGCGCGAGCCGGGCGTCGCATCCGTCTCCGCGCCCGTACGCGGCCCCTCCAACCGCGTCGTGGCCGCCGTCTCGGTCTCCGGCCCCATCGAGCGTCTGACCCGCCACCCGGGCCGTATGCACGCCCAGGCGGTCATCGACGCGGCGGCCCGTCTGTCGGAGGCCCTGCGCCGCTCGGGCTGAGCCCCCCGCCGTGCGGGAACGCGAGGAGGGCCTGCCTCAACGCCGCGGCAGGCCCTCCTCGTCCCCCGTCCCCCCTGTTCAGCCGGCCTTTTCCGCCACCGGGGCCTGTCGCGAGCGGTAGGAGAGCCGGTCCTTCGCATAGCGCCCGCGCTTCTCCAACGGGATCTGCCCGTGCGCCGCGGCGAGGCCGAACGCGGGCATGTCGCCGTAGATCGCCTCGTACGACCCCTCCGGCACGACATACGTCTCGTGCCAGATGCCGACCTGCCCGCGCAGCTTCCCGGTCCGCTCCTTGCGGTTGAGCTTCGCCCAGGCCTTGTGGTGGAAGGCGTCGGGAGCCGTCGCGTAGCCGTACAGCTTCTCCTTGGACTCCCAGTACTGGACGATGTAGTACGTGCGCGGCGAAGCCGTCAGCATGACGCGGCTGCGCAGGCCCCGTGCCGGGTCCTTCTCCAGTTCCCGCAGCATCCGGAACATCGCGAGCATCACCGGGAGCCACAGATGCACGGCCCAGAAGCGGTTGATGCGCATGCCGATCAGCAGGACGACGACCTCGCCCTTGGCATCGGCGGTCGTACGGGAAACCATGACTACTCCCCCTCGTTGGCGAGCGACGCTATCCAACTTCCGATGCTTGGATAGTGCCGTTATCCAAGAAGGAGCGCAAGACATGCGGCTCGCCGAATTGAGCAGACGCAGCGGTGTGTCCACCGCGACGATCAAGTACTACCTGCGTGAAGGCCTGTTGCCGCCGGGCCGCCAGGTCAACCCCACGACGGCGGAGTACGACGACGGGCACCTGCGCCGGCTGCGGCTGGTGCGCGCGATGATCCAGGTCGGCGGGATCCCGGTGGCCACGGTCCGGGAGGTGCTGGGCCACGTCGACGACTACGCCCTGGGCCGCACGATCCGGCTGGGCGCGGCCCTGTGGGCGCTGCCGCAGGTGCCGGAGCCGGACGAGGAGGACGCCTTCGTACAGGCGGCCCACCGGGAGGTGGACGAGCTGCTCGACCGCCTGGGCTGGTCCAACGCGAAGCTGCTGACGACGATCTCCCCCTCGTACCGCTCGCTGGTGGTGGCGGTGGCCGCGTTCCGCCGGCTCGGTTACGACTGGGGCTCCGAACTGCTCGCGTCCTACGGCAGGTTGATGCACGAGGTGGCCAAACTCGACCTGGACTTCGTGGAGACGCATCCGTCGGAGGCGGAGAAGGTGGAAACGGCGGTGCTCGGCGCGGTGCTGACCGAGCCGATGCTGCAGGCCCTGCGCCGGCTGGCCCAGGAGGAGGAGTCGGGGCGCCGCTACGGTTTCGAGTAGCGCCCGGGTACGGCGAAGGCCCCCCACCGAAGTGGGGGGCCTTCCCTGTGCGTACCCCCGACCGGATTCGAACCGGCGCTACCGCCTTGAGAGGGCGGCGTGCTAGGCCGCTACACAACGGGGGCGTGGACTCTGCGTTTCCGCAGGTCCGAGCTGGTCTACCTGGACTCGAACCAAGACTAACTGAACCAGAATCAGTCGTGCTGCCAATTACACCATAGACCAATGATGGTTTAGACCAGTCAGTACCCCCGACCGGATTCGAACCGGCGCTACCGCCTTGAGAGGGCGGCGTGCTAGGCCGCTACACAACGGGGGCCCTAGCGATCCCGACCGAGATCAGGATCAGTACCCCCGACCGGATTCGAACCGGCGCTACTGCCTTGAGAGGGCAGCGTGCTAGGCCGCTACACAACGGGGGCTTTGCAGATAAGCTCTGCGAGCTGGCCTACCTGGACTCGAACCAAGACTAACTGAACCAGAATCAGTCGTGCTGCCAATTACACCATAGGCCACTGGAACTCAAGCCCCTGCGGGGTTCTCGTTCTAGCTTGCTCCGTGGGGCTCCGGCCTTCCGGCCCGCTCCCCTCGGCGCAGGAAGAACATTACCCGAAGGTGGACGGGGCTCCAAAACGGGTATCCGCGCGGACGAGCGCCGGGAGTTCGGCGAGGGTCGAGATCCGGTGCGCGACGACGTCCCCGGCGGCCTGTGCGTACGCCGTCCCGCGGTCGATCCACACGGACAGCAGCCCCGCCTCGGCGGCACCCCGCCCGTCGATCTCCGGGTGATCGCCGACGTACGCCACCTCGTGCGGAGGCAGTCCCAGCACCTCGCAGGCGGCCAGGAAGGCGCCGGGCTCCGGCTTGGAGACGCCCAGCTCGGCGGCGCACAGCACGGCCTCGAAGCGGTCGAGGAGGCCGAGGGTGCGCAGCTTGTGCTCCTGGACCGTGATGCTGGAGTTGGACAGCACCGCGTGCCGGTGGCTGGCGGAGAGTGCCTCCAGGGCGGGCAGGACGTCCGGGAAGAGGCTCCAGGCGGCCTCGTAGTGCCCTATGTACCGCTGGAACCAGGCGTCGCACTCGGCATCGGTCAGTTCCGTGTCGAGGAACACACGCACGCGGTCGCGCCGCTGGTCCTGGAAGGAGCACTCCCCCGCCGCGTACCGCGCCCACTGCCGGTCGGTGATCTCCCGCCACCGCAGGAGGGCCTCCTCGGGCGTCGCGTACCCGACGAGCAGCCCCTCCACCGCCAGATGCGCCCGCATGCCCTCACGGTCTGCGGTCGTGTAGTCGAACAGCGTGTCGTCCACGTCCCAGACCACGGCTCTGATCGTCATGACACCGACGGTACCGCCGGACGGCTGGCACACTGAGGGCCATGAGCGAGTACCGCGTCCAATTCACCGTCGAGGCCCGTGCGACGTACGACGCCCTGCCCGCAGAGCGCCGAGCGCAGTTGGACAAGGCCGTGCGGATACTGGCCCGTGACCCGTTCCGGAAGACCTCGACCGCGCCGCTGGGCCCGGACGACAACCTGCGCAAGGCCTATGTCGCCCCCGGTGTGGTGCTGGAGTACATGGTGGCCGGAGCGATCATGGTCATCGTCGTGCTGGAGATCTTCGACGAGAGTGCCTACTTGATCGACGAAGCCGAAGCCCAGTGACCGACGCAACAGGGGCGGCACCCGGAACACTCCGGATGCCGCCCCTGACGCATGTGCCGGCTAGGCGGTCAGCTTCGCCAGCGCCGCGTCGATCCTCGCCAGCGTCTTCTCCTTGCCCAGGACCTCCAGGGACTCGAAGAGCGGCAGTCCGACGGTGCGGCCGGTGACGGCGACGCGGACCGGGGCCTGGGCCTTGCCGAGCTTGAGGCCGTGGGCCTCGCCGGCGGCCAGGACGGCCTCCTTGAGGGACTCGGGCGACGTCCAGTCGGCCGACTCCAGCTTCTCGCGGGCGGTGCGCAGGAGGGCGTCGCTGCCCTCCTTCATCGCCTTGGTCCACGAGGCCTCGTCGAAGACGGGCTCGGCGAGGAACAGGAAGTCGACGTTGTCGGTGATCTCGGAGAGGACCTTGAGGCGGGTCTGGGCGTGCGGGGCGATCGCCTGCCACTTGGCCTCGTCGAAGTCCTCCGGCGCCCACGGGGCGAACGGGGCCTTCAGCCACGGGCGGCAGCGCTCGGTGAACTCCTTCACATCCAGCATGCGGATGTGGTCGCCGTTGATCGCCTCGCACTTCTTCAGGTCGAAGCGCGCCGGGTTCGGGTTGACGTCGGAGATGTCGAAGGCCGCGACCATCTCGTCGATCGTGAAGATGTCCTGGTCCGCGGAGAGGGACCAGCCCAGCAGGGACAGGTAGTTGAGCAGGCCCTCGGGCAGGAAGCCCTGCTCGCGGTAGAGGTTCAGGCTCGCCTGCGGGTCGCGCTTGGAGAGCTTCTTGTTGCCCTCGCCCATGACGTAGGGGAGGTGGCCGAACTGCGGGGTCCGCTTCGCGATGCCCAGCTCGGTCAGGGCCTTGTAGAGCGCGATCTGGCGGGGGGTGGAGGAGAGCAGGTCCTCGCCGCGCAGGACGTGGGTGATCTCCATCAGCGCGTCGTCGACCGGGTTGACCAGCGTGTACAGCGGGGCGCCGTTCGCACGGACGATGCCGTAGTCCGGCACGTTCTCCGGCGTGAAGGTCAGCTCGCCGCGGACCAGGTCGGTGAAGGTGATCGTCTCGTCCGGCATCCGGAAGCGGACGATCGGGGTGCGGCCCTGGGCCTGGTACTCCTCGACCTGCTCGGCACTCAGGTCGCGGCAGTGGCCGTCGTAGCCGGAGGGCTTGCCGGCGGCGCGGGCGGCCTCGCGGCGGGTGTCCAGCTCCTCCTGGGAGCAGTAGCAGTGGTAGGCGTGGCCGGCGTCCAGGAGCTTCTGCGCGACGTCGGCGTAGATGTCCATGCGCTGCGACTGGCGGTACGGCGCGTGCGGGCCGCCGACCTCGGGGCCCTCGTCCCAGTCGAAGCCGAGCCAGCGCATCGCGTCGAGCAGCTGGTTGTACGACTCCTCGGAGTCGCGGGCCGCGTCGGTGTCCTCGATGCGGAAGACCAGGGTGCCCTGGTGGTGCCGGGCGAACGCCCAGTTGAACAGGGCGGTGCGGACCAGGCCCACGTGCGGGTTACCGGTGGGCGAGGGGCAGAAACGGACGCGTACGGGAGAGCCGGGTGCGCTAGCCACGCTTGACAACCTTGTTGGTGAGAGTGCCGATGCCTTCGATGGTGACGGCGACCTCGTCGCCGACGTTCAGGGGGCCGACCCCTGCCGGGGTGCCGGTGAGGATGACGTCGCCGGGGAGCAGGGTCATCGCCTCGGAGATGTTGACGACCAGGTCCTCGATGGGGTGGATCATCTCGCTGGTACGGCCCAGCTGGCGCTGCTGGCCGTTGACCGTGAGCTGGATGGTCAGGTCGTTCGCGCGCTCCAGGTCCAGGTCCGTCTCCACCCAGGGGCCGAGCGGGCAGGAGCTGTCGAAGCCCTTGGCGCGCGCCCACTGCTTCTCGCGGCGCTGGACGTCACGGGCGGTGACGTCGTTGGCGCAGGTGTAGCCGAAGATCACGTCCTTGACGCGTTCGCGCGGCACCTCGCGGCACATACGGCCAATGACGACGGCCAGCTCGGCCTCGTGGTGCAGTTCCTCGGAGAACGGCGGGTACTGGATGTCGTCACCGGGACCGATCACCGAGGTGGAGGGCTTGAAGAAGGCGAACGGGTCGTCCGGCACCTCGTTGCTCAGCTCGCGCGCGTGCTCGGCGTAGTTGCGGCCGAAGGCCACGACCTTGTTGGGGAGCACCGGCGGGAGCAGTCTGACCTTGTTCAGCGGCACCTTCGTACCGGACAGCTCGTGGTCCGCGAACGGGATGCCCTTGATGATGTCGAGGACGAGTTCGTCCTGCTTGTCGCCCTCGACCGCGCCGAAGGCGACGTTCCCGTCGATGGAGAACCTGGCGATGCGCACGGGATCCTTGCGCCCCTCACTGAGAACCGGCGTACTGACGCCTCAGGTTAACCGGTCGGACCACCGGAATTCCGAGTCCGCGGGGCCGGGCGCGCGGGGAAGCAGCCGGTCCCCGGCCGTACGGCGCGGGGACCGGGGGTGGGAGCGCGGGGTGTGGGAGGGGAAACGGCGGGCCAGGAGCCGGGCCGGCGGTGGCCGGCAGCGCGTCGCGCTACTCTCCGGCCGCGGCCGCCGCGCCGACGGGGACGTCCACCAGGACCGTGCGTCGCGGGTTGGCGGTCTGGGCGGGGAGGTCGACGGAGTGCTCCTGCAGCTCGGGCGTCTGCAGGTCGCCGGTGTCCTTCAGATGCGCCAGGGTGGTGCGTCGCGGGTTGGCGATCTTGTGGAGCATCATCGTCGTCTTCACGGTTGTACGAGTCCTAGTCCTGTGTCGGCGTACAGAAGCGTCGCTCTTGTAAAGCGTCAGGCTAAACATCCAATTCCCTGCCGCAGGCGCCAACCGCCCAGGACGTTCATGTGAGTTTGCTCACGACCTCGCGGACAAACCGGTCAAACCTCACCCGCAACGCGCCCCAGCGAAACGGACATTGGGCCCCTGAAGCCATCATTCCGCTCCTGATCATGGCGACTGGGACACCGAGCGATGAGCGACAACTCGCAGAGAAACGCCCGTTTCGTCCCGGATCAGCCTCCACGACTGGTAACTCGGCACTCACAGCCCGTCACGGAGGTCACAGCTCGGGACACGCACCTTGTTGGAGATCCGGCACTGTGCTGGAATTCCACGGACCGCCGCGGGGATCGAGCCGGCGCACATGGGGCGCAACGCAGCGCCAAGCGGCGGCGAGATCAGGGGGGAGCCAGCGCCGGTCACTCAAGACCACCCGGAGGGCGTTTTCAGGGCGCTCTCCAGAACGCCGACACCGTGTCCCTCCGTTCACGCGGAGGGGTGCCTGGTCCAGAGGTTGCGACGCTAGTGCAGGGACGTTTCAAGAGGGATGGCAGCGCTTCGGCGGAGCCGGAGTCGCACGACGGGACTGGCCCCATGAAGGGCAGCTCCTCGCCCCAGCACGCCCAGAACCCGGGCCAGGCCCCGTCCGGGGACAGCGGCGAGCGCAGCGGACGCCCCGGCGTGTCGGCCTCGTCGGCCGCCACGGGCGGCGGCTCCGGTGCGGCCCCCGCGCCGGCCGTGAAGCCCCCGAAGGGCCCCACCGGCCCCGGCTCACGCATGGCCCTGCGCAACTGGCGCATCTCCACGCGTCTGGTGTCGCTGCTGGCGCTGCCCGTCATCGCGGCGACCTCGCTGGGCGCACTGCGCATCAGCGACAACATGGACGACATCCAGCAGCTCGACAACATGAAGCTGCTGACGGACATGACCAAGCAGGCCACCGAGCTGGCCATGGCCCTCCAGGACGAGCGCGACCAGTCCGCCGGTCCCCTGGCGCACGGCCTGTCGCAGAGCGACTACACGGTCAAGGGCTTCGAAGAGAAGACCGACCTGGCCCGCGAGAACTTCCTCAACTCCTCCGAGCAGATCGACGCGGCCAGCAAGGACGGCAACCTCCAGGGCGTCCGCGACGCGCTCGTCGGCCTCGCCAACCAGCTCGACGACCTCGCCAAGATCCGCAAGACCGCCTACAAGTCGCAGGGCAACTCGACCCAGACGGTGGAGTCGTACCACCGGCTGATCACCCAGCTGATCAGCCTGTCCCAGGACATGGCCGAGGCCTCCAGCAACCCGGAGATGATCTCGCGCACGCGCGCCCTGGCGGCCTTCTCCACCGCCAAGGAGTACGCCTCCGTACAGCGCGCCACGATCGCCGCCGCGCTGCCCGCGACCACGGACAGGAAGGGCGACCTCTCCGAGAACGACCGCCTGTACGGCCAGTCGGCGTACGCGAGCGAGAACTCGGAAATCGCGATCTTCCGCAAGATCTACGCCAACAACAACGCCGAGGAACTCCTCAAGCCGATCGACGAGGGCAACCCGACGATCGAGTCCGCGGACACCTATGCCAAGCGTGTCTTCGACTCCCCCAACGGCATCCAGAGCATGAACAACCGGTCCTACAAGGACTGGGTGGACGACAGCTCGACCAAGATCGACCAGATGAAGAAGATCGAGCACACGCTGCTCGAGCAGATGGAGCAGAAGGCCCGCGAGCTGAAGAGCGCCACCCAGCAGGACGCCATCATCTCCGGTGCGCTGATCCTGATCGTGCTCGGCGTGTCGCTGGTCGGCGCGTTCGTCGTGGCCCGCTCGATGATCCGCTCGCTGCGCCGGCTGCAGGAGACCGCGACCAAGGTCGCCCAGGAACGCCTGCCCGAGCTGGTCAAGCAGCTGTCGGAGTCCGACCCGCAGGACGTCGACACCTCGGTGGAGTCGGTCGGTGTGCACTCCCGGGACGAGATCGGCCAGGTGGCCGCGGCCTTCGACGACGTGCACCGCGAGGCGGTCCGCCTCGCCGCCGAGCAGGCCCTTCTGCGGGGCAACGTCAACGCGATGTTCACCAACCTCTCGCGCCGCTCGCAGGGTCTCATCCAGCGCCAGCTGTCGCTGATCTCCGAACTGGAGTCCCGCGAGGCCGACCCGGACCAGCTGTCCTCGCTGTTCAAGCTGGACCACCTCGCCACGCGTATGCGCCGTAACGGTGAGAACCTCCTCGTTCTCGCGGGTGAAGAGCCCGGCCGCCGGTGGACCCGTCCGGTCCCGCTGGTCGACGTGCTCCGCGCCGCCGCGTCCGAGGTGGAGCAGTACGAGCGCATCGAGCTGGCCGCCGTCCCGACCACCGAGGTCGCCGGCCGGGTCGTCAACGACCTCGTGCACCTGCTCGCCGAGCTGCTGGAGAACGCGACCTCGTTCTCCTCGCCGCAGACCAAGGTCAAGGTCACCGGTCACGCGCTGCCCGACGGCCGCGTCCTGATCGAGATCCACGACACCGGTATCGGCCTCTCCCCCGAGGACCTCGCGGCGATCAACGAGCGGCTCGCCTCGCCGCCCACCGTGGACGTCTCGGTCTCCCGCCGCATGGGTCTGTTCGTGGTCGGCCGGCTGTCGCAGCGGCACGGCATCCGCATCCAGCTGCGCCCGTCCGACTCCGGTGGCACGACCGCGCTGGTCATGCTGCCCGTGGACGTCGCCCAGGGCGGCAAGAAGCCCGCTCCGGGCAAGCCGGGCGCGCCCGTCGGCTCCGGTGGTCCGGCCGCCGCGCAGGCGGCCGCCGGTGCGGCCGCGGCGCGCCGCGCGAACGCCAACAACGGCCAGGGCGGTGCCCTGGGTGGCGGCCCGGCCGGTGGCGGTCTGCTCGGTGGCGGTCCCGGCCAGCGCGGCCAGGTCGGCGCCGGCCAGGGTCCCCGGCCCGCGCTGCCCGGCACGGGCCAGGGCGGCCGTCCCGGTGCGCCGGGCGGTGCGCGTGGTCCCCAGGGCGGTCCCGGTGGTCCCAGTGGTCTCGGTGGTCTGCAGCAGGGCCGGCCGGCGCCCGCGGGGGCCGGTGCGGGCGGCTTCGGTGCTCAGGCGCCCGGCGCCCCGCAGGGTCTGCAGGCCGCGAACCCGGGCGGCCAGCAGCAGGACGCCTTCGGCGGCCGTGGCCCGCAGCGGCCCGGTGCCGCCTCCGACCAGGGCCGCCAGCCCCAGCTGCCGCCGCGCGGCGGCCCGCGGGCCGAGCTGCCCGGCGGTGACCAGCAGCGCACCCCGGACTGGAGCGACACCCGGGCTCCGCTCTCGCGGGCCTCGCTGGACGCGCCGCGCGGCCACGACGAGCAGGACCCGGCGCACGCCGCGCGCAGGCCGCGCGTCGACGACCGGCAGGGCCCGGGTTCGACCGCGGAGATGCCCCGGATCGACGCGCAGGGCCCGTCCGCCACGGGCGAGTTCGCGCGTCCGGAGCTGCCCGGCCTGGGCGGCCCCCAGCACACGGGTCAGTACGCCCGCCCGGAGAACCCGCAGCAGACCGGCCAGTTCGCGCGCCCCGACAACCCGCAGCAGACCGGCCAGTTCGACGGTGCCGGTGGCAGCCAGGGCGCCGATCCGTACGTCCGCTCCGACGTCTTCGGCACGCCGGCGCCGCGGCGGGACGACACCGCGCAGAACGCCGGTCAGAACACGGGCCAGAACACCGGCCAGTTCGCGGCCCCGCAGGGCTTCGACGGCGGCTACGACGGCAGTTCCACCGGCAGGCACGCCCTGCCCGGCCGCCAGAACCCGGCCCACACGGGTCAGTTCGAGCGCCCGCAGCCGGCCGGCCGGGACGACTTGGGCGCCCCGCGTCAGCAGGCCCCCCAGCAGCGTCCGGTGCACCGTGAGCCGGAGGCTCTGCCGCCGGCCACCGGCCCGGGTGACGGCCGTACCCCGCTGTACGACACGCTGGAGACCAACTGGTTCCACGGCGGTCCGCAGGCGGAGGGCGCCCCCGCGCCGCAGCAGCAGCCGCAGGCACCCGCCCCGGCCCCGCAGCGCCCCGCGAACGGCAACGGCTCCACCACCGGTTCCTGGCGCACCTCGCCGAACGACGAACTCGTCCGGCAGGCCGAGCGCGTCCGGCAGCCCGCCGCGGGCGGAGTCACCACCTCCGGCCTGCCGCGCCGGGTGCCCCGGGCCAACCTCGTCCCGGGCACCGCCCAGCAGCAACAGCACCAAGCCGGTCCGCAGGTCTCGCGTGCGCCTGACGACGTACGCGGACGGCTGACCAATCTCCGTCGGGGCATCGCTCAGGGCCGTCAGGCCGGCAGCGGCCAGACCGGCAGCTACCCGAGCCCCACTCACCAGCAGGAGCGTTAGTTGAGTCCGATGAGCCAGGCGGCACAGAACCTGAACTGGTTGATCACCAACTTCGTGGACAACACCCCCGGGGTGTCGCACACGGTGGTGGTCTCCGCCGACGGCCTTCTGCTGGCGATGTCCGAAGGCTTCCCGCGGGACCGCGCCGACCAGCTGGCGGCCGTCGCGTCCGGGCTGACCTCGCTGACGGCCGGGGCGTCCCGGATCTTCGAGGGCGGCACCGTGGCACAGACGGTCGTCGAGATGGAGCGCGGGTTCCTTTTCCTGATGTCCATCTCGGACGGGTCGTCCCTCGCGGTACTGGCCCACCCCGAGTGCGACATCGGTCTCGTCGGCTACGAGATGGCACTGCTCGTCGACCGCGCAGGGGCGGTACTCACCCCGGACCTGCGCGCCGAACTCCAGGGCAGTCTGCTTCACTGACCGCCCCCGGCACCACCCACCTCACGAAAACACCGTCCGGCCGCCACAATCCCCCCACCGGCCCCGTCAGACGGCTTGACTGACCGACTTGCTGTCCCGCCCGGAGGATTCATGACCCCGCCCACCGCCCATCACGATCCGTATGCGGAGCCGTACGGGGACGAGGGCGACCAGCCGCTGGTCCGTCCGTACGCGATGACCGGCGGCCGGACCAGGCCGCGCTATCAGCTCGCGATAGAGGCACTCATCAGTACGACGGCGGACCCGGCTGCGCTCATGGGGCTGCTCCCCGAGCACCAGCGGATCTGCCATCTGTGCCGTGAGGTCAAGTCGGTCGCGGAGGTCTCCGCCCTGCTGGCCATGCCGCTCGGGGTGGCCCGGATCCTGGTGGCCGACCTCGCCGAGGCCGGCCTGGTCGCCATCCACCAGCCGGGTGGCGACGAGAACAACGGCGGCGCACCGGATGTGACGCTGCTCGAAAGGGTGCTCAGTGGACTTCGCAAGCTCTGACGCGGGCCGGGCCACCACCTCGGCGAAGATCGTGGTGGCGGGCGGCTTCGGCGTGGGCAAGACCACGTTCGTCGGCGCCGTCTCGGAGATCAACCCGCTGCGCACAGAGGCCGTCATGACGTCCGCTTCGGCCGGCATCGACGACCTCACCCACACCGGGGACAAGACGACGACCACCGTCGCCATGGACTTCGGCCGTATCACCCTGGACCAGGACCTGATCCTGTACCTGTTCGGTACGCCGGGCCAGGACCGCTTCTGGTTCATGTGGGACGACCTGGTGCGCGGTGCGATCGGCGCGGTGGTGCTCGTGGACACCCGGCGCCTGGCCGACTGCTTCCCCGCGGTCGACTACTTCGAGAACTCCGGCCTGCCGTTCGTCGTCGCGCTCAACGGCTTCGACGGCCAGCAGCCCTACGCCCCCGAAGAAGTACGGGAAGCGCTGCAGATAGGACCGGACACCCCGATCATCACGACCGACGCCCGGCACCGCGCCGACGCCAAGAGTGCGCTGATCACCCTGGTCGAGCACGCCCTGATGGCACGTCTCAAGTAGCGCCCGCGCACGTACTCAAGTACGACGGCGTATACGGCAGTTACGGTAAACGCTACGGAGCCGACTGTGGCCTATGACACGGTCGGCTCCGACGTTCATAACAGTTCGGCAGAGGAATCACCCAGCTTCACCACGCGACGCGTTCGCGTAGTGCCGCTGTGCGCACAAACGCCCCGCCTTTTGGCGGGGCTCGCTCTTTATGACCGTTTTATCTGGGGCTTACAAGAGCGTTGCTCCGAGGTTTCCGCTGTTTGGAAGAGCGCTGGTCCACGTGCTGGAATGCCTGAACTGCCCAATAGTCAAAGACGTACCCACCAAGGGGTCGATGACGAACCGGGCTCTGAGAGACTGCGGCACGACGTAGGTGCCGACCGCCGAGAGGTTGTTGGTCGAGTGAGGCGAAGCAAGAACGGTCCCGAGCCGTCGGCGCGGGGCAACTTCACCCCGCCGCCGCGCGCTGCGGCGCCCACCCCTGTGCCCGGCGCGGAACCGACGGCGGCCCCCGCGCCGAGCGGCGGCCGTTTCTCGCCGCGCAACTGGCGTGTGCCGACCAGGCTGAACGCGATCCTGCTGATACCCGTGGCGGTCGGCCTCGTCATGGGTGGCTTCCAGGTGAAGAGCTCGATCGACACCTGGCAGCAGGCACGCGACGCCGAGAACACCGCCCGCCTGGTGCGTGCCGCCCTCAGCTACGCCGACGCCCTCGAAAACGAGCGTGACGTCACCGCGGCGCCCTTGCTGCTGAAGAAGACCGACAGCAAGAGCAAGGCGACCATCGATGCCGCCCGCAAGGCCACGGACGACGCCGCCGACGCCTTCGACCAGGCCGCGCAGAACATGCCGCAGAAGTCGGGCCTGGTGCGCCGGCTGAAGCTGTTCCGCGAGGCCGAACCCAAGCTCGCGCAGCTGCGGCAGGTCGCGTACACCTCCAAGGTGACCGGCGTACAGACCGAAGAGGGCTACGTCGACGTCTCCCACCCGCTGATGGAGTTCGCCAACGAGCTCGGTCTGGGCACCGGCAACATCACCTCCTACGGCCGTACCGTCTACGCCATCTCGCTGACCAAGGCGGCGCTGTCGCTGGAGCGGTCGATCGGCACGCATCTGCTGGTCAAGCCCGGTCCGGACGCACCCAACCTGGCGACCCAGCGGGTGTCCCTCTCCTCGTACGCCTACCTCGAGCGCATCGCCGTGGAGGAGTACAAGGGCGGTGGCACCGAGGCCGACGCGCAGAAGCTGAAGGACAAGCAGACACAGATCGAGTCGCAGGGCGCCGCGATGGCCGCGGCGGCCAAGCAGCAGAACCCGAACTACGTCCCGCCGCCCTCCGACCCGACCAAGATGGTGGCGCTGCTGGCCACCATGAAGGACACCAGCGTCCTGACCCGTCAGACCCTCGCGGCCGGCGGCATCACCGCCGACAACTGGTTCGCGGTCAACTCGCTGAAGTACAAGGCTTACCGGCAGATCGAGTCGGACATGGCCGACAGGGCCGTGAACGAGGCCTCCGACATCGCCGATGACGCCAAGACCTCGGCGTTCATCACCGGTGGCGTCGTCGTGGTCGCCCTGCTGCTCGCCTTCATCCTGGCCGGTGCCGTGGCCCGCCAGATGAGCCGCTCGATGCGCCAGCTGCGCAACGCCGCCTTCGGCATCGCCGAGCAGCGCCTGCCGATGCTGGTCGACCAGCTCTCGCGCACCGACCCCGGCCGGGTCGACACCCGGGTCGCCCCGATTCCGATCACCACCAAGGACGAGATCGGCGAGGTCGCCCGCGCCTTCGACCAGGTCCACCGCGAGGCGGTCCGGCTCGCCTCCGAGCAGGCGCTGCTGCGGGGCAACATCAACGCGATCTTCACCAACCTCTCGCGCCGCAACCAGTCGCTGATCGAGGGCCAGCTGACCCTGATCACCGACCTGGAGAACAACGAGGCCGACCCCGACCAGCTGGAGAACCTCTTCAAGCTGGACCACCTGGCCACCCGTATGCGCCGCAACGGCGAGAACCTCCTGGTCCTCGCGGGCGAGGAGCCCGGCCGCCGCTGGGACCAGCCGGTCCCGCTGGTCGACGTGCTGCGCGCCGCCTCCTCCGAGGTGGAGCAGTACGAGCGCATCGAGCTCTCCGGCGTCCCGGAGGCCGAGATCCACGGCCGCGCGGTCACCGACCTCGTGCACCTGCTGGCCGAGCTGCTGGAGAACGCCACCACGTTCTCCTCGCCGCAGACCAAGGTCCGCGTCACCGCGACCCGGCTGCCCGACGGCCGCATCATGATCGAGATCCACGACAAGGGCATCGGCCTGACCGCCGAGGACTTCGCGGACATCAACCACAAGCTGGCCAACCCGCCGACCGTGGACGCCGCGATCTCCCAGCGCATGGGCCTGTTCGTGGTCGGCCGGCTGTCCGACCGGCACGGCATCCGCGTCCAGCTGCGGCCCTCGGGCGAGCAGGCCGGTACGACCTCCCTGGTCATGCTGCCGGACGCGATCACGCACGGCGGTGGCGGCGAGACGCCGCTGGACCGCGAGGAGTTCACGGTCTCGCAGATCATCCCGGAGCAGCAGTTCCAGGGCGAGAACTTCAACCAGATGCAGCCGATGCGCACCGCCGCCGAGCTGGGCTTCGACGACAGCCGGTACACGGAGGTCCCCGACGACATCCGCGAGCTGGACCCTGTCGGCCGCTCCCTGATGCGCGAGGAGCGCCGGGCGGCCCTGGAGGCCCAGACGCACGGCCAGCAGACCGCCGAGCCGCAGCCGGAGACGGGCGGGACTCCCGGGTACGAGGACCCGCTCTTCGACGGGCGCCAGGCCTATCAGGAGCAGCAGCCGTCGTACCAGGAGCAGGCCTACCAGGAGCAGCCGCAGCAGACGTACGAGGAGCAGACGTACGCCGAGCCGCAGCAGGCCTCCTTCGACGAGCAGTCGTACGACAAGTCGTACGAGGAGCAGTACTACGCGCCGAACGGCGGCTATCCGGACCCCGCGTATGCGGAGCCGGCGCAGGCCCCGTCCTACCAGGACGACTGGCCTCAGCAGCCGCAGCAACCGCAGCAGCCGCAGAACGGCTACCGGAACGGGTATCCGGACCAGTACGCTCCGGAAACGGAATCCTCGCAGGCCGCTGACGCAAGTGAGCGGAACCGCGTAGGCTTCGACCGTCCGGGACCGGGCTCTCCCGCCGCCCACGAGCTGACCGACGCCGGGCTGCCCCGCCGCGGATCCGTCGCGAGCGGTTCCAACGGCTCGGGTACCGCGGGTGGCACGGCGCGCGCGCAGCAGGAAGCCACGGCGCCGGACAACACTCCGGGGGCGGGCGACGACAGCTGGCGTTCGGCCAACGACGAGCGCTGGCAGCAGGCGGCGCAGCTCCGGAAGCCCAAGGCAGGCGGGGTCACCGCCTCGGGCCTGCCGCGGCGGGTACCCAAGGCCAACCTGGTCCAGGGTTCCGCCGAAACCACCCCCCAGGGGGGCCCACAGGTCTCCCGCGCCCCGGAGGACGTCCGGGGCAGGCTGAGCAACCTGCGTCGGGGCGTCCAGCGCGGACGCAGCGCAGGCAGTGAAACGAACGGCCAGGGCTTCGGTCCTGACAGCACCTACAACCAGGAGCGTTAGTGTGAGCCCGATGAGCCAGGCGGCACAGAACCTGAACTGGTTGATCACCAACTTCGTGGACAACACCCCGGGGGTGTCCCACACGGTGGTGGTCTCCGCCGACGGACTCCTTCTGGCGATGTCCGAAGGCTTCCCCCGCGACCGCGCCGACCAGCTCGCGGCCGTCGCCTCCGGTCTGACGTCTCTGACGGCAGGCGCCTCCCGCATCTTCGAGGGCGGCAGCGTGAACCAGACGGTTGTGGAGATGGAGCGGGGATTCCTCTTCATCATGTCCATCTCCGACGGTTCGTCGCTCGCCGTGCTGGCCCATCCGGAAGCGGACATCGGCCTCATCGGGTACGAGATGGCCCTTCTGGTGGACCGCGCGGGCACGGTCCTCACCCCGGATCTGCGTGCAGAACTCCAGGGAAGCCTTCTCAACTAGCAGGCGAACGGTGCGTATACGCGTCCCGGGGCCGTAAGGTTTCGGGACGCGGCTCCACACGGATGGGTGCCCGGCACAGTCGGAGGAGGAGAAGAGAGTGGCAACACCCCCAGGCGGTTCGAATTCGGGCAACTGGTCGTACGGCCCTGCCCAGGGCCGCGGCGACGGTTCGCAGAACCCGAACCGTTACAACTTCCCCTCCGCCCCTGGCCACCGGCAGCCGTACGCCCCGCAGGGCCCCGGCCCCTCGCCGTACGACCAGCCGCCGGCCCCGCGCATCCAGCCGGTGCAGCCGCAGCGCCGCCCCGAGCCGGCGCCCGCGACGGCGTCGAACAACCCCTTGGTGCGTCCGTACGCCATGACCGGCGGACGGACCCGCCCGCGCTACCAGCTCGCCATCGAGGCGCTGGTGCACACCACCGCCGCTCCGCACCAGATGCAGGGTCAGCTGCCCGAGCATCAGCGGATCTGCAACCTCTGCCGTGAGATCAAGTCGGTAGCCGAAATCTCCGCGCTCCTGACAATCCCCCTCGGCGTGGCCAGGATCCTCGTCGCCGACTTGGCGGAGGCGGGCCTGGTCGCCATCCATCAGCCCGGCGGCGACGAGAACGCCGGTGGCCAGCCAGACGTGACACTGCTCGAAAGGGTGCTCAGTGGACTTCGCAAGCTCTAGCGGCGGTCCTTCCCGCTCCACCACCTCCGCGAAGATCGTGGTGGCGGGCGGCTTCGGCGTGGGCAAGACCACGTTCGTCGGCGCCGTCTCGGAGATCAACCCGCTGCGCACAGAGGCCGTCATGACGTCCGCTTCGGCCGGCATCGACGACCTCACCCACACCGGAGACAAGACGACGACCACCGTCGCCATGGACTTCGGCCGTATCACCCTGGACCAGGACCTCATCCTGTACCTGTTCGGCACGCCCGGCCAGGACCGCTTCTGGTTCATGTGGGACGACCTGGTGCGCGGTGCGATCGGCGCGGTGGTGCTCGTGGACACCCGGCGCCTGGCCGACTGCTTCCCCGCGGTCGACTACTTCGAGAACTCCGGCCTGCCGTTCGTCATCGCCCTCAACGGCTTCGACGGCAACCAGCCGTACAACCCCGACGAGGTCCGCGAGGCCCTGCAGATCGGCCCCGACACCCCGATCATCACGACCGACGCCCGCCACCGCGCGGACGCCAAGTCGACGCTGATCACCCTGGTCGAGCACGCCCTGATGGCGCGCCTGCGGTAGCGCTGCCGCTCGGGGCAACCGACTCCGGCCTCTGTCTCTCTTCCTGGGGGACAGAGGCTTTTGTCGTTCCACGGGGATGTTCGTGAGCAAGTTTGTGGTGGGCGCCGTACTGGTCCTGCTGGGCGCCGTACCGGCGGTCCTGTTCCTGCTGCTGGTGGTGCTGGGGACGGTGGCCGCCTTTCCGGGCCTGATCGAGATCGACGGCCTGGGCGCGGTGTTCTGGGCGGTGCTGCTGGCCCTGCCGTGTGCCGCGCTGGCCTCGGCGGTGCTGTACCCCCTCCGGCTCGTGGGCCTGCGCAACCGCTATGTCCTGGGCTGGCTGTCCATGTTCCTGACGGCTGTCCTGGTCATGGCCTGGACACCCGGCCTGCACACGTCGTCACTGTGGCCGGCGGTGTGTCTGGCGACCCTGGAGATACCGCTGGGGTGGTGGCTGCACAAGCGGGACGAGCGGCGGCGCACCGGGTGAGAATGCCCCTCGTCGCATTGCGTTTTCGTGGAGGGGGCAGGCGATGAGCGGTGCCGAGACGGCGGCGTTACGGCTGGGGACGACCGTGGCGAAGGCCGCGGCCCAGACCTGGCTCGGGGGGAGGCGGCGGGAGCAGGAACGCCGGATGGACATGGCCGAGCTGATCCGGCTGCGGGTGTCCGGGCTCCGGTTCCAGCGGGGCGTACAGCGTCAGTTCGAGGAGATCGCGGACGCGGTGTACGACCGGCTGGCGCCTTTCCTGGAAAGGGAGTTCCCGGGGCTGGAGGAGAGCAGTCGGCAGGCCCTGATCGACGCGGTGTGCGACACGTTCACGGCGGCGGACCTGTCGGACGGGGCGATCCTGGCTGCGGACGCGAAACCGGCGCAGGTCGTACGGCGGGTGACGGGAGCGGTACGGCCACCGGTCGGCCTCAGTGAGGCGGAGTCCCGGCTGTACGAGCTGCTGTTCACAGAGTGCGTCGAGTATTACGTCCGCATCGTGCAGGGGTTGCCGGTCTTCGAGGAACGGGTGCTGAGCGAACTGCTGGCGCGTACGACGTCCTTGGGCACGGAGATCGCCCGGGTGCTGGAGCGGCTGCCCGACCGGTCGCTGTTCGCACCGGAGGGGACCGACCGGGACGGCGAATTCCGGCACCGTTACCTGGAGTTGGTCAGCACCAGCCTGGACGAGGTGGAGCTCTTCCGGCGGACGTCGGACCGGGCAGGGGCTCAAGTGCGGCTGTCGGTGGCGTACGTGAGTCTGCGCGCGACGGGTGACGACGGGAGCCGACGTCGCCCCGCCCGCTCGCTGCCCGTGCTCCGGCCCGGCATGAGCGACTGGGAGGAGCCCGGCGAGAGCGCCGGGATGCGGGTGGAAGCGGCCCTGGGCGGATCGACCCGGGTGCTGTTGCGGGGCGAGGCGGGCTCGGGCAAGACGACCCTGTTGCGCTGGCTGGCGATCACGGCGGCGCGGGGCGCCTTCACCGGCGAGCTGGCCGAATGGAACGGCCTGACACCGGTGTTCGTGAAGCTGCGCGAGTACAGCGGGCGCCCTCTGCCGATGCCGGAGGCGATGCTCGACTCGGTGGCCGGGCAGATCACCGGTGTGATGCCGAAGGCGTGGGTGGAACGCCAACTCGCCGACGGTAACGCCCTGCTGCTGATCGACGGCGTGGACGAGCTGCTGGACGGGGAGCGGCGGGGCGTACGGGAGTGGCTGCGCCGGTTGCTGGCCGCGTACGGCGACGTCCGGGTCGTCGTCACCTCGCGCCCTGCCGCAGCGGGGGCGGACTGGTTGCGGCGTGAACGGTTCACAGCCCTGCAACTCGACCGCATGTCGCCCCCGGACCTCACGACCTTCGTCCGGCAGTGGCATCAGGCGGTCCGGGAACTCGGCGACGAACTGCCCTGCGCGGTGGACGACCTGCCCCGCTACGAACAGTCGTTGCTGAGCAGCCTCAAGGACCGCCCGCATCTGCAGTCGCTGGCCGGTACCCCACTCCTCGCGGCAATGCTGTGCGCGATGCACCTGAACCAGGGCAGTCGGCTCCCGCGTGACCGGATGGAGTTGTACCGCAACGCCCTGCACGCTCTGGTCCATGAACGGGACGCGGACCGTAACGTGCCGAGCGCGGTGGACAGCCGGCTGAGTCTGAGCGACAAGCTGGTGCTGCTCCGAGACCTGGCGTGGAGGCTGTCCGACAACAACCGCAGTGATATCACGCTGGACCAGGCGGCGACGCACACGGCCAAAAAGCTCGCGGGGATGCGGCATCTGGAGGAGCAGAACGGGGCCAGGGTCCTGGAGCAGCTCCGGGACCGCTCGGGGATCCTCCGCTCCCCCGCCGAGGGCCGACTGGACTTCGTCCACCGGACCTTCCAGGAGTACCTGGCCGCCGAAGAGGCCACGCAGGAGGACCGCATCGGCAACCTCGTCGAGCGGGCCCATCTGGACCTGTGGCGCGAGACAATCATCATGACGGCGGGCCATGCAAACCGGCCGCAGCGGGAGGAGCTGCTGGGCGGCATCCTGAACCGGGCGCGGGAAGAAGTCCGGCACAGGCGGAAGCTACGGCTGCTGGCAGCGGCCTGCCAGGAGACGGTGCCGGAGGTCTCCGTCGGTCTCGCCGGACAGCTGGAGGAGGCCGTGTCCGCGCTACTGCCGGCACGCCGACAGACGGACCCGCCCGCGCTGGCCGCGGTCGGGCCGAGTCTGCTGCGGAGGTTGCCCCGGTCGCTGGGAGAACTGTCGTCCAAAGCGGCCGTACAGACGGTGCGGACCGTGGCGCTGATCGGCGGAGAGCAGGCCCTGGCGGTACTGGAGGGGTACGCACAGGACAGGCGTCGTGATGTGGTCGACGCGCTCATCGATGCCTGGGGGTACTTTGACGCGGACGCTTACGCCGATCGGGTGATGGGCGAGCTTCCGTTGGACAAGCACCGGGTGGACGTGACGCACTCGGCCCAGGTACGGGCCACGGTACGACTGCGGTCGCTGACCTCGCTGTGGATCAAGTTCGGTCTGCAGGACCTGTCTCTGCTCGGCGAACTCGCTCCGCTCCAGGAACTGACGTGCACCGTGCAGGGCACGGCTGACCTGTCCCTGCTGAAGGGGCATCCAGGGCTCAACGGCTTTCAGCTGCTCGGTGCTGCGTCGCTGCGCAGTCCCCACGTCTTGGCAGAACTGCCCGCACTGCGTCTGTTGCAGGTGCCGCTCACCACCGCGGACGGCATCAAGGGTCTCCCGGTCTTGCCGAAGCTCAACACGCTGGTCTGCTCGGGCGTTACAGCGGAGACCAGACTGGGGTTCCTGGGCTCGCTCAGCGGCGTCGAGAACCTGTACCTCGTCGGTGCTCGCCGCAACCCGCTACCCGGGCTGGCCGCCTTGTCCGAGCTGACCCGTCTGCGCAGTCTGAAGCTCTACTACTTCGACGCCCGCACTCTGCCCTGGCAACTGGCGCCGGTCTGCCAGCTCACTGGTGTCGGTTTACACAGCTGTCTCCTGCCCGACGGCCTTGAGGGCCTGCGGCCGTGGACCCGACTGAGGTGGCTGGAGCTCAGCAACTGCGAGACCCGCGAAGGACCCGTCTCCGGACTGGAGCTCCCGGGCGTCCACGTCACCGTCAGCTGAGCGCACCGCAGCCCCGCCTCCCGAAGGGAGAAGCGGGGCTGCGGTCACGCGCAAAGACTCAGTGCCAGCTGTGCGGCGCCCGGAATCCCGGCTCGCGCTCCAGGCGGCGCCAGCCGGCTTTGGCGCGGCCTCGGTGGGTCTTGACCGAAGGCGTCTGCGCGGCCGCGCGGGCCAGGAGGACGGCCGTGATGGCGGCGACCTCCTCGGGCTCGGCGTGGCCCTTCTCGACGCGGATGTCGGGAGTGCTCATGGGTGTCAGTCTCCGTGAGAGAGAGGTCCGCGGGGTTGCCGCGGCGGGTCCGCTCGGTTACTGCGGGGGGTTGCCGTGCTTGCGGGAGGGCAGGTCGGCATGCTTGGACTGCAGCATCGCCAGGGACTTCACCAGGACTTCGCGGGTCTCGGCCGGGTCGATGACGTCGTCCACCAGGCCGCGCTCGGCCGCGTAGTACGGGTGCATCAGCTCGGACTTGTACTCCTTGACCATGCGCGCCCGCATGGCCTCGGGGTCCTCCGCTCCGGCGATCTGGCGGCGGAAGATCACGTTGGCCGCGCCCTCGGCGCCCATGACGGCGATCTCGTTCGTCGGCCAGGCGTAGGTGAGGTCGGCACCGATCGACTGGGAGTCCATGACGATGTAGGCACCTCCGTACGCCTTGCGCAGGATCAGCGAGATCCTCGGCACGGTCGCGTTGCAGTAGGCGTACAGCAGCTTCGCGCCGTGACGGATGATTCCGCCGTGCTCCTGGTCGACACCGGGGAGGAACCCCGGCACGTCCAGGAAGGTGACGATCGGGATATTGAAAGCGTCACACATCTGGACAAAGCGCGCAGCTTTTTCACTCGCCTCGATGTCCAGGACGCCCGCCAGCACCTGCGGCTGGTTGGCGATGATGCCGACCACCTGGCCGTCCAGGCGGGCCAGCGCGCAGATGATGTTCCGCGCCCAGCGCTCGTGGACCTCCAGGTACTCGCCGTCGTCGACGATCTCCTCGATGACCTTGGCCATGTCGTACGGCCGGTTGCCGTCGGCCGGGACCAGGTCGAGCAGGACGTCGGACCGGCGGTCCACCGGGTCGCCCGACTCCGCCCGGGGCGGGTTCTCGCGGTTGTTCTGCGGCAGCAGCGACAGCAGGTACCGCACCTCGGCGATGCAGGTCTCCTCGTCGTCGTAGGCGAAGTGACAGACGCCCGAGGTCTCCGCGTGGACGTCGGCGCCGCCGAGGCCGTTCTGGGTGATCTCCTCGCCGGTGACCGCCTTGACCACGTCCGGGCCGGTGATGAACATCTGCGAGGTCTCGCGGACCATGAAGACGAAGTCGGTGAGGGCGGGGCTGTAGGCCGCGCCGCCCGCGCACGGGCCCAGCATCACCGAGATCTGCGGGATGACACCCGACGCCTTGGTGTTGCGCTGGAAGATGCCGCCGTAGCCGGCGAGCGCGCTGACGCCCTCCTGGATACGGGCGCCGGCGCCGTCGTTCAGCGACACCAGCGGCGCACCGGCCGCGATGGCCATGTCCATGATCTTGTGGATCTTCGTCGCATGGGCCTCGCCCAGCGCACCGCCGAAGATGCGGAAGTCGTGCGCGTAGACGAAGACCGTACGGCCCTCGACCGTGCCCCACCCGGTGATGACACCGTCGGTGTACGGCTTCTTGGCCTCCAGGCCGAAGCCGGTCGCGCGGTGCCGGCGCAGCTGCTCGACCTCCTGGAAGGACCCCGGGTCCAGGAGCAGTTCGATCCGCTCCCGTGCGGTCAGCTTGCCCTTGGCGTGCTGTGCCTCGGTCGCCTTCTCGCTCGGACCCGCCACAGCCTGGGCACGAATCTCGTGCAGCTCGGCGACCCGTCCGCGTGCGTCCGTCGGCTCGCCGGTCGGCTCACCCGTCGTCTCTTCCAAAACGGTCATGTAGCGACCTTACGAAGGATGCCAAGGAAAGCGAGCCGTCGACTCCGTACAGTCTCCGGCCCGTTTTCCTGGTACGAGTGAACAGAACCATGGGCGCGTGCAGCCTTTCCGACTGCTCACAGGGCATGGGTGTTGTAGGGAGAGCACAAAGACGAGACCCGAGAGGCGCCCCACATTCACTGGGCGCAGATGCCATCTCCAGAGTGACACGGACCCTCGGGCGGCGGTCCGCGAACACACAGCACGGATGAGGTTGAAAGTCGAACTAAATGGGTCTACCGTCGAAGGCGAGCGGTTTGTTCAACGTTCAACATCCCCTTCGATATCCCATTCCGACACTTCCTGGAGCACGACATGGGCTTCTTCAGCCGCAAGGACAGCACCCCCGCGACCACCGCCGCGCCGGCCGCCGCGGGCCCCGACCTCACCGCGCTGACCGGTGACTACGCGATCGACCCGACCCACACCACGATCGGTTTCGTCGCCCGGCATGCCATGGTCACCAACGTCAAGGGCAGCTTCCACGACGTCACCGGCACACTGCACCTGGACGGGGCGGACCCCAGCAGGTCCACCGCCACGCTCGACATCACGATGGACAGCATCGACACCGGCAACGCCGACCGCGACGGACACCTGAAGTCGTCCGACTTCTTCAAGACCGACGAGTTCCCGGTGATGTCCTTCCGCTCCACCAAGGCGGAGGCTCTGGGCGGCGACGACTACCGCATCACCGGCGACCTCTCCCTGCTCGGCGTGACCAAGCCGCTCACCATCGACCTGGAGTTCAACGGCTCCGCCCAGGACCCCTTCGGCAACGAGCGCGTCGGCTTCGAGGGCAAGGCCGAGATCCTGCGCTCCGAGTGGGGCCTGACCTGGAACGCGGCCCTGGAGACCGGCGGCGTCCTGGTCTCCGACAAGATCAAGCTGGTCTTCGACATCTCGGCCGTCAAGCAGGCGTGAGACGCGGGGAACGGGGAGCGCACCAGGGTTCCCCAGCGCCCCCCGGGTGCCCAGGACGGGCGGAGAAAAGGATGCGACGCTGGAGTGAGGGGCCCGCGAGTGGAGGGCCGAGCGCGTGCCGTCCGGTCCGGCCCCCTCTCCTTCGGCCTGGCGACGATGTCCCGCGTGCGGTCGGTCCGTGAGCCCGCCGGCGGGGGCACCACTCACCGAGCGTCGCCAGGCGGCCGTGTCGCGCCAACCTGGAAGGCAGGTGCCTCCCGTGCGCACCTCGACCCGTATCGCCGGTGCCCTCACCGGTCTGACCCTCACCCTCGGCGGTGCGGTCCTCGCCGCGCCCGCGGTCCGGGCGGACATCCCCGCCTGCACACAGATGGCCCAACTGGCCGGTGCCACCGATTCCGACGCCGTCACAGCGGCCTGCGGCCGTGGCGTGGTCGGTGACCTGCAAGGCTGTGTGACCGGGCTGACCGGGGCCGGAGTGGCGGGCGGCGCCGCGACCGGCGCCTGCCGAGCGGCGGCCCACGAACCGCGCTAGCGGTGCCCGGCCTCGTCTCGCGGGCCCCCTGCGGAGCGCCCATGCTGAGGAGGAGGGCGCCGTCGTCCTGAGACCTGTCCTTCCCGGAAGCCGAACGAAGGCGCCCGGGAGGAGGAAGTCATGCGCGTGCGAAGGATCCTGGGCCTCGCCCTGGCCGCGGTGACCCTTGCCGGCGTGAGCGCCGTCGGGGCTGTCAGCGCCGGGGCCGCGTCGTCCCCGAACATCTCCAGAGACGACTGCACGGCCGCCGGCGGACAGATCGTTTCACGCCCCTACGCCGGCGAGGCCTGCGCGCTCCCCGACGGGACGATGCCGGCGATCACCTGACCGGTCCGCGCGGCCGGGCAACGAGTGGAACTCACACCACACGACCTTGCCCGGGTTCCGCTCCCCCACCCCCCACTTGTCCGCCAACGCCGCGACGAGCAGCAGGCCCCGGCCGTGTTCCGCGTCCGGGGACGTCTCCGGGGTGCGGACCTCGCCCGGGCCGCTGTCGTGCACCTCCACGCGGTGGACGCCGTCGTCGTGCAGGGTCAGCCCGAGGAGGAAGCCGCGGCCGGCGGGGGCGCCGTGGACGAGGGCGTTGCCCTGCACCGCAGCAATGGCATGGTTCAAGTCCAGCTGCAGCAGCAACGAGGGCGGCGACTGCCTCGAAGTGGCCGCCTCCGCCTCCCCCGTCCACATCCGCGACTCCAAGATTCCCACCGGCCCCACCCTCACCCTCTCCCCCGCCACCTGGAGCGAGTTCCTTGACGGCATCGCCCGCTGAAACGGAATGGGTCCCCATCGCCTCGTACGAGAACGTGCCGGGGCAGCCGAACCCCGTGCGGAGCCTGCTCGGTCGACTGCGTGAGCGCGGTGTGGTCGGGGCCTCGCCGCCGGGCTGGTGGCATGCCGCCGGGGAGCGGTACGCCACCCGGCGGAAGATCGTCCGGCGTCACGCGAGGTGACCGCTCAGAAGCCGCCGCCGAAGTCCCCTCCCCCGTCGCCCCCGCCGTCGAAGCCGCCTCCGTCACCGAAGCCGCCGCCGAAGTCGCCGGGGTCGAAGTCGGTGCCGGAGACGTCGCCGCCCTCGTATCCGCCGCCGCCGAAGTCGCCGTACCCGGTGCCGTAGTCGGCGGCGTACGAGGGTGTGGCCATCATGCTGCCGAGCAGGGTGCCGACGAGGAGGCCCGGGAGGAGGCCGCCGCCGAAGTAACCGCCGGCCCAGGGGCCGTAGGCGGGGCCCGCGTCCCAGTAGGGGCGGCGGCCGTAGTCGGTGTCGACCTCGCGGATGACGGGGTCGCGGCCGTCGGCCAGGCGGGTGGCGTCGGCGGCGCAGACGGGGACCTGGCGCGGGGCGCCGCCGGGCGGGGTCCAGGTGGCGTCGGTGACCGAGGGGCCGTGCCGGGGGTCGAAGAAGCAGGGCGGGCGGCGCTCGGGCAGGGGGCGGCCCTCGCGGCGGGCGGCCAGCCGGGCCAGGGAGAAGCGGCCGTCCTCCAGGGCCTCGGTGACCGCGCGGACGTCCTCCGGGCGGCTCGCCTGCGCCATGCGTTGTTTGGCGGTGTCGTAGGCATCGAGGGCGTGCTCGTAGTCGGCGCGCATCGCGTCGTCGGCGCCGGGCTCGGCCGGCTGGAAGTCGAGGCGGTCCAGTTCCTCGCCGAAGGCGGTGATGTCCTCGTCCACCACCACCCGGAGACGGTCGAGGGCGGCCCGCTGTTCTTCCTCACGGCGTCGGCGGTTACGGCGGACCAGCGCGTACGCGCCCGCACCGCCCGCCACCACCACCGCGGCGACGCCGATCAGGACCGCGCCCGACGCACCGCCGCCTCCGCCGCCCGAGCCGCCCCAGCTCTTCGGGGCGTGGCCGCCCATGTTGGCCAGGGCTCGGTCGGTGAAGTCGGTGAGCTGGGTCTTGGCCGGCTCGCCCTGGACGCTCGTCACCAGGTTCTGCCGGGCCGTCGCAGACATGACCGAGGCGTCGGCGCGGGCGTCGAAGCGGTCGCCGAGGCGGATGCCGTACAGGCCGGTGATGCCGGTGGCCGTGCGGAGCCGGGAGAACAGGTTCGCCGTCGGGTAGTCGGCGGGGAGCACCGCGATGAACAGCGGTTTGTTCGCGTCCTTGATGCGTTTCGCGAGCGCGTCGGCGTCCGCCTTCGACAGCTGGGCGGAGGCGGCCGGATCGACGTAGACCGGGCCCTTGCGCAGGGCCTGGGCGATCGTGGAGACGCCGGTCTGCGCGCTCGCCGCGGGCGCGAACAGCGTCGCCATGATCAGGGCGAGGGCGGCCAGCAACAGTGCCGGGAGGCTTCGGGTCCGCAGGACGGCCTTCATGCTTCGAAGCTACCCGAAGCCTCCCATAACCGGACACAGGTGCGCCGTCACGCGGCCCGGTATGCCTCCGTCAGCTTCTCCACCGCCTTTCCGTACCGGCCGGTCAGCAGCAGGTGGTCGGCGTCGGCGAAGGGCCCCGACACCGCCTGCGTGAGGTGGCCGCCCGTCTTCTGCTGGACGAGCAGCCGGGCCCGGGTGACCAGCGCGCGTCCGGTCCGGTCGTCGCCGTGCCGCTCGGCCGCCGCGGCCCGGGCGGCGAGGTCGCGCAGGGTGGCCGTGCCGCCCTTCGGGACCGGGGTGAGGGTGGTCAGGCCCCAGCCGTAGGGGAACTGCGGGTCGTACGACGCATCGCCCACGTTGATCGGCAGCTGGTCCTCCGAGCGGGGCCAGGTGACCGGCAGCTGTCCGGTGAAGGGGCGCTTGCCGTAGAGGACGTCGGCGACGCCCTCGCCCTCGGTGCCGGGCAGCCAGGAGGCGACCAGGGCGTCGATCTCGTCCAGCCGGTCGCCGACGAGCTGCGGGCGTCCGGAGACGATCAGCACCGCGCACTTCATGGCCGCGCAGACCTTGTCGACGGCGGCCCGGTCGGCGGCGGAGAGCCGGAGATCGTGGCCGTTGCCGACGTCGCCGACGCCCTCGGCGTAAGGGGTCTCGCCGACGACGACCACGCCCACGTCGTAGCCGTCCGTCGGAGCGGAGGCGTCCTTCGAGTAGGTGACGTTCCCGCCCGCCCCGCGCAGGCCCTGGAGAACGGTCGTGCCGGGGACGGTGTTCCCGGAGGCGCCCTGCCAGGTGAGGGTCCAGCCGCCGGTCTGGTTGCCGATGTCGTCGGCGTTGGACCCGGCGACGTACACCTTCTCGCTCTTCTTCAGCGGCAGCAGCCCGCCCCCGTTCTTCAGCAGCACCTGCGACTCGGCGGCGGCCCGGCGGGCGACCTCCCGGTGGGCCCGGGAGCCGATGGCGGCGGCGCCGCTGGTGTCGGCGTACGGGTGCTCGAAGAGGCCGAGCTCGAACTTCTCGGTGAGGATGCGGGAGACGGCGTCGTCGATCCGCTTCTCGCTGATCCGTCCGGCCCTCACCTCGTCGGCGAGCGTGGTGCTGAAGTCCTTGTAGGAGTACGGCACCATCATCATGTCGACGCCCGCGTTCACGGCGGTGCGGACGTGGGTCGGGTAGTCGCCGGGCAGCTGGTCGATGGCGTTCCAGTCGCTGATGACGAAGCCGGCGAAGCCCATCCGGTCCTTGAGCACCCCGTTGATCATGTCGCCGCGGGCGTGCATCTTCACCGGGCCCCGGCCGTCTCCTGCGATGTCGAGGGAGGAGTACGACGGCATGACCGTGCCGATGCCCCGCTCCACGGCGGTACTGTACGGCGCCAGGTGGATGTCCTCCAGCTGCTGCCGGGTGACGGTGGTGACGCCCTGGTCGATCGTGTAGGTGCCGGTGGTGGAGGAGCCGTATGCGGTGCCGCCGTCGCCGGCGAAGTGCTTGGCGGTGGCGAGCACCTTGTCGTTCCGGCTCAGGTCGCGTCCGTCGGCGCGGCCCTGGAGGCCCTGGACGATGGTCTCCATGGACTGCACGAGGGCCGGGTCCTCGCCGAAGGACTCGTAGGCGCGCCCCCAGCGTTCGTCACGGCTCACGCACAGGCAGGGCGCGAAGTCCCAGGGGACGCCGGTGGCGCGGACCTCGGCGGCCGTCACCTCGCCCGTCCTTTCGGCGAGCTGGGGGTCCCGGGTGGCGCCGAGACCGATGTTGTGCGGCATGATCGTGGCGCCGGTCAGGTTGTTGTGGCCGTGGACCGCGTCGACGCCGTAGATCAGCGGGACCTGGAAGCGTGTCGCCCGGGCCCGGAGCTGGAAGCCGTCGATCATCCGGGCCCAGGCCTCGGGGGTGTTGGGCGTGGGTGTGGAGCCGCCGCCGGAGAGCAGCGAGCCGAGGGCGTACGTCGCGATGTCGCCACCGCCGCCGACGGCCCCGCGCTCGGCCTGTGTCATCTGCCCGGCCTTCTCCTCCAGGGACATCCGGGAGAGCAGATCGGCGACGCGCTTGCGCACGGGCAACGTGGCGTCCAGGTACGGCAGTCCGTGCGCGTCGATGACGATCTGCGGGGTCTCGGCGGGGGCTTCGGCGCCGGTGACCGTGAGCTTCAGCGGGACGGTCTCGGCGGGTTCGGCGGCCCGGTCCCTGCGGGTGGACACCTCGATGGTCCGTGCCGTGCCCGAGGCGGTGCCGGCCGGGAAGGTGAGGGTGCCGGAGACCGGGGTGTAGTCCTGGCCGGCGGTGGCGGTGCCGCCCTGTGTGGTGTACGCGACCGTCACGGGGGCGTCGACGGGTCGGTCGCCGGTCGTGGTCAGGGTGACCTTCACCTGGGCGGTGCCGCCCTCCTCGACCGGGTGGACGGGCGCGTCGGTGCCGACAAAGGCGCGCAGCGACTGGTCGGCCCTGCCGTACACCTCCACCTCGTCCATGGCGAAGTCGCCCTTGGTGCCGGGCGGGAGTGTGACGGCGTACCCCCACATACGGGTCAGGCCGAGCACGTGGTCGATGCCGCCGACGGGCTGGTAGTCGGTGCGGTACTGGAAATCGGTGAAGGGGATCTCGATCCGCTTCCAGCCGGTGAAGTCGTCGGTGAAAGAGGTCGTCCAGAGTTCCGAGGCCTCGCCGTTCGCGCCGCCGTCCTTGATCTCGAAGGCGATCTTCCTGCCGTTGCCGTGGCCGTCCCACCAGAAGCGGATGCCCTGGTACGGGGACCAGTCGTGGGCGGGCCGGTCGGCGGCGAAGTCGTGCGTGAAGCCGCCGTAGCCGCTGATGTCGTAGGTGCCGGTGAGGACCTTGGCGCCTTCGGGGGCGTCGGCGCGGTCGGTGAGGTGGAGGGCGGGCGGGTCGTCGGCGTCGCTCCCCCAGGTGAAGATGCCGTCGGCGGGCTGGGAGGCGAAGGGGACTTCGCCCTCGAAGCGGTCGACGGGGACCGGGGCGGGGTCGTCGGCGGCGTGGGCGACGGCGGACAGGGGCAACAGGGCGGCGAGCAAGGCCCCGGAGACGAGCAGGGCGGTTCTCGGCATAGACCTTCCCTCGGCTCTCGCGGTTCACTCATGGCTTAGATCACGCCGTGAGTTAACTAAGGGCCCACAGAGCCGTCAAGACGCCACGTCAGACATCCCGTGGCCGAAAAAGGCGGTCGCCGTGCTGCGCTTCCGGGCTCCGCGGCCCATGGTAGGGCTATGACCACACCGCAGGATCTGTTCCTCGTCAGTCTCGACGTGCCCGGCGAGCAGCCCGTCGAGCAGGGTGATCTGTCGCTGGCGCTCGCGGGGGCCGAGCTGATCGATCTGCTCGGCGCGCGGGCTCTCGTCCTGGACGGTGAGCGCATCGTGCCCGGTCCGGTGCTGACCACGGGGGACCGGATGCTGGACGAGGCCGGGGCGGCGCTGGTGCGCGGGGAGCCGTACGAGACGGTCGAGGACTGGCTGTGGCGCCGGGGGGAGGGGCTGGCCGTGGCCTATCGCGACGTGCTGGAGTCCGAGGGGCAGCTCACCGGGAAACGCCGGCGCCGGCTCGCACTGCGCGACCGGGACGACCCGCAGGCCGACACCCCTGCCCGCCGGCACGCGGCCGACCGGTGGTGGTCCCACGAACCCGTCCTGGCCGGGCTCGCCTCCACCCTGGGCATCCAGGGCGGGCGCCCGCCCGAGGAGGAGCCCGGCGACGAGGCGGTCGTCGCCGTCCTGGTGGCGGTCGGCGACGCGGTGACCGAGCTGGAGGCCGTGCGTGAACGGCGCCGCATCGAGAACGTGGCCTTCGACAACATCTGGCGGGCGCCCTGAGCCTCGGAAGAAGAGGGGCTGGACCTCAAGAACGGTGGAGCCTCGGAAGACCGGCTGAGCCCCACAAGGCACCGGTTGAGCCTCAGAAGACCGGCTGGCCGATGCCCATCAGGTTGCCCTCGCTGTCCCGGAACCAGGCGGCCCGCTCCCCGCGCGCACCCTTGCTCGGGTAGTTGCCCTCGATCTCGGCGATGCCGTCCCGGGTGCGGAAGCCGGGCGCGTCCACGTCCTCGAACACGACCCCGCGCCGCCGCAGCTCCGCCACGACCGCCTCCAGGTCGTCCACCTCGAAGGCCATCTGGGTGAAGGTGCCGGGCGCGGCTCCGGTGGAACGGAACACCACGAAGTCGATCCCGCCGCACCGGTACAGCAGCCCGCCGGGGCGTTCGTCGACGGGTTCGAGGCCGAGCTTGTCGGCGTAGAAGCGCCGGGCCCGCTCCAGGTCCCCGGCGGGCAGCCGGGTGGCCACGCGGGCCCGGGACAGCACATCGGCGTTGTCTGCGGTCATGCCTCCACTGTGACTACTCCGCCGGCTCCACGCCCGCCCGCAGCAGCCCGTACGTGTACGCGTCCTCCAGGGCCTGCCAGGAGGCGGCGATGACGTTCTCGCCCACGCCGACCGTGGACCACTCGCCGGAGCCGTCCGAGGTGGAGATCAGCACACGGGTCGTGGAGGAGGTGCCGTGCTTGCCCTCCAGGATGCGGACCTTGTAGTCGACCAGGTCCAGCTTGGCGAGCTGCGGATAGATCTTCTCCAGGGCCACGCGCAGCGCGCGGTCGAGGGCGTTGACGGGGCCGTTGCCCTCCGCCGTGGCGACGATCCGCTCGCTCTTGGCCCACAGCTTCACCGTGGCCTCGTTGGCGTGGGTGCCGTCGGGGCGGTCCTCGACGATGGCCCGCCAGGACTCCACGTCGAAGTACTTCAGCGGGCGGCCCTCGACCTCGGCCCGCAGCAGCAGCTCGAAGCTCGCGTCCGCCGCCTCGTAGGTGTAGCCCTTGAGCTCGCGCTCCTTCACGCGCTCGACCACCCGGCCGACCAGCGCCCGGTCGCCGCCCAGGTCGATGCCGAGCTCCTTGCCCTTCAGCTCGATCGAGGCGCGGCCGGCCATGTCGGAGACCAGCATGCGCATGGTGTTGCCGACCAGCTCGGGGTCGATGTGCTGGTACAGGTCCGGATCGACCTTGATCGCGGAGGCGTGCAGGCCGGCCTTGTGGGCGAAGGCGGAGACCCCGACGTACGGCTGGTGGGTGGACGGCGTGAGGTTGACGACCTCGGCGATGGCGTGCGAGATCCGGGTGGTCTCGCGGAGCTTGCCGTCGGGCAGCACCTTCTTGCCGTACTTCAGCTCCAGGGCGGCGACGACCGGGAAGAGGTTGGCGTTGCCGACGCGCTCGCCGTAGCCGTTGGCCGTGCACTGCACGTGGGTGGCGCCCGCGTCGACGGCGGCGAGGGTGTTGGCGACCGCGCAGCCGGTGTCGTCCTGGGCGTGGATGCCGAGCCGGGCGCCGGTGTCGGCGAGGACGGTGGAGACGACGGCGTGGATCTGGGCGGGGAGCATGCCGCCGTTGGTGTCGCAGAGGATGACGACGTCGGCGCCGGCCTCGGCGGCCGCACGGACGACGGCCTTGGCGTACTCGGGGTTGGCGCGGTAGCCGTCGAAGAAGTGCTCGCAGTCCACGAACACCCGGCGGCCCTGGTCCTTCAGGTACGACACGGTGTCGCGGACCATGTCCAGGTTCTCGTCCAGGGTGGTGCGCAGCGCCAGCTCCACGTGCCGGTCGTGCGACTTGGCGACCAGGGTGATCACCGGGGCGCCGGACTCCAGCAGGGCCTTGACCTGCGGGTCGTCGGCGGCTTTGGCGCCGGCGCGGCGGGTGGCGCCGAAGGCGACCAGCTGGGCGTGCTTGAAGTCGATCTCCGCCTGTGCCCGGGCGAAGAACTCGGTGTCGCGCGGGTTCGCGCCGGGCCAGCCGCCCTCGATGAAGCCCACGCCGAAGTCGTCCAGGTGCCGTGCGATGGCGAGCTTGTCCGCGACGGTGAGGTTGATGCCCTCGCGCTGCGCGCCGTCGCGCAGCGTGGTGTCGAAGACGTGGAACGAGTCGTCGAGCTCGCTGGTTGCCGTCTCGGTCATGGTCTCAAGGCTCCTGTTGTGAATCTTCGGTCTTACCGGAATGACCGGCTCCACCGTCCCCCCAATGGTCCCTCGCGCTGCGCTCCCGGCTGAAGGTGGGCCGGAAAACGAAAAAACCCCTCGCGGGTGCGAGAGGTCTGCGCGCGGGTCGAGGACGACGGTGGCCACCCGCACCTGGTCGTACGAGGTGGTCACTGCGGACCGGCGCGCCTGCTGCCCATAATCATGGCGAGCGAGAGCACGGGGGCAGTCTGGCACAGCACCGCCCCCGGCTCACCGAGCGTCTCAGGATGCGGTCGTCAGACTGGAATCCGCACGGTCCCTCGCCCGGGCGAGGTCGAGGTCCTTGGTCTCGCGCATGGTGACGTACACCACCAGCGACACGGCGGCGCAACCCGCCACGTACCAGTAGAAGCCGGACTCGATCCCGGCCTTCTTGAACCACAGGGCGATGTATTCCGCGGTGCCGCCGAAGAGGGCGTTGGCGACGGCGTACGGCAGGGCCACGCCGAGTGCGCGGACACCGGTCGGGAACAGCTCGGCCTTCACACAGGCGTTGATCGAGGTGTAGCCGGTGACGACGACCAGTGCGAGCAGGGCCAGCCCGAGGGCCGGCCAGAAGCTGCCCGCGTGCTTGAGCAGGGTCATGATCGGCACGGTGAGGAGGGTGGAGCCGACCGCGAAGGTGATCAGCAGCGGGCGCCGGCCGATCCGGTCGGAGAGGGCGCCGGCGAGGGGCTGGAGCGCGGCGAAGACGATCAGCGCGGTGAAGGAGACCAGCGTGGCGGTCTGCTTGGACAGTCCGGCGGAGTTGGAGAGGTACTTGGTCAGATAGGTGGTGTACGTGTAGTAGGCGACCGTGCCGCCCATGGTGAGGGCGATGACCAGGAACGCCTCCCGCTTGTGCGCCCACAGCGCGCGCAGCGTGCCGCGCTCCTCGGCACCCGAGTCGTCCGCCTCGTACACCTCGGTCTCCAGCATGCTGCGCCGCAGATAGAAGATGACGGCGGCGCCGAGCGCACCGACGACGAACGGGATGCGCCAGCCGTAGCTGTGCAGGGCGCTGTCGGACATGGTCCGCTGCAGGACGATCTGCAGGCCGAGGCCGACGATCTGGCCGGCGGTCATGGACACGTACTG
Source organism: Streptomyces sp. NPDC053069 (assembly GCF_044546895.1). Classification (NCBI taxonomy): domain Bacteria; kingdom Bacillati; phylum Actinomycetota; class Actinomycetes; order Kitasatosporales; family Streptomycetaceae; genus Streptomyces; species Streptomyces sp. NPDC053069. The sequence continues at coordinate 81,110 of NZ_JBITZN010000009.1, read as the reverse complement.
GAAGCTGGAGGCGAATCCGCGCCGCTTCGGGTCCGAGGCCTCCGTCAGATAGGTGGCGCTGGCCGCGTACTCGCCGCCCACCGACAGGCCCTGCAGCAGGCGGGCGACGAGCAGCACGAACGCGCCCCCGTAGCCGGCGACCGCGTAGGTGGGGGCGACGGCGATGAGGATCGCCGACGCCGACATCAGCGTGACGGTCAGCGTCAGCGCCGCCTTGCGGCCCTTGCGGTCGCCGACCCTGCCGAGCAGCCAGCCGCCCACGGGCCGCATGAAGAATCCGACGGCGAAGATGCCGGCGGTGTTCATGAGTTGGGCGGTGGGGTTGCCGCTCGGGAAGAACGCGCCGGCGAAGTAGGTGGCGAAGCTCGCGTACACGAACCAGTCGAACCACTCGACCATGTTGCCCGCCGAACCGACCCAGATCTTCTTCCAGTGTTGTCGTCCCATGGGCCGTTACTTGCCCGGCGACGGAGGAAAGGATTCCTTTACCCGGCGGGCATCAACAGGGAGTCGGCGATGAAATCCCGTACGTGCGCCAGCACTTGGTCACGGTCGGTGCCGCGCAGCCCGATGGCGACATGGATGGAGAACCCGTCGAGCAGCGCACGCAACCGCGCCGCGAAGCGGTCCGCGTCCACCCGCCGGAACTCTCCCCGCGAGATCCCCTCGGCGATCAGCGCGACCAGGTCGCGGTGCCAGGCGCCCTCGATCGCGGCCTGCCGGGCACGCGCGTCGTCGTCGGCGTTCTGCGAACGGTTCCAGACCTCCAGCCACAGGGTCCAGTGCGGGTCCCGGTGGCCGTCGGGGACGTACAGGTCGACGTAGGCGGACAGGCGCTCCCGGGCGGTTGCGGGGCCGGTGAGGAGGCGGCCCCGTGCCGCGCCCAGCCGGCCCTCGCTCCACTCCAGGGTCTGCAGCAGCAGCTCGTCCTTGGAGCGGAAGTAGTACAGGAGATGGCCGCTGCTCATCCCGACCTCACGGCCGAGGGCCGCCATGGTGAGCTTCTCCAGACCGCGCTCGGCGATCATGTCCATCGCGGCGGCGAGAACCTCCTCGCGCGGCGGCGCGTTCTTCCGCGCCCGCGCCGCACCGGCCATCCCTGACTCTCCTCCGTGCTCAGACCTTCGGCTGCTGCTGGGTGATGCAGTGGATGCCGCCCCCACCCGCAAAGATCGTACGCGCGTCCACCAGGGTGACCGTCCGCTCGGGGAACAGGCGGCGGAAGATCCCGGCCGCGATCTCGTCGCGCGGGTCGTCGAAGCCGCACAGCACGACGCCGCCGTTGCAGATGTAGTGGTTGATGTAGGAGTAGTCGGCCCAGTGGCCGTCGGCCTCCAGGACGGTCGGGGCGGGGACCTCGACGACCTCCAGGCGGCGGCCGCGCGCGTCGGTCGCCGACTTCAGGAGGCCGATGACCTCCTTGGTGACCTCGTGGTCGGGGTGGGCGGGGTCCGGCTGGTGGTGGGCGACCACCACGCCGGGGCGGGCGAAAGCGGCGACGATGTCCACGTGGCCGAGGGTGCCGAAGCCGTACGGCGGATAGTCACCCGTCAGACCGCGCGGCAGCCAGATCGCCTTGCTGGTGCCGAGGTGGGCGTGGATCTCCGCCTCGACCTGTTCCTTCGTCCAGTGCGGGTTGCGCTCGGGCCCCAGCTGGACCGTCTCCGTCAGCAGGACCGTGCCCTCGCCGTCGACGTGGATCGCGCCGCCCTCGTTGACCAGCTTCGAGGCGTACGTCTTGGCGCCCGCGAGATCGGAGACATACGCGGCGATCTTGGAGTCGTGCTCCCAGCGGGCCCAGTCCTGTGCGCCCCAGCCGTTGAACGTCCAGTCCACGGCGGCCAGTTCGCCCTTGCCGTTGGTGAGGAAGGTGGGCCCGATGTCCCGCATCCAGGCGTCGTCCAGGTCCCGCTCGACGGTGTCGATGTCCGGGCCGAGCAGCGCCTGCGCCTCGGCCGACTGGCCGGAACCGCAGACCACGGTCACGGGCTCGAAGCGGCGGATCGCGCGGGCCACCGAGGCCCAGGCGGCGCGGGAGGCGGCCAGGTCGTCCGGGTCGTCGAAGGTGGGGTTGGGGCCCGGCCACGCCATCCAGGTGCGCTCGTGCGGGGTCCACTCGGCGGGCATGCGGAAGCCGTCGGCGGCAGCAGACATGGTGATCCTTAGAGGAAGTACAGGCGGTTGAGGGAGACGGAGTCGGCGGGCTCGGAGCGCAGCGGGTCGCCGTCGAGGGTGACCAGACCGGTGCGCCGGTCGACGTCGACGGCTCCGATACGGGCGTTCAGCCGCAGGTCGGCGGGGCCGATGCCCCGGGTGCCGCGCACGGCGACCCGGCGCCGCCGGGTGGGCATCGTGTCGCCCCCCTGGTCGACGGCCGCCTGGGCGACGAACGCGACGGAGATGTCGGCGGCCGTTGCGCCGTACGAGCCGAACTGCGGGCCCAGCACCAGGGGTTCGCAGGTGTCGGTGGCCGCGTTGGGGTCGCCGACCACGCCGTAGGCCGGGAAGCCGGACTTGAGGACGAGCTGCGGCTTGGCGCCGAAGTACTCGGGCCGCCACAGCACGATGTCGGCGAGCTTGCCGACCTCGATCGAGCCGACCTCGTGCGAAAGGCCGTGGGCGATGGCCGGGTTGATGGTCAGCTTGGCCAGGTAGCGCAGGACGCGGGCGTTGTCGTCGCCCTCGCCGTCGCCCTCCAGCGGGCCCAGCTCGGCCTTCATCTTGCCGGCCATGGCGAACGTACGGCGGACCGTCTCGCCGGCGCGGCCCATGCCCTGGGCGTCGGAGGAGGTGATGCCGATCGCGCCCAGGTCGTGCAGCACGTCCTCGGCGCCCATCGTGCCGGCCCGGATGCGGTCGCGGGCCATGGCGGCGTCGCCGGGCAGGTCGGGCTTGAGGTCGTGGACGGAGACGATCATGCCGTAGTGCTCGGCGACCGCGTCCCGGCCGAAGGGCAGGGTCGGGTTGGTGGAGGAGCCGATGACGTTCGGGACGCCGGCCATCTTGAGCACGTTGGGCACATGTCCGCCGCCGCAGCCCTCGATGTGGAAGGCGTGGATGGTGCGGCCCTCCAGCACCTTCAGGGTGTCCTCGACCGACAGGCACTCGTTCAGGCCGTCGCTGTGCAGGGCGACCTGGACGTCGTGCTCCTCGGCGACCCGCAGCGCGGTGTCCAGTGCGCGGGTGTGGGCGCCCATGTCCTCGTGCACCTTGAAGCCGGAGGCGCCCCCTTCGGCCAGCGCCTCGATCAGGGGCGCGTCCTGGGAAGACGAACCCCGGCCCAGGAAGCCGATGTTGACCGGCCAGGCGTCGAAGGCGTTGAAGGCGTGGCGCAGCGCCCAGGGCGAGTTGACGCCGACGCCCCACACCGGGCCGAACTCCTGCCCGATGATCGTGGTGACGCCGGAGGCGAGGGAGGCCTCCATGATGCGCGGCGACAGCAGATGGACGTGCGTGTCGACGGCCCCCGCGGTGGCGATGAGCCCCTCGCCGGACACGATGGAGGTGCCGGTGCCGACGACCACGTCGACGCCGTCGAGGGTGTCGGGGTTGCCGGCGCGTCCGATGGCGCAGATCCGGCCTTCCCGGATGCCGATGGAGACCTTCCGGATGCCCTGCGCCGCGTCGATCACGACGACGTTGCTGATCACGACGTCACAGGTCGCGCGGACGGCGGCGGCCTTGAGGTGCAGTCCGTCACGGGCGGTCTTGCCGAAGCCGGCCAGGAACTCGTCGCCGTAGCGCTGGGAGTCGGACTCGACGCGGACGGTCAGGCCCGAGTCGCCGAGGCGGATGCGGTCTCCGGCGCGGGGCCCGTGGGTGGCTGCGTAGGCGTGCGGGTCGATGTGGATCGCCCGGCTCACCTCTCGTCCCTTCGAGCGGCTCATCGCTTCTCGCCTCCGTCCGTCGTCACTCCGAGGTATCCACATGCGGCGGCCCTGCGCAGGGCCTCGTCCTTCGCGCCGGGCGCGTCCAGCGGCCCGTCGACCAGTCCGGCGAAGCCGATCGCGATCCGGTCGCCGCCGATGGGGACGAGACCGACCTCCTCGCTCTCGCCCGGCCCGAACCGCACGGACGAGCCGGCGGGTACGGCGAGCCGCATGCCGTAGGCGGCGGCGCGGTCGAAGTCCAGGCGCGGGTTGGCCTCGAAGAAGTGGAAGTGGGAGGTGACGGAGACCGGCACGGTCGCGGTGTTGGTGACCGTGAGCCGGACGGCCGGCGCGGGGTCGGCGTGCTGGGGTCCGGGCAGCAGCGCGCCCGGCGCCCGCTCGCCGAGACCGCCGCCGATGGGGTCGGAGACCACCGCGAGCCGGGAGCCGTCGTCGAAGACGGCCTCGACCATCACCTCGGTGACGACGTCGGCGACGCCCGGCAGCACGTCCTCGGGCCCGAGCACGGACCGGGCCGCCTCGATGGCCTCGGCGAGCCGCCTGCCGTCCCGGGCCGCCTCGCAGACGGTGTCCGCGATCAGCGCGGTCGCCTCCGGCACGTTCAGCCTGAGGCCGCGCGCCCGGCGGGCCCGGGCGAGCTCGGCGGCTCCGAAGAGCAGCAGCCGGTCACGTTCCGTGGGAGTGAGTCTCACGTCGCGGCACCTCCTTGCCATCACCAGATTAGAGCACCACTCTAAACACAGACTTCTTGAAACAGAAGCATTGACTGACGGCGAGGCTTCACGGACATTGAACGTCGCTCTAACTCTCTGGCGGTAGTCGAAGGAGACCGGCCATGCCCATAGAACAGCGCGGAGTCGACACCATCCCGGACGAGGAGCGGACCAGCGGTCCGCGCGACCTCGTCTCGATCCTGCTCGGCTCCAACCTCTGCCTCGGGGTGATCATCTTCGGGTGGCTGCCGCCGTCCTTCGGGCTCGGCTGGTGGGCGTCGGTGAGCGCGATCGTGGCGGGAACGGTGGTCGGTACGGCCGTCACCGCCCCGCTCGCCCTCATCTCCCTGCGCACCGCCACCAACCTGTCCACCTCCTCCGGCGCGCAGTTCGGCGTCCGGGGCCGGCTGGTCGGCTCGGTGGTCGGTCTGCTGCTCGCCCTCGGCTACACCGCGCTGACCGTGTGGATCGGCGGCGATGTGATGCTGAGCGTGCTCGGCCGGCTGTTCGGGGTGCCGGCGGACGGGGTGTCGTACGCCCTCGTCTACGCGGTGCTCGCGGCGGCGACCGTCGCGGGCGCGGTGTACGGCTACCGGGTGCTGCTCGCCATGTCCCGCGTCCTCGCCGTCGGCATGACCGCCCTGCTGGTCCTCGGGATCGTCGCCTACGCCCCGCACTTCACCACCGCGGCGCTGCCCGACGCGGGCGGCTGTCTGCTCGGCTCGTTCTGGCCGACCTGGTTCCTGGCGGCGGTGGCCGCGGGCCTGTCCGGTCCCATCGCCTTCATCACCCTGCTCGGCGACTACACCCGCTACATCTCGCCGCGGCGGCACTCCAGCCGCCGGGTGCTGCACGCCACCTGGCTCGGGCTGGTCCTCGGCCTGCTGGTGCCGCAGCTGTTCGGCACCTTCACGGCGTACGCGGCCCACGCGGCCACCGACTACGCGGGACCGCTGGTGGTGGCCTCCCCCACCTGGTATCTGATCCCGCTGCTGCTGTCGGCGTCCGCCGGCTCGGTCGGCAACGCCGGTCTGATGCTGTACTCCATGGGCCTGGACCTGGACGCGATCCTGCCGAAGGCCTCCCGCGCCCGCGCCACCTACACGGTCGCCGTGGTCGCCACCGTCTGTGTCTTCGCCGGCCACTACGCCTGGAACGCGCAGTCCGCGATGACGTCCTTCGTGCTGCTGCTCACCGCCCTCGGCACCCCGTGGGCCGTCATCACCCTCATCGGCTTCGCCCGCTGTCGCGGTGTGTACGACGCCGACGCCCTGCAGGTCTTCAACCGCCGTTCGCGCGGCGGGATCTACTGGTTCCGGGCGGGCTGGAACGTACGCGCGACCGTCTCCTGGGTCCTGGGCGCCGGGACCGGTCTGCTGGCGGTGTCCCTGCCGACGTACCAGGGCCCGCTGCTGCGCCTGACCGGCGGGGTGGACTGCAGCTTCCTGCTGTCGGGCGCGGTAGGAGGAGCGGTGTACTTGCTGCTGACGCCGGCTGAGCAGCGCCCCGAAGGGGCGCGGGGCCGCATCAATGTGCGGCTCCGCCGCGGGGGGCGATCAACCACGACCGACCCGCAGACGCCCGACGCCCCTTCGCAGCCGTACGAATCGCGCGCTTAACCGATCCGGTGCATCCACCCGTGCTTGTCCTCCGTCATACCCCGCTGGATGCCCAGCAGGGCCTCACGAAGGCGGACGGTGACGGGACCAGGCGTGCCGTCGCCGTGGCTCCAGGAGTCCGTCTTGGTCTTGACGTGACCGATGGGCGTGACCACGGCGGCGGTGCCGCAGGCGAAGACCTCGGTGAGCGCGCCGGAGGCCGCGTCCTCGCGCCACTGCTGGAGGGTGACCACGCCCTCCTCGGCGGTGTAGCCGAGGTCGCGGGCGACCTGGAGCAGGGAGTCGCGGGTGATGCCCTCCAGGATCGAGCCGGTCAGCTCAGGGGTGACGATCCGGTCGCCGTAGACGAAGGCGACGTTCATGCTGCCGCTCTCCTCGACCTTGGTGCGGGTGACCGCGTCGAGGTAGACGACCTGGTCGCAGCCGTGCGCGGCGGCCTCGGCCTGCGGGAGCAGCGAGGCGGCGTAGTTGCCGCCGGTCTTGGCGTCACCGGTGCCGCCGGGGACGGCACGGACGTGGTCCTCGGAGACCCAGATGGTGACCGGCTTGACGCCACCGGCGAAGTAGGCGCCGGAGGGCGAGGCGATGAGCATGAACAGGTACTCGTTCGCCGGGTGCACGCCGAGCGCGGCCTCCGTGGCGAACATGAACGGGCGCAGGTACAGGGACTGCTCGCCGCCGTGCGGCGGGACCCAGTCGGCGTCCTGGCTGAGCAGCGCGTCCAGCGCGGCGATGAACAGGTCCTCGGGCAGCTCGGCCATGGCCATGCGGCGGGCGGAGTTGCGGAAGCGGCGGGCGTTCGCCTCGGGGCGGAACAACGCGATCGAGCCGTCGGGCTGGCGGTAGGCCTTCAGTCCCTCGAAGATCTCCTGGCCGTAGTGCAGGACGTGGGTGGAGGGGTCGAGGGAGATCGGGCCGTACGGGACGAGCTGGGCGTCGTGCCAGCCCCGCCCCTCGGTCCACTTGATCGTCACCATGTGGTCGGTGAAGTGGCGGCCGAACCCGGGGTCGGCCAGGATCGCCTCGCGCTCGGCGGCGGCGAGGGGGCTGGCGGAGGGCTTGAGCTCGATCGTGGGCGTCGTCATGTGTTGTCCTTCACCGGTTGTAGTGACGGGCCGCTTATACGCCCCGTACACGGCCGGTGGCCAGTTCTAGGACGTCCGAGCATTCCCTCATACCGCGGCTCCGCGTTCGATTATCGCGCGGGGGCTGCGGCCGACGGAATGGGGGTGAAAGCGACCCAAGGGTTGATGGTGGCACCCGGCGAGGCACACGAAAAGCCGCCGGGTGCGGATGCGACCCGGCGGCTTCGAGGAGTGGCGCGGGTCAGCCGGCTACTCGTACGGCCAGCGCGTCGCCGATCTGCGAGGTGCTGCGGGCAGCCAGCCCGGCGCGCTCGGTGAGGTCGGCGGCGACGGCGGCGTCGATGCGGTCCGCCTCGGAGTCGTAGCCGAGGTGGCGCAGCAGCAGGGCGACGGACAGCACCGTGGCGGTGGGGTCGGCCTTGCCCTGGCCGGCGATGTCCGGGGCCGAGCCGTGCACGGGCTCGAACATCGAGGGGAACTCGCCGGACGGGTTGATGTTCCCGCTGGCGGCCACGCCGATGCCGCCGGAGACGGCCGCGGCGAGGTCGGTGATGATGTCGCCGAAGAGGTTGTCGGTGACGATGACGTCGAACCGGCCCGGGTCGGTGACCAGGAAGATCGTGGCCGCGTCGACGTGGAGGTAGTCGGTGGTGACCTCGGGGAACTCCTGGGCCACCTTGTTGAAGATGTCCGTCCACAGATGCCCGGCGAAGGTCAGCACGTTGTTCTTGTGGACCAGCGTGAGCTTCTTGCGCGGACGGGCCTGGGCGCGGGCGAAGGCGTCGCGGACCACCCGCTCGACACCGAAGGCCGTGTTGACGGACACCTCGGTGGCGACCTCGTGCTCGGTGCCCTTGCGGATGGTGCCGCCGTTGCCGGTGTACGGGCCCTCGGTGCCCTCGCGGACGACGACGAAGTCGATCTCCGGCTGGCCGGCGAGCGGGGTGGCGACGCCGGGCAGGAGCTTCGACGGCCGCAGGTTGACGTGGTGGTCGAAGGCGAAGCGGAGCTTGAGCAGGAAGCCGCGCTCCAGGACGCCGGACGGCACCGACGGGTCGCCGATGGCGCCGAGCAGGATGGCGTCGTGCTGCTTCAGCGCGTCGAGGTCGGCGTCGGTGAGGGTCTCACCGGTGGCGTGGTAGCGCTGGGCGCCGAAGTCGTACTCCTTGGTCTCCAGCTTCACATCCTGCGGCAGGACGGCGGAGAGGACCTTGAGACCTTCGGACACGACCTCCTGGCCGATGCCGTCACCCGGGATCACTGCGAGATTGATGCTGCGAGACATGCGGGCACCCTACTCCTCGTCCCAGGTACTGACATGACCCTTCCACCATGCGGACACTCGGACGGGTGTGTTCCGCGGTGGAACCGGGGGGCGGGACTCAGTGGCCCGTCTCGCCGCCGTTGTCGCGGCGGTCGAGGGCGCGCTGGAGGGCGGCGGCGGCGTTCTTGCGGTCGGACTCGCTCGCGCGGGACACGTGGCGGACTCGGCGGCGGACGGTCGTCTCGGCCATGGGAAATCGTCTCCTTCGGCAAACGTGGAGGACGCACAGGGACAGGGAGACGCCGGAGAGGCGGGGAGCGACGGCCACAGGGGTTGCCTGTACGGGGTCCGGCTCACGACCGCCATTCGCTGGATCGAGCGAGACGTTCGGCTCCTACAAAATTAAGGGAGCGGCCCGTTCCTGTCTGCACAATTACTCGGACTTCCTACTATCTGAGACGGTGGACCGGCTCACACCGCTCTGAGCTGGGCCTTCCCGCGTTCGGGTGACGCCGCGCCGAGGGCTCGAAGGGTGCGGATCAGGGCCCGTACGGCGGTGGTGCCGGCCAGTTCCCGCGTCGTGACGTAGCCGACGCAGCGGTGGGGCCGGTCCGGCCCCAGGTCGGTGATCTCCACGGCGGGCGGCGCCCCGGTGAGGGAGAGCGCGGGCATGATCGCCATGCCGAGCCCGCTGCCCACCATGGACAGCACCGCGCCGTCGTCCTCGGCGTTGACGGTCGCCGCCGGGATCCAGTCCTGGGCGGCCCACCAGGCACGGGTGTAGGAGCCGCAGTTCTCCGCCCAGTCGACGAGCGGCAGCGCGCGAGGATCCGGATGCCCGGCCGGATGGACCAGGGAGTACGGCTCCCGAAGCAGCACCCCGCCGACCAGTCCGGCCGGCGGCGGCCCGCTCAGGGTGGCGATCCCGAGATCGGCCCGTCCGGCGGCGACCTCGCCCGCCGTGCCGGCGCCCAGTTCACGGACGACGGTGACGGTCACCTCGATGCCGGGGTGCTGCGCGGTGAGCCGTTCCAGGGCGGGCGGCAGCAGATGCAGGGCCGCGCTGCGGAAGGCGGCGATCCGCAGCGGCCCGCAGACCTCGCCGGTGCCCGCGTCGCGGACGTCCGCGGCCAGCACCTGGAGCATGCGCAGCACCCGCCGCGCATGGGCCGCGGCCCGCTCCCCCGCCGGCGTCGGCCGCGCGCCGAACCGCCCGCGCTCGAACAGCACCGCGCCCAGCTTCCGCTCGATCCCCCGCACGGCGTGGGAGACGGCGGACTGAGTGGCCCCGAGGCGGGCGGCGGCGGCGGAGAACCCGCCCTCGTCGGCCACGGCGACCAGGATCCTCAGCTCCTGCGGGGCAAGGTCGACTGATGTCACTCGGGGCTCCCACCTGCACATATGAGGCCGACTCATGGATCGGCGCGTTCCATGAGCCCAACCCTCTGCCCACCCCCGGCATTCCTCCCTACCGTCCCCTCCATGACCGAGATCGCGCTCACCGTGCAGCAGACCGCCCGCCCCACCGGCTTCCCGACCGCGGACCACTTCCGCTTCGCCGAGTCCCCGGTGCCCGAACCGGCGCCCGGTACGGCGCTTGTGGAGAACCTCTACTGGTCGGTGGACCCGTACCACCGCGAGATGATGGACGGCGACTTCACGCTGCACGCCCCGCTGGAGGGCCGCGCACTGGGCCGGGTGGTGGCCTCCCGCACCCCGGCCCTGCCGGAGGGCGAGATCCTCTTCCACCGCCAGGGCTGGCGCACCCACGCCGTGGTGAGCCCCGAGGAGGTCCGCCGGCTCCCGCACCACCCGGGCGTGCCGCTGTCGGCGTACCTGAGCGTGCTGGGCGGCACCGGCCTGACGGCGTACATCGCCCTGACCCGGATCGCCCGGCTGCGCGAGGGGGAGGACGTGTTCGTCTCCGGGGCGGCGGGCGGGGTCGGCACGGCGGCCGGCCGCTTCGCCCGGCTGCTCGGCGCCGGCCGCGTGATCGGCAGCGCGGGCAGCCCGGAGAAGGTGGCGTACCTGACGGAACAGGTCGGTTACGACACCGCCTTCGACTACCGCACGGCACCGGTCCGCGAGCTGCTCGCCGAAGCCGCCCCCACGGGCATCGACGTCTTCGTGGACAACGTGGGCGGCGACCACCTCGGCGCGGCGATCGGCGCGCTGCGCAGGCGGGGCCGGGTGGTGCGGGTCGGCACGATCAGCCAGTACAACACCCCCGATGCCCCGCCCGTCCTCTTCGACCACGCGGACGTGGTGGAGAAGAGCCTGCGCATCGAGGGCTTTCTGGTGAGCGACCACCGGGACGCGCAGGAGGAGTTGTACGACTTCGCCGTACCGCATCTGCGCAGCGGGGCGCTGGCGCCGGACGAGACGGTCGTGGACGGGTTCGAACGGATCGTGGAGGCGTTCCTGCTGATGCTGCGCGGCGGCAACACGGGCAAGATCCTTGTCCGCGCGGCATGACGATCCGTCAGGTCACGTCGCCGTCGCGCCAGTCGAAGACCAGCTCGGCACCGGACTCGACCGGCCCGGCGAGCCCGGGCCACAGATGGACGGCCCCTTCCTCCTCCGGCAGCCGTACGATCCCGCCATCCGGCGAGAGGGCGTGCACCTGCCCGCCCCACCGCTGCCAGCCCCGCGCCGCGTACAGCAGGGCTCCCTCGTCGCTCGCGGCGAGCGCACCGAGGTCGTAGGCCCGGCCGATCACCCGCTCCAGCTCCCCCATCACCCGCCCGCCGAGCCCGGTGCGCCGCACGTCCGGCCGTACGGCGACGGCCTCGACGTACCCGGTACGCAGCCAGCGTCCCCGATGCCGGATGCGCCGCATCACGACGGATCCGTGCGCGGCGAGCCCGGTGTCGTCGTGGACGAGCGCATGCAGGCCGCCGCACCCGTGATCCCAGTCCTCGTCGGAGAGGTCCCCGTCGAACGCCTCGTCCAACAGGGCACGGACGGCGGCGAGTTCGGCGGCTCCGAGATCGGCGGTGTGGACGAGACGCTGTCGGACGGCCATGACCCGCATTATCGCTCGGCCGGTGTGAGCGCCGGGATGGAAACGGGCCGGGAAGTCTGCTCGGTGGCAGGCTTCCCGGCCCGTGGTCAGGGGGCTGAGGGTCAGCCCATGTGCGGGTAGGCGTAGTCGGTCGGCGGGACCAGGGTCTCCTTGATGGCGCGGGTCAGGGTCCAGCGCAGGAGGTTCTGCGGGGCGCCGGCCTTGTCGTTGGTGCCGGAGGCGCGGCCGCCGCCGAAGGGCTGCTGGCCGACGACGGCGCCGGTCGACTTGTCGTTGATGTAGAAGTTGCCCGCGGCGAAGCGGAGCTTCTCCATCGTGTAGGCAGCGGCGGCGCGGTCGTTGGAGATCACCGAGCCGGTCAGGGCGTAGTCCGACACCGACTCCATCTGCTCCAGCATCTCGTCGTACTTGTCGTCCTCGTAGACGTAGACGCCGAGGACCGGGCCGAAGTACTCCGTGCGGAAGACCTCGTTCTCCGGGTCGGTGGAGACGATCACCGTCGGGCGGACGAAGTAGCCGACCGAGTCGTCGTAGCTGCCGCCCGCGATGATCTCGCAGGTCGGGTCGGACTTCGCGCGGTCGATCGCGGCCTTGTTCTTGGCGAAGGCACGGTCGTCGATCACGGCGCCGATGAAGTTCGACAGGTCGGTGACGTCACCCATGGTCAGGTAGTCGACCTCGGCCGCGAACTCCTCCCGGAAGCCGGAGTTCCAGATCGACGCCGGGATGTACGCCCGGGAGGTGGCGCTGCACTTCTGGCCCTGGTACTCGAAGGCACCGCGGGTCAGGGCGGTCTTCAGGACCGCGCGGTCGGCGCTCGGGTGGGCGACCAGGAAGTCCTTGCCGCCGGTCTCGCCGACCAGACGCGGGTAGGAGCGGTACTTCTCGATGTTGGTGCCGACCGTCTTCCACAGGTACTGGAAGGTCTTGGTCGAGCCGGTGAAGTGGATGCCGGCCAGGTCGCGGTGCTCAAGAGCGACCTTGGAGACCTCGATGCCGTCACCGGTGACGAGGTTGATGACGCCCTTGGGCAGGCCCGCCTCCTCCAGCAGCTGCATGAGCAGGACGGCGGCGTGGGTCTGGGTCGGGGACGGCTTCCAGACGACGACGTTGCCCATCAGCGCGGGGGCCGTCGGCAGGTTGCCCGCGATGGCGCTGAAGTTGAACGGCGTGATCGCGTAGACGAAGCCCTCCAGCGGGCGGTGGTCCAGGCGGTTCCACACGCCCGGGGAGTTCGCCGGGGGCTGCTCGGCGATGATCTGGCGGGCGTAGTGGACGTTGAACCGCCAGAAGTCGACCAGCTCGCAGGGCGTGTCGATCTCGGCCTGCTGGGCGGTCTTCGACTGGCCCAGCATGGTGGAGGCGGCGATCGTCTCGCGCCACGGGCCGGCCAGCAGCTCGGCGGCGCGCAGGATGATCGCGGCACGGTCGTCGAAGGACATCGCGCGCCAGGCCGGCGCGGCGGCGAGGGCCGCGTCGATGGCGTCCTTCGCGTCCTGCTGGGTGGCGTGCCGCAGGGTGCCGATGACGGCCTTGTGGTTGTGCGGCTGCACCACCTGGAACGGCTCACCGCCGCCCATCCGCTTCTCCCCGCCGATGGTCATCGGCAGGTCGATCGGGTTCTCGGCCAGCTCCTTGAGCTTGGCCTCCAGCCGGGCGCGCTCGGGCGAGCCGGGGGCGTAGCCGTGCACCGGCTCGTTGACGGGGGTGGGGACCTGGGTCACAGCGTCCATGAGATCCGGACTCCTTGTACGTGAGCGGGTGTCGGGGCGTAGGGGGGCTCAGCCCTTGCTGACCATCGAGCGGAGGAAGAACCGCAGGTTGGCGGGCTTCTCCGCGAGACGGCGCATGAAGTAGCCGTACCAGTCGGTGCCGTAGGCGGTGTAGACGCGCATGCGGTGGCCCTCGGCGGCCAGCCGCAGGTGCTCCTCACTGCGGATGCCGTACAGCATCTGGAACTCGTACTCGTCGAGCTTGCGGCCAGCCTTGTGGGCCAGCTCCTGGGCGATGGCGATCAGACGCGGGTCGTGCGACCCGATCATCGGGTAGCCCTCGCCCTCCATCAGCGTCTTCAGGATACGGACGTAGGCCTTGTCGATCTCGTGCTTCTGCTGGTAAGCGACCTCGGCAGGCTCCTTGTAGGCGCCCTTGACCAGGCGGACGCGGCTGCCGGCGGCGGCGAGACGGCGGCCGTCGGCCTCGGTGCGGAACAGGTAGGCCTGGATGACGCAGCCGGTCTGCGGGAAGTCCTTCCGCAGCTCCTCGTGGATGGCGAACATCGAGTCGAGGGTGGTGTGGTCCTCGGCGTCGAGGGTCACGGTCGTCCCGATGGCGGCGGCGGCCTCGACGACCGGACGGACGTTCGCGAGGGCCAGCTCGTGGCCACCCTCCAGCGCCTGGCCGAACATGGACAGCTTGACCGACATCTCGACCTTCTCGCCGAGCTCCAGCTCCTTGAGGTGGTCGATCAGCGCCAGGTAGGCATCGCGGGCGTGGGTGGCCTGCTCGGGGGTGGTGATGTCCTCGCCGACGACGTCCATCGTCAGCTCCAGGCCCTTGGCCGTCAGGTCCTTGATGATCGGCACGATGTCGTCGACGGTCTCGCCGGGGATGAAGCGGTCGACGACCTGCTTGGTCACCGGGGCCGCCGAGATCAGGCGTCGCATCCGGTCGCTGCGCGACGCGGCGAGAATCACGGGACCCAGCACGGGGCACCTCCACAGACAAGCACCAATACGGCCATCACCCGACGATTCGGGTACGGCGCGGAGAACCACCGTGAAACCTAAGGATCTCTCCGATCGTCGGCCATCGACAGCTGTCACGCATCCGTGCACTGGATCTCAGACAGATGTATGAAGGCAGCCGGAAAATGAGGGAGAATGCCCGAGTGGCGGCGGATTTCAAGGCTTTCAAGGGTGACTACCAGGAGCTGGTGGACGAGATCTCGGAGCTGCTGGGCGTCCCGGCGACCCTGGAGAACCGCGACTTCGAGCTGATCGCCTTCGGCGCGTACGACAGTGAGGGCGAGCTGGATCCCTCCGCGCTGGACCCCGTGCGCACCCGTTCGATCCTGACCCGGCGCTCCACGGCGACGGTCCGGACATGGTTCGAGGGCTTCGGCATCACCCGCGCGACCGGCCCCGTACGGATCCCGGCGAGCCCGGAGGCCGGGGTGTACCGCGGCCGGATCTGCCTCCCCGTACGCCATCGGGGTGTCGTCCTCGGCTACGTGTGGCTGCTGGAGATCGAACCGGGACCGACGGACGCGCAGCTGGCCGCGGCGATGCAGGTGGCGGGCCGGATCGGCGCGCTGCTCGCGGACGAGGCGGAGGCCGGGGCCGGGCTGAGCCGGGAGCTGCGGGCGGTGCTCACCGCGGAAAGCGGCTGGCAGCGGGACATGGCGGTGGCCGAGTTGCGCACCGCACTCGGCGCCCGCGCGGACGGCCCCGTCACCCTGGCGTGCATCGCCCCCTGGCCGTCGGCCGACCCGGACGACGCCCCGGCCGCCCGTACGATCCCGCACACCACGGCACTGTGCACGCTGCCGTGGGGGGCGTCGGAGCAGAGCCTGGCGCTGCTGGTGCGACTGCGGACCACGGGGACGGCCACGCCCGCGCTGGCGGCTGCCACGCGGGTGCTGAAGGAGGCCGGGGAGGCTCACGGGGCGTCGGGCGGCGCGGCGCGCGGGGCCGGGTGTGCCGCCGGGGTCGGTGAGCCCCGCGTGGGTCTCACCGACCTGGGGACGGTGTGGCAGGAGGCCGCCGCCGCGGCGCGCGCCGCGCTGGCCGAGCCGCGGTTCGGACCCGTCGCCCAGTGGGCGCACATCGGGCCGTACCGGCTGCTGACCGCGCTGCCGCCCGAGGCCGCGCACGACGTCGTGGTCGGCCCGTTGCTCTCGGCCGCCCACCGCGAGCTGGCCCGCACCGCGGAGGTCTATCTCGACTGCGCGGGCCAGGCCGGCCGCACGGCCGCCGAACTGGGCATCCACCGGCAGACCCTCTACTACCGCCTGTCCCGGATCGAGCAGCTGACCGGCCTGGACCTGGACGACGGCGAGGACCGGCTGCTGCTGCACATGGCGCTGAAGCGGGCGCGGCTGTAGCCGGCCGGGGCGTCCCGGGCGTCCCGGGCGTCAGGGGCGGCCGTTGAGAGCGGCGAGGGCCTCGAAGAGGGTGGCCGGGGCCGACGGGCCGTCCGTCCACCGGGCGGCGATGTGACCGTCCGGCCGGACGAGCAGAGCGCCGCCCGGACCGAGCCCGAGGCCCTCCGCGGACCCCTGCGGCAGGGCCTCGACACGCAGCGGCCAGGGCGCGGCGGCGCGCGGAGCCCAGGCCGCCGTGTCGGGGGTGAACAGGGTGAACCACTCACCGAGGGCGTCGAGTGTGGAACGGCCGGGGGTGAGCGGTAGATGGGGCATGCGGTGACCTGGCTGCGGGGTGGGCACGTAATCCGTGGCGGGGAGGGCCTCCATGCCGGGAACGGCCTCCGCGTCGGAGCGGGGATTCGTGGCGGGGTGGGCGTCCGTGGCCAAATCGGCATCCGCCCGCGAAGAGGCGTGCACGCGTGGATCGACAGGTGGCTCGGGACGGGTGTGGTCGTCGGTGAGGACGGCTGTGGAGCGGTAGGTGACGCCGAGCACCAGGCCGAGTTGTGCGAAGTACCGGTCGGACCAGGGCAGTTCGACCCGGTGCGCCGCCTTGCCCCCCGCCTGCAGCTGCTCCCGCCGCCGGCTTTGCGCGGTACTCAGCAGCTGGGCGTTGGCCACCGCTTGGCGGAGCGTCAGTCGGGCGACGGGCTGCCGTTCCGTCTCGTAGGTGTCCAGCAGGCTCGGTCCGGCCCACCCCTGCAGCACGCCGGCGAGTTTCCAGCACAGGTTGTGCACATCGGCCAGGCCGGCGTTCATGCCCAGGCCGCCGATGACGGGGACCGCGTGCACGGCGTCGCCGGCCAGCAGGACCCGGCCGTGCCGCAGGCGTTCGGCGACGAAGGCGTTCATCACCCAGTGCTGGACCCGCAGCACCGTGTGCCGTACGTCGGCACCGGGGCCGAGGGCCCGCGCGACGAGCTCGTGCCAGTCGGTGTGCGCGCCGTCCTCGGGGGTGGGACCGAACCAGGCCCAGCCGCCCTCGGGATACAGCGGCATGAACGACCCGTGCGCGGTGAAGTAGACCCCGGCGGGCTGCCCGGCACACCAGCGGTCGAGGTCGGCGTCGAACACGACGGTGGTGACCTTTCCCAGCGCGCCGGGTCCGGTGGTGCCGATGCCCAGCAGCTGCCGCACGGTGGAGTTCGCTCCGTCGGCGGCGAGGACGTAGGGGACCCGGACCCGCGTCTCCTGCCCGGAGCGGCGGTCGGCGAGGCGGGCGACGACCGTGCTGTCCTCTTCGGCCAGGCCGACCAGTTCGACCCCGAACCGCACCGGCGTGTCCGCCGCGCCGAGCAGCACGGGTTCCAGCCGGTCCTGGGAGGTGACCACGCCGGTCACGGGGCTCTCGGGCACCGGCGCGTGCACCCCGGCCATCGCCGCCGCGGCGAAGTCGCGGTCGCGCAGGGTGTCCCGGAAGCGGACGCGGCCGTACTCCGGCGGGAAAGCCCTGGCCGTGATCTGCCCGGCGAGGCCGAGACTGCGGAAGATCTCCATCGACCGCACATTGACCAGCCTGGACCGGGGAAACGGCGACAGCTCGCCATGCCGCTCGACCAGCAGCGTGCGGACGCCCCAGCGTGCCAGCAGCGCCCGGGCGGTGAGGCCCACGGGCCCCCCGCCGACGATCAGTACGGTCTCCTCGGCCTCGGCCACGCTCATGTCGGCCCGGGTTCCGGGAGCGGGATCCGGCACATGAGGCCAATCTCGCCCACTCGTGGGGCCACCGCAATCCGTGCATCGGCGCGCATCCGCAGCTGCGCCTTCGCACGCCGACCGGCCGCTGACGCCGGGCGCCCCCTGCGGAGCGGCGGGTGGATCAGCCCTTGTCGATGCCGGCGATCACCCGCCGCAGCCCCTCCGTCAGCTGTTCGGCAGTGGTCGCCGAGTCCGGGTCGAAGAGCCACTGGACCATGAGGCCGTTGAGCAGCGTCTGGTAGAGGCGGCCCTCGGTGTCCACCGCCTTCTGGTCGAGGTCGGCCTCCGGGATACCGCTGAACAGGGACACGAGCCCCGAGCGACCCTCCTCCTGCGCCTCGGCCAGCAGCTTGCGCACTTCCGGGATCCGGTCGCCCTGGGCGATGAGTTCGTAGCTCAGCATCCAGATGGCCCGCGACTGGGGGACGCCCCGGATGACGTTCGCCCACACCTCCTGGAAGCGTTCCAGCGAACCCGGCGGCTGCGTCACCTTTCCGCCCATGGCGGGATCGAAGCTTTCACCCACCTCCTCGATCAGCGACACATAGGCCTGCACCAGCAGCGCGTCCTTCGACCCGTAGTGGTAGCCGATCGACGCCAGGTTGGTGCCCGACTCCTTGACGATGTCCCGCGCGGTCGTGCGCAGGAACCCCTTCTCCAGCAGGCAGCGCTTGGCGCCTTCGAGCAGATCCTCACGGTGTCCCATGCGCACCACCCTACCGCCGATCCATACAGCCGTCCTAGACGGATGACTTATACACCTGTTCTAGACAATCGTTTAAGACGCTCGTACAGTCACTGCCATGACGAACTCGACGAGCACCACCACCCCCGTCGGTGGCCCCGCCATCGCCCCCGCCCGCGCCGGCCGACGCGAGTGGACCGCTCTCCTCGTGCTGATGCTGCCGCTGCTGCTGGTCTCCATGGACGTCTCGGTCCTGTACTTCGCGACCCCCGCCATCAGCGCCGACCTGCACCCGAGCGGCACCCAGCAGCTGTGGATCTTCGACGTCTACGGCTTCGTCCTGGCCGGCCTGCTGATGACGATGGGCTCCCTCGGCGACCGCATCGGCCGCCGCAAGCTCCTTCTCACGGGCGCCGCCGCCTTCGGCGCCGCCTCGCTCCTCGCGGCCTACGCGAACAGCGCCGAGACCCTGATCGCGGCCCGCGCGGTCCTCGGCATCGGCGGCGCGACACTGATGCCGTCCACGATGGCGCTGGTGCGCACGATGTTCACCGACCCCGGCCAGCGGGCCAAGGCGATCGGCATGTGGTCCGGCGTGATGACCGGCGGTATCGCCCTCGGCTCGGTGATGAGCGGCATCCTCGTCGAGCACTTCTGGTGGGGCTCGGTCTTCCTGGTCAACCTGCCCGCGATGGTGCTGCTCCTGCTCCTCGGACCGGTGCTCCTGCCGGAGTCCAAGGACCCGAACCCCGGGCGTTTCGACTGGCTGAGCGTCCCGCTGTCGATGGCCGCCGTGCTCCCCGTGATCTACGGCCTGAAGGAGATCCCGTCCGAGGGCTGGCACCCGCTGTACGTGGTCTCCATCGCCGTCGGCCTGCTCTTCGCGGCCCTGTTCGTCCACCGGCAGCGCACGGCCGCCTCGCCGCTGATCCCGCCGGCCCTGCTGAAGGGCCGCGGCTTCGCCCCGGCGCTGGTCCTGAACCTCGTCGCCGCCCTCGCCATGATGGGCTCGGCCATTTTCACCACGCAGTACCTGCAGGCGGTCCTCGGCAAGAGCCCGCTGGCGGCGGCCCTGTGGAGCCTGCTGCCCTCGGTGTTCATCGGACTCGCCGGCCCGGTCACCGCTCAGCTCGTCCAGCGGGGCGTCAACCGGGCGTACGTCGTCGCCGGCGGCTTCGCGGCCATGGCGGCCGGATACTCGATGATGGCCTTCATCGGCACCGACTCGCTGTGGCTGGTGCTGGCCGGGGCCGGCGTCCTCGCCTGCGGGATGGTCGCGATCACGTCCCAGCTGGTCGACCTGGCCATGAGCAGCGCGCCCGTGGAGCGGGCGGGCTCGGTCTCCTCCCTGCTGGAGACCGGTACCGAGTTCGGCGGCGCGCTCGGCATGGCGGTCCTCGGCTCCATCGGTACGGCGGTCTACCGCCACGAGATGCCGTCCACCGCTCCGGCAGGTGCCCGCGAGACCCTCGGGGACGCCCTCGCCACGGCCGCCCACCTGCCCGGCCGGGCAGGTGAGTCCCTCCTCACCACGGCCCGCGAGGCGTTCACCAGCGGGATGCAGGGTGCGGCGATCGCCGGTGCGCTGGTGGTGGCGCTGGCGGCGGTCGGGGCGGCGGTGAGCCTGCGGAGGATCGGGGCCGGGGAGGAGAAGTAGGGCATGGAAAAACGCCGGGCGGGCTGACGGAAGTCAGCCCGCCCGGCGTTTCGCTGCTGCGTCAGACCAGGTTCACCGAGCGGGCGGACGTCGCACCGATCTCGGAAGCCACCTCGGCCAGCACACCGGCGGAGACCGTGTCGTCGACGGTGAGCACCGCCAGGGCCTCGCCGCCCACCGCCGCACGGGCGACCTGCATGCCGGCGATGTTGATGCCCGCCTCGCCGAGGATGCGGCCGACGGTGCCGACGACACCGGGACGGTCCTCGTAGCGCAGGACGACCATGTGGTCGGCGAGCGCGAGGTCGACGTCGTAGTCGCCGACCGCGACGATCTTCTGGACGTGCTTCGGTCCGGCCAGCGTGCCGGAGACCGAGACCTCCTCGCCGTCCGCGAGCGTGCCGCGCACGGTGACCACGTTGCGGTGCTCGGCCGACTCGGAGCTGGTGGTCAGCCGGACCTCGACACCCCGCTCCTGCGCGAACAGCGGCGCGTTGACGTACGACACGGTCTCGTCGACGACGTCCTCGAAGACACCCTTGAGCGCGGACAGCTCCAGCACCTTCACGTCGTGCTGGGTGATCTCGCCGTAGACCTCGACGTCGAGGCGGACCGCGACCTCGCCGGCCAGCGCGGTGAAGATACGGCCGAGGCGTTCGGCGAGCGGCAGGCCGGGCTTGACGTCCTCGGCGATGACACCGCCCTGGACGTTGACCGCGTCCGGCACCAGCTCGCCGGCGAGGGCGAGGCGGACGGACTTGGCAACCGCGATGCCCGCCTTCTCCTGGGCCTCGTCGGTGGAGGCGCCGAGGTGCGGGGTGCAGACGACCTGGTCCAGCTCGAACAGCGGGGAGTCGGTGCACGGCTCCTTGGCGTACACGTCGAGGCCGGCGCCGGCGACCCGGCCCTCCTTCAGCGCCGCGAACAGCGCCGCCTCGTCGACGATGCCGCCCCGCGCGGCGTTGACGATGCGCACGCTCGGCTTGACCTTGCGCAGCGCCTCGTCACCGATGAGGCCGAGGGTCTCGGGGGTCTTGGGCAGGTGGACGGTGATGAAGTCGGAGACCTCCAGCAGCTCGTCCAGGGACAGCACCTTGACACCCATCTGCGCGGCCCGCGCGGGCTGCACGTAGGGGTCGTAGGCGACGACCTTCATGCCGAAGGCGGACATGCGCTGGGCGACCAGGGCGCCGATGCGGCCGAGGCCGACGACACCGAGGGTCTTCTCGGCCAGCTCGACGCCCGTGTACTTGCTGCGCTTCCACTCGCCGTTCTTCAGCGCGGCGTTGGCCTGCGGGATGTTGCGGGCGGAGGCGAGGATCAGACCGCAGGCCAGCTCGGCGGCGGTCACGATGTTGGAGGTCGGGGCGTTGACGACCATCACGCCGGCCTTGGTGGCGGCGGAGACGTCGACGTTGTCCAGGCCGACGCCGGCGCGCGCGACGACCTTGAGCTTCTTCGCCGCGGCGATGGCCTCGGCGTCGACCTTGGTGGCGGAGCGGATCAGAATCGCGTCGACATCGGCGATGGCGGGGAGCAGTTCGGCTCGGTCGGCTCCGTTGGTGTGCCGGATCTCGAAGTCCGGGCCGAGTGCGTCCACGGTCGCGGGCGACAGCTCTTCAGCGATGAGTACGACAGGTTTCGAGCTCACGTGAGGTCCTCACAAGTCCAGAGCATGCGGACGGCCGTCCCGACGGCCGCAGGCGGAGGAGGGGCTAGCCGCGGAAGACGCACGACGCTGTGGGCCTGACGCGTATGTTGTGCAGCAGTGTAGTGGCGCCGCGGTCGCTGTTTTGCGCCACCGCGGAAGTATCACCCGGACGGGAAACTCCATTTTGTAGCCCTGCCGGCGGTTGTGGAACAGGGGGCCGGAGCAGCATGCCCCGACCCCCTGACATGAGGCTTACGCCTCTTCGTTCACCCAGCTCATCAGCTTGCGCAGCTGCTTGCCGGTGGTCTCCAGCAGGTGCTCGGAGTCCTGCTGCTTGTACTCGTTGTACTTCTTCAGGCCACCGTGGTACTCGTCCATCCAGTTGGTGGCGAAGGTGCCGTCCTGGATCTCGGCGAGGACCTTCTTCATCTCGGCCTTGGTGGCGTCGGTGATGATGCGCGGGCCGGTGACGTAGTCGCCCCACTCGGCGGTCTCGGAGATGGACCAGCGCATCTTCTCCAGGCCGCCCTCGTACATGAGGTCCACGATCAGCTTCAGCTCGTGCAGGCACTCGAAGTAGGCGATCTCCGGCTGGTAGCCCGCCTCGGTCAGGGTCTCGAAGCCCGCCTTGACCAGCGCGGCCGTACCACCGCAGAGGACGGCCTGCTCACCGAACAGGTCGGTCTCGGTCTCCTCGGTGAAGGTCGTCTTGATGACGCCGGCGCGGGTGCCGCCGATGCCCTTGGCGTAGGACAGGGCCAGCGCGAAGGCGTTGCCGGAGGCGTCCTGCTCGACAGCGGCGATGCACGGAACGCCGCGGCCCTCCTCGTACTGACGGCGGACCAGGTGGCCCGGGCCCTTGGGGGCGACCATGCAGACGTCCACGCCGGCCGGGGGCTTGATGAAGCCGAAGCGGATGTTGAAGCCATGGCCGAAGAACAGCGCGTCGCCGTCCTTCAGGTTCGGCGCGATGGACTCCTCGTAGACCTGGGCCTGGATCGGGTCCGGGACGAGGATCATGATGACGTCGGCCTCGGCGGCGGCCTCCGCGGGCGTCACCACGCGCAGCCCCTGCTCCTCGGCCTTGGCCTTGGACTTCGAGCCCTCGTGCAGACCGACACGCACGTCGACACCGGAGTCACGCAGCGACAGCGCGTGGGCGTGGCCCTGGCTGCCGTAGCCGATGACCGCGACCTTGCGGCCCTGGATGATGGACAGGTCGGCGTCAGCGTCGTAGAACAGCTCGGCCACTTTGGGTTCTCTCCTTGGTGTGCAGGTTGTGCGTCCCACCGTATGCCGGTGAGGGGAAGGGAAGTTTCGGAATCTCGGCATACGGGCGGAAGGACCGCCCGTATTCAGCCTTACGCGGTTCGGTCGAGCGCGCGAAGCGAGCGGTCGGTGATCGAACGGGCGCCACGGCCGATCGCGATGGTGCCGGACTGCACCAGCTCCTTGATGCCGAACGGCTCCAGCATCTTGAGCATGGCGGACAGCTTGTCACTCGATCCGGTGGCCTCGATCGTGACGGCCTCCGGGGAGACGTCGACGGTCTTGGCGCGGAACAGCTGGACGATCTCCACGATCTGGGAGCGGGTCTCGTTGTCGGCGCGGACCTTCACCAGGACGAGTTCGCGCTGGACGGCCTGTCCGGGCTCCAGCTCCACGATCTTCAGCACGTTGACGAGCTTGTTGAGCTGCTTGGTCACCTGCTCCAGCGGCAGGTCCTCGACGTTCACCACGATGGTGATGCGGGAGATGTCGGGGTGCTCGGTGACGCCGACCGCGAGCGAGTCGATGTTGAAGCCGCGCCGCGAGAACAGGGCGGCGATGCGGGCGAGGATGCCCGGGGTGTTCTCCACCAGGACGGAGAGCGTGTGCTTGGACATGGTCTTTTACGTCTCTCTCGCTCAGTCGTCTTCGTTGTCGCCGAAGTCGGGGCGGACGTCCCGGGCGGCCATGATCTCGTCGTTGGAGGTGCCGGCGGCGACCATCGGCCACACCATCGCGTCCTCGTGGACGATGAAGTCGACGACGACCGGGCGGTCGTTGATGGAGTTCGCCTCTTCGATGACCTTGTCCAGGTCCTCGGGGCGCTCGCAGCGCAGGCCCACGCAGCCCATCGCCTCGGACAGCTTCACGAAGTCCGGCACGCGGGTGCCCTTGGCCTCCGGGTTGATGTCGTCGGGGCCGCTGTGCAGCACGGTGTTGGAGTAGCGCTGGTTGTAGAAGAGGGTCTGCCACTGGCGGACCATGCCGAGGGCGCCGTTGTTGATGACGGCGACCTTGATCGGGATGTTGTTCAGCGCGCAGGTGGTCAGTTCCTGGTTGGTCATCTGGAAGCAGCCGTCGCCGTCGATCGCCCAGACGGTCCGCTCCGGCCGGCCGGCCTTGGCGCCCATGGCGGCCGGGACGGCGTAGCCCATGGTTCCGGCGCCGCCGGAGTTCAGCCAGGTGGCCGGCTTCTCGTACTGGATGAAGTGCGCGGACCACATCTGGTGCTGGCCGACGCCCGCCGCGTAGATCGTGCCCTCCGGGGCGAGCTGTCCGATGCGCTCGATGACCTGCTGCGGGGACAGCGAGCCGTCCTCGGGCTGGTCGTAGCCGAGCGGGTAGGTCTCGCGCCAGCGGCTGAGGTCGCTCCACCAGGCGGTGTAGTCGCCCTTGTGGCCCTCGCTGTGCTCCTTCTGCACCGCCTGGACCAGGTCGGCGATGACCTCGCGGGCGTCCCCGACGATCGGCACGTCCGCGGCGCGGTTCTTGCCGATCTCCGCCGGGTCGATGTCGGCGTGGACGATCTTGGCGTACGGGGCGAAGCTGTCCAGCTTGCCGGTGACGCGGTCGTCGAAGCGGGCGCCGAGGGCGACGATCAGGTCGGCCTTCTGCAGCGCGGTGACGGCGGCGACCGCACCGTGCATGCCCGGCATTCCCACATGCAGCGGATGGCTGTCGGGGAACGCGCCGAGCGCCATCAGGGTGGTGGTGACGGGCGCTCCGGTGAGTTCGGCGAGGACCTTCAGCTCGGCGGTGGCGTGCGCCTTGATGACGCCGCCGCCGACGTAGAGGACGGGCCGCCTGGCGGAGGTGATCAGCTTGGCCGCCTCGCGGATCTGCTTGGCGTGCGGCTTGGTCACCGGGCGGTAGCCGGGCAGGTCCATGGTGGGCGGCCAGGAGAAGGTGGTCTTCGCCTGGAGGGCGTCCTTGGAGATGTCGACCAGGACCGGGCCCGGGCGGCCGGTGGAAGCGATGTGGAACGCCTGCGCGATGATCCGCGGGATGTCCTCGGCCTTGGTGACCAGGAAGTTGTGCTTGGTGATCGGCATGGTGATGCCGACGATGTCCGCTTCCTGGAAGGCGTCGGTGCCGATCGCCTTGGAGGCGACCTGGCCGGTGATCGCGACCAGCGGGACGGAGTCCATGTGCGCATCGGCGATGGGCGTGACCAGGTTGGTGGCACCGGGACCGGACGTCGCCATGCAGACGCCGACCTTGCCGGTGGCCTGCGCGTAGCCGGTGGCAGCGTGGCCGGCGCCCTGCTCGTGGCGGACCAGCACATGACGGACCCGGGTGGAGTCCATCAGGGGGTCGTACGCCGGAAGGATCGCACCGCCGGGAATGCCGAATACCGTGTCCGCGCCGACCTCCTCGAGGGAGCGGATGAGGGACTGCGCACCCGTGACGTGCTCGACGGGGGCGGACTGCTGTCCTCCGGATCGGGGCCGCGGCTGCGGATGGGCCCCGGTGGCCTGCTCGGTCATCGGCATTCTCTTCTCGATGCTGAGGGTTTTTGCGAGGTTTGTACGGAGTTCAAGCGCTGCACGAGCGGCACTCGTGCAACAAAAAACCCCTCGTGCCGCAAGGCAAGCGAGGGGAGCGCGCCGGTGAGGTCGCTGGGCATTCCGGATCGTCCTCCGGTGGGTCCCAGCTCAGCCGACGCGCTGTCCAAGTACGAGAATTCGGGTGCGCATGGCACTGACCCTCCCCCCGGCACGTACCACGTGTCAAGTGGGTGGGACGGGCGTCTCATTATGTGAGCGACGGGCACTGCCACCTCCCAAGACGGCGGGCACACTCCCTGTGTACACCCGCCGCGCCCTTCTGCGCGGCTCGTTCACCCACGGGGCGCGCCGCTCGGTGTCGAGGCCACGACCGTGCTGAGCCCGTCGGACCTGCGCGCGGCCGCTCCCTCGGCCCCGACACGCGCCTGCGGCTCGCGCACGCCGCCCGCGAACGCCGGTTCGGCCGGTGCGTGGGGCACCGGATAGTGCCCGGATCCGAGCGCCCGGCGCAGCCGGTACTCGTCCAGCGGCCCCGCGAACGCCATGCCCTGCCCGTGCGTACAGCCCATCGCCCGGAGTGCCACGACCTGCTCCGGCAGGTCCACGCCCTCGGCCACGGACTGCAGCCCGAGATCGCCGGCGATCCGCAGCAGACCGCTGGTGATCTTGTGCAGCCGCGGGGACTCCACGACCCCCTCGACCAGACTGCGGTCGAGTTTCAGCACGTCCACCGGGAGCCTTCTGAGCGCCGTGATGGCGGCATGGCCACTGCCGAAGCCGTCCAGTGCGATCCGCACCCCGAGCCGGCTGAGCGCGGTCAGCCTGCGCTCCAGCTCGTCCAGGGAGATGCGCGGATCGGTGTCGGTCAGCTCCAGCACCAGCGCGCCGGGCGGCAGGCCGTGCCGGGTCAGCAGCCCCTCCACCGTCCCGACCGGCATCGAGCGGTCCAGCAGCCGCCGGGCGCTCATCCGGACGGCCACCGGTACGACGAGCCCGGTCGCGGCCCGCTCGGCGGCCTGCTCGACGGCCTGCTGCAGCACCCAGCGGTCCAGCTCGGCGGTCTTGTCGCCGTCCTCGGCCACCCGCAGGAACTCGGCCGGGGTGAACAGCACCCCCTGCGAGGAGCGCTAGCGCGCCTGCGTCGAGACGGCAGTGATCCGCCCGCTCTCCAGGCACACCACCGGCTGGTGCAACAGCGTGAACTCGCCGTCGTGCAACGCGGCACGCAGCCGGGTGGCCAGCTCCGCCTTCCGCACGACGTCCTGCTGCATCTGCGGCTTGTACAGCTCGACCCGGCCCTTGCCGGCCGCTTTCGCGCGGTACATCGCGAGGTCGGCGTTGCGCAGCAGCTCGCCCGCGCCGAGGCCCGGTTCGGCGAAGGCGACGCCGATGGAGGCGTTGACCCGCACGTCCTGGCCGTCGATCGCGTACGGCTGGGAGAGGGTCACCCTGAGACGGTCGGCGAGTTCCAGGATGTTCCGCTCCCGGGCGGCGCGGTCACGGGTGCCGTCGCCGACGATCAGGGCGGCGAACTCGTCGCCGCCCAGCCGGGACGCGGTGTCCCCGTGCCGGACCGCGTCCTGGAGCCGGCGGGCGGCCTGGACGAGCAGCTCGTCCCCGGCCTGGTGCCCGATCGTGTCGTTGACGGCCTTGAAGCCGTCCAGGTCGATGAAGAGCACCGCCGTGTTGCGCAGGGCGGTGCCCCGGTCGGTGGCCCGGCGGCCGGACAGGGCCTGCTGCACGCGCCGGGTGAACAGCGCGCGGTTGGGCAGGTCGGTCAGCGGGTCGTGCTCGGCGTTGTGCTGCAACTGCGCCTGCAGCCGTACTCTTTCGGTCACGTCCCGGCTGTTGAAGATCAGTCCGCCGTGGTGGCGGTTGACCGTCGACTCCACATTGAGCCAGCCGCCGTCGCCGGACCGGAAGCGGCACTCGATGCGGGTGGTGGGCTCCTCCAGCGGGCTCGCGGCGAGGAAGCGGCGCACCTCGTGCACCACGCAGCCCAGGTCCTCCGGGTGGATGAGACCGGCCAGCTCGCTGCCCACCAGTTCCTCCGCGGGCCGGCCGTAGACACCGGCGGCGGCCGGGGAGACGTACCGCAGGATGCCGTTGGGCGCGGCGATCATGATGACGTCGCTGGAGCCCTGCACCAGGGAACGGAAGTGGTTCTCCTTCTGGGCCAGCTCCTGGGTGAGGGTGATGTTGTCCAGCAGCATGATGCCCTGCCGGATGACGAGCGCGAGCACGACGGCGCCCGCGGTGATCAGCACGACGTGGTCGGGTCGGCGGCCGTTGAGGACGTTGTACAGGATGCCCAGGGTGCACACGGCGGCGGCCAGGTACGGGGTGAGGGCGGCGATGGAGCCGGTCAGCGGGCGGCCGGCCGGATACCGGCTGTGTTCACCTCCCGGGGCGGGCACGGGCACGGCGTGGTGGACCGTGCCGCGCTGTCCGGGCACGTGCTCGTGGATCACACGTGTGTGCCCGTCCGGTACGTGCGCCTCCTGCGCGCCCTTGCGGCCGGGCGCGGCCCAGGGGGCGTAGGCGAGCAGCAGCGAACCGGCGAACCAGCCGGCGTCCAGCAGCTGTCCGGAGCGGTAACTGCTGTGCAGCAGCGGCGAGGTGAACAGCGCGTCGCACATCACGGTCACCGCGAGCGCGCCGATCGCCGTGTTCACGGCGGTGCGGTTGCCCGGGGTGCGGCGGAAGTGCAGCGCGAGCACCATGCTGACGAGCGCGATGTCGAGCAGCGGGTACGCCAGTGACAGCGCGGTGTGCGCCACGCTCGGTCCGTCGAACCGGGCCGCCTGGGCGAGCGCGAGGCTCCACGACAGCGTGAGCAGCGAGCCGCCGATCAGCCAGGCGTCCAGCGCCAGACAGATCCAGCCGGCCTTGGTCACGGGCCGTTTGGCGAGCACCAGCAGGCCCACGATGGCGGGCGGCGCGAAGCACAGGAAGAACAGGTCGGCGTAGCTGGGGCTGGGCACGGGCTGCCCGAGGACGACCTCGTACCACCCCCACACCGCGTTGCCGAGGGCCGCCATGGCCGAGGAGAGCGAGAACAGCAGCCAGGCCGAACGGAAGCGGACGCGCGGACTGCGGGCGTACAGGAAGCACGAGACGGCGGCGGCGCCGGCCGCCGCGCTCAGCCCGAAGTCGCCCATGATCAGTGCGACTTCGTCCGCGCCCCAGTCGAACGCGGCCCCGACGGCGTAGGCCGCGCAGACCAGGGCCAGGACGAGCTGCTGCATCGCGCGCGTGCCCTCGCCGGCGGCCGACCGGCGCGGCGGCGCCTGCTGCGGGCGGGGGGCACGCACCGCTGCGTCCAGGGCGGTCGTCACGGAGGGCGGCGCACTCACCGGGGCCTCCCGGTCTGCGCCGCTCCCGCGTCCCGACGGTCCCGCTGCGCTGGGTGCGCATGCCTCCGGCGCCCGTTGTGCCTGCGCTGGTGATGGCTGTGGTGGCTGGTGTGGTGGCCGCGTCTGCGCGTGGCCGTGCGCCAGGGTCGCCGTCGGCGGCTCCGCCGCGTCGGATCGTTCGTCCATAGGCCGTGCATCGCCCGTCGCCCCCCTCACGAATCTGAAATGTCCATCCCCGGCGCCGAACGGTCTGCGGCGCAGCCCCTGTCGGGACGATACACCAGGATCGTCACTCAGGGACATAGCTTCTCTACGCTCCGTGACGACCAGCGAGGATGCCGGTACGCGTCGCGTCCGAGGGGTTGCGGAGGGTGCCGGGAGCGGTGCTACGACCCCGTCGTCAGGATCACGTTCCGCAGGGGCTCGTGGTTCACGAACCGGGTCAGCTGGTCGGCGAGCAGCCGCTTCGCGCGGGGCAGGAAGGCCGAGGAGGGCCCGCCCACATGCGGGCTGATGAGCACGCCGGGGGCCTGCCAGAGCGGGTGCCCGGGCGGCAGCGGCTCGGGATCGGTGACGTCCAGGGCGGCGGTGATACGGCCGCTCTCCAGTTCCGCGAGCAGCGCCTTGGTGTCGACGACGGGGCCCCGCGCGACGTTCACGAGCAGCGCCCCGTCCTTCATCTTCGCCAGGAATTCGGCGTCGACCAGCCCTCGTGTCTCCTCGGTCAAGGGCGTGGAGAGGATCACGACATCGGCGTGTGGGAGCAGTTTCGGCAATTCGGTGAGCGGGTGCACCGGACCGCGCGCCGTGGTGCGCGGGGAGCGCGCCACGCGCGCCACCCGCGCGAGCTCGAAGGGCGCGAGCCGGTCCTCGATGGCGGTGCCGATGGCGCCGTATCCGACGATGAGGACGGATTTGTCCGCGAGCGAGGGACGGAACCCGGTCTCCCAGCGCTCCTGTTGCTGGGCACGGACGAAGCCGGGGATGCCGCGCAGGGAGGCGAGGGTCAGGGTGAGCGCGAGCTCGGCGGTGCTCGCCTCGTGCACGCCGCGCGCGTTGCACAGCCGCACGCCCGGCCGGATGACCGACAACCGCGCGGTGACGTCGTCGACGCCGGCCGTCAGCGTCTGGATGACCTGCACGCCGGTCAGCAGCTCCAGCGGGCGCACCTTGACCGACCACCGCTTCATGTACGGCACCACGTACAGGATGCAGTCCGCCGGGTCGCCGGGAAAGGGCTGGTCACCGTCCTCGCCCCCGTCCCAGAACAGGTACCGGGGCCCCTCGGGAAGCCCCTCGATCTCCTCCGGCGCCATGGGAAGCCACACGTCAGCAGTCATGGCAGGAGGCTATGTCAGGTACGCGTGCGTGCAGAGGTTAGGTTGGGGGCCTGGCAGAGGGAGGTTCGCGAGCAGGTGGAGCGCAGGACGATCGGCGCGGGGGCGCTCGGGGTGGGGGCCGTCGGACTCGGGTGCATGCCGATGAGCTGGGCGTACAGCGGGTCGCGGCAGCGGGGCGACGAGTCGCTCAGAACCGTGCACCGGGCGCTGGACCTGGGCTCGAACCTCCTCGACACAGCCGACATGTACGGCCCGTTCACCAATGAGCTGCTGCTGGGCCGGGTGCTCAAGGAGCGGCGCGCGGACGCCTTCGTGTCCACGAAGGTGGGGCTCCTGGTGGGCGAGCAGCACATTGTGGCCAACGGCCGTCCCGGGTACGTGAGGCGGGCCTGCGACGCCTCGCTGCGGCGGCTGCAGACGGACGTGATCGACCTCTACCAGCTGCACCGTGCCGACCCCGAGGTCCCCGTCGAGGAGACCTGGGGGGCGATGGCGGACCTCGTGCGGGCGGGCAAGGTGAGGGCGCTGGGCCTGTGCGCGGTGGGGGCGCGCGGTGGCCGCCGCTCGGGGGCCGGGCTGTACGACGGGACGCTGCGCCAGCTGCAGCGGGTGCAGCAGGTGTTCCCGGTGGCCGCGGTGGAGGCGGAGCTGTCGGTGTGGTCGCCGGAGGCGCTGCAGGCGCTGCTGCCGTGGTGCGAAGCCCGGGGTGTGGGTTTCCTCGCGGCGATGCCGCTGGGCAACGGCTACCTGACCGGCACGCTGAGGCCGGGCGAGGGCTTCGAACCGGACGACCTGCGCGCTCGGCATCCCCGTTTCACGGCGGAGATGATGGCGGCCAACCAGCCGATCGTCGCGGGCCTGCGCCGCATCGCCCGCCGCCACGGCGAGCACGTCACCCCGGCCCAGGTCGCCCTGGCCTGGGTCCTGGCCCAGGGCCGCCATGTGATCGCCCTCCCGGGCACGAAACAGGAATGCTGGGCCACGCAGAACGCGGCGTCCGCCGACCTGCACCTGACCGAGCAGGACCTGTCGGAGATGTCCGGCCTGCCGGCGGCACGGGGGTCGTGGGACTGAGGGTCTGAGCGCCTGCGGGAAGCTGGGCGGTGTATGAGAGACAGCACCTGCTGTGGGACCACCGCCTCGAAGGGACCATGATCGTGCAACGTCGAGCTGTGCCGGCCGTGTTGGCCGTGACCGCCCTCCTGCTGACGGCCGGCTGCTCCTCCGACGGAGGGGGCTCACCGGGCGGCGCCGGACGGACGACACCGACGGGTACGGCATCGGGCACGCTCCCCTCCGGCCGAGCCACCGAGTCGGCCCCGCCGGCCAAGGGCTCGGTGAAGGTGCTGCGCACCGTGGCCGAGGGCCTGAAGACACCGTGGGGGCTGGCCCCGTTGCCCGACGGCGGTCTGCTGGTCTCCTCCCGCGACGACGGGACGCTCACCCGCATCGACGAGAAGACGGGCCGCAGGACCGAGCTGGGCAAGGTCTCCGGTGTCTCCCCGGCCGGCGAGGGCGGCCTGCTCGGCATCGCCCTGTCCCCCGACTACGCCTCGGACCACATGATCTACGCCTACTTCACCTCCGCCTCGGACAACCGCATCGTCCGCATGCTGTACGACGAGCGAAAGCCGGCCGGTGAGCAACTGGGCGCCCCGGACACGGTGTTCAAGGGCATTCCCAAGGGATTCATCCACAACGGCGGGCGGATCGCCTTCGGCCCGGACGGCATGCTGTACGCCGGCACCGGTGAGAGCGGCGAGCGGGGTCTGGCCCAGGACGAGAAGTCCCTGGGCGGCAAGATCCTGCGCCTGACCCCGGAGGGCGAACCGGCTCCGGGCAACCCCTTCCCCGACTCGCCGGTGTACTCGTACGGCCACCGCAACGTCCAGGGCCTGGCCTGGGACGACAAACAGCGCCTGTTCGCCTCGGAGTTCGGCCAGGACACCTGGGACGAGCTGAACGCGATCAAGCCGGGCGGGAACTACGGCTGGCCGAAGGCCGAGGGCAGGTCCTCCGATGCCGCCTTCCAGAACCCGATCGCCCAGTGGCACACCGACGACGCCTCCCCCAGCGGCATCGCGTATGTGAAGGGCGTGATCTGGATGGCCGCACTGAAGGGCCAGCGTCTGTGGCGCATCCCGCTGCGGGGCACGGAGGCCTCGGCGGCACCGCAGGCGTTCCTCACCGGGACGTACGGCCGGCTGCGGACGGTGGTCGCGGCGGGCGGCGACAAGGTGTGGCTGGTGACGAGCAACACGGACGGCCGCGGGCGGCCGAGGAAGGGGGACGACCGAGTGCTGGGGGTGGAGGTGGGCTAGCGCTCGGCACTCGCTGCACCGCTCACGCCTCTTCTTCAGGTCCTCCTTCCGGCCTCCCCTCCGGCTCCGCCGCGGCCGGCGGCGGTTCCGGGAGTCGTATGACGGCCTTCCCGGACGACAGGTCGATGGGTCCTCGGCCGGGATCGTTGTCGCCGACGTCCTCGCGGGTCAGCTCCAGCCGGTTCTGTTCGTCCCGGGTGTGTTTGCGGCCGGGTGCGAACAGTTCCTCGAAGGCGTTGAACACGGCTTCTCCCCCCGTTTTTCTCCCGCCACGGCTTTCTCCAGCGTAGGTCTCAGCCCGTCGGTCCGGCAGCGAGCGTCTCGGCCGGGAACAGGCCCAGCCGATGCGCCACCGCGGCCGCCTCCCCCCGGCCCGAGACGCCGAGCTTGCTCAGGATGTTGGAGACGTGGACGCTCGCGGTCTTCGGGGAGATGAACAGTTCCTCGGCGATCTGACGGTTGGTGCGGCCGGCCGAGACCAGGCGAAGGACGTCCCGCTCCCGGCTGGTGAGTCCGAGGGCCTCGGCCGGGTCGGCGGGGCCGAGGGCCTGCCGTGGGGCGCGGGTCAGGACGAGGCGGGCGCGCTGGGCGAGCCGGGTGACGGCGTCGGCGAGGGACCGGGCGTCGAGGTGGGCGGCGACCGCCCCGGCCAGCCGGAGCAGTTCGGCCGCGCGGTCGCGTTCGTCGTCGCCGCCGTCGGCCAGGAGGGCTCCGGCGAGGCGGTGGCGAACCCGGGCGAGTTCGTAGGGACGGTCCAGGCACTCGAAGGCGGTGACCACCGGGGACCAGTCGTCGGGGGTGTCGGCGCCCTGGGCGCGGCGGATTTCGGCGCGGGTCCACTGCTCGTAGGCCTGCCAGAGCGGGGCGTCGGTGGTGAGTGTGCGTACGGCCTCGCGGAGGCGGTCGAGGATCTCGGCACGGCGCGGCTGGGCGGCGGGCAGGGCGCGGGCCTCGGCCTCCACGGTGGCGGCGGCCCGCAGCAGCGGCCAGCCGTGGCGGTGGGTTCCGGGCGGGAAACCGTCGTCCAGGGCGCGGAGCAGTTCGGCTCGGGCGTCGTCGATGCGGCCCTCCTCGGCGGCGATGTCGAGGGCGACCTGGGCCAGGGGCAGGGAGTGCTGGGGTATGGAGTCGTGGGCACCGAAGTGGGCGCGGGCGGCGGCGAGGTGCCGGCCGGCCTCGGGCAAGTCGCCGCGGGCCAGGGCGAGGTGGGCCAGGCGCAGGGCGCCCGCGCCGGGGGGGTTGGCGCTGCGGCGGACCTCAGTCGCGTGGGTGGCGGCTTCGGCGGCCTCCGTCCAATGGCCGAGCGCATGGAGGGACGCGGACAGGTTGCCCTGCATATAGGCCTCGGAGTCCGACAGCCCGTGGGCGCGGGCGAAGGCGATGCCCTCGCGCAGGAGGGCGGCTGCCTCCCGGTCCCGGCCGATGCCCTGCAGCTTGGAGGGCAGGTTCACATAGGCACGGCCCGCGACGTCGTGCACGCCCTCCGCGAGGGTGTCCCGCAGTACCTGCCGCATCTCCGCCAGGCCGGCCTCGGGATCGCCCGCATCCGCCTTGAGGCCGCCGAGGGTGAGGCGGGCGTGCAGTTCGATGTCGCGGGAGCCGACCATGCGCGCGTACTCCACGGCCCGCTCGGCGGCGGCGAAGGCTTCGGGGCCGGGCCGGTGCAGCATGGACCAGTTGGCGGCGAGGGCCAGCACCTCGGCGTGCACCTCGGACGGAGGCAGGCCGCGTACCAGGTCCTGGGCGGTGGCCAGTTCCTGCCATCCGTCACCGCGGGCCTGGGACTGGACGAGCCGGGAGCGCTGCACCCAGAACCAGGCGGAGCGCAGGGGGTCCGGCTCCTCCTCCAGGAGGCGCAGCGCCCGTTTGGTGATCTTCAGGGCGCGTTCGCGTTCGCCGCCGAAGCGGCCGGCGACGGCGGCCTCGGCCATCAGGTCGAGATAGCGCAGCGGCGTGGTGGCGGGGTCGCAGCCGCACGGAGGGTAGACCTCGGTGTAGTCGACCGGGCGCAGGGCGGAGCGCACCTCCTCGGGGACGCCGTCCCACAGCTCCATCGCCCGTTCGAGGAGCCTGAGCTGCTCGGTGTAGGCGTGCCTGCGGCGGGCCACGACGGAGGCGTCCAGGACGGCGGGCAGGGCCTTGGCGGCGTCATGGGCGTGGTACCAGTAGCTGGCCAGGCGCATCACGCGCGCGTCGGCCGGAACGAGCGTGGGGTCGGCCTCCAGGGCTTCGGCGTAGCGGCGGTTGAGCCGGGAGCGTTCGCCGGGCAGCAGATCGTCGGCGACGGCCTCGCGGACCAGGGAGTGGCGGAAGCGGTAGCCGTCGCCGGCCCGCGTGACGGCGAGGATGTTGGCGCCGACGGCGGCTCGCAGCGCCTCGATGAGATCGTCCTCGCCGAGCTGGGCGACGGCGGCGATCAGCCGGTACTCCACGGTGGAGCCGCCCTCGGCGACGACCCGGGCGACCCGCTGGGCGCTGTCGGGCAGCGTCTCGACCCGGACCAGGAGCAGGTCGCGCAGGGAGTCGGTGAGCCCGGCGCGGCAGCCGTCGCAGCCGGCGACGGCGAGTTCCTCGACGAAGAAGGCGTTGCCGTCGGAGCGTTCGAAGATCTCGTCCACCTGGGCGGGGGCGGGTTCGGCGGCGAGGATGCCGGCGATCTGGCGGCCGACCTCCTCACGGGTGAAGCGGCCGAGTTCGATGCGGCGGACGGTGCGCAGCCGGTCGAGTTCGGCGAGCAGGGGGCGCAGCGGGTGGCGGCGGTGGATGTCGTCGGAGCGGTAGCTGGCGAGGACCAGGAGCCGGCCGGCGCGCAGGGTGCGGAAGAGGTAGGCGAGGAGGTGGCGGGTGGAGGCGTCGGCCCAGTGCAGGTCTTCCAGGACGAGCACGACGGTGTGCTCGGCGGCGATCCGTTCGAGCAGCCGGGCGGTGAGTTCGAACAGGCGGGCCATGCCCTGCTCGTCGTGGCGGCCGGCGCCGGCCTCGCCGAGGTCGGGCAGGAGGCGGGCCAGTTCCTCCTCCTGGCCGCGCGCTGCGGCGGTGAACTCCTCCGGCAGGGTGTCGCGCAGGGCGCGCAGCGCGGTGGAGAAGGGTGCGAACGGCAGCCCGTCGGCGCCGATCTCCACACAGCCGCCGACGGCGACGACCGCGTGCCGGCCGGCGGCCGTGGCGAACTCCTCGACGAGGCGGGTCTTTCCGACCCCGGCCTCGCCGCCGAGCAGCAGCGCCTGTGGCTCGCCGGCGCGGGCACGGGCGAGCGCGTCGTTCAGGGTGTCCAGCTCTTCGGTGCGGCCGACGAACACGGGACTGACGGACCTGGTTTCCACGGGCCCGAGCATCGCATGAGGGCCGGACGGCACGGCACCCGTTTTCCACAGTTCCGGTGCGATCGTCGTACCGGTGGCCGGGCGGGTCGTAGGAACGGACGGGAGGGTCGTACGACTGGGGTGGGCAGTCGTACGACCCTCGTCCGTACGGTCCGGGAGGCGGCCGACCCCCGTGCGGCCACCCTCCGTCCCGGCCCGGTCCGTCGGTCCGGTGTTCACGCGGTGCGCGGAATCCGGTGCCGGCGGGGCCGGTCGGTATGGGACTCGGTGGCGGCGCCGGCGTGGCCGGCCGAGCCCTCGTGGCGGGCGGCGCGGTGCAGCCGGGCGGCCTCGCGGGCCAGGCGCTCCTGCGCGGCCTCGCGGATCAGCTGGGCGGAGCGCATCCTGTGGTACTCGAACTCGATCACGGCGTGTCCTTCGAGGAGAGTCGGTGTCGTGCGTCGCGTTCTGCGATGTCTCCACCTTCGTCTCCCAGGGGGGTGCGCCACATCGGGAGAGTTCCGCATCTTCGGGCGGCGTACGGGCCCGCACGCGCGCGTAAGGGGCCTCAGGGAGTCCTAAGGTGCGGGTGGACTCCCTAAGGCCCCCTGGGACCTGCGCCTTTCTCAGCCGGTCGAGGGCAGGGCGAGCAGGGCGTCGGAGTACTTGAGGACCGCCAGCAGCAGGCCGATGACGCCGAGCGAGACACCCGCCCAGGCGACCGACCTGATCCACGGCGCCTGCGGCCGGCCGGCGGCGCCGAAGGCGGGCCGGGCGAGCACGACCACGCCGGTGAGCAGCGCGGCCAGCGCGAACAGGCCGGCCCACAGGGCGGTGCTGTGCCAGGCGTTGCCGTAGACCGCCTTGATCTGGGTGGCGACGCTCGCGGTGGAGGATGTCCGCAGCTGGCCGATGAGCTGCTCGCGGGCGCCGGCGACGGTGCCGATCCAGCCGCCGCTGAGCGAGACGAGGCCCAGCGCGGCGGAGACGACGGCTCCGGCGCCCTGGCCGACCCCGGAGGGCGCCTTGTCCCCGGCGAGCTCTTCCTCCGCTCCGGAGGCCTCTTCCTCGACGGTCCCCTCGCCGGTGTCCCCGGCGGTGTTCTCCCCGACGGCCTCCGTCCGGGCTGCCTCCTCGCCGGTGGTGCCGGCCGAAGCCCTCGTCCGCCCCGTCTCCCTCGTCTCGTCGTCGTGGTGCGCCTCGGTGCCGGCCGGGGTGCCGGCCTCGGCGCCTTCCTCTGTCTTGGTAGCCATGCCCGGCACCGTACGGACGCTGTCTGAGAGGTCCCTTAATGATCGTTGTGCGCCGTACGCGCGCGTGCCGCACGCCACTCGGGGGCCAGCACCGACCAGATCTCGGTGCTGGTGCGCACGCCCCGGTGCGGATAGTTCTCACGGAGCACGCCCTCGCGGGTCATGCCGAGCCGCCGGGCCACGTTGATGCTCGCCTCGTTGGCGGAGGACACATGCCACTCCACTCGGTGCATGCCGCGTTCCTCGACGGCCCAGTCCAGCAGCACCCGCATGCTCCGCGTGACCAGTCCGCGCCCGGCCGCCGCCGGCTCCAGCCAGCAGCCGGCCTCGCACACCCCGCTCGGGGTGTCCCACACGCGGAACAGCACACCGCCGACCAGCCTGCCGTCCAGCCAGATGCCGTGCAGGCTGCCCGCGTCGACGGCACGCTTGTCGGCGTACGACTTCACCCAGGAACGGGCGCCCTCCACGTCGGACACCACGTCCGGCAGCCCGATGTGCCGGCCGATGAACTCCCGTCCCCGGTCGACGTTGGCGAGGACCTCCTCGGCGTGCCAGACCTCCAGGGGCCGCAGCTCGGCCCCGTCGTCACCCAGGGATATCGCGTACATCGCGCTGCTCGTCCTTCCGCAGTTCCTCGACCGAGATCTTGCCGAGCCTCTCATGCGCGGCGCGGCACTCGGGCGGTTCGATGCTGAGGCGGGGCAACAGGCGCTCCAGCCAGGCGGGCAGCCACCAGTTGGCGGTGCCGAGCAGATGCATCAGCGCGGGGACGAGCAGGGTGCGCAGCACGAAGGCGTCCAGGGCGACGGCGGAGGCCAGCGCGATGCCGAACATCGCGATCACGCGGTCGCCGCTGAGCACGAAGGCGAGGAAGACCGAGATCATGATGATCGCGGCCGAGTTGATGACCCGGCTGGTCTCGGCGAGGCCCACGCGGACGGCGCGCCGGTTGTCGCCGGTCTCCAGCCACTCCTCGTACATCCGGCTGACCAGGAAGACCTGGTAGTCCATGGAGAGTCCGAAGAGAACGGAGACCATGATCACGGGGAGGAACGGCTCGATGGGCCCGGCCCGGCCGAGACCGAGCAGTTCGCTGCCCCAGCCCCACTGGAAGACCACGACGACGACACCGAACGCAGCGGCCACGGCGGCGACGTTCATCACGGCGGCCTTCAGCGGAACGCCGAGCGACCGGAACGCCACGAGCAGCAGCAGACAGCCGAGCCCGATCACCGCGCCGATGAACAGCGGCAGTTTGCCGATGATCACATCCGCGAAGTCGTCGTAGCCGGCGGTGACCCCGCCGACCTGGATGTCGAGGGAGGTGCCGGTCTCCGCTCGGGGCAGCACCCGGGTGCGCAGCCGGTCCACGAGGTCGCTGGTGTCCTGCGACTGCGGTGCGGACTCGGGGACCACGGTGAGGTAGGCGGTGGTGCCGCCGGCGGCGTAGGTGACCGGGGTGACGGAGGCGACGCCCCGGGTGGCGCGCAGGGTGGTGTCCAGGGTGTCCAGGGCCAGCTTGTCGTCGGCGCCGTCGACCCGGGTGACCAGGGTGAGCGGTCCGTTCACGCCGGGTCCGAAGCCGTCGGCGAGCAGGTCGTAGGCCTTGCGGGTGGTGGAGGTGCGGGGGTCGTTGCCCTGGTCGGAGGTGCCGAGGTGGAGGGAGAGGGTCGGCACGGCGAGCAGCGCGACGACGGCGACGGCAAGGGAACCGAGCAGCTTGGGGCGGCGTTCGACGAGCGCCGACCAGCGGGCGGCGAGTCCGGTGGGCAGCTCCGGGCGCGGCCCGCGCCGGGCGAGCCGGCCCCGCTCGCGGCGGCTGAGGGCCCGGGGGCCGATGTACGCCAGCAGGGCGGGCAGCAGGGTGACCGAGGCCGCGACGGTGAGCACCACCGTCAACGAGGCGGCCACGGCGACCCCGTTGAGGAAACTCAGCCGCAGGGTCAGCATCCCCAGCAGGGCTATGCACACCGTCGCACCCGCGAAGACGACCGCGCGCCCCGTGGTGGCCACGGCGTTCACGGCGGCCTCGGTGACGCTCAGGCCGCGTTTCAGGCCGCGCCGGTGCCGGGTCACGATGAACAGCGCGTAGTCGATCCCGACGCCGAGGCCGATCAGCATGCCGAGCATGGGAGCGAAGTCGGCGACGGTCATGGCGTGTCCGAGCAGCCCGATACCGGAGTAGGCGGTGCCGACACCGACCAGCGCGGTGGCGATGGGCAGCGCCGAGG
This sequence comes from Streptomyces sp. NPDC053069, assembly GCF_044546895.1. NCBI lineage: Bacteria > Bacillati > Actinomycetota > Actinomycetes > Kitasatosporales > Streptomycetaceae > Streptomyces > Streptomyces sp. NPDC053069. The sequence continues at coordinate 42,094 of NZ_JBITZN010000009.1, read as the reverse complement.
CGGCGAGCGAACCGAAGGCGAGGAACAGCACGACGGCCGCGACGAGCACGCCGACCAGCTCGGCGGTGTGCTCGCGCGGGGACGCGGTGAGCCCGATCGCGCTGCCGCCCAGCTCCACCCGGAGTCCGTCGCCCTGGGCGGCCTTGGCGGTGCGCACCACGGCCCGCGCCTGGGACGCGCCGATGTGGTCGGCCGGCTGGGTGAAGGTGACGGTGGCGTAGGCGGTGTGGCCGTCGGCGCTGATCCGGTGCGCGCCCCGGCTGCCGTACGGGCCGGTCACCGAGGCGACCGCGGGCAGCGCGGCGATCCGGCCCAGGGTGCGGGTCATCGTCCGCTTGACGTCGGCGGCGCGGACGGTGCCGGTGGCGGTGTGCCAGACAACGGTGTCGCTGTCCCCGCCCAGGCCGGGGAAACCGTCCTGGAGCAGCTGCGCCGCGCGGCCGGACTCGGTGCCGGGGACCTCGTAGTCGTTCGAGTACGCCGAACCGGCCACGGCGGCGGCCGCGGTGACCCCGCCGAAGGCGAGGAGCCACAGCAGCACGGCGATCAGCCGGTGCCGGACACACCAACGGGCGAGGTCTGCCACGGACGTGCTCCCAGATGATGACGTGTGGATCTTTGACCGGGAACGATCGTCCATGAGGTGAACAGCCCGCAAAGAACGCATGAGAAAGCGCATGACACTCTTGCAGGCGAAAGTGATCGTTTGCCGCGATCATGGCCTTATTCACAAGAGTGCGAGGCACATCACAGGACATGCGTACGGCCCCGGAGGCCATGCCTCCGGGGCCGTACCGTGCGCGCAGCCGGGGCTCAGCCCTCGCTCACGCCCAGCTTCTGAAGGATCAGTTCCTTGACGCGGGCCGCGTCGGCCTGACCCCGGGTCGCCTTCATGACCGCGCCGACCAGGGCGCCGGCCGCGGCCACCTTGCCGCCACGGATCTTGTCCGCGACGCCCGGGTTGCCGGCGATGGCCTCCTCGACGGCGGCGGTCAGCGCGCCCTCGTCGGAGACGACCTTCAGACCGCGCTTGTCGACGACCTCGTCCGGGGTGCCCTCGCCGGCCAGGACGCCCTCGATGACCTGGCGGGCCAGCTTGTCGTTCAGGTCCCCCTTCGCGACCAGCTCGGTGACCCGGGCCACCTGCTGCGGAGTGATCGCCAGCTCGTCCAGCGCCTTGCCGGACTCGTTGGCGCTGCGCGCCAGCTCGCCCATCCACCACTTGCGGGCGGAGGCGGCGTCGGCGCCGGCGTCGATCGTGGCGACGATCAGGTCCAGCGCACCGGCGTTGAGGATCGCCTGCATGTCGGTGGCGGAGATGCCCCACTCGGCGAGCAGCCGGGTGCGACGGGCCAGCGGCAGTTCGGGCAGGGCCGCGCGGATCTCCTCGACCCACTCGCGCGAGGGCGCGACCGGCACCAGGTCGGGCTCCGGGAAGTACCGGTAGTCCTCGGCCTCTTCCTTCACCCGGCCCGAGGTCGTGGACCCCGTGTCCTCGTGGAAGTGGCGGGTCTCCTGGACGATCGTGCCGCCGCCGGAGAGGACGGCCGCGTGGCGCATCACCTCGAAGCGGACCGCACGCTCCACCGAACGCAGCGAGTTGACGTTCTTCGTCTCGCTCCGCGTGCCGAACTTGTCGGCGCCCTTGGGCATCAGCGACAGGTTGACGTCGCAGCGCATCTGGCCCATCTCCATGCGGGCCTCGGACACGCCGAGGGCACGGATGAGTTCGCGCAGCTCACGGACGTACGCCTTCGCCACCTCGGGGGCGCGCTCGCCGGCGCCGACGATCGGCTTGGTGACGATCTCGATCAGCGGGATGCCCGCGCGGTTGTAGTCCAGCAGGGAGTGGGACGCGCCGTGGATACGGCCGGTGGCGCCGCCGACGTGCGTCGACTTGCCGGTGTCCTCCTCCATGTGGGCGCGCTCGATCTCCACGCGGAAGGTTTCGCCGTCCTCCAGCTGCACGTCGAGGTAGCCGTTGAAGGCGATCGGCTCGTCGTACTGGGAGGTCTGGAAGTTCTTCGGCATGTCCGGATAGAAGTAGTTCTTCCGGGCGAAGCGGCACCACTCGGCGATCTCGCAGTTCAGTGCGAGACCGATCTTGACGGCGGACTCGACGCCGGTCGCGTTGACGACCGGGAGCGCGCCGGGCAGGCCGAGGCAGACGGGGCAGGTCTGGGTGTTCGGCTCGGCGCCGAGCGCCGTCGAACAGCCGCAGAACATCTTGGTCTTGGTGCCGAGTTCGACATGGACCTCAAGGCCCATGACGGGGTCGTACGACGCCAGCGCGTCCTCGTACGACACCAGGTCGGTCGTGGTGGTCACGGTGAAAACTTCCCTCTCAGCCCAGCAGGACGTCGTCGTCGCCCAGCCGCTTCAGCTCGCGGTAGAGGATCGCGAGGCCGGTCACGATCGCCACGGCGGAGACCGTGGCGTCGATCAGCCGCAGCGTGTCGTGCTCGGCGCGGGCCTTCTTGATCTGCTTGGCGACACCGAACGCGCCGAACGCGGTGGTGGCCATCGACAGGTACGTACCGGACTTGGACTTCTTGAAGTCCTTGGCCTTGGACAGCTTGCTCACAGCGACGGAGCCTCCTCCAGCAGCGGGTGTCCCCACTTTTCCACGAAGGCGGCCTCGACGGCGGCGCCCACCTTGTACAGGCGGTCGTCCTGCATCGCCGGGGCGATGATCTGCAGGCCCACCGGGAGGTTGTCCTCCGGGGCGAGACCGCAGGGCAGGGACATGGCCGCGTTGCCCGCCAGGTTGGTCGGGATGGTGCACAGGTCCGCGAGGTACATCGCCATCGGGTCGTCGACGCGCTCGCCGATCGCGAAGGCGGTGGTCGGCGTGGTCGGCGAGACGATGACGTCGACCTGCTCGAAGGCCTTCTCGAAGTCGCGCGTGATGAGCGTGCGGACCTTCTGCGCGGAGCCGTAGTACGCGTCGTAGTAGCCGCTCGACAGGGCGTACGTGCCGAGCATGATGCGCCGCTTGACCTCGGGGCCGAAGCCGGCCTCGCGAGTCAGGGAGGTGACCTCCTCGGCCGAGTGGCCGCCGTCGTCGCCGGTCCGCAGGCCGTAGCGCAGGCCGTCGAAGCGGGCGAGGTTGGAGGAGCACTCGGACGGCGCGATCAGGTAGTACGCCGACAGGGCGAGGTCGAAGGACGGGCAGTCCAGCTCGACGATCTCGGCGCCCAGCTCCTTCAGCAGCTCGACGGACTCGTCGAAGCGCTGGATGACACCGGCCTGGTAGCCCTCGCCGCGGAACTGCTTGACCACGCCGACGCGCATGCCCTGCACGCTGCCGTTGCGGGCGGCCTCGACGACCGGCGGGACCGGGGCGTCGATGGACGTCGAGTCCAGCGGGTCGTGCCCGGCGATGACCTCGTGCAGGAGGGCCGCGTCGAGGACCGTACGGGCGCAGGGTCCGCCCTGGTCGAGGCTGCTGCTGAACGCCACCATGCCGAAGCGGGAGACCCCGCCGTACGTCGGCTTCACGCCGACCGTGCCGGTGACGGCGGCCGGCTGGCGGATGGAACCGCCGGTGTCGGTGCCGATGGCGAGCGGGGCCTGGAAGGAGGCGAGCGCGGCGGAGGAACCGCCACCGGAGCCACCGGGGATCTTGGTGAGGTCCCAGGGGTTGCCGGTCGGCCCGTAGGCGCTGTTCTCGGTGCTGGACCCCATGGCGAACTCGTCCATGTTGGTCTTGCCGAGGATGACGACGCCGGCGGCCTTCAGCTTCTTGGTGACCGTCGCGTCGTACGGCGGGATCCAGCCCTCGAGGATCTTCGAGCCGACGGTCGTGGGCACGCCCTCGGTGGTGAAGATGTCCTTGAGCGCGAGCGGGACGCCGGCCAGCGGGCCGAGCTTCTCGCCGCGGGCCCGCTTCTCGTCCACGGCGCGGGCCTGGGCGAGGGCGCCCTCACGGTCGACGTACAGGAAGGCGTGCACCTTCTCGTCGACGGCCTCGATGCGGGCGAGGTGGGCCTCGGTGACCTCGACGGCCGTCAGCTCGCCGGAGGCGATCTTCTCGGCGGTCTGTGCGGCCGTGAGCTTGATGATGTTGCTGTCCGTCATGGTGGTCACTCCTCCCCCAGGATCTGCGGCACCTTGAAACGCTGCTGCTCCTGGGCCGGGGCGCCGGAGAGCGCCTGCTCGGGGGTGAGCGAGGGACGGACCTCGTCCGGCCGCATGACGTTCGTCAGCGGGAGCGGGTGCGAGGTCGGCGGTACGTCTTGGTCGGCGACCTCGCTGACGCGGGCGACCGCGCCGATGATGTCGTCCAGCTGTCCCGCGAAGTGGTCGAGTTCTTCGGGCTTCAGCTCCAGACGCGCCAGCCGGGCGAGGTGGGCGACCTCCTCGCGCGTGATGCCAGGCATGCAGCGATCCTCTGGGGTGAGTGTGTGTGGTTTGGAGCCAATCCTATGGGGCGGGGCCCCGTGCCCGTGAAACGGTTGACCGGGGCCCGTGCTCACTGGTGCCTTCGCTCCCAGGCCTCGCTCCTGAGGAAGTGGTTGTCGTACCGCTCCTGCACCTCCAGGATGCTCTCCGGGGCGGCCTCGCCGAGGCGGATCCGCTGGAGGTGGCGGAAGTACTCGAAGCGCTCGATGCCCGGGGCGAAGACGATCAGGATGTCGGCAGGGCTGCCGGGGTCGGCGGCGAAGGCGTGCGGCCGGTCCGGCGGGACGACGACCAGGTCGCCGCGCCGGACGGTGACCACGTCGTCGCCGGACAGCAGCTCGGCCTCGCCGTCGAGCAGGAAGAACATCTCGGCCGAGTGGTGGTGCAGGTGCGGACGGGCTCCGTCGGCGCCCTCCGTCAGGGTGACGCGCACGGTGGACAGCGCGCCCCCGCTGGCGCTGTTGTCGGCGAGCAGCTTGACGGTGACGGGCGCCTGACCGACCACCTCGGCCTCCGCGTCCCGGACCAGCACGGTCTCGTCGAACTTCGGCACGAACAGCGACATGATGCGCCTCCCCTTGTGGGATGCGGAAAGACTGACGCAGCGCTATCGACGGGTCCACGAGCGGTACGAGTGCCACACAGACCATGAACCACGCCTCGGCACGAGCACCGACGGCGGCCGGCAGGACCAGGTCCGGCAGCCGCGCCCGGCGCCGGCCCGCCCGCTACGACGCGAGGGCGGAGACGTTCTGGGCGGGGTCGCACGGATGGGTGACGCCGTTGAGGAGCGGGCGAGTGGAGAACTACTCGCCGGCCGGCAGCGCGGCACGCGGCCTCTGCCACCCCCGGGACCCCCGCGCCCGCAACCACGCCGTGGTCTCCTCGGGCGGCATCGCCGCAGCGACCAGCCACCCCTGCACGGCATCACACCCCAGATCCCGCAACCGCTCCCACGTCTCGTCGTCCTCCACACCCTCGGCCACGACCAGCAGCCCCAGAGAATGAGCGAGATCGACGGTGCACCGCACGATCTCCGCATCCTCCGCATCGACAGCCAGCCGCGCCACGAACGACCGGTCGATCTTCAGCTCGCTCACCGGCAGTCGCCGCAGATGCACCAGCGACGAATATCCCGTGCCGAAGTCGTCCAGCGACATCTTCACGCCGTGCCCGGTCAGACCCGCCAGGGTGTCCGCGGCCCGCTGCGGATCCTCCAGCAGCACATGCTCGGTTATCTCCAGCTGCAAGGCCCCCGCAGGCACCCCGTGCCGGGCCAGCCGCGCGGCGACCGACCCCGCGAACCCGGGCGTGTGGACGTCACGCGGGGAGACGTTGACGGCGACCGGGACCCGCAGCCCCTGCGCGCGCCACTTGGCGACCTGGCCGAGCGCGGTTTCGAGGACGTACTCCGTCAGATGGGGCATCAGGCCGGAGGACTCGGCGATCGCTATGAACTCGTCCGGCGGTACCTTGCCCCGCTCGGGATGCACCCAGCGGACCAGCGCCTCCAGGCCGGCGACCTGACCGTCGAAGCGGACCTTGGGCTGGTAGTGCAGCTGTACCTCGTGCGCGTCCAGCGCCCGGCGCAGATCGCCCAGCAGACCGAGCCGGTCCGGGGTGTTGGAGTCCCGCTTGGACTCGTACACCTCCACGCCCGTACGGTCCCTTTTCGCCTGGTACATCGCCACATCCGCCCGCCGCAGCAGCCCTTCGGCGTCCAGGGCGTGGTCGGGGAAGACGGCGACGCCGGCGCTGGCCTCCAGGACGAGGGTGAGCCCGTCGAGGTCCAGCGGGGAGCTGAGCGCGACGACCAGGCCGCGGGCCACGCGCGTGGCCGATGTGGTGGAGTCGGCGACGGGCAGTAACACGGCGAACTCGTCACCGCCGAGCCGCGCGGCCTCCGCTCCGCGCGGCAGGGCGAGCCGCAGCCGGTCGGCGATCTGCAGCAGCAGCCGGTCACCGGCGAGATGACCGAGGGTGTCGTTCACCGACCGGAAACGGTCGAGGTCGATCAGCATGAGAGCGGAACGGGCGCCGATGCGTTCGGCGTCGTCGAGGGCCGTCCAGATCCGCTCCAGCAGCCACTGCCGATTGGGCAGGCCGGTCAGCGGGTCGCGCAGTTGCTCCTCGGCACGCGCGCGGGCCATCCACAGGCTGGAGTCGAGGGCGATCAGGGGGATGGCGAACAGCGGCAGCAGGATCGGCTGGGACTCGGCGACGACGCACAGCAAAGGTGCGATGCCGAGCAGCGCGACGGCGACCAGACCCTGTCTGACCAGGGCGGTGCGGGCCACGGTGGGCACCTTGCCGTTGCGCGGGGCGTACAGGTACCACTGCAGGCCACGGCTGACCGCGAGGTAGGCGACCGCGACGAGCACGACCTCGGGGGCGGTGGCGATGCTCCAGGTGTCCGGCCGCCAGGGCGTCTCGACGCTCGGGACCCGGCCGAACGCGCCGAGCAGCAGTGCGCCCGCGGCGATGCCGAGGAGGTCCACCGCGCCGTGCAGCACGCCCTGCCGCCAGCGGTGACGCCGGGCGATGCCGACCAGGACGACGACGGTGAGGCTGACCATGCCGGCGGGCACCCAGCCGTAGAGCAGCAGGACGGCGAGGGTGAGGGCGGCGCCGGAGCCGGTGCCGCCCCACCAGCGGGCGCGGCCCAGCATGACGAGGTGGCCGACGATGACGCCGGTGAGCAGGGCCAGCGACCAGCCGAGCGTGCCGCACGGGAAGAGGGCGTGGTGGCCGCTGAAGGCGCGGTAGAAGCCGGCGCCGAGGACGAACGCGGCGGCGGCCACGACGGCCGCAGGCAGCGCGGGCCAGGACAGGTGCCGTTCGGTGTCGGTGTCGCTGCCTGTGCCGGTCAGGCCGGGGGCGGGCTCGATGGCCAGGGGTATCGGCGGGTGGGCGTCGGTGGCGGTGCCCGGTCCGGCCGCGCGGGCCTGACCGCCCGAACGCCCGTGCCCCCGCCCCGTCCACCGGGTCCCCCGCCAGGTGCCCACGCGACGGCGCAGGCGCAGCCGTGAGTCGGGGGCGACGCTCTCGGTCGGTTCCATTCCCGTCCCTCTCACAGCCGGCGGTGCCCACGCCACGCGGCCCGATGTCCGACACCCATCAGCAGCTCCGCGTTGAAGAAACCTTCCCCGCGCCCTGAGAGCGCACGGGGATGCCCCAACCGCAGCTGGGCACGGCAGGTGCACACCTCAACAGTAGGCCGCGGAAGGCTTCCACGGGCACCGGTCGTCGACGGTTGCCCGAATGCGCCCGGGCCACCCGTATGCAACTGATATGCGCCGAACGGGTGGCCTTCAACCGCTACTCCCCGGTCGGAAGCGCGACTTCGGCCGCCGCGTCCGGACCCTGCTCCAAGAGGACCCCGAAACCGTCCTCGTTCAGAACCGGAACCTTCAGTTGCATGGCCTTGTCGTACTTCGACCCCGGGTTGTCCCCCACGACGACGAACGAGGTCTTCTTCGACACCGATCCGGTCACCTTCGCGCCCCGGCTCTGCAACGCCTCCTTGGCACCGTCCCGGGTGAAGTTCTCCAGCGTGCCGGTGACGACGACGGTGAGCCCCTCCAGCGGGCGCGGGCCCTCGTCCTCGCCGGTCGAGGCGTCCTCCAGCGGGACTCCGGCGGCCTTCCACTTGCGGACGATCTCGCGGTGCCAGTCCTCGGCGAACCACTCCTTGAGCGCGGCGGCGATGGTCGGGCCGACGCCGTCGGTGGTCGCCAGCTCCAGCTCGGTGGCCTGTTCGATGCGGTCGATGGAGCGGAACTCGCGGGCGAGGGCCTGAGCGGCGACCGGTCCGACATGCCGGATGGACAGGCCGTTCAGGAAGCGGGCCAGCGGACGGGACTTGGCCGCCTCGATGTTCTCCAGCAGCGCCAGGGTGTTCTTCTTGGGCTCGCCCTTCTGGTTGGCGAAGACCGTGACGACCTTCTCCTCGCCCGTCCTGGGGTCCCGCTTGGGCAGACCGCTGTCGGGGTCGAGGACATAGGCCTTGATGGGCAGCAGCTTCTCCACCGTCAGGTCGAACAGGTCGCCCTCGTCCACCAGCGGCGGGTCGGCCGGCTCCAGCGGGCGGGTGAGCGCGGCGGCGGCCACCGCGCCGAAGTGCTCGATGTCCAGGCACTCGCGGCCCGCGAGATAGGAGACACGCTCGCGCAACTGGGCCGGGCAGGTACGGCCGTTGGGGCAGCGCAGGTCGACGTCGCCCTCCTTCATGGGCCTCAGCGGTGTGCCGCACTCGGGGCACTCGCTCGGCATCACGAACTCCCGCTCGCTGCCGTCCCTGAGGTCGACCACCGGGCCGAGGATCTCCGGGATGACGTCACCGGCCTTGCGCAGCACGACCGTGTCCCCGATGAGGACGCCCTTGGCCTTGACGACCTCCTGGTTGTGCAGGGTGGCGAACTCCACCTCGCTGCCGGCGACCGTGACCGGCTCGACCTGGGCGTACGGCGTGACACGGCCGGTGCGGCCGACGCCCACCTTGATGTCGACGAGCTTGGTGTTGACCTCTTCCGGCGCGTACTTGTAGGCGATCGCCCAGCGCGGCGCCCGCGCGGTGGAGCCGAGGCGGCCCTGCAGCCGGATCTCGTCCAGCTTGACGACGACACCGTCGATCTCATGCTCCACGGAGTGGCGGTTCTCGCCGTAGTGGGCGATGAACTCGCGTACGCCGTCGAGGCCGTCGACCACGCGGTTGTGCGGGGAGGTGGGCAGGCCCCAGGTCTTGAGCAGGTCGTAGGCCTGGGAGAGACGGGTCATGCCCGTGAAGCCCTCCAGGGCGCCGATGCCGTGGACGACCATATGCAGCGGGCGGGTGGCGGTGACCCGCGGGTCCTTCTGGCGCAGGGAACCGGCGGCGGCGTTGCGGGGGTTGGCGAACGGCTTGTCACCGGCCGCGACCAGGCGTTCGTTCAGTTCGAGGAACTTCTCCATCGGGAAGTAGACCTCGCCGCGGATCTCCACGAGGTCCGGGATGTCGTCGCCCTTGAGACGGTCCGGGATCTCCGCGATCGTGCGGACGTTCGGCGTGATGTCCTCGCCGGTGCGGCCGTCGCCGCGGGTCGCCGCGCGCGTGAGCCGGCCGTTCTCGTACGTCAGGTTGACCGCGAGGCCGTCCACCTTCAGCTCGCACAGGAAGTGGTAGCCCTGGTCGCCGAGTTCGCGCGCGATGCGCTCGGCCCAGGCGGCCAGCTCGTCGTCGTTGAAGGTGTTGTCGAGCGACAGCATCCGCTGGCGGTGCTCGACCGCGGTGAACTCCGTCGCGTACGACCCCGCGACCTTCTGGGTCGGCGAGTCCGGGGTGCGCAGCTCCGGGTACTCCTCCTCCAGGGCCTCCAGAGTCTTCAGGAGCTTGTCGAACTCCGCGTCGCTGATGACGGGAGCGTCCTTCACGTAGTACCGGAAGCGGTGCTCCTCGATCTGCTCAGCGAGCTGCGCGTGCTTGTCACGTGCCTCGGCGGGCACTGCCGTCTCCGCCTGCTGCTTGTCGCCGGCCACCGTGTCGTCCTCCCGTTACTCTGGGTTGTCCGCGAGGGATCTCGCCGCCCGGACGCAGTGGGCGAGCGCCTGCCGTGCGTAGGCGGGGGCGGCCCCCGCCAGACCGCACGCCGGGGTGACCGTGACGGCCTCCGCGAGCAGCCCCGGGTGCAGACCCAGCCTGCGCCACAGCGTCCTGACACCCATGACGCTACCGGCAGGGTCTGACAATGGCCCTTGAGTCCCGCTCACGACACCGGTGAACAGCCGGGTGCCGCCCTCGACGGCTTCGCCGATCGCGTCGTCGTCACGTTCGGTGAGCAGGGTGAAGTCGAAGGAGACCGCTGCGGCGCCGGCTCGCCGCAGCAGTGCGAACGGCACGTCGGGGGCGCAGGAGTGCACGACCACGGGCCCGCCGTCATGGGCCCCGACGACGTCGCGCAGGGTGGCCTCCACGACCTGCCGGTCCACGGCCCGGTGCGTGCGGTAGCCGCTGGCGGTGCGGACCTGTCCGCGCAGGACGGCGGTGAGGGAGGGTTCGTCGAGCTGGAGGACGAGGCGGGCGCCCGGTACGCGGCGTTGCACCTCGGCGAGGTGGAGGCGCAGCCCCTCGGTGAGGGAGGCGGCGAGGTCCCGGCAGGCACCGGCGTCGGAGAGGACGGCCTCGCCGTTCTTCAGTTCCAGCGCGGCGGCCAGCGTCCAGGGGCCGACCGCCTGCACCTTCAGGTCTCCCTCGTAGCCCTGGGTGAACTCCTCCAGGGCGTCCAGGTCCTCCCCCAGCCACGAGCGCGCCCGCTTGGTGTCCCGGCCCGGCCGGTCCCCGATCCGCCAGCCGCTGGGCTCCACGCGCGCGTACAGCTCGACGAGCATCCCTGCGGTACGGCCGATCATGTCGGCACCGGGTCCGCGCGCGGGCAGCTCGGGCAGGAAGGGAAAGTCCTCGAAGCTGCCGGTGACGGTCTTGGCGGCCTCGCGGGCGTCGTCACCGGGCATGGACCCGACACCGGTGGCCCCGGCGAACCTGAACTGGCTGTTTTCGCTCACCAGGGAAGCCTACGGAACCCTGCGGCCGGGGTCAGCGTCCCGGTCGCACCGTCAGGTCGTTGACCTCCGCGTCCCTCGGGAGATCCAGGGCCATGAGGATCGCCGTGGCGACCGACTCGGGGTCGATCCACCGGGAGGCGTCGTACTCCTTGCCCTCCTGCTGGTGGACCTTGGCCTGCATGGGGCTGGCCGTGCGGCCGGGGTAGACCGAGGTGACCCGTACGCCGTTCGCGTGCTCCTCCTGGCGCAGGGAGTCGGCGAGGGCCTTCAGGCCGTGCTTGGAGGCGGCGTACGCGGACCAGCCGGCGTGGGCGTTGAGTCCGGCGCCGGAGTTGACGAAGATCACATGGCCGCGGGCGGCGCGCAGCTGGGGCAGGAAGTGCCGGGTCAGCTCGGCGGGGGCGATGAGGTTGACGTTGAGCTGGTGGCGCCAGGACTTGGGGGTCAGGTCGCCGACCTCGCCCAGGTCGACGACGCCGGCGATGTGCAGCAAGGAGTCCACGCGGTCGGGGAGCGTCTGGTGGGAGAACGCCCAGGACAGCTTGTCCGGGTCCGCGAGGTCGCCGACGAGGGTGCGGGCGCCGGGGAACTCGGCCGCCAGTTCCTTCGCGCGGCCGGCGTCGCGCGCGTGCAGGACGAGTTCGTCCCCGCGCGCGTGCAGGCGGCGGGCGACGGCCGCGCCGATGCCGGACCCGGCACCGGTGATCACATGAGTAGCCATGCCCGCCATGCTCGCATCAGCCGTTGCCCAGTGACTCCTCCAGGTAGGCCAGCGCGCCGACCGGCTCCTCGGCGAAGAAGACCAGCTCGGACAGCGGGCGGGGCAGGAAACCCTCGGCCTCCATGCGGCGGAACTGCTGCTTCAGACCGTCGTAGAAGCCCTCGGTGTTCAGCAGCACGACCGGCTTCTCGGTGCGGCCGTGCTTCTTCAGCTCCAGGATCTCGGTGGCCTCGTCCAGCGTGCCGGTACCGCCCACCATGATCACCACCGCGTCGGCCTTCTCCAGCAGCAGCTTCTTCCGTTCGGCGAGGTCGGCGGCGACGATCATCTCGTCGGCGCCGGGCCGCGCCTTGTTCGCGAGGAACTCCACGGACACGCCCAGCAGCCTGCCGCCCGCCTCGTGCACCCCGTCGGCGACGACCTTCATCAGTCCGACGTCGGAGCCGCCCCACACCAGGGTGTGACCGGCCTTGCCGATCAGTTCCGCGAACTCGCGGGCGGGGCGCGTGTACCGCGCGTCGAGGTCGGCGGCGGACAGGAAGACGCAGATGTTCATGGCCCCTACCGTACGGCCCCTGCCGTACCGCCCCTGCCCCGTGGTCTCCGTCCCGCGGTTTCCGTCGTGCGCGGGAAGAAGCACGGACCCGCCGGTGCTGTCCCGGTATGAGCCAAGGACACACGATCACCATCGAACAGGGCGAGCAGCACGTGCGCGTGGTGCACGGCGACCAGGTGCTCGCGGAGACCGACCGGCCGCTGGTGCTGCGCGAGACGGGCTGTCCCGTGCGGTACTACATCCCCGCCGAGGACGTACGCGTCGATCTGCTGACCGCCTCCGACACGCACACCGTGTGCCCCTTCAAGGGCACGGCGTCCTACTGGTCGCTGCCGGACGCGCCCGATCTGGTCTGGGCGTACCCGGACCCGAAGCCGGACGTCGCCGCGATCAAGGATCACTTCTGCTTCTACGAAACCGACGTGTCGTGACCGATGAGCCGATGCCGGTGCGGCAGTCTGCACGGGCATGGACAAGAAGACGACTTCCCGCGACGGCACGTCCCTCGCGTACGAAGTGATCGGCCAGGGGCCCACGGTGATCCTGGTGAGCGGCGCCATGTCCACCGGGGGCACAGTGGCACCCCTGGCCCAGCGGCTCGCGGGCCGCTGCACGGCCGTCGTCTACGACCGCCGGGGCCGCGGCGAGAGCGGCGACACCAAGCCGTACGTCGTCGAGCGTGAAATCGAGGACCTGGCCGCACTGATCGACGCCGTGGGCGGCGAGGCGGCGCTCTTCGGGGTCTCCTCGGGCGGCGCGCTGGTGCTGGAGGCGCTGGCGAGCGGGCTGCCGGCCGCCCGGGCCGCCGTGTACGAGGTGCCGTACGCCGACTTCCTGCCGGGTGGCGCCGAGCGGGAGGCCACGTACAAGGATCAGCTGAACAAGGCGCTCGCGGAGGGCCGGCGCGGGGACGCGGTGGAGCTGTTCCTGCGGCTGACGGGCCTCGGCGAGGAGGTCATCCGGGGCGCCCGCCAGTCGCCGATGTGGGCCGGTATGGAGGCCGTCGCGCCGAGCCTCGCGTACGACGACGCGGTCATCGGCGACGGCCTGCTCCCCCGGGACCGGATCGCCGCGATCTCCGTGCCCGTGCTGGTGGTCGCGGGCGGGGCGAGCCCGGACTGGATGCGCGAGGCTGCCCGGGAGGTCTCCAGAGCGGTGCCCGAGGGTGCGTACCGCGAGCTGGAGGGCCAGACCCACATGGTGGAGCCGGATGTGCTCGGACCGGTGCTGGCCGATTTCCTGACGCAGTAGCGACGGCTACACCGCTGCGGCCGTCGCGCGCGTGGTCGTCGCGATCGTCGCCGAACCCACCACGCGCGTGCCGTCGTACAGGACGATCGCCTGGCCGGGGGCGACGCCGCGGACCGGCTCGGTGAAGGTCACGCGCAGCTCGCCGTCGACCGGTTCCGCGGTGACCTCGGTCTCGCCGCCGTGGGCGCGCAGCTGGGCGGTGTAGACGCCGGTGCCGGTGGGGGCGGTGCCGCACCAGCGGGGCTTGATCGCGGTGAGGGCGACGACGTCCAGGGCGGCGGCGGGGCCGACCGTGACGGTGTTGGTGACCGGGGAGATGTCGAGGACGTAGCGGGGCTTGCCGTCGGGGGCCGGAGTGCCGATGCGCAGGCCCTTGCGCTGGCCGATGGTGAAGCCGTACGCACCCTCGTGCGTGCCCAGCTTGGCGCCGGACTCGTCGACGATGTCGCCCTCCGCCTTGCCCAGCCGGTTCGCGAGGAAGCCCTGGGTGTCGCCGTCGGCGATGAAGCAGATGTCGTGCGAGTCGGGCTTCTTGGCCACCGCGAGGCCCCGGCGCTCGGCCTCCGCGCGGATCTCCTCCTTGGTGGTGACCGTGTCGCCGAGCGGGAACATCGCGTGGGCGAGCTGCTTCTCGTCCAGCACGCCGAGGACGTACGACTGGTCCTTCGCCATGTCGGAGGCGCGGTGCAGTTCACGGGAGCCGTCCTCGCGGACGACGACCTGGGCGTAGTGGCCGGTGCAGACCGCGTCGAAGCCGAGGGCGAGGGCCTTGTCCAGCAGCGCGGCGAACTTGATCTTCTCGTTGCAGCGCAGGCAGGGGTTGGGGGTGCGGCCGGCCTCGTACTCGGCGATGAAGTCCTCGACCACGTCCTCGCGGAAGCGGTCGGCGAGGTCCCAGACGTAGAAGGGGATGCCGATGACGTCGGCCGCGCGGCGGGCGTCCCGCGAATCCTCAATGGTGCAACAGCCCCGCGCGCCGGTCCGGAAGGACTGCGGGTTCGCGGAGAGCGCGAGGTGGACGCCGGTGACGTCATGGCCGGCTTCCGCGGCACGCGCGGCGGCTACGGCGGAGTCGACTCCACCGGACATGGCGGCGAGGACGCGGAGGGGGCGCTGCGGGGTCTCAGTCATAGCCCTTCCAGGGTACGGGGCGGCGGGAACCGGGGCCGCCGGACATCCGTTGACGATCACAGGGGGCGTACCGGGGTGCGAGCCGGGGTGTGGAACGGGTGCGGTACGGAGGCGGAAGGGGAGGGCATGAGCGACGCGGATCGGCGGCTGGGACGGCGGGCGCTGCTCGTCGGCGGTGCGGCGGCCGCCGTGGGCACGGCCGTGCTGGCCCGCGAGGAGCTGTCGCACCTGTGGTGGCGGCTGCCGGGGGTCGAGAAGCCCCGGGTGGCGGGTGCCGTGGACTTCCGGGGCGCGCGCTGGGTGCCGGCGTCCCCGGCCAACTACCGGCGGGCGGACCGGCCGGACGACTATTCCGTGGACCGGGTCGTCATCCATGTCACGCAGGGCGACTACGCGAGCGCGGTGAAGGTCTTCCAGGACCCGGCGCACGGTGCGGCGGCGCACTACATCGTGCGCAGGGACGGCCGGATCACCCAGCTGATTCGGGAGCTGGACGTGGCCTTCCACGCGGGCAACCGGGCGTACAACGAGCGCAGTATCGGCATCGAGCACGAGGGCTTCGTGGACGACGCCTCCTCCTTCACGGACGCCATGTACGCGTCCTCGGCGCGGCTGACGGCGGCGATATGCGGGCGGTACGGCATACCGGTGGACCGCGAGCACGTCATCGGGCACGTGGAGGTGCCGGGGACGGACCACACCGATCCGGGGCCGCACTGGGACTGGGAGAGATACCTGAAAAAAATCAAGACCTAGGCCCTTTTTTGTCCGGTAGGTGCGGTTCTATCCTGAATGTCAGACCTACGGGACGAGTGAGGGAGTTCAAGCGGAGTAGCCGACGTCAGCGAGAGATACATGATCTCTTCAACGAGAGGTACACCGTCTCCGCTGGTGCCGACATCGACGCTCGGGCTGAGAGGCCAGAAGGTCGCAAGGACTGGACCCGACGGCGACCCCCATCACCTGATCCGGACAATGCCGGCGAAGGGAACCCGCCTCGTAGGTCGCTTTCGCGTCCCGGGCGTTCGATCACGTGCCGGACATCCCGACGTCAGCTGAGACCGGCCGCGCGCGCCCGCTGAACCGCCGGGCCGATCGCCTTCGCGACCGCCTCGACGTCCGCCTCCGTGGAGGTGTGACCGAGGGAGAAACGCAGGGTGCCGCGGGCCAGGTCCGGGTCGGTGCCGGTGGCGAGCAGCACATGACTGGGCTGGGCGACGCCCGCGGTGCAGGCGGACCCGGTCGAGCACTCGATGCCCTGGGCGTCCAGCAGGAGCAGCAGGGAGTCGCCCTCGCAGCCGGGGAAGGTGAAGTGCGCGTTGGCCGGCAGGCGGCCCTCGGGGGCCGGGTCGCCGCCGAGGATCGCGTCCGGCACGGCCGTACGCACGGCGTCGATCAGCTGGTCCCGCAGGGCGCCGATCTCGCGGGCGAACCACGCGCGGCGCTCGGTGGCGAGCCGGCCGGCGACGGCGAAGGAGGCGACGGCGGGGACGTCGAGGGTGCCGGAGCGGACGTGCCGTTCCTGGCCGCCGCCGTGCAGGACGGGTACGGGGGTGTGGTCACGGCCGAGCAGCAGCGCGCCGATGCCGTACGGGCCGCCGATCTTGTGCCCGGAGACGGTCATCGCGGCGAGGCCGGAGGCGGCGAAGTCGACCGGGACCTGACCGAGGGCCTGCACGGCGTCGGCATGCATCGGGATGCCGAACTCGGCGGCCACTTCGGCGAGTTCACGGACCGGCAGGATGGTGCCGATCTCGTTGTTGGCCCACATCACGGTGACCAGGGCGACGTCGTGGGGGTTGCGGGCGACGGCCTCGCGCAGGGCCTCGGGGTGGACACGGCCGTAGGTGTCGACGGGGAGGTACTCGACCGTCGCACCCTCGTGTTCGCCGAGCCAGTGGACGGCGTCGAGTACGGCGTGGTGTTCGACGGGGCTGGCCAGGACGCGGGTGCGGGCCGGGTCGGCGGCGCGGCGGGACCAGTACAGGCCTTTGACGGCGAGGTTGTCCGCCTCGGTGCCGCCCGAGGTGAAGACGACCTCGCTGGGGCGGGCGCCGAGCGCTTCCGCGAGGGTTTCGCGGGACTCCTCGACCGTGCGGCGTGCCTGGCGGCCGGATGCGTGGAGGGACGAGGCGTTGCCCGTGATGCTCAACTGGGCGGTCAGGGCCTCTGCCGCCTCCGGGAGCATGGGGGTTGTCGCGGCGTGGTCGAGGTAAGCCATGGTGCCCTGATTCTACGGCCCCCTTGCCGCTCGCCTCGGCCGTGAGGCCGCCCCGGACTGGAGCGTCTTGCGTCGGCTGCACCGGGGCTTGGTGACGAGATGCCCGGCACAGTCGGCCGTGCCCACCCGTTCCGCCGTGCGGAACGACTGCCCACGGCAGGACGGCGTGGGGAGCGCGGCGGCCGGCTGCGACCCGGTGCGGGCGGCGGAACGACGCCCGTCGCCTGCGGCGGTCAGGCGTTGGCGGACGGGGTCACAGGCTCCACGAGAGCGTGTGGGACAGCTGCATCGCGATCACCAGGACCGCCAGGTCGGCTGCGCCCAGGGCGAGGCCCAGCCAGGCTCGGCCGCGGCGGGTGGTGCCGCGCCAGAGGGACACCGCGGCCAGGGCGATGGCGATCGGGCCGAGGAAGATGTTGAGGACGAGCAGGCCGAGAAGGCCGAGGATGAAGGACGCCACGGCCATGCCGTCGGCATCACGGGCGGCCGGCCGGGTGTCGTCGCGGCTCGTGACCGGTGCGGTGAGTTGCATGGTGCTCAGCTCCTGGAAGTCGTGGTGGACGGTCCGTGGAGGACGGTCAGTTGGCCGGCGTACGGCGCCGGCGGCCGACGCGCTCGCGGATCGCGAAGACGGCGAGCCAGACGGCGATGACCGCGGCGACGGCGGCGGTGACGGTCAGCGGCGCGTGGGCGACGGTGCCCAGCACGACACCGAGCAGCATGAGTGCGGCGACGAGGAACAGCATGGGATCGGATCCCCCCTCCTAGATACCTCGTACAGGGCCGGTGTGAAGTTTCGGTGAACAG
This sequence comes from Streptomyces sp. NPDC053069, assembly GCF_044546895.1. Lineage (NCBI taxonomy): Bacteria > Bacillati > Actinomycetota > Actinomycetes > Kitasatosporales > Streptomycetaceae > Streptomyces > Streptomyces sp. NPDC053069. Next base: position 24,466 of record NZ_JBITZN010000009.1, on the reverse strand, counting down.
TTGTAGTAACAGTTGTTCACTGACTTCTACTCTAGCGCGTTCCACGGCTTTCCAATTCCGGAGAACAGTTGTTAACTGGATGACATGAGTCACACCCTCGGCATCCGGCAGGCCCAGAAACAGAAGACCCGGCAGGCGTTCCTCGACGCGGCGCTCGCGCTGCTGGAGGAGCAGAGCCTGAGCAGCCTGGGCCTGCGCGAGGTCACCCGGGCCGTCGGCGTTGCCCCGACCGCCTTCTACCGGCACTTCCGCTCGACCGCCGACCTGGGCGTGGCGCTGGTCGACGAGGCACTGGGCAGCCTGCACCCGATGGTGCGGACGACGGTGTCCACGACGGGCGACAGCGAGGAACGCATCACGCGCGCCATCGAGTTGATCGCCCGCCATGTAGACGCGTACCCCGCACATGTCCGGTTTATCGCCCGGGAACGACATGGCGGGGTACAGCCGGTGCGGGAGGCGATCCGGGCCCAACTGGTCCGTTTCGCCGAGGAGGTGAAGGCCGAGCTGGCCAAGGACACCGAGGCCGCGGGCTGGAAGGACGACGACCTGCTGATGCTCGCGCATCTCTACGTCGACCAGATGCTCATCACCGCCTCCCTGTTCCTGGAAGCACTGGAATCCCCGGCGGAGGAGCGGGAGCGCGTCGCGCAGCTCGCCACCCGGCAGCTGCGGCTCATCAGCATCGGCCGCAGCCACTGGACGGACTGAGAGGCGGTGCATTCCTGTCCGTCGGCGGTCAATTCCGGGCCCCGCCCTCCTCGTACAGGGCCGTGACGGAACGAGCCGCCGCCAGCAGTTCGGCGCGGGCCTCGGGCGGGTCCAGCAGCTCCACCTGGTCGGAGAACCCGAGGAGTTGGCGGACCGCGCGCAGCACCGGGTAGGTCAGCCGGGCGGTGACCCACTCGCTCTCGCCGTCGTCGTCCGGCACCGCCGTCAGCTGGGCGGCGGCCACCCGCTGGAACATGTCGAGCCGCTCGCGCCGGACCCGTACGGTGACCTCGATCCCGCCCTGCCCCTCCTCCACCTGACGCCGCAACGCCTCCCAGGCGTCGGCGAGTTCGACCCCGGGCCGGCGCCGTACCGGCTCGTCCAGCGGGCGGGCGGAGCGGATCCGGTCGGCCCGGAACAGCCGCGGCTCCCCGCGCCGGTCGGCGACCAGGTACCAGACCCCGGCCTTGGCGACCAGGCCGTACGGGTCCACGGTGTACGTCCGCGGCTCCCGCGCCCCGCTGTGCCGGTAGTGCAGCTTCAGGCGCCGGTCGGAGAACACCGCGTCCTGGAGCACCTCCAGGTCGACGGACTGCTGGGGGCCGCTCATCCAGCGGGTGGCGTCGACCAGGATGCGGCGGCTGGTCACCTCGGCGGCGGGCCGGTGCGGCGCCGGGAGCGCGGCCATCACCTTGCGCAGGGCGGAGCCGAGGGCCGCGTCGAGCCCGAGCGCGGCGTGCGCGCCCTGGGCGGCCAGGATGAACAGGGCGCGGGACTCGTCGGCGGTCAGTCCGGTGACGTCGGTGCGGAAACCGGCGAGGAGTTCGATGCCGCCGTGCCGGCCGCGCTCGGCGTACACCGGGACGCCGGAGGCCGACAGGGCCTCGACGTCCCGGTAGATGGTGCGGACCGACACCTCCAGCCGGTCGGCGAGTTCGTGCGCGGGGACACGGCCCCGGGTCTGCAGGAGCAACAGGATCGACAAGAGCCGGTCGGACTTCACGGGCCCAGAATCCCGCCCGGACGGATTCCCGCGCAAATGTTGACGGCGGGTGTCAGGTTATCGCGCCATCCTCGGCGCACCGACCTACCGAGAGGCACACCATGACCACCAGCACGAGCAGCGAGTTCATCGACCCGCGCCCCTTCTACGCCCGCGCCACCGACCAGGCGGCGGCCCTGATCAGGACCGTACGGCCGGACCAGCTCGACGGTCCCACGCCGTGTACCGAGTTCGACGTACGGGCCCTGCTGAGCCACATCGTCGGCGGCACCCGGCGGATCGCCGTGGTCGGCGAGGGCGGCGACGGACTCGCCGTGCAGCCCGTCGCCGACGGTGTCGAGGACGACGGCTGGGCGGCGGCCTACGACGAGGTGCGCGTCCGGGTGCTGAAGGCCTGGGAGAGCGACGAGCGGATGACGGCCCCGGTGCGGGTGCCGTGGGGTGAGGTACCGGGCCACGCGGCGCTCTCGGGCTATGTGATGGAGATCGTGACGCACACCTGGGACCTCGCCGAGGCCCTCGGGCACCCGCACCGGCTCGACCCGGAACTGGCCCGGTTCGCGCTCACCACCGCCCGCCAGGTGCTGCCCGACTCCCGCCCCCGCGACGAGGACACCCCCTTCGACACCCGCCGCCCCACACCCGAGGGCGCCGATCTCTACGAGCAGCTGGCCGCCTGGCTCGGCCGCGCCCCGCTCAGCCGCGCCTGACGCCCGCCACCACAGCGGGCCGGACCCACAACCGCCCCGACCGCCCGCACCGCAGGCTTTTCTCCGGCCGGGCCCCACCGGGCCATTCAGCCGAGCCCTGACCGCAGCGCCCCCTCGGACCGGAGGCCACCGCTCGGCCGAACCCGGACCACAGCCGTCCCGCCGGCCGGAGGCCTCCGCTCAGCCGAGCCCGACCCGGGCCAGCTGGCGGGACTGGGCGACCAGGTTGCCCTCGCTGTCCCAGACCTCGGCGTCCTCCTCCAGGAAGCCGCCGGCCAGGTTGCGGGTGGTGATGGACACCCGCAGCGGGCCGGGGGCGGGACGGCGGCGGACGTGGACGGTGAGTTCGACCGTGGGCACCCAGCCCTTCAGGCCGAGCTCGAAGGCCGTGGGCGGCAGGGCGTCCACCGCCAGCAGCAGCGACAGCGGGTCGGCGTCACGGCCGTCGGCCAGCCCGAACCAGGCGCGCATCTCTCCCTTGCCGGAGGGCGCGCCAAGCGCCCAGCCCAGGGTCGAGGGGTCCAGCTTGAGCATCAGGCGGTCGGCGATCGACGAGCCGCCCTCGATCGGCGTCCCACCCGACGGCAGTCGGACGTCGGAGGGAGCGTCCTCCGGGCCGAAGCACTGGTCGAGGGGCGGGATCGCGGGCGGGGCGGCGGTCGTGCGGACGTCGTCGGGGAGGGTGGCGAGGTCGCCGTAGGAGGCGAGGACGCGGATGCGTTCGACCTCGTTGCCCTCGTCGTCGTACTGGAGGAGGGAGGCCTGGCCCGTGGAGAGGGTGCGGCCCGTGCGGACCGTTTGCGTGCGGACGACCGCCGGGCCGGGCCGGGAGGCGGTCAGGTAGTACGCGGAGACGGTGAAGGGGTCCGGGTGCGGAAGGGTGTCCGAGAGGGCCCGGCCGAGCACAGCCAGCAGGTAGCCGCCGTTCACGGCGTCGAAGATCGTCCAGCCGGCCGAGAGGTCGATGTCATAGACACCGGGCTCGCGTCGGGTGACCGCCGTGTCGCGGTCGAACTCGCTGTCGCCGATCACGGCCTGTGCGGCGGGGGCGGAAGCTGCTTCTGACATGGATGAACGGTACAATAGGAAACTACTAAGCGGTAGCTTTTCGAGTCACCTATCAGGGCACCCGAGGGCCCCGGATCCGTCTGCCGGGTGAGGTTCCGGCAATTTCTCGGTAAGTGTGCCGACTCGTCCACAACCTTGGAGGCCTGATTTCCATCTATGGGGGCATGAGCCTCACCGGGACTCCGTTCCTCTACACGACCATTGTGCTGGCCGTGGTTGCACTGATACTGCCGCTCGTGCTGTGGTCGCGAGTGCGCGGGCCCAAGCCCCTGCGTGCCGCCGCCCGCGTGCTGATGCTGCTGTTCGCCCAAGGCACCGCCGTCGCACTGATCTTCGTTCTGGTCAACAACCAGAACAACCTGTACGACAACTGGGCCGATCTGCTCGGCACCGGCAACCACGTCCAGCAGGCCCGGGACCTGGGCCGGGACGGCACCGGCGGCATAGCGGTGAAACGGTTGCCCAAGGTCAAGCAGACCTTCACCGCAGCCTCCGGACCCGGGATGAGTGCGGCCGGCGGGGTGCGCATCACCCAGCTCAAGGGCCGGGTCTCGGGTGTGAACGCCGAGGTCTACGTCTGGCTGCCGCCGCAGTACAACGACCCCGCCTACCGCCACAAGAAGTTCCCGGTGGTGGAGGTGCTGCCGGGCTACCCCGGTTCGGCGAAGGCCTGGTTCGGTTCCATGAGGGCGCACGAGCAGCTGCTGCCGATGATGCAGAGCGGCCAGGTGGCGCCCTTCATCATGGTCGCCCCGCGCACCAACCTGCTGGCCGGCGTGGACACCGGCTGCGCGAACATCCCCGGTCAGGTCAACGCCGACACCTGGCTCAGCATCGACGTGCCGAAGATGGTCATGGACAACTTCCGTGCCCAGCCGGCGCCGCAGGGCTGGGCCGTGGCCGGTTACTCCGCAGGCGCCCACTGCGCGGTCAAGCTGGCCGTGGCGCACCCGGACCGGTACCGGGCCGGGGTGAGCCTGTCCGGCTACAACGACCCGATCGGCGAGCGCAACTCCCTCGCGGCGCAGAACCCAACCCTGCGGGCCCAGAACAACCCCTATCTGATCCTGAAGAAGGCGGCCGTGCCGCCCCGGATCGCGCTCTACGTCTCCGGCGAGTCCCGCGACGGCTACGAGGCGGGCTTGGCGCTGGAGTCCGTCGCCAAGGCACCGACCACCGTGCACGTGGTATTCCTGCCGCGCAGCGCGGGCGGCCACAACATGGCGCTGTGGCGGCCCCAGGTCGGCGCGGTGTTCCGCTGGCTGACCCTGCAGATGGGCCAGAACCACGCCAAGGGGCAGGACCGCTCTCTCGGTGGGACCACGGGTTCTCCCACCGGGAACGCCGCCGGAACCACCGGCACTACTCCTCAGTCACCGTCGAACGGCGGTTCCACGCGCGCGGAGCTCGCCAGTGGAACCGCATCGCGAGCAGGCGCAGCACAAAAGCGGTGACGGCCGCGAGCCCACTGGTGAGGGGGGTCAGGGCGTCATAGCGCAGGCACAGCACCACCATGGTGGAGCCCACGATCGCTGGGACCGCGTACAGATCGCGGTCCCAGCGCAGTAGTGAGGGCACCTCGTTGGCGAGCACATCGCGCAGCACACCGCCGCCGACCGCGGTGGCGAGACCCAGGGTCGCCGACGCGGTCAGGTTGAGGCCGTAGCTGTACGCCTTGGTCGTCCCGCTGACGCAGAACAGGCCGAGGCCGGCCGCGTCGAAGACCAGCACCGCCGCCTGGATGCGTTCCACGTGCGGATGCAGGAAGAAGACGACCAGCGCGGCGAACAGCGGGGTGAGGAAGTACCCGAGGTCGGTGAAGGCTGCCGGGGGCACGGCGCCGATGACCAGGTCGCGGAACAGCCCTCCGCCCAGCGCGGTGACCTCGGCGAGCACGGCGATGCCGAACACGTCGAAGTTCTTCCGGACGGCCAGCAGGGCGCCGGAGATCGCGAACACGAAGATGCCGATGACATCGAGCGTGTGCTGGACGGAGGGACTGAAGAGTTGCTGGAGCTGCACCCCGGTATTCTCACCTGCCGAAGGGCGTGAACCTTACAAAGCCAGGCTCACAAGGCCGGTCTCCCTGTGGTGAACAGCCAGGTGTCGAACAGGTCGTCCAGCTTCTGCCCGCTGACGCGCTCGGCGAGGCGGATGAAGCCGGCGGTGTCCGCGTCGCCGTACCGGTGGAGCCTGGTCCAGGCGGGCAGCAGCCTGAAGAAGGCCTTGTCGCCGATGCGTTCGCGCAGTGCCTGGAGCGTCATCGCGCCGCGCTGGTAGACGGCGGAGGAGAACATCGTGTCGCGCTGCGGGTCGGCGACCTCGATCTGCCAGAAGCCGGAGTCCGCCGGACGGGCGTTGTAGGCGGCGAGGAAGGAGTCGTGGGCCGAGCGCGTGCCCTGGTGCTCCGCCCACAGCCACTGGGCGTAGCTGGCGAAGCCCTCGTTGAGCCAGATGTCCTTCCACCGGGCCACGCTCACCGAGTCGCCGAACCACTGGTGGGCCAACTCGTGCACGATGGTCGTCTCGCTGCGCACGGCCGAGTAGGCGGGCTTGCTCTGCACCTCCAGCGAGAACCCGGCCTCGGGCATGTCGTCGACGATCGCACCGGTCTCCTCGAACGGGTACGGCCCGAAGACGTGCGACCAGTAGTCGGTCGCGGCGGCGGTCACGGCGTACACGTCGACGCTGCTGCTGTTCTTCAGGACGGGATCGATCGCGACGTAGACCGGGATGCCGCCCGGGGTGCGGCCGGTGCGCACGTCGAACCTGCCGATGGTGGCGGTGGCGAGGTAGGTCGCCATCGGCTTCGACTCGCGCCAGTGGGTGTACGTCGAGCCGCCCTTGTCGTACGTCGACACGAGCCGGCCGTTGGAGACGCCGGTCAGGCCCTTCGGCGCCTTGATCCGGATGTCGTAGGTGGCTTTGTCGGAGGGGTGGTCGCTGGACGGGAACCAGGTGGAGGCGGCGTTGGGCTCACAGGCGACGAAGACACCGTCGGCGGTCTTCATCCAGCCGTACTTGGAGCCGAACACGATGGGCCCGCTGAGGGGCTGGGGTGTGCCGCCGTAGGTGACGGTGACCGTGAAGGTACGCCCGCGCGCCAGGCTTCGGCGGGGTGTGACCGTCACCTCGTCGCCGTCCCGCGTGAACTCGGCCCGTCTGCCGTTCACTTCGACCCTGGTGATCTGCAACTGCTGCAGGTCCAGGTCGAACGACGACAGGTTCTGCGTGGCGCGGGCGGTGAGGGTGGTACGGCCGTCAAGGCGGCCGGTGTCCGGGGCGTAGGCGATGTCGAGGCCGTAGTGCAGGGCGTCGAATCCGCCGTTGCCGAGGCGGGGGAAGTAGGGGTCACCGATGCCGGGGGCGCCCGGAGTGGGGGCGGGGGAAGCGCCGATGACGAGGAAGGAGGCCGCCGCGGTCGCGACGGCCCCCAGGCGTGCCGAACGGGAGAGTGCCATGGTCGTCCCTTTCGAGCGTGTACCGATCAGTGGTCGGACACGGACGACTCTGCACTCTCCCGTTCAGGCATGTGCATGACTTTGCCGGACTGTCATGCGCTACTTGTCGGTTGACTCCTGGGACTCGGTCCCGGAACCCGCGGCCGGCTCCTCGGAAGCCTCTGCAGAGGCCTCTTCGGCATCTGCCTCCTCGGCACCGGCCTCGGCGGACTCCTCGCCGCTTCCCTCGGCCAGCTCCGCCGCCACTGCCGCCGACGTCTCCGCCGACTCCGCGAGGACCTCGTCGGCGACCAGTTCCGCCGCCTCCTTCGCGGCGGTCAGCAGCACCGTGTCCTGCGGGGCCTGGTCCTCGAAGTTCTCCGGGTGGTGGCAGGCCACCCGCTGACCGGGCTGCAGCTCCAGCAGCGCCGGCTCGGTGGTCCGGCAGATCTCCGTCGCCTTCCAGCACCGGGTGTGGAACCGGCAGCCCGAGGGCGGCGCGATCGGCGAGGGCACGTCACCCTTGAGCAGGATGCGCTCGCTCTTCGCGTTCTTGCGCGCCGGGTCCGGGATCGGCACCGCCGACATCAGCGCCTTGGTGTACGGGTGCATCGGCGCCTTGTACAGCGAGTCCCGGTCGGCCAGTTCGACGATCTTGCCGAGGTACATCACCGCGATGCGGTCCGAGACGTGCCGGACGACCGAGAGGTCGTGCGCGATGATCACGTACGTCAGGCCGAGTTCCTCCTGGAGGTCGTCCATGAGGTTCACGACCTGCGCCTGGATCGACACGTCCAGCGCGGAGACCGGCTCGTCCGCGACGACGAGCTTCGGCTTCAGGGCGAGCGCGCGGGCGATGCCGATGCGCTGGCGCTGACCGCCGGAGAACTCGTGCGGATAGCGGTTGTAGTGCTCGGGGTTGAGACCGACCACCGACAGCAGCCGCTGCACTTCCTTCTTGATGCCGCCCTCGGGCTCGACGCCCTGGAGCCGGAAGGGGGCCCCGACGATCGTGCCGATGGTGTGGCGCGGGTTCAGCGACGAGTACGGGTCCTGGAAGATCATCTGCACGTCGCGGCGCAAGGGACGCATCCCGGTCACGCCGAGGTGCGTGATGTCCTTGCCCTCGAACTCGATGGTGCCGGCGGTCGGTTCGAGCAGCCGGGTGATCAGCCGGCCCATCGTCGACTTGCCGCAGCCCGACTCGCCCACGACACCGAGGGTCTCGCCGGAGCGCACCTCGAAGTCGATCCCGTCGACCGCGCGCACGGCGCCGACCTGCCGCTGGAGCAGGCCCTTCTTGATGGGGAAGTGCTTCTGCAGCCCGGTCACCTTGAGCAGGATCTCGCCGGGAGCGGCGTCCTTCGTGAGCGTGGCCGTACCGGCGGACTTCTCTTCCGCGCCGTCGCCCTGTGCGGGGATGCCCCCTGCTTTGTCCTCTGCGTTCTCACTCACAGCTTCGGCGCAATCTCTTCGGTCCAGATCCGTTCCCGCTGCTCCTGCGACATGTGGCAGGCGGCCCAGTGCTTGTCGCCGACCTCGGTCAGCTCGGGGCGGACCGTGCGGGTCAGGTTGTCCTTCGGGAGGTCCGCGTACGGGCAGCGCGGGTTGAAGGCGCAGCCGGACGGGATGTTGATCAGCGAGGGCGGGGAGCCCTTGACCGGGATCAGGCGCTCCTGCTGGTCGCGGTCCAGGCGCGGCATCGAGCCGAGCAGACCCCAGGTGTAGGGGTGGCGGGGCTCGTAGAACACCTTCTCGGCGGGACCGCGCTCGACGCAGCGGCCGCCGTACATCACCAGGATGTCGTCGGCGAGTTCGGCGACGACGCCCAGGTCGTGGGTGATGATGATGACCGCGGAGCCGAACTCCTTCTGCAGGTCGCGGATCAGGTCCAGGATCTGCGCCTGGACCGTCACGTCGAGCGCGGTGGTCGGCTCGTCCGCGATGAGCAGCTCGGGGTTGTTCACCAGGGACATGGCGATCATGGCGCGCTGGCGCATACCACCGGAGAACTCGTGCGGGTAGTTGTCCACCCGCTTGTCCGGCTGCGGGATGCCCACGCGGTCGAGCATCTCGACCGCACGACGCTTGGCGGTCTTCTTGTCGACGTCGTGGTGGATCCGGTAGGCCTCCACGATCTGCGCGCCGATCGTGTAGTACGGGTGCAGCGCCGACAGCGGATCCTGGAAGATCATCGCCATCTCGCGGCCACGCATCTTGCGCACGTGGTCGGGGTCGGCGGACAGCAGCTCGGTGCCGTTCAGCCAGATCTCGCCGGAGATCTGCGCCTTGCGCTTGCCGTACTGGCCGGCGGTGTGCAGGCCCATGATGCCGAGCGAGGTCACGGACTTGCCGGAACCCGACTCGCCCACGATGCCGAGGGTCTTGCCCTTCTCCAGCTTGAAGCTGAGCCCGTCGACGGACTTCACGAGGCCGTCGTCGGTCGGGAAGTGCACCTTCAGGTCGCGCACTTCGAGGAAGGAACTCGGCGCGGGCGAGGAGCTGGTGGGCTCGCCCACGGCCGCTCCGGTCTTGCTGAGTTCGGTCATGCGAGCCTCACTCGGGGGTCGATCACGGCGTACAGGATGTCCACCGCGAGGTTGGCGATGAGCACCGCGAGGGAGGTGATCAGGGTCACGCCCAGGATGATGGGCAGGTCCTGGTTCTTGATGGCGGTCAGCACCGCCTGGCCGAGGCCGGGGATGCTGAACGTGGTCTCGGTGAGGATCGCGCCGCCGATGAGGGCGCCGAGGTCCATGCCGAGCATGGTCAGGATCGGGGTCATCGTGGACCGCATGGCGTGCTTGCCGATGACGACCGGCTCCGTGAGGCCCTTGGCGCGGGCGGTACGGATGTAGTCCTCGCCGAGGATCTCCAGCATGGTGGCGCGGGTGATACGGGCGTACATCGCCGCGTACAGGAAGGCGAGGGTGACCCAGGGCAGGATCATGCTTCCGAAGTAGCCCGAGACGCTGTCGCCGAGCGGGATGTACTTGGGGCCGAACCAGTTCAGTCCGAAGACGAAGATCGCCGAGGCGAGCATGCCCGTGAAGTAGATCGGCAGGGACACGCCGCTGAGGGCGACGACCATCGCGCCGCGGTCCCAGATGCTGCCCCGCTTGAGGGCGGAGAGCACACCCGCCGCGACACCGAAGACCAGCCACAGCACGGCGGCACCGAGCGCGAGCCCCAGGGTCACCGGGAAGCGGTCGGTCAGCACCGGCCAGACGGCCTGCTCGCTGCGGAAGGAGTAGCCGAAGCACGGCGCGGCGCAGTGGGTGACGTCACCGCCGGCCGAGAAGGTGCGGCCGACGAAGATGCCCTTGAAGAAGTGCCAGACCTGGACGTAGATCGGGTCGCCCAGACCCAGCTTCTCGCGCACCGCCTCGACGGCGTGCGGGTCTGCCTGCTTGCCCACGAAGCTCGTGGCGATGTCCACGCCCGCCCACTTGGGGACGAGGAAGAAGATGCTGAAGACCACCAGGATGATGACCACCAGCATCACTGCGGCGGCGAACAGCCGCCTGATGAGGTAAGCGAGCACAGCTAACGGCCCGCCGCGGACCGCGGGCCCCCGGAGATCTTCCGGTGGGCCCGCGGCTCGCCGCGCCGGCCTTCACCTGCCTTTCGTGCCGTACGGCGGGTGTGCCGGGTTTACTTCGTGGACTTCAGGCCGAGGTTGACGAAGTCGTAGTAACCGCTGTACGCGTTCGTCGTGTACACGTTGGCCAGACGCGAGGAGCGGATGTTGAGCAGCCGCTCGAAGGTGAAGGGCAGGTAGTACGCGCCCTCCGAGACCTTGTGGTTGATCTCCGTGGCGAGCTGGGTCTTCTTCGAGTTGTCCAGCGTGGTGGTGTACTGGTCGAAGAGACCGTCGATCGTCTTGTCCTTGATCAGGGCGTAGTTGTTGTTACCGCTCTGCAGGATGTACTTGCTGCTCCACAGCGGGATGCCGTAGCCCTGGACGGTCGGGAAGTCCGGACCCCAGCCCATGATGATGATGCCGAGCTTCTTCTTCGCCACGTTCGAGGGCGAGCCGATGATGCCCGGGGACTGCGAGCCGTCGTACTGGTAGATGTCGGCGTTGATGCCGACCTTCTTCAGCGCGGCCTGCAGGGACTCGGCGGTGGCCACTTCCTGCGACTTGTTGTTGCGGACCGCGATGGTGGTGGAGAAGCCGTCCGCCTTGCCGCAGGCCTTCAGCTCCTGCTTGGCCAGGTCGGCGTTGCCGTTCTTGTTCTTGGTCGCGATCTGGTACGGGTCGTACTTCTGGCCCTCGCCACCGGCGACCGACGGCGGGAGCATGTTGGTGCCGATGTCACCACCGGCGATGGGGCCACCGCGGGCGGTCTGCAGCGACACGTGGTCGGCGGCGTAGATCACGGCCTTGCGGCAGTGGATGTTGTCGAACGGCTTGACGCTCTGCGGGAAGACCGCGTAGCGGATGAAGCCGGAGACCGGGTTGTCCAGGTTGTCCTTGTGCTGCTTCAGGGCGATCTGACGGCCCTGCGGGCCCAGGCCGGTCTGGCTGGCGTCCACGTCGTAGTCGCCGTTGAGCAGCTGCTGGTCGGAGTTGACCTGGTTGGTGGAGATGTCCAGGGTGATCTTGTCCGGGTACGCCTTGCGGACCGGGTCGGAGGACGCCTGCCACTTGTCGTTGCGGACCAGGACCAGGTTCTTGCCCGGGGCGTACGACTCGAACTTGTACGGACCCGAGGAGAACGGGTGCAGGCCGTACTTGGACTTGGTGTCCTTGTCCTGGCGGACCGGGGAGCCCGTGGTCATCGCCAGCGTCTGGAGGAAGTCCGAGTTGGGCGCAGGCAGGTGGAAGACGATCGTCTTCGCGTCCGGCGTCGAGATCGCCTTCAGGCCCAGGTGGTCCTTGGCGCTGTCCTTGTACGGACCCTTGTAGGTGTTCTTCGGGTCCAGCATCTGCTGGAGGTAGATCGGACCGCCGGACAGGACGTCCTGCGCCCAGACGCGCTCGATGCCGTACTTGACGTCCTGGGAGGTGATCGGCTTGCCGTCCTCCCAGGTGACGCCGTCACGCAGCGTGAAGGTGTAGGTCTTGCCGCCGTCCGAGACCTTGCCCATGTCGGTGGCGAGGTCCGGGGTGAGCGTGGCGCCCTCGGCACCGGGCGCGGTCTTGTAGGTGACCAGCTGACGGCTGTAGTAGCGCGAGAAGTCCCACATGAACCCGTAGTAGCCGCGCGTGGTGTCCCACGAGTCGGCGTCCTGCGTGCTCACGAACTTCAGCGTGCCGCCCTTCTTGACCTGGTCGGCCTGGGCAACCTTGTTGACCGCCGCGTTGAAGCCGGCCGCGCCGTCCTTCGAGCCGCCGCCGTTGCCTCCGCCGCACGCCGCCGTGGTCAGCAGCCCGGCGACCACTGCGGCAGCGGCAAGGGCCTGCTTGCGCCGCCCTGAGGTGCGTTGGGTGTTCACGATCTCGGATCCTCCGGATTTGATGAGAGACCCCGTGGGAGAGCTCACGGGACGCTTGGGGTACGGCACTTCAGCGGGAGGCCTTCGGGTCGAGCGCGTCCCGCACGCCGTCGCCGAAGAGGTTGAAGGCCAGAACCGTGATGAAGATCGCCACGCCCGGGATCACCATGTACATGGGGTCCGAGTCGTAGTAGTCGATCGCGCTCGAGAGCATCTGTCCCCAGGAGGAGGTGGGCGGCTTGACGCCCACACCCAGGAAGCTGAGCGCCGCTTCGGTCAGGATGTTCGTGGGGATCATCATCGTCGTGTACACGATGATGGGCGCGACGAGGTTGGGCAGCAGCTCCTTGAAGAGGATGTAGAGCTGCCCGGCGCCGAGCGAGCGGGCCGCCTCGACGTACTCGCGTTCGCGCAGCGAGAGCGTCTGGCCGCGCACCACGCGGCCGATGTACGGCCAGCCGAAGAAGCCGATGACCAGGATCATCACGAACACACGCACGCCCGTGCCGGTGAGCCCCAGCATCTGGTTGGGCATGACGGAGACCAGCGCGATGATGAACAGCAGCTGCGGGAAGGCGAGGAGGCCGTCCATGACCCGGCTGATGACCGAGTCCACCCAGCCGCCGAAGAAGCCCGCCAGGATGCCGAGGATGGTGCCCAGGATGACGGCGACCACGGCGGACAGGAAGCCGACGAGCAGCGAGATCCGGGCGCCGTAGAGGATGCGGGCGAAGATGTCGCGGCCGTTGACCGGTTCGACACCGAGCAGGTGGTCGCCGCTGATGCCGCCCATCGAGCCCTTGGGGGTGCTGAACAGCGGGTCGATCAGGCCCTGGTGGTAGAGGTCCGGGTCCTGACCGACGAGACTCGTGATCACCGGTGCGAGCAGTGCGACCACGATGAGGAGGAGCACGACTACGCCGCCCGTGAGGGCCAGTTTGTCCCGCTTGAGGCGTTCCCAGGCGATCCGGCCCAGGGACCGGCCCTGAACGGCCTTCGCGTCGGTGGCCGCGACCGCCGCTTCCTCTGCCGCACCCGGGGCCGCTTCCGCGGTCGGCTCGTGCAATGGTGCCGTCATCAGGCTGGGACCCCTCTCAACCGGCGGTAGCCGGCCCGCACTTGCCGCTGGTAGCGGCATCAAACAGTCCGTCGTACACAGGGGCGAACCCCTTGAAGGGGGAGTCTTCAACGCTTGCGCGATCAGCCGCCAGCCTTGACGAGGAATGGATGCGCAACCGTGATGCAAGCAGGCGTTTCCTGTTATGCGGACAGGAAGTTACGGCGACCGGACGAGAGCCGGCCGGACAACTGCGTGGGCAAAACGGGACATACGGGCGATGAGCCCAGGTCAGTAGCTGCCGTGCACCGGTGGATAGCCGTATCCGGCGACGGGCGCCTGCTGCTGGGGAGAGGCCTGGAGCTGGGGCTGTGGCGCGGCGTGGGCGTCACGGTCGTAGAACGGGCGGGCATTGGCCCGCATCCACATCACGACCGGGTCGTACTCGTCGGTCATCGCGACCGTCGACACCGGCAGGCCCTCCGGGACCGCGCCGACGGACTGCTGCATCATCGCGCGCACCGAGTCGACCGCGGCCGGCGAGGTGTCGTACACGTCCAGGCCGATGGCGAGATACGGGGCGCCGAGCGCGGGCTGCACCCAGGCGCGGCGCAGCGAGCGCAGGGCCGGTGTGCGATGGGCGTTCTGCGCGAGCAGGGCGTAGAACTGCGGAATCTCGATGCCGGGTTCGGTCAGCCGGAGAGGGCCGGCGGGCTGGCGGTCCAGGCCCGTGGCGATGCGGCGCAGGTCCAGCCAGGGGATGCCGACGCCGCCGCCCGGGGCGTGCGGGTTGAGCCAGAGACCGTAGTGGTCCGGGTAGAGGGTGCGGGCCACGTCGAGCCCCTCGACGACCTCGTAGGACCGGTTCCAGCCGCTGGCCGAGAGTTCCTGGGCGGAGGTGACGCAGGGGGCGTACTGGAAGCCGTCGACCTCCATGTTTCCGTACTGGGCGTCCGGGGAGCCGGCCTGGCCGTGCCACAGGAGCATCCAGATCTGGCCGGCGGACGGGGTGGCGAGGGCACGCAGCAGGGCCTCGTAGGCGTCGTAGCGTCCGGGCGTGACCTGGCGCAGCATGTGCTCGACGCTGCCGCTGTGGCTCGCGCTCACCTGTCGTGCCCTTCTCTTTTTCGTGCCCCGCGTTTGGAGACAGCTTAAGCGCCCAGTGGCTCCGGGCCTTCTGTGCGTGCGCGGGTGCGGGTGTGTGGGGGGCTCGTCGCGCGGTTCCCCGCGCCCCTGGGCCGGCTGCCCCCGCGTCGTACCCGGTGGCCGTACTTCTAGTGACCGTATTGATAGAAGGGGCGGACGTTCGCCTTGAGCCATGCGGCCACCGGGTCGTCCGTCACGTCGAGGAGGACCAGGTTCATCGGCCACTTGACCGGGACTTTGCCCAGGGCGCGGCCCAGGGCCTGCATGGGGAGCGTGCGCAGGTCGCCCTCCCACTGGGAGAGTTCCACGCCGACGAACATCACCGGGTCGTCGGTCTCTATGGCGGCCAGGCAGCGGCGGGCGGTGAGGACCACGCCGGTCTCGGCGAACTCGGCGGACGCGGCGGAGAGGAAGTCGACCGGGTCGTCCTGCCAGTCGGGTTCGAAGAGGCGGACCCGGCCGCCGGTGCCGGGGCCGTCGAGCGGGGTGCGGCCGGCCCGGCACAGCTCGGCCACCGCCTCGGGCGGAAGCGGGATGCCGACCAGAGCGTCGGGGTTCACGGCGATGCCGACCTGCGGGGGCAGACCGCGGGCGAACTCCACGGCGGGAGCGATGGTGTACGCCATGTGGGAGCCGGCCGCCTGGCGCAGCTGTTCCTCGGAGCTGAACACCGGGACGTACGCCTGGCCGGCGATGTCCAGCGTGGGCAGGTCCAGAGCGCCGCTGTCGGGGCCGCCCCCGCTCGGCAGCGGGATCCACAGCAGACTGCGGCCCAGGACCTCGATGATCCGGCCGGCCGCGGCGGGTATGCCGAGGGAGGCCGAGAGCACCTCCTCCAGCTCGTTGCCGGGCCAGCCGCCGTGCGGCTGGGGGTGCGCCTGTGCCGGGAAGTCCGCGGGAATGTCCGCCGGGAAGTCCATCTGCCTACCGCCTGCTGGAAATCTCTGCTGTGACCAAGAAGGCTAGCGGGTGGCTGTGACAGTCCCTGCCCCTGCGCATATCGTCCCCCTCACCCTGGTGCTCATCGCCCCCCTCAGCCCTGTGCCCCCCTCAGCCCTGGGCCCCCTCATCCGGTGAATGCGATCCGCCGCAGGGTGTCCGCCGCCGCGCGGTCCAGCAGCACGGCGGAGCCGCAGCCCGCGGGCGGCTCGCCCCGCCCGACCGCGGCGAGCAGCCGGGCGGTCGTACGGCGGTGGCGGCGGAAGGCGTAGCGGGAGACGGCCCGGCCGCGGGTTCGCTGGCCCTCGCGGGCCGTGTCCGGCGTGACGTCGAGCAGGAGCAGATGGAGGGTGCCGCCGCGGCGGCGGGCCGCGCGGGCGAGCCAGGCGCGCACCCAGGACTGGGTGCCGCAGTCGTGGACGACGACGCCCTCGCCGGTGCGCAGGGCGCGGCGCAGGACGGCGTAGTGGGCGAGGCGGACCAGCGGGCGGTAGAGGGCGTACGGGAGCGCGCGGGGCAGGCGGGCCGCGAAGCGGTCGCGCATGTCCTGGGAGTCGATGCGGCGCCCGGCGACCGCGCGCCGCATCAGGGTGGACTTGCCGCTGCCGGGCAGGCCGGCGATCACCACCAGGTCCTCGGGGCCGAAGAGCAGGGCGTGCGGGCTGCGGCCGGCGCGGTCGCGCAGGTCGCGGACGACGGGGGAAGGGGCGGTGCGCTGCCCGGGCACGGCGATGCCGGTGGTGACGGTGGCGTACACCGGGGTGCTGTTCATCGTGATCTTCCTCCCCTGTCGGCCCGGTAATCTTCCTGCCCGCTACGCGTAAAGAGAAGGTAATGAACGAGGGTGGCGAAGGGGTCCGCGTCCTGCCACAGGTCGGTTACAAAAGCCGGCCCGCCGTGCAATGATGTGGCCGCCAACTGCATACCGGCCGCTTGAATCCGCGCGGGAGAGTTCCTGGCAGCACTGCTGCCGGGACGCCGAAGGAGCAAGTCCCTCCCTTGAATCTCTCAGGCCCCGTTACCGCGCGGGCGAGGCACATCTGAAAAGCGGGCCGCTGCGACAGTGGCTCCACCCAAGGTGCAAGCCGTGATCGTCCCTGTGGCGGTCCTGGCGAACCTCTCAGGTTCCGATGACAGATGGGGAGGAACGTTCCTCGCCTGTCCTGCTTTCCTGGGAGACGACCGTCCGATGAGCAGTACCGAACCCCTTGAGCTGCGCCATACCGCGCTGGACGCGCTGCATCGCTCGCTCGATGCGACGATGACCGACTTCGCCGGCTGGGACATGCCCCTGCGCTACGGCTCCGAACGCGACGAGCACATCGCCGTGCGTACGAAGGCGGGTCTGTTCGACCTCTCCCACATGGGCGAGATCACCGTCACCGGCCCGCAGGCCGCCGCCCTCCTCAACTACGCCCTGGTCGGCAACATCGCCTCCGTCGGCGTCGGCCGCGCCCGCTACACCATGATCTGCCAGGCCGACGGCGGCATCCTGGACGACCTGATCGTCTACCGGCTCGCCGAGACCGAGTACATGGTCGTCGCCAACGCCTCCAACGCCCAGGTGGTGCTGGACGCGCTGACCGAGCGCGCCGCCGGCTTCGACGCCGAGGTCCGTGACGACCGGGACGCGTACGCGCTGATCGCCGTGCAGGGGCCGGAGTCCCCCGGCATCCTGAGGTCGCTCACGGACGCCGACCTCGACGGCCTCAAGTACTACGCCGGCCTGCCCGGCACCGTCGCCGGCGTCCCGGCGCTGATCGCCCGCACCGGCTACACCGGCGAGGACGGCTTCGAGCTGTTCGTGAAGCCGGAGCACGCCGTGGAGCTGTGGCAGGCGCTGACCAAGGCCGGCGAGGGCGTCGGCCTGGTCCCCTGCGGCCTGTCCTGCCGGGACACCCTGCGCCTGGAGGCGGGCATGCCGCTGTACGGGCACGAGCTGACCACCGCGCTCACCCCCTTCGACGCCGGGCTCGGCCGGGTGGTGAAGTTCGAGAAGGAGGGCGACTTCGTCGGGCGCGAGGCGCTCACCGAGGCCGCCGCCCGGGCTCAGGAGAACCCGCCGCGGGTCCTCGTCGGGCTGATCGCCGAGGGCCGGCGTGTGCCGCGTGCCGGGTACGCCGTCGTCGCGGGCGGCCAGGTGATCGGCGAGGTCACCTCCGGCGCCCCCTCCCCCACCCTGGGCAAGCCGATCGCCATGGCCTACGTCGACGCGGCACACGCGGCGCCCGGCACCGCGGGCGTCGGCGTGGACATCCGGGGCAGCCACGAGCCGTACGAGGTCGTGGCGCTGCCGTTCTACAAGCGCCAGAAGTAGACACTGGGCGCGGTCATTGTGTGACCCCGCGCACGTTTCCGCTGCTCACCAGCGGTTTCCACCGTCCCCCTTCATCAGCACTCCCGCGCGTACAGGAGAATTCAGGCCATGAGCAACCCCCAGCAGCTGCGCTACAGCAAGGAGCACGAGTGGCTGTCGGCCGCCGAGGACGGCGTCTCGACGGTCGGCATCACCGAGTTCGCGGCCAACGCGCTCGGCGATGTGGTCTACGCCCAGCTCCCCGAGGTCGGCTCCACGGTGACCGCGGGCGAGACCTGCGGCGAGCTGGAGTCGACCAAGTCCGTCTCGGACCTGTACTCGCCGGTCACCGGTGAGGTCACCGAGGTCAACGAGGACGTCGTCAACGACCCGTCGCTGGTGAACTCGGCCCCCTTCGAGGGCGGCTGGCTGTTCAAGGTGCGCGTCACGGAGGAGCCGGCCGACCTGCTCTCCGCCGACGAGTACACCGCCCAGAACGCCGGCTGAGGAGTCGTAGCCGTATGACCTCCCTGAACACGCCCCTGCACGAGCTTGACCCGGAGATCGCCGCCGCGGTCGACGCCGAGCTCGGCCGCCAGCAGTCCACGCTGGAGATGATCGCCTCCGAGAACTTCGCGCCGCTCGCGGTGATGGAGGCGCAGGGCTCGGTGCTGACCAACAAGTACGCCGAGGGCTACCCGGGCCGCCGCTACTACGGCGGCTGCGAGCACGTCGACGTCGCCGAGCAGATCGCCATCGACCGGATCAAGGAGCTGTTCGGCGCCGAGTACGCCAACGTCCAGCCCCACTCCGGCGCCTCCGCGAACCAGGCGGCCCTGTTCGCGCTGGCCCAGCCCGGGGACACCATCCTCGGCCTGGACCTCGCCCACGGCGGCCACCTGACCCACGGCATGCGCCTGAACTTCTCCGGCAAGCAGTTCAACGTGGTCGCCTACCACGTGGACGCCGCCACCGGCCTGGTCGACATGGCCGAGGTCGAGCGGCTGGCCAAGGAGCACCGCCCGAAGGTGATCATCGCGGGCTGGTCGGCATACCCCCGTGAGCTGGACTTCGCCGAGTTCCGCCGGATCGCCGACGAGGCCGGC
This sequence comes from Streptomyces sp. NPDC053069, assembly GCF_044546895.1. Lineage (NCBI taxonomy): Bacteria > Bacillati > Actinomycetota > Actinomycetes > Kitasatosporales > Streptomycetaceae > Streptomyces > Streptomyces sp. NPDC053069. Next base: position 5,548 of record NZ_JBITZN010000009.1, on the reverse strand, counting down.
GCCCACCTGTGGGTCGACATGGCGCACTTCGCCGGACTGGTCGCTGCGGGGCTGCACGCGAACCCGGTGCCGTACGCCGACGTGGTCACCTCCACCACGCACAAGACGCTGGGCGGTCCGCGCGGCGGCATCATCCTCGCCCGCAGCAAGGACTTCGCGAAGAAGCTGAACTCGTCCGTCTTCCCGGGCTTCCAGGGCGGTCCCCTGGAGCACGTGATCGCGGCGAAGGCCGTCTCCTTCAAGGTCGCGGCCTCGGAGGAGTTCAAGGAGCGCCAGCGTCGTACCGTGGAGGGTGCCCGGATCCTCGCCGAGCGCCTGACGGCGGCGGACGCCCGTGAGGCCGGGGTGAACGTCCTGTCCGGCGGCACGGACGTGCACCTGATCCTCGTCGACCTGCGCGAGTCGGAGCTGGACGGGCAGCAGGCCGAGGACCGACTCCACGAGGTCGGTATCACGGTCAACCGCAACGCGGTCCCGAACGACCCGCGGCCCCCGATGGTGACGTCGGGCCTGCGGATCGGTACGCCGGCCCTGGCGACCCGCGGCTTCACGGCCGAGGACTTCGCCGAGGTCGCGGACGTGATCGCCGAGGCGCTGAAGCCGTCGTACGACGCCGAGGCCCTCAAGGCGCGCGTGAAGGCGCTCGCCGACAAGCACCCGCTGTACCCGGGCCTGAACAAGTAGGCCCGGACCAGGCAAGTCCCCGGTGGGGCACTCGCAGGAGAGTGTCCGAGGGTGCCCCACCACCCCTGTTCTGCTTTTTTGAGGAGTGACCGTGGCCATCTCGGTCTTCGACCTGTTCTCGATCGGCATCGGCCCGTCCAGCTCCCACACGGTCGGCCCGATGCGCGCGGCGCGCATGTTCGCCCGTCGCCTGCGCAACGAAGGCCTGCTGGACCCGGTGGCCTCCCTGCGGTGCGAGCTGTACGGATCCCTCGGCGCCACCGGCCACGGTCACGGCACCCCGAAGGCGGTCCTGCTCGGCCTGGAGGGCGCCTCGCCCCGCACGGTGGACGTGGAGACGGCGGACGAGCGGGTCGAGCGCATCAGGACCGGGGGCCGTATCTCGCTCCTCGGCGAGCACGAGATCCCCTTCTCGTTCGACGACGACCTGATCCTGCACCGCCGCAAGGCCCTGCCGTACCACGCCAACGGCATGACGATATGGGCGTACGACGCCTCGGGCGCGGAGCTGCTCTCCAAGACGTACTACTCGGTCGGCGGCGGCTTCGTCGTGGACGAGGACGCGGTCGGAGCGGACCGCATCGTGCTGGACGACACGGTCCTGAAGTACCCGTTCCGCACCGGCGACGAACTGCTGCGCCTGACCAAGGACACGGGCCTGTCGATCTCCTCCCTGATGCTGGAGAACGAGCGCGCCTGGCGCACCGAGGAGGAGATCCGGGCGGGCCTGCTGGAGATCTGGCGGGTGATGCGCGAGTGCGTGCAGCGCGGCATGTCCCGTGAGGGCATCCTGCCCGGCGGTCTGAAGGTCCGCCGCCGCGCCGCCGTCTCGGCCCGCCAACTGCGTGCCGAGGGCGACGCGTTGGCGCACGCGATGGAGTGGATCACGCTCTACGCGATGGCGGTGAACGAGGAGAACGCGGCGGGCGGCCGCGTGGTGACGGCCCCCACGAACGGCGCGGCCGGCATCATTCCGGCGGTCCTGCACTACTACATCAACTTCGTCCCCGGCGCGGACGAGGACGGCGTCGTCCGCTTCCTTCTGGCCGCCGGCGCGATCGGCATGCTCTTCAAGGAGAACGCCTCCATCTCCGGCGCCGAGGTCGGCTGCCAGGGCGAGGTCGGCTCCGCCTGCTCCATGGCGGCGGGCGCCCTCGCCGAGGTCCTCGGCGGCTCCCCCGAGCAGGTGGAGAACGCCGCCGAGATCGGCATGGAGCACAACCTCGGCCTGACCTGCGACCCGGTCGGCGGCCTGGTCCAGATCCCGTGCATCGAGCGCAACGGCATGGCCGCGGTGAAGGCGGTCACCGCCGCCAAGATGGCCATGCGCGGCGACGGCTCCCACAAGGTGTCCCTGGACAAGGTCATCAAGACCATGAAGGACACCGGCGCGGACATGTCCGTGAAGTACAAGGAGACGGCCCGGGGCGGGCTGGCGGTGAACATCATCGAGTGCTAGGCGACGGGCCGGCGGTGCCGGGGGGACGGTGCGGTTGCGCCTGCAGCCGGCCAGACCCCCGGCGAGACGGACCCGCTGTGCCGAGCGTCATGCAATGGGGGGGTCCGTCAGGTCCGGGCCAGCAGCAGGTCCTCCCCGGTCGACGGGCGCAGGCCGTCGGTGCGGTCGGCGAAGTAGCGCTCGGCGTGCGAGGCGCCGGAGACGTGCCGGACGTCCGTGAAGCCGGCCTCCCGGGCCAGGTCCAGCATCTCGCGCGGGGTGTAGAAGCTGAGGAACGGGGTGCCGGACGCCCGGGCGCCCGCCTCGCTCGCCCTGAGGCCGGCGCGGTCGCGCTCGTCCACGAGCTCTTCCGGCAGCAGGAAGGTCATGGCGAGGGTCGTACCGGGTGCCAGCCCGGCGATCCGGCGCAGGGTGGCGGCGGTGGCCTCCTTGGTGAGGTACATGGTGACGCCGGTGGAGGCGATGACCGACGGGCGACCCGGGTCGAAGCCCGCCGCGGTGAGGTGCGCCGTCCAGGAGCCGCCGCTCGCCTCGAAGTCCACCGGCACCAGGTGCAGGCGGTCCGGGACGGCGAGACCCAGTTCGGCCAGACGGCGGCGCTTCCAGGCCTGCGGGCCCGGCTGGTCGATCTCGAAGACGCGCAGGCGGGAGGCGGCCTCCGGGGCGCGCTGGGCGAAGGTGTCCAGGCCGGCGCCCAGGATGACGTACTGGTCGACGCCGCGGCCGGCCTGCTCGGCGACCAGGTCCTCGATGAAACGGGCGCGGGCCACCATGGCCGCGCGGAACGCCCTGGTGGCGCTCGGGTCCATGTCCGGGCGGCTGCGCCAGTTCGGGCCGGGGTCGGCGAGGCGCAGGCCGATCTCGTCCTCGAACACGTGCGGCGGCGGGTCGGTCCGGACGTGCATCGCCCGCCACAGGGCGCACCGCACCGCGGTGTTGTCCGGCGCCTCGGTCCGCCCGCCGCTCACGGCTGGTCCTTCCGGGGGGCCTGGAGACTCCACAGCCGGCCGTCGGGGTCGCGGACCGTCATCATCCGCGTCCCGAAGTGGGTGTCCTCGAACGGTGTGACCACCTCGACGTCGGGGTCGGCGCGGAACGCGTCCGCGTCCGGCACCTTCAGCACGATCTGCGTCTGCGGCTCCCGGTCCTCGGGGATCTCGGCGATGAAGACGGAGGGGCCTTCGCCGTTGCGGAACTGGCCGGAGTTGTGGTCGGTCTCGAACTCCAGGTCGTAGCCCAGGGCTTGGAAGAACCTGGCCGCCCTGCCCCAGTTGTGGGTCTCCAGGAACACGGCTTCGATGCCTTCGGTCGCCATCTCAGGTCTCCTTCTCGGTCGGGGGCTGTTCCTGCCGTCGGGCGTCGTCGAGGTAGGCGCGCAGCGCGTCTGCGACCAGCGCCGACAAGGACATGCCCGACTCGATGGCGCGGTACTTGACCTGCTTGATCAGTCCGATCGGCAGGTACACGTTGAACTGCTTGACTTCCTCATCACCCACGATCCCGAGGCTAGCATGCTAGCAATCTAGCCGCCAGGGTGACGCATCGCTCCCTGCCCGGAAGCGGCTGATGTTCCTTCAGGGGCTACCGCGCAGTAATCACTCACTCATACGCTGCCGCCAACTCGACAAACGCGAAGGGGAGTTGGCAATGGGCGCAGTGAGACGGGTCGCGGCACTCGCGGGGGCGGCGGCGCTGCTGGTGGTGGGACCGGGCAACGCCCGCGCGGCGGCGCCGAAGTTCTCCGAGACGACGGCCATCGGCACGCACAACGCCTACGACAAGGCCAAGTACACCTACTTCGCCCAGGCCTTGGACTCCGGCGCCTCGCTGCTGGAGCTGGACGTGTACGTGGACACCCTCAGCCACCGCTGGCGGGTCAGCCACAGCAACCCGCTCGGCAACAACAACAACTGCGAGGCCGCCAAGGCCCCCGGCGAGCTCTACAGCAAGAGCCGCAACCAGGACCTGGGCAGCTGCCTGGACAACATGGCCGCCTGGAACCAGCTCCACCCCGACCACCCGCCGATCGTCATCAAGGTCGAGATGAAGGTCGGCTTCAACAACAACGCCGGCATGGGACCGGACGAGTTCGACACGCTCGTCTCCCAGAAGCTCGGCAGCAGCGTCTACAAGCCGGCCGACCTGCTCGGCGGGACGTACCCCTCCCTCGACGCGGCCGCCAAGGCGAACGCCTGGCCCTCCCGCGACTCACTCAAGGGCAAGTTCCTCTTCGAACTGATCCCGGGCACGGTGGAGCAGTCCAACCCGTTCGACCACTACTGGACGGACCAGGAGTACGGCGACCATCTGCACGAGCTGTACGCGGCCGGGCAGATCGGCCGGGCGCAGGCGTTCCCCGCGGTGCTGGGCGCCGAGAACGGGGACCCGCGCGTCAGCCGCTACGACGCCTCGATCCGGCCCTGGTTCGTGTTCTTCGACGGTGACGCGGCCACGTACGTCAACAAGGGCTACAGCACCTCGTTCTACTCCACGAACCACTACGTCTCGATCATGACCGACGCCGCCGGCGTCTCACCGGCCATCTCCTCCACCAACCCGACGGACGCCGAAGTCGCCGCCCGGCTGGCCCTGTTGGCCAAGAACCACGCGAGCCTCATCACCTCCGACTGGTCGGCGAAGCCGGCGTTGGTGCTGAGTTCGACGACGCCCAGGAGCTGACGGCAGGCCGACGACGGCCGGAGCCGACGACGACTCGGAGCTGAGGATTCCGCCGACGCCGGGGCGGGCACAACTCCTCCATGCTCCACGGCATCGACGTCAGCGCGTTCCAGTCCTCCGCGTACGACACGGACGGTCTCTCCTTCGTCTTCATCAAGGCGACGGAGGGCCGTTCGTACGTCAATCCCCGGCTCGCCGCCCAGACCAAGAGGGCCCGCGACGCCGGACTGGTCGTCGGCTTCTACCACTTCCTCTGGCCCGGCAGTCTCACGGCCCAGGCCGAGTACTTCGTCCGGCACGCCCCCGACCGCGCCGGCGACATCCTCGCGGTCGACTGGGAGACCACGGGCGAGGGCACGCATGCGAGCAACGCGGAGAAGGACCACTTCATCCGCACACTGAAGGGATTACGGCCGCACAACCGGGTCGTGCTCTACTGCAATCGCGACTTCTGGCTGAACATCGACACCACCTCCTACGCGGGCGACGGCCTCTGGATCGCCGACTACGTCACCGCCGGCCATCCCCGCATCAAGGCGAAGTGGCGGTTCCACCAGTACACCAGCGAGCCGCACGACAAGGACGTGGCCGGCTTCGCCAGCAAGGCCGCACTGAAGGAGTGGGCCACGCCCTAGGTGTATTGATCACGAGCGTTGTTAACGCTGGCCGGTCTTGATCGTGGCGAAGGCCCCCGTGTGTGGTGGAGGTGTCGAATCTTCACCGCAC
>NZ_JBITZN010000008.1:0-464320 GCF_044546895.1 Streptomyces sp. NPDC053069 | reverse complement strand
AACGGTCGCTTCCTTCGTACTCACCCTCTCGGGCTTTCCTCCGGGCGCTTCCCTTCGGTGTTTCCGACTCTATCAGATCTTTTCTCGATCCGATTCCCTGTCGGCGGGATGTCTCCGGGGCTTTTGGCTTTCGCCGTCCGCCCTTTCGACATTCACTACGTTAGCTCATTCTCTCGGCGACTCATAATCGAGTCTCGCGAGTTCGAATTCGGGCACGCGAGCGCGCCAGAAACGACCCCGCCGAGGGGCTGTAGCTAGGTAGTGGGTTGGCCGCTCCGGCTGCAGGCGATCGCCGTACCCGGTTCAGCGGCTCGGGATACATTACGCACCTTCGCAGGGTGCGTCAACTTCGGCGGCGCCTCGGTACATGGGCTCGATAGGGGCTCACTGTCGGGTCGTCGGCCGCCCAGTAACGCCAGGGATGGATGTCGCCGTTCCCGCCTTCGCCGGCGACTCCCGTACGGGGGCCGCTTCGTACCTGGTCAGGGGCTATGGGCGTACCGGTCAGCATCCTCAGCGCGGTCTCACCGCTGGCACACGCGTCCGTACCGTCGAGTGCGCGGTCGACTTCCAGGGCCGTCGCCAGGCGGGCCGGCCCCTTGGCCAGTTCCTTGTCGTTCCGGGCCGAAACTCGACGTTTGCGGGCCAGGTCCACACCTTCGATCACCTCGCCGGCGCGGAGCAGGACGGCGCTCGCCCGGCCCTCGGGGCCGCAGACGAGGTTCATGCAGTGCCACATGCCATAGGTGAAGTAGACGTACACGTGTCCCGGCGGGCCGAACATCACCGCGTTGCGGGCGGTGCGGCCGCGGTAGGCGTGGGAGCCGGGGTCGTTCGGACCGTCGTACGCCTCGACCTCTGTGAGGCGTACGGCGATCGGGCCGTCCGGGGTCGTACGGACCAGGATGCGGCCGAGGAGGTCCGGTGCCACCTGGAGGACCGGGCGGTCGAAGAACTCTCTGGGCAGTGGCGTACGGTCCGGGGGCGCGATCATGCCCTCCGAGGGTAGTGCAGACGGAGCACCGCGCCGGCGGAACCGGTCGCGGGCGGATCGCGTTTGTAGGGGTCGAGGGTCCTTCGTAAAGGGAGAGTCAATGGCGTTCAAGAAGCTGCTTGCGAGCCTCGGGGCCGGCGGGGCGTCGGTCGAGACGGTGCTGACCGAGGTCAATGTCGTGCCGGGCGGGGTCGTCCAGGGTGAGGTGCGGATCCAGGGCGGGTCCGTGAACCAGGACATCGAGGGGCTGTCGGTCGGGCTGCAGGCCAAGGTCGAGGTGGAGAGCGGCGACCAGGAGTACAAGCAGGACATCGAGTTCACCAAGGTGCAGCTCGGTGGTGCCTTCGAGCTGCAGGCGGGGGCCGTGCACGCGGTGCCGTTCGGTCTGGAGATCCCCTGGGAGACTCCGGTCACGATGATCGACGGGCAGGCGCTGCGCGGGATGCACATCGGGGTGACGACCGAGCTGGCGATCGCGCGGGCCGTGGACTCGACGGATCTGGACCCGGTCAACGTGCATCCGCTGCCGGCGCAGAAGGCGATCCTGGACGCGTTCATCCAGCTGGGCTTCCGCTTCAAGAACGCGGACATGGAGCGCGGTCACATCCGGGGTACGCGGCAGCGGCTGCCGTTCTACCAGGAGATCGAGTTCTACCCGCCGTCGCAGTACCGGGGCCTGAACCAGGTCGAGCTGAGCTTCGTGGCCGACGAGCACGCGATGGACGTCGTGCTGGAGATGGACAAGAAGCCGGGTCTGTTCAGCGAGGGCTCGGACACCTACCGGTCCTTCCAGGTGGGTCTGAACGACTGGCAGGGGACCGACTGGGCGGCTTATCTCAACCAGTGGCTGTCCGAGGTCGGCGGCAAGCGCAACTGGTTCTAGGCTCGGGACAGCTGGTTCCAGATCATCGATCAGGAGGTACCGAGGTGACCGAGCTCAAGCGGCGGCCGCTCCCCCATGACTTCCATCCGCCCGTGCCGTCGTTCACGGTGACGAGCGCGGACATCGAGGAGGGCGCGACGCTGAAGAGCGCCCAGGTCCACGCGGAGGGCAACACCTCGCCGCAGCTGCGCTGGGAGGGTTTCCCGCCGCAGACCAAGAGCTTCGCCGTGACCTGCTACGACCCGGACGCGCCGACCGGCAGCGGGTTCTGGCACTGGGTCCTGTTCGACATCCCGGCCTCCGTGACGGAGCTGCCGGCGGGTGCGGGCAGCGGCAAGTTCGAGGGCCTGCCCGAGGGTGCGGTGCATGCGCGCAACGACTATGGGACGAAGGACTTCGGTGGTGCCGCGCCGCCGCCCGGGGACGGGCCGCACCGGTACGTCTTCACGGTGTACGCGGTGGACCAGGAGAAGCTGGGTCCGGATGCGGATGCGTCGCCGGCCGTCGTCGGTTTCCATCTGCGGTTCCACGCGATCGCGCGGGCGCAGCTCATCGGTGAGTACGAGAACCGGTGAGTGCGAGAACCCCGCGCAGGGCTGAGCGCGGCGCCGCGATTCAGCCGAGCGTTCATTGAACGTTTGCCCGCCTTCGGTCTTGGAAGTGATCGGAGGCGGGCATTTTTTATTGCGTTGTCCATCTCGGCGCGCCCGTCCAGAGTTGATCCAAGCCCGCCGGGGGGTGGGCAGGTGCACACGGGAGGTGGGCTGGATGCGGGACACGCTGGTGCTGAACGCGAGCTTCGAGCCGCTGTCGACGGTGACGCTGAATCGAGCCGTCGTTCTGGTGCTCCAGGACAAGGCCGTCGTAGAGCAGGCCCATCCCGAACTGCGGATGCGCGGTGCCGATGTGGACATACCCGCGCCCCGGGTGATCAGACTGTGCAGGTACGTACGGGTGCCGTTCCGAAGACAAGCCCCGTGGTCGAGGCGGGGTGTGCTGGTCCGGGACCGGCACCGGTGCGCGTACTGCGGGCGCAGGGCGACGACCGTGGACCACGTGGTGCCCCGGGCGCAGGGTGGCACCGACTCGTGGCTGAACACGGTGGCGTCGTGTGCGGAGGACAATCACCGCAAGGCGGACCGGACTCCCGAGCAGGCGGGTATGCCGTTGCTTCGGCAGCCGTTCGAGCCGACGCCTCAGGACGCGATGCTGCTGGCGCTGGGGACCGAGGAGTTCGAGGCGCTTCCGGAGTGGCTGTCGCAGGCCGCCGCCTGACCCGTACGAGGCTTGACGCATGCGGCGCTCGGCCCACAGGGAGAGGGGCTCACCTTCCGCGGAAGGTGAGCCCCTCTCCCTGTACGAGGGTGTCAGTCGATCGACGGCTTCTCCCGGCGCTCCGTGCCGCCGTTGTGGCCGTTGCCCGACGAGCCGTTGTTGCCCGAACCGCCGCCGAGGGGGCCGAAGTTGCCCATGGCGCCGGAGAGGCCCTTGAGGGCGTCGCCGATTTCGCTGGGGACGATCCAGAGCTTGTTGGCGTCGCCCTCGGCGATCTTCGGGAGCATCTGCAGGTACTGGTAGGACAGGAGCTTCTGGTCGGGGTCGCCGGCGTGGATGGCCTCGAAGACCGTACGGACCGCCTGGGCCTCGCCCTCGGCGCGCAGGGCGGCGGCCTTGGCCTCGCCCTCGGCGCGCAGGATCTGGGACTGCTTCTCGCCCTCGGCGGTCAGGATGGCGGCCTGGCGCGTACCTTCGGCGGTGAGGATCGCAGCGCGCTTGTCACGGTCGGCGCGCATCTGCTTCTCCATCGAGTCCTGGATGGAGGTGGGCGGTTCGATGGCTTTCAGTTCCACGCGGTTGACGCGGATGCCCCACTTGCCCGTCGCCTCGTCGAGGACGCCGCGCAGGGCGGCGTTGATCTCCTCGCGGGAGGTCAGGGTGCGCTCCAGGTCCATGCCGCCGATGATGTTGCGGAGTGTGGTGACGGTGAGCTGCTCGATCGCCTGGATGTAGCTGGCGACCTCGTAGGTGGCCGCGCGGGCGTCCGTCACCTGGTAGTAGATGACCGTGTCGATGTTGACGACCAGGTTGTCCTGGGTGATCACCGGCTGCGGCGGGAACGGTACGACCTGTTCGCGCAGGTCGATGCGGTTGCGGATGGTGTCGATGAACGGGACCACGATGTTCAGGCCTGCGTTCAGCGTGCGCGTGTAGCGGCCGAAGCGCTCGACGATGGCGGCGCTGGCCTGTGGGATGACCTGGATGGTCTTGATCAGGGCGATGAAGACCAACACCACCAGAATGATCAGGACGATGATGACCGGTTCCATCGTGTTCCCCGTACCCCTCTCCGCCTCGGCGCCTCGGCAGATCCCGCTGGTTGTTGAAGATCTTGCTGGTCGAGTCTGACAGACCGTCGCCCAACTCGTGGGCCGGTTGCCTCAGATGAAGGAGGCCCGATGCCTCAGATGACGATGGCGGTGGCCCCTTCGATGTCCACGACGTCCACCTCCTGGCCCACCTCGTAGGCGCGTCCGGTGTCGAGGGCGCGGGCCGACCAGACCTCCCCGGCGAGCTTGATGCGGCCGCCGGAGCCGTCGACGCGTTCTAGGACGACTGCCTGCCTGCCCTTCAACGCGTCGACGCCGGTGGCGAGTTGGGGGCGCTGTCTGCCGTGCCGGGCCGCGATGGGGCGGACGACGGCGATGAGTGCGACGGAGACGACGACGAACGCGAGGACCTGGATCACGGCGTCGAAGCCGAGGCCCGACACCACGGCGGCGGCGACGGCCCCCACCGCGAGCATGCCGAACTCCGGCATCGCGGTGACCACGAGCGGGATTCCGAGCGCCGCCGCGCCGACGAGCCACCACACCCATGCGTCGATGTCGTTCACATGGTCATGGTAGGGCCGGGGTCGGGCGGCGGACAGGGCGCAAAAGGGAGCGGGGCCGGCTCACGACCGCCTCCGGTGGAGGGTCAGGACAGGGGCAGGCCCTGGGCGGTCCAGCGGTCGCCGACCTGCTCGACGACGAGCGGGAGGCCGAAGCAGAGAGAGAGGTTGCGGGAGGTCAGTTCCAGCTCGATCGGGCCGGCGGCGAGGACCTTGCCCTGGCGGATCATCAGGACGTGGGTGAAGCCGGGGGCGATCTCCTCGACGTGGTGCGTGACCATGATCATCGAGGGGGCGATGGGGTCGCGGGCGAGCCGGCCGAGGCGGCGGACCAGGTCCTCGCGGCCGCCGAGGTCGAGGCCGGCGGCGGGCTCGTCGAGCAGGAGCAGCTCGGGGTCGGTCATCAGGGCGCGGGCGATCATGGTGCGCTTGCGCTCGCCCTCGGAGAGGGTGCCGAACTTCCGGTCGAGGTAGTCGCTCATGCCGAGGCGGTCGAGGAAGGCGCGGGCGCGCTGCTCGTCGACCTCGTCGTACTCCTCCTGCCAGTGGGCGGTCATGCCGTAGGCGGCCGTCAGTACGGTCTCCAGCACGGTCTGGCGCTTGGGGAGCTTCTCGGCCAGTGCGATGCCGGCCATGCCGATACGGGGGCGCAGGTCGAAGACGTCGACCTTGCCGAGGGTGTCGCCGAGGATGGTGGCGGTGCCCTTGCTGGGGAAGAGGTAGCTGGAGGCGACGTTCAGGAGGGTGGTCTTGCCGGCGCCGTTGGGGCCGAGGATGACCCAGCGCTCGCCCTCCTTCACCGACCAGGAGACCTGGTCCACCAGAGCCCGGCCCTCGCGGACCACGGATACGTCCTGAAGCTCCAGAACATCGCTCATGAGCGCGTTGTCTCCCCTTGCAGTGTGGCCGGTCTCGGCTGTCGCGTAGGCCTGTGGCTCGGTCCGCCGCGCCGGTGGGCGCAGCCCTTATGAAATCTACGCCACGAGTGCCCGGCACCATTCCATCGGTCCTGTCCTTAGGGTGGGTGCATGCTCTCGGAACCGCGTTCAGGACGCCTTGCCGCTTGGGGAAATGCCCTTTTGGCCGGACTTGCCTCTCCGGATGACGCCGCGCTCGCCATTGTGGGCGAGGACACGGTGCACCGGGTGGAGGGGCTGCCCGGGGAATCCGCGCAGGTGGGGCTCACGCTCGCGCTGGGGCGGCTGCGGGCGCTGGGGGCGACGGGGCTGCGGGTCGCGCTGCCCGTGCCGGGGCATCCGCTGGGGCTGAGCGGGCCGCCGGAGTTCAATGCGCGGGCGCTGGAGGCCGAGGAGGCGGTGGTCTGCTTCGGGGCCGCGCTCGGGCTGGTGCCCCAGGTGTACGAGGCCGGGCCCGCCGGTGATGTGCATGCGGAGGTGGTCTGGCAGGTGCTGCCGGTGCGGGAGGCGCCGCCCGCCGATGTGCCGTCGCTGGGCGAGGCCGAGCGGGAGCTGGCGGAGGCGCTGCGCGACGCGACAGCCGTGCTCTCGAAGCTGGACGTGGCCGGGTCGGGGCCGGTGGCGGAGGCGGCGATCGACGCGTACCGGGCGCGGTCCGAGCGCGGGCGTGAGGTGCTGGCGCCGGGTTATCCGTCGCGCGCGGTGCGGGTGCTGGAGCTGGCGCAGCGGGTGGGGCTGCTGGTGTCCCTGGCGTATGACAAGGGGCACGGCGGTGCGGTCAGCTCCGCTGAGATGGCCGCGCGGTCCGAGGCGCTGCGGCCCGTGGAACGGACGGCGCGGCGGGCGCTGGTCGCGGCGTACAACTCCGTCGTGGAGGAGCGGGAGCGGGGAGTGCGGTAGGCGGCCGGCCAAAAGCGGACAGGCCTCCCGGTGCACACGGGAGGCCTGTGGTCACTGTGGGCCGGAAACTCAGTGGTTGAGACCGGTGTTGCCGAAGGCCGGGTTCAGCACGCCGATCACGTTCACGCTGTTGCCGACCGCGTTCACCGGGATGTGGACCGGGGCCTGGATGACGTTGCCCGAGATGACACCCGGGGAGCCCTGGGCGTCGCCGCAGGCGTGGGCGCCGGTGGTGGCGGAGGCCATCCCCGCGCCGGCAGCCATCAGGCCACCGGCCACCATCGTCACGGCCGCAGCCTTCTTCAGGTTCTTCACTTTCCAACCCCTCCTAGACGTTCACCGCGGCGGTTCGCCGCAGCACGCACTGGAGAACGGCACAGACCGCCGGAGGGTGCGCCATCCGGGTGACATTCCCACGACGGTATGAATCTCAGTCCATACCCTGACCCCTCGCGTTGCCCTCGGTGATGTCTTGGTGAGGGCGTTTCACCCGGTCACGCCATGGCGAACGGCCCACAGGGCGGCCTGGGTGCGGTCGGCGAGGTCCAGTTTCATGAGGATGTTGGAGACGTGCGTCTTGACGGTCTTCTCGGACAGCACCAGGGCGCGGGCGATCTCGCGGTTGGAGCGGCCGTCGGCTATCAGGCCGAGCACCTCACGTTCCCGTTCGGTGAGTGAAGTCCCTCTGCCCTGACCGGAGTTGCTCTCCTCCTGGGAGAGCAGGGCGCCGGCGACCTCCGGCTGGAGGAGGACGTGGCCGGCGTGCACGGAACGGATGGCGCCGGCGAGGGCGTCGGGGTCCACGTCCTTGTAGACGTATCCGGCGGCACCCGCGCGCAGCGCCGGTACGACCGTGCGCTGCTCGGTGAAGCTGGTGACGATCAGCACGCGCGCGGGGTTGCCGGCTTCGCGGAGCTTGCGCAGGGCGTCGATGCCGTCCATGCCCGGCATCTTGACGTCCATCAGGACGACGTCCGGCCGCAGTTCCTCGGCGCGGGCGACGCCCTCGGCGCCGTCGGCGGCCTCACCGACGACCTCGATGTCGTCCTGCACCTCCAGGAAGGTGCGCAGGCCCCGGCGGACGACCTGGTGGTCGTCGACGAGCAGTACCTTGATTGCGTCAGCCACCGGGGACCTCCATCTCGATCGTGGTGCCCTTGCCGGGCGCCGACTCCACGCTGAGCGCGCCGCCGACCCCGCTCGCCCGGTCCCGCATGGAGACCAGGCCCAGGTGGCGTCCGGCGCGGCGGACCGCCTTGGGGTCGAAGCCGTTGCCGTCGTCGGTGACGCGCAGCACGGCTCCGCAGCCGCGCCGCTGGACGCTCACGTCGACGTGCTCGGCGCCGGAGTGGCGCAGGGCGTTGTGCAGGGCCTCCTGGGCGACCCTGAGCAGGGCTTCCTCCTGGGCGGCGGGCAGGGCGCGGAAGCCGTTGCTGGTGAAGGTCACGCGCGCGGTGTGGGCGCGGTCGAGGACCTGGGTCTGGGTGCGCAGGGTGGCGATCAGGCCGTCCTCGTCCAGGGCGGCGGGGCGCAACTCGACCACCGCGGCACGCAGTTCGTCGGCGGCCTCGGCGGCGAGCGCGGCGACCTGGTGCAGCTCGCCCTTGGCGCGGGCGGGGTCCCGGTCGACGAGGGCCGCCGCGGCCTGGGCGGTCAGACGCAGCGAGAACAGCTTCTGGCTGACCGCGTCGTGCAGTTCGTGGGCGAGGCGGGAGCGTTCCTCGGCGATGGTCAGCTCACGGCTGCGCTCGTACAGCCGGGCGTTGGTGAGGGCGATGGCGGCGTGCTGGGCGAGGATGGCGAGCAGCTCCTCGTCCTCCGCGGTGAAGCCACAGCGCCCCTCGCGGTTCGGGCACGGGGGCTGTGAGGGGTGTCCCCCCGCAGGGCGCAGCTTGTTGGCGAGGAACAGGGCCCCGATGACCTCGTCGCCGTCGCGGATGGGCAGGCCCAGGAAATCGACCAGGTCCGGATGCGCGGACGGCCAGCCCTCGAAGCGGGGGTCCTTGCGCACGTCGGCGAGGCGCTCGGCCTTCGCCTCGTGCAGCATCGCGGCGAGGATGCCGTGCTGGCGGGGCAGCGGGCCGATGGCCTTCCACTGGGCGTCGCTGACGCCGTCGACGACGAACTGGGCGAAGCCCCCGTGGTCGTCAGGGACGCCGAGGGCGGCGTACTGCGCGTCGAGCAGCTCGCGGGCGGAGGCGACGATCGTCTTGAGGACGTCGCGCACCTCCAGGTGCCTGCTCATGGCCAGCAGCGCGGAACTGACCGCGGCGAGGCCGGACCGGGGGCCTTGACTCATGTCCTCACGGTACCGGCGGGGTGTGACAGAGCGGATGGGACCTGTGACGGCCGGCCCTGGTCCGCTGGACCTAGGGCTGCGGGTCTGGGTCCCGGGGCCCCGGCCGTGCGGTGTACGCCGAAGGACCCCTCGGTTCTGCGGCCCGCGTCCGAGGCGGCCGGGGCGGTGCCGTTCCTACGGTGTCGGCACCGCCCGATGAGGGCGGCCAGCGACGAGGGGACGGTAGTCATGCCGGTAGCGATCATCACGGGGGCCTCGAAGGGGCTGGGGCGGGCGCTCGCCGAGGCGCTGGCCGCGCGGGGCTGGGACCTGGTGCTGGACGCCCGGGGCGCCGAGGCGCTCAAGGAGGCCACGGAGAGCGTCTCCGGGCACGGCACGCGCGTGGAGGCACTGGCCGGGGATGTGACGGACGCCGGGCACCGGGCGGAGCTGGTGGCGGCGGCCCGCGCGCTCGGCGGTGTCGATCTGCTCGTGAGCAATGCCAGTGCGCTGGGCGCGGAGCCGCTGGTGCGGCTGGCCGAGCTGCCCCTGGAGGGGTTGCGGCGGGCGCTGGAGGTGAACGTGGTGGCCGCGCTGGGCCTGGTCCGTGAGGCGCTGCCGCTGCTGCGCCGGTCGCCGGCCGGGACGGTGGTCGCGGTCAGCTCGGACGCGGCGGCCGAGGCGTACGGGACGTGGGGCGGCTACGGCGCCTCGAAGGCGGCCCTGGACCAGCTCGTGGCGGTGCTGGGGGTGGAGGAGCCCGGCCTGCGGGTGTGGGCGGTGGATCCCGGGGACATGGCGACGGAACTGTATGCGGCGGCCGTACCCGACGACGACGATCCGCGTCCGGCGCCCGCCGCGGTCGTACCGGCGTTCCTGCGGTTGCTGGACGAGCGGCCGGCCAGCGGGCGGTACGCGGCGCCCGCGCTGCTGGAGGAGCGGTGAGGACGGCAGTGCGCGTGCCGCAGGGACGGTCCGCGCGCGTGCCCGCCGAGCAGCGCGGTCCGGGGCTGGACCGGGACGCCGTACGGCTGCTGGTGTCGCGCGGTACGGAGGTGACGCATCACGCGTTCCCCGAGCTGCCGCTGCTGCTGCGGGCCGGGGACGTGCTGGTGGTGAACACCTCCCCCACGCTCGCCGCGGCGGTGGACGGGCGGATCGGGCACGCGCGCGTGGTGGTGCATTTCTCCACGCGCGGGGACGACGGCCGATGGGCGGTGGAGGTGCGCGAGCCGGACGGGCAGGGCACTACACGCGCGCGTGCGGGCACGCATGCGGGTACGGAGGTGGTGGTCCCGGGGGCGGGGCGGCTGGTGCTGGAGGAGCCGCTGACCCCGCGCGGGGAGCGGCTGTGGTGGGCCCGGTCGGGCGGGGACGTCCTGGAGATGCTGCGCGCCTGCGGGCGGCCCATTCGCTACTCCTATACGGAGCGCGACCAGCCGCTGTCGGTGTACCAGACGGTGTTCGCGCTGCCGTCGCCGGACGGGTCGGGCAGTGCGGAGATGCCGAGTGCGGCGCGGCCTTTCACCGCGCGCCTGGTGGCGGAGCTGGTGAGCCGGGGTGTGCAGTTCGCGCCGGTCACGCTGCACACGGGGGTGGCGTCGGCGGAGGCACACGAGCCGCCGTATCCGGAGCGGTTCGCGGTGCCGGAGGCGTCGGCGCGGCTGATCAACGCCGTGCGGGCGGCTGCGGGCAGGGTGATCGCGGTCGGTACGACGGCCGTGCGGGCCGTGGAGTCGGCGGCCGGGCCGGACGCGGTGGTGCGGGCGGCCGAGGGCTGGACGGACCTGGTCGTGACGCCGGAGCGCGGGGTGCGGGTGGTGGACGGGCTGCTGACCGGGCTGCACGAGCCGGAGGCCTCGCATCTGCTGATGCTGGAGGCGGTGGCGGGCAGGACGGCGGTCGACCGCGCTTACGACGAGGCGCTGCGGGGGCTCTACCTGTGGCACGAGTTCGGCGACGTCCATCTCATCCTCCCGGACGAGGGCCCTCACGGAGCGCATTGCGACGGCAACTGATGGTGAGACTGTTACGTCGCCGATGTGAGCCCGCACATAGGGCCCACATCACGTACGAACGGACATAGGAGATAAACATCCCGGAGTGAACGGGACAGACGGTCCAATCTGTCCCGTTTTGCCCCTCCCTGATCCACTACCGAGGATCGTACGTCACACCTTTGCCTGGGCATTTTGCGCCCGCTAAGAATTGCTTCCGTCGCTCAGCGCCGCGGCTACCAGCCCGCGGCGTTCGTGCGGGAGGAGCCGATTCCCCCGGCGGACGCAGGAGCGACCTCCGCGCCAACGAAGAGGTCCATCAGCCATGCCCAAGAACATCCTCAACCGTGCTCATAGTCGTGCCCTGACCAAGCAGCACAAGATCGCCGTCGCCGGTGTCGCCGCTCTCGGCACCGCCGCCATCGCCCTGTCGGCCGTCCCCGGCCACGCGGACACCGTCACCACCGGCGCCCCGGCCGCCACCGCCCAGGTAGCCACCGCCCAGGTCGCCTCCGCCACCGCGCTGAAGAACGTCAAGGGCACGGTCACCGACCAGCTCGCCACCGAGACGGTCAAGCTCGACACGTTCGCCGCGCAGAAGAAGGCCGCCGACGAGGCCGCCGCCAAGCAGCGCGCCGAGGCCGCGGCGAAGAAGGCCGCCGCCGACGCCGCCGCGAAGAAGGCCGCGCAGGACCGCGCCGCCAAGGCGGTCGTGAGCCGCTCCGCGCAGCGCGTCGCGATGCAGCCGGTCGCCGCGAAGACCTACGCGAACAACCTCGACGGCTGGATCCGCCAGGCGCTGGACATCATGAAGCAGCACAACATCCCGGGCTCCTACAGCGGCCTGCACCGCAACATCATGCGTGAGTCCTCGGGCAACCCGATGGCCATCAACGACTGGGACATCAACGCCGTCAACGGCATCCCGTCCAAGGGCCTGCTGCAGGTGATCCAGCCCACCTTCAACACCTACCACGTGCCGGGCACGTCCTCGAACATCTACGACCCGGTCGCCAACATCACCGCCGCCGCCAACTACGCGGCCCACCGGTACGGCTCGATCGACAACGTCAACAGCGCGTACTGAGGTCGGCGCGGACCTCTCAGAGACGCGAAAGGGCGGCACCCCGTACGGGGTGCCGCCCTTCGGCGTCTGTGCCCGGGCGCGGCTACTTCCGCATGACCTCCGGCTCGTGCCGGCGCAGGAAGCGGGCCACGAAGAAGCCGCAGATCACGCCGAGCACGATCAGTGCGATCATGTCCCCGGTCCAGGCGCCCGCCGTGTGGTTCCACAGCGGGTCGTTGTCGCCGGCGGTCTCCGGCGGGCTGAGCCGGTTGAAGTCCAGCGTGGCGCCGGCCGCGGCGACCGCCCAGCGGGACGGCATCAGGTATGAGAACTCGTTGACGCCGACCGTGCCGTGCAGCGCGAACAGGCAGCCGGTGAAGACGACCTGGATGATCGCGAACATGACCAGCAGCGGCATGGTCTTCTCGGCGGTCTTCACCAGCGAGGAGATGATCAGGCCGAACATCATCGCGGCGAAACCGAGCCCCATGATCGGCAGGCACAGCTCCAGCAGAGTGGCGTTGCCGAGGATGAGGCCCTGGTCCGGGACCTCTCGCCTGCCGAAGCCGATGACGCCGACCAGCAGCCCCTGGAGCCCGGTGATCACGCCGAGCACGAACACCTTCGACATCAGGTACGCCGACCGGGACAGGCCGGTCGCGCGCTCCCGCTCGTAGATCACCCGTTCCTTGATCAGCTCACGGACCGAGTTGGCGGCACCGGCGAAGCAGGCGCCGACGGCGAGGATCAGCAGCACGGTGGTGGCCGTGCCGTTGGGCACGATCTGCCCGGTCTGCGGATTGGCGCCGTTGGGCAGCAGGCCGCGGTCGGGGTGGATCAGCAGGCTGACCGAGCCGATGACGGCCGGCAGGAGCACCATCAGGGCCAGGAAACCGCGGTCGGAGGCAATGACCGACACATAGCGCCGCACCAGGGTGACGAACTGGGAGAACCAGCCCTGCGGCTTGGGCGGCCTGATCGCCTGCATCGGCGGCATCTGTACCGCCTGCGGTACGGCCGAGTCGACGTCCGCGGCGTACAGCTGGTAGTGCTGCGAGCCCTTCCAGCGGCCCGCCCAGTCGTAGTCGCGGTAGCTCTCGAAGGCGGAGAAGACATCGGCCCAGCTGTCGTAGCCGAAGAAGTTCAGCGCCTCCTCGGGCGGGCCGAAGTAGGCAACCGCGCCGCCCGGCGCCATCACCAGCAGCTTGTCGCACAGCGCCAGCTCGGCCACCGAGTGGGTGACGACGAGGACCGTACGGCCGTCGTCGGCGAGGCCGCGCAGCAGCTGCATGACATCGCGGTCCATGCCCGGGTCGAGACCGGAGGTCGGCTCGTCCAGGAAGATCAGCGAGGGCTTGGTGAGGAGCTCCAGGGCCACCGAGACGCGCTTGCGCTGTCCGCCGGACAGGGAGGTGACCTTCTTGTCCTTGTGGATGTCGAGCTTGAGCTCACGCAGCACCTCGTCGATGCGGGCGTCGCGTTCGGCCGCGGTGGTGTCGGCCGGGAAGCGCAGCTTGGCCGCGTACTTCAGGGCCTTCTTGACACTCAGTTCCTTGTGCAGGATGTCGTCCTGCGGGACCAGACCGATGCGCTGGCGCAGCTCGGCGAACTGCTTGTACAGGTTCCGGTTGTCGTACAGCACCTCGCCCTGGTTGGCGGGCCGGTAGCCGGTGAGCGCCTTGAGCAGGGTCGACTTGCCGGATCCGGACGGGCCGATGACCGCGACCAGGGACTTCTCCGGGACGCCGAAGGAGACGTCCCGCAGGATCTGCTTGCCCCCGTCGACCGTCACGGTCAGATGGCGCGCGGAGAAGGAGACCTCACCGGTGTCGACGAACTCCTCGAGCCGGTCGCCGACGATCCGGAAGGTGGAGTGGCCGACGCCGACGATGTCGGCGGGGCCCAGCTGCACCGAGCCGCCCTTGGGGATCGGCTGGCCGTTGACGTAGGTGCCGTTGTGCGAGCCGAGGTCGCGGATCTCCAGCCGGCCGTCGGGCGTGGCGTGGAACTCGGCGTGGTGCCGGGAGACCTGCAGGTCGGAGACGACCAGCTCGTTCTCCAGGGCACGGCCGATGCGCATCACGCGGTCGAGCGCGAACTGGTGGAAGGTCGTCGGGCTGCGGTCGCCGTGGACCGGCGGCGCCCCCGCGCCACCACCGGGCGTGTTCTGCGCGTACTGGTCGGCGGGCCCCGCCTGCTGCGGAAACGCGGGCGCCTGCTGCTGCCAGCCGGGCTGCGGAGCCTGCTGCTGCGCGGGCGCCTGGTGCGGCACGGCCGGCTGGGGAGCCGGTGCCTGCGGCTGTGCGGCGGCCGGCTGCTGCGCGGCGGCCGGCGGCTGTGCGGCGGCCTGCTGCGGGGCCGGCTGGGCCCAGCCCGGCGCGCCGGCGCCCTGCGCGGCGTACGGCGCCGACTGCTGCTGGCCGGCCGCGGCCCCGGACAGGTTCAGCCGCGGTCCGTCGGTCGCGTTGCCGAGGTGCAGCGACACACCCGGCCCGATCTCCGTCTGCTGGATCCGCCGGCCCTGCACGAACGTGCCGTTGGTGCTGCCATGGTCCTCGATGACCCAACTACGGCCGTCGAAGCTGACCGTGGCGTGCCGCCAGGACACCCTGGCGTCGTCGAAGACGATGTCACCCTGCGGATCACGGCCGAGGGTGTAGGGCCTGGACGGGTCCAACGTCCAGGTCCGTCCATTTGATTCCAGTACGAGTTCCGGCACTCCATGCCCCACTGAGTTGTCCCCCGAGTTACCCCCATCGCAGGGAGTCTAGGGATGTCGAACATCGTGGGGAACTATTTCAGGCTCAGCCCCGTGACCGAAACCCGGGCCTTGCCAGGAGCGCCTGCACGCGCTCCGACT
This sequence comes from Streptomyces sp. NPDC053069, assembly GCF_044546895.1. Classification (NCBI taxonomy): domain Bacteria; kingdom Bacillati; phylum Actinomycetota; class Actinomycetes; order Kitasatosporales; family Streptomycetaceae; genus Streptomyces; species Streptomyces sp. NPDC053069. The sequence continues at coordinate 449,535 of NZ_JBITZN010000008.1, read as the reverse complement.
CACCGCGCTGTCCCGTTCGACCGGGTTGAAACCGGGCCGGACAGTGGCAATACCGGCGAGGAGGGCGAATAACGGTGACGGCTGCGGCAGCAGTTGCCGTCGCCCCGGCCGAACTCCTCGCCTGCGCGGGCATGGTGACCTTCGGGTCGGTGTGCGAGGCGGGGAAGCGGGAAGTGATGACGCCAGGCGATGGGAGGCAGTGATGGCGAACTTTCTCGACCGGGCCAGGGAACAGGCGCAGAGCGCCCTGAACCAGGGCAAGCAGAAGGTGGACGAGCTCCAGCAGCAGCGGGCCGGGAACGATCTGCTGAAGCAGCTGGGGGCGGCGTACTACGCCGAGCGGCGCGGTTCCGGGTCGGCGGAGGCCACTCAGCAGGCCCTGTCCGCTCTGGAGGCCCACATCTCCGCTCACGGGGACGGCTTCCTGCGCGGAAGCTGAGCCGGCGGCCCCCGGCGCTGCCGGACACGGCATCTCGTGGCAGAGTCGAGGGGGAGCCGGGGGCTGCCGTGTGCGGGGGCAGGGCGTCTCCCGGTGGCAAGATCCCTGACACCGGCGCGTCATCCATTGTTCCGTGTCCGTCAGGCGGACCTCGGCGGCGCACGGCACTGGGTGCCGGATACGGTGGTGACACCATGAGCGCTTCGCAGACCTCCGTTTCACAGACCCCCGAGGTCCCGACTCTCCTTGTCAAGATCTTCGGCAGGGACAGGCCGGGCATCACGGCCGGCCTCTTCGACACCCTGGCCACCTACCTCGTCGACGTGGTCGACATCGAGCAGGTCGTCACCCGGGGCCGCCTGGTGCTGTGCGCGCTGGTCACCCAGCCGCCGGCCGGACTGGAGGGCGACCTCAGGGCCACCGTGCACAGCTGGGCCGAGTCGATGAAGATGCAGGCAGAGATCATCTCGGGGCGCGGCGACAACCAGCCGCGTGGCCTCGGGCGCTCTCTGGTGACCGTCCTCGGCCATCCGCTGACCGCCGAGTCGACTGCCGCCATCGCCGCCCGGATCGCGAAGGCCGGCGGCAACATCGACCGTATCTTCCGGCTCGCCAAGTACCCGGTGACGGCAGTGGAGTTCGCCGTTTCCGGAGTGGAGACCGAGCCGCTGCGCACGGCCCTCGCCACCGACGCGGCGGCACTGGGTGTCGACGTCGCGGTCGTCTCGGCGGGCCTGCACCGGCGCGCTCAGCGTCTGGTGGTCATGGACGTGGACTCCACACTGATCCAGGACGAGGTCATCGAGCTGTTCGCGGCGCACGCCGGCTGCGAGGACAAGGTCGCCGAGGTGACGGCGGCGGCGATGCGCGGGGAGCTGGACTTCGAGCAGTCGCTGCACGCGCGCGTGGCGCTGCTGGAGGGGCTGGACGCCTCCGTGGTGGAGAAGGTGCGCAACGAGGTCCGGCTGACGCCGGGCGCCCGCACCCTGATCCGCACGCTGAAGCGGCTCGGTTACCAGGTCGGTGTCGTCTCCGGTGGCTTCACGCAGGTCACGGACGATCTGAGAGAACGGTTGGGTCTGGACTTCGCGCAGGCCAACACGCTGGAGATCGTCGACGGCAAGCTCACCGGCCGGGTCACGGGCGAGATCGTGGACCGCGCCGGCAAGGCGCGGCTGCTGCGCCGGTTCGCTGCGGAGGCCGGGGTGCCGCTGTCACAGACGGTGGCGATCGGTGACGGCGCCAACGACCTGGACATGCTGAACGCTGCCGGTCTGGGCGTCGCCTTCAACGCCAAGCCGGTGGTCCGCGAGGCGGCACACACAGCGGTGAACTTCCCCTTCCTCGACACGGTGCTGTACCTGCTGGGCGTCACCCGGGAAGAGGTCGAGGCAGCCGACACGCACGACGAGGGCTGAGCCCGGTCCGGCCGGCCGGATGCGCCAGGGCCCGGCACCGCGCAGGTGCCGGGCCCCCGCGTCTGTGCGAGGTCACTCGGCGGGCGCCCAGTAGTCCATGAGCGTGGCCACGCCCGGCTCCAGGGTCTTCCAGGGGCCGTCGAAGGACAGCACCGCGAAGCCGGCCGCCGGGAAGCCGCGGCGGTTCATCCGCTCCCGGGCGTCCTGCTCGGCCGTGCCGGACAGGATGTCGGCCAGGCCGTGGACGCCCGGGTTGTGGCCGATCAGGATCAGGTTCCGCACGTCGTCCGGAGTCTCGTTGAGCACGGCGATCAGTTCGCCGGGCGAGGCTTCGTAGATCCGCTCCTCGTAGACGGTCTTCGGCCGGTGTGCCAGCTCGTGGACGGCGAGCTTCCAGGTCTCGCGGGTCCGGGTCGCGGTGGAGCACAGGGCGAGGTCGAAGGTGATACCGGTGTCGGCCAGCTTGCGTCCGGCGACCGCGGCGTCCTTGCGGCCCCGCTCGGCGAGCGGGCGCTCATGGTCGGACACCTGTGGCCAGTCGGCTTTCGCATGCCGGAGGAGGACGATCCTGCGAGGTTCTGCGGCGCTCATGGGACCCAGCTTCGCATGAAACACGCCAGGCGGCGCAGGGAGTTGACATGCGGATTCACCGCGTGCGGAGACTTCGGGTCAGCGCGTGAGGAGCTGCTGGGCGCGCTCGAAGAGGTGCGTGATCGCCGGGTCGCTGCTCGCCGCGTGTGCGTCCGACGGGTTGAGTATCAGGACCAGGAGCGCGATGAAAGCGAGCGCGGGCAGGGCCAGGGCCCACCAGGGCAGCCGGATGTCGACGCCGCCCGTGGTCGCCGGGTGGGGCCGGGAAGGGATGCGGGCCGGCATGATCGCCTCCGGGGGTCTTCGAGCGGGTCCGTGACCGTGTCGTGCGGCCACGTCTCGAAGCTACGGAATCCGGGGCCGTCAACCCATCCGGGCATCCACCCAGTTGACCCTGAGCCTTGCCCCCTAGGGGATGGGGGGCTGTCCCCACCGTCCGCCGCCGGAAGCGGGCCGGGACACCGCCCGGCCGCGCCCGTCACGGGGAGGCGATGATCGCGATGACGGCGATGACGGCGAAGATGGCGAAGAACGCGCCGAAGACGAGCAGCATCTTCTTCTGGCCGTTCTGCGGGTTCGGGTCGAGCACAGGCTGCATGCGCCCAGTCTCGCACCCTCCGCTCCGCTGGGTTCGGCCGGGGCGGGAGACCCGCACCTGCCCGGCGAGGGGGCCGGTGGTCACGCACGCCGCCCCCGGAGCCGACCGCCCGGCCGAACGAGAGCCGCCCGGAGTGGACCGCCCGGCCGAACGGGAGCCGGGCGGGGCGGGCGCGCCCGCGCCACCGCCCCACCGGAGCCGGCCGACCCGCCCGACATGGGAGTACGCAGCTGGGGCCGCCCAGCCCGCCCTCCGGGCGAACGGCAGGAGTGCGACGACAGGACCTAGCGGCCGGCCTCGTCCTCCACCGTGCGGTCGCGGCCCGCCAGGAAGCCCACCGCCATCTGCGGCACCATCAGGCCCGTCATGAGGGCGATCGGCATTCCCCAGCCGCCGCTGTGCTGGTAGAGCACGCCGACCAGCAGCGGGCCGGGAATGGAGATCAGATAGCCGGTGCTCTGCGCGAACGCGGACAGCTGGGCCACGCCCTGGCCGCTCCTGGCCCGCATGCCGACCATGGTCAGGGCCAGCGGGAAGGCGCAGTTGGAGACGCCGAGCAGCAGCGCCCAGGCCCAGGCTCCGGCCGCCGGCGCGATGTACAGGCCGGCGTATCCGGCGAGGCCGCACACGCCCAGGACCAGCGCGATCGGGCCCTGCTGGGGCAGCCGGGTGGCGACCCGCGGGATGACGAAGGCCAGCGGCACGCCCATCACCATGGTGACGGCGAGCAGCAGGCCCGCGGTGCCGGCCGGCACGCCGGCGTCCCGGAAGATCTGCGGCATCCAGCCCATGGTGATGTAGGCGGCGGTGGCTTGCAGGCCGAAGAAGACGGCGAGCGCCCAGGCGGTGCGGCTGCGGGTGATGCGCAGTGGTGCGTGCCGTTCCGCCGCCGCCCGCCCCTGCTCCTGCGGCCGTGGGGGCGCGGTGCCGCGCTCGCGTACGAGCGGCAGCCAGGGCAGGACGGCGGCGCCGGCGAGGGCGGCCCACACGGCGAGGCCGGACTGCCAGCTGCCGCCCATGGCGTCCGTCAGGGGCACGGTCACCGCTGCGGCCAGGGAGGTGCCGAGGGCGAGGGCCATCGAGTACAGACCGGTCATGGAGCCGACCCGGTCGGGGAACCAGCGCTTGACGATGACCGGCATGAGCACGTTGCTGACGGCGATGCCCATCAGGGCGAGCGCGCTGGCGGCCAGGAAGCCGGCCGTGCTGCCGAGATACGGCCGTATCAGCAGACCCGCGGTGATGGCGGCCATCCCGGCGCACACCACGGCGGCCGGCCCGAAGCGGCGGGCCAGGCGGGGCGCGGTGACCCCGAAGACCGCGAAGCACAGCGGGGGCACGGAGGTGAGCAGGCCCGCCACGCTGCCGCTCATGCCGAGCCCGTCGCGGACCTCCTCCAGGAGCGCGCCGAGGCTCGTGATGGCCGGGCGGAGGTTCAGCGCGGACAGCACGATGCCGGCCACGACCAGGCGGGGCGCCCACGCGCGCGTGCGGCCCGCGCCGGGGGGCGTCTCGGGGGTGCTCGTCGCGGCGGCCGTACCGCGTTCGGTCGGTGACATCGCCGTACGGGTCTCCACTGTCCGGGTTTCCTCACTCGCCATGCCAGCCATCATAGAATCATGGGATGATTGGTTGTCCACTCCCGGGGAGTCCGAGCCCGGGACCGTCGTGCGAAGGTGGGCCATGCCCCTGAGCCACCCGCGCCGTTCGGCGCTGTCCGAGCAGGTCATCGCAGAACTGCGCAACCAGATCACCTCCGGCGAGTGGCCGGTCGGCTCGCGCATCCCCACGGAACCGGAACTGGTCGAACAGCTCGGAGTCGCCCGCAACACGGTCCGCGAGGCCGTCCGCGCGCTCGCCCACAACGGCCTGCTGGACATCCGGCAGGGCTCGGGCACCTATGTGGTGGCGACGAGCGAGCTGGCCGGCGTCATGCACCGCCGGTTCGCCGACGCCGACCCCCGGCACATCGCGGAGCTGCGCGCCGCATTGGAGTCGGCGGCGGCGAGGCTGGCCGCCGAGCGGCGCACCGAGAAGGACCTCAAGCAGCTGGACACACTGCTGGAGCGGCGCGAGGCGGCCTGGGAGGCGGGCGAGGCGGAGGCCTTCGTGACCGCCGACGCCACCTTCCACCTGGCCGTGGTGGCCGCCTCGCACAACGACGCGATGACGGCGATGTACGCCGATCTGGGCGAGGTGCTGCGCGACTGGCTGCGCGCGGACGTGGGTGCGGAGCTGACACCGGAGACGCACATGGAGCACACACGCCTGGTGGACGCGATCCGCGCCGGGGACGCGGAGGCAGCGGCGGCCGAGGCCGCGAGCTATCCGTTCCTGTGCCGCCCGGGCCGGTTCAGCGCTCCCTCTGGTGGCTGATCCACACCGACCGGACTTCCTTCCAGCACCGGCCGGCGAGCCGTACGGTCATGGCGGGCTCGGTGTCCACCGGTGCGCTGTCCGTGTCGATGTCCCACCAGCGGGCGCACTCGATGTGCAGCCGCACGCGATCGGTGTCGACATAGGGGTTGTGGCAGTGGGCCACCACGTGGGAGCCGCGCACGGTCGTCCGGCAGGCGGCCCCGAAGAGGTTCGGCGCGGGTGGCTTTCCGTCGCCCACGCGCGCGTAGGGCATCGCCTCGTACGGCACGGAGAGCACGAGGGCCACGGCCACGGTCACCGGGGCGAGGCTGCGGGACAGGCGCACAAGGGGGACCTCCTCGGCCGGGCTGCGGAGGGACGCGTGAGGGAACCCGTAATTCAGGGTGCGCCGCCCCGGCCGGTGGGCGCCCGGCCGGTGGGCCGAACGGGTGACGCCCACGCCTTGGTCACACCACGGCCGGGGCCCGCGCCTCCGAAGAGGTGCGGGCCCCGGCCGTGGGTCAGCTGTGAGCGGCAGCGGTCACGCGCCGATCGCGTGCAGACCGCCGTCCACGTGGATGATCTCGCCGGTGGTCTTCGGGAACCAGTCGCTCAGCAGGGCGACGATGCCCTTGCCGGCCGGCTCCGGGTCCTTGAGGTCCCACTCCAGCGGGGCGCGGGAGTCCCAGACGGAGGCCAGCTCGGCGAAGCCCGGGATGGACTTGGCGGCCATGGAGCCGATCGGGCCGGCCGAGATGAGGTTGCAGCGGATGTTCTGCTTGCCCAGGTCGCGGGCGATGTAGCGGCTGGTCGCCTCCAGGGCGGCCTTGGCCGGGCCCATCCAGTCGTACTGCGGCCAGGCGTACTGGGCGTCGAAGGTGAGGCCGACGACCGAGCCGCCGTTCTGCATCAGCGGCAGGCAGGCCATGGTCAGCGACTTCAGGGAGTACGCCGAGACGTGCATGGCGGTGGCCACGGACTCGAACGGCGTGTTGAGGAAGTTGCCGCCGAGCGCGTCCTGCGGCGCGAAGCCGATGGAGTGCACGACGCCGTCGAGGCCGCCCAGCTCCTCGCCGACGATGTCGGCCAGCCGCCCGAGGTGCTCGTCGTTGGTGACGTCCAGCTCGATGACCTTGGTGGGCTTCGGCAGCTTCTTGGCGATGCGCTCGGTCAGGGTGGGCCGCGGGAACGCGGTCAGGATGATCTCCGCGCCCTGTTCCTGGGCCAGCTTGGCCGCGTGGAAGGCGATGGAGGACTCCATCAGCACGCCGGTGATCAGGACGCGCTTGCCCTGGAGGATTCCGCTCATGGTGATCAGTGACCCATTCCCAGTCCGCCGTCAACGGGGATGACGGCTCCAGTGATGTACGAGGCGTCGTCCGAAGCGAGGAACCGCACCGTCGCGGCGATCTCCTCGGGCTGCGCGTAACGGCCGAGCGGCACCTGCGACACGATGTTCTGGCGCTGCTCGTCGGTGAGCGCCTTGGTCATGTCGGTGTCGACGAAACCGGGCGCGACGACGTTGAAGGTGAGGTTGCGCGAGCCCAGCTCACGGGCCAGGGAGCGCGCGAAGCCGACCAGGGCGGCCTTGGAGGCGGCGTAGTTCGCCTGGCCCGCCGAGCCGAGCAGGCCCACCACGGACGAGATCAGGATGACGCGGCCCTTCTTGGCGCGCAGCATGCCGCGGTTGGCCCGCTTGACGACGCGGAAGGTGCCGGTGAGGTTGGTGTCGATGACCGAGGTGAAGTCCTCCTCGGACATGCGCATCAGGAGCTGGTCCCTGGTCACGCCGGCGTTGGCGATCAGGACCTCGACCGGACCGTGCTGGTCCTCGATCTCCTTGTAGGCCTGCTCCACCTGCTCCGGGTCGGTGATGTCGCACTTGACGGCCAGGAAGCCGGCCGGCGGCTCACCCGAGCGGTACGTGATGGCGACCTTGTCGCCGGCGTCGGCGAATGCGCGGGCGATGGCGAGGCCGATGCCCCGGTTGCCTCCGGTGACGAGAACCGAGCGGCTCAACGGATCACCCTTTCGATAGCGGTCTGCAGATGTCCGACAACCCGCCCGAACACCTGGATGACAGGCGGCTTCATCGAAAACCTATCGGTCGCGCCGCGCGGGTGGGCAATCGGGCACCGACAGTGGCGAGGGGGTGTCGCTGTCGGATCCCTACAGAACGCCCCGGGTCCGGGCCTGAAACATGTGGTCCGCCGGGCCGCTGCCAGGACATGATCGGACCGACAGGCCACGACAGCAGGGAGACCTCCGTGCCCCATTCCATCGACGAAGCCTTCACCGCGCTTCCCCTACGGGCCCTCGCCGACGCCGCGCTGGCACGCGCGCGTGCGCTCGGGGCCGAGCACGCGGACTTCCGTCTCGAGCGGGTGCGCAGCGCGTCCTGGCGGCTGCGCGACGCCAAGCCCGCCGGTTCGTCGGACACCACCGATCTCGGGTACGCGGTGCGGGTCGTGCACGGCGGCACATGGGGCTTCGCGTCCGGGGTGGACCTGACCCTCGACGCGGCCGCGAAGGTCGCCTCGCAGGCCGTGGCCATGGCCAAGCTGTCCGCGCAGGTGATCAAGGCGGCCGGTTCGGACGAGCGCGTGGAGCTGGCCGACGAGCCGGTGCACGCCGACAGGACGTGGATCTCGTCGTACGAGATCGACCCCTTCTCCGTGCCCGCCGAGGAGAAGGCGGCACTGCTCGCGGAGTGGAGCACGCGGCTGCTGGCCGCGGACGGCGTCAATCACGTGGACGCCTCGCTGCTCACCGTGCACGAGAACAAGTTCTACGCCGACACCGCCGGGACCGTGACGACCCAGCAGCGGGTGCGGCTGCATCCGGAGCTGACCGCCGTGTCGGTCGACGAGTCGAGCGGGGAGTTCGACTCCATGCGGACCATCGCGCCGCCCGTGGGGCGCGGCTGGGAGTATCTGACCGGCACCGGCTGGGACTGGGACGCCGAGCTGGAGCGGATCCCGGAGCTGCTCGCCGAGAAGATGCGGGCGCCGAGCGTGGAGCCGGGCCTGTACGACCTGGTGGTCGACCCGTCCAACCTGTGGCTGACCATCCACGAGTCCATCGGGCATGCCACGGAGCTGGACCGGGCACTCGGCTACGAGGCCGCGTACGCCGGCACCTCCTTCGCCACCTTCGACCAGCTGGGCAAGCTGAGGTACGGCTCCGAGCTGATGAACGTCACCGGGGACCGCACCGCCGAGCACGGGCTCGCGACCATCGGGTACGACGACGAGGGCGTCGCGGCGCAGTCCTGGGACCTGGTGAAGGACGGCACGCTGGTCGGCTACCAGCTGGACCGGCGGATCGCGCGCCTGACCGGGTTCGACCGGTCCAACGGGTGCGCGTACGCCGACTCCCCCGCCCATGTGCCGGTGCAGCGCATGGCCAACGTGTCCCTGCAGCCGGATCCGGCCGGGCTGTCCACGGAGGACCTGATCGGGGGCGTCGACCGGGGCATCTACGTGGTCGGTGACCGGTCCTGGTCGATCGACATGCAGCGGTACAACTTCCAGTTCACCGGGCAGCGCTTCTTCAGGATCGAGAACGGGCGGATCACCGGGCAGCTGAAGGACGTGGCCTACCAGGCGACCACCACCGACTTCTGGGGCTCGATGGCGGCTGTGGGCGGTCCGCAGACCTACGTCCTCGGCGGCGCCTTCAACTGCGGAAAGGCCCAGCCCGGACAGGTGGCCGCCGTGTCGCACGGGTGCCCCTCCGCCCTCTTCAAGGGCGTCAACATTCTGAACACCACGCAGGAGGCCGGTCGATGAGCGCCCGTACCCACAAGCCGCACGAGATCGTCGAGCAGGCGCTCGCGCTGTCCCGGGCCGACGGCTGCGTCGTCATCGCCGACGAGCACTCCACCGCCAACCTGCGCTGGGCGGGCAACGCGCTCACCACGAACGGCGTGACGCGCGGTCGTACGCTCACCGTGATCGCGACCGTGGACGGCAAGGAGGGCACCGCCTCCGGTGTCGTGTCGCGCTCGGCGGTCACCGCTCAGGAGCTGGAGCCGCTGGTGCGGGCCGCCGAGGCCGCCGCGCGGGGGGCGGGGCCCGCCGAGGACGCGCAGCCGCTGGTCGCTGATGTGCCGCAGTCGCCCGACTTCACGGACGCGCCGGCCGAGACCTCCTCCGCGGTGTTCGCCGACTTCGCGCCGGCGCTCGGCGAGGCGTTCGCACGCGCGCGTGCGGGCGGCCGTGAGCTGTACGGCTTCGCCAACCACGAGCTGGTGTCGACGTACCTGGGCACGTCCACCGGGCTGCGTCTGCGGCACGACCAGCCCACCGGCACGCTGGAGCTGAACGCCAAGTCGCCCGACCGTACGCGCTCGGCCTGGGCGGGCCGCGCCACGCGGGACTTCAAGGACATCGACCCCGGGGCGCTCGACGCCGAACTGGCCGTACGGCTCGGCTGGGCGGAGCGGCGCGTGGAGCTGCCCGCCGGCCGGTACGAGACGCTGCTGCCGCCGAGTGCGGTCGCGGACCTGCTGATCTACCAGCTGTGGTCGGCATCGGGCCGGGACGCCGCCGAGGGCCGGACGGTGTTCTCCAAGCCGGGCGGCGGCACGCGCGTGGGCGAGAGGCTCAGCGAGCTGCCGCTGACCCTGCGCAGCGACCCGAACGAGCCGGGTCTGGAGTGCCCGCCCTTCGTGGTCGCCCACTCCTCCGGCGGCGACCAGTCCGTGTTCGACAACGGTCTGCCGACCCACAGCACGGAGTGGCTCAGCGAGGGCGTGCTCAAGCACCTGACCACCACCCGGCACAGCGCGGGCCTGACCGGGCTGCCGGTCGCCCCGGTGCTGGGGAACCTGATCCTGGACGGCGGGGGCGACCGTTCGCTGGAGGAGATGGTCGCGGGCACCGAGCGCGGCCTGCTGCTGACCTGTCTGTGGTACATCCGCGAGGTCGACCCGGCGACGCTGCTGCTCACCGGCCTGACCCGGGACGGCGTCTACCTCGTCGAGAACGGCGAGGTGACCGGGCAGGTGAACAACTTCCGGTTCAACGAGTCGCCGGTGCACCTGCTGCGGCGGGCCACGGAGGCGGGCCGTACGGAGAAGACGCTGCCGCGCGAGTGGAGCGACTGGTTCACGCGGGCCGCGATGCCCGCGCTGCGGATCCCGGATTTCAACATGAGCTCTGTCAGTCAGGGCGTATAACCTCGTAGGCGTTCGTGGTCGGGGTCACCCGGCCGCCCGAAGATCACCGAGGAGACACGAGAACCGTGACGGACATCGTCGACGAGCTGAAGTGGCGCGGGCTGTTCGCCCTGTCCACTGACGAGGACGCTTTGCGCAAGGCGCTCGCGGACGGTCCCGTCACGTTCTATTGCGGTTTCGACCCGACAGCGCCGTCACTGCACGTGGGGCACCTGGTGCAGGTGCTCACCGTGCGCCGGCTGCAGCAGGCCGGGCACCGGCCGCTGGCGCTGGTGGGCGGCGCGACGGGCCTGATCGGCGACCCGCGCCCGACGGCGGAGCGCACGCTGAACGACCCGGAGACGGTGGCCGGTTGGGTCGGCAAGCTGCGCGCCCAGATCGAGCCGTTCCTGTCCTTCGAGGGCGAGAACGCGGCCGTCATGGTCAACAACCTCGACTGGACCGCGAACCTCTCCGCGATCGAGTTCCTGCGGGACATCGGCAAGCACTTCCGGGTCAACAAGATGCTGACGAAGGACTCCGTGGCCCGCCGTCTGGAGTCGGACCAGGGCATCAGCTACACGGAGTTCAGCTACCAGATCCTGCAGGGCATGGACTTCCTGCAGCTGTACCGGCGGTACGGCTGCACGCTCCAGCAGGGCGGCAGCGACCAGTGGGGCAACCTCACGGCGGGTCTCGACCTGATCCACCGGCTGGAGCCGGGCGCCGAGGCGCACGCCCTGGCCACCCCGCTGATGACCAAGGCGGACGGCACCAAGTTCGGCAAGACCGAGAGCGGCGCCGTCTGGCTCGACCCGGAGATGACCACGCCGTACGCGTTCTACCAGTTCTGGCTGAACGTGGACGACCGGGACATCTCGAAGTACATGCGGATCCTGTCCTTCAAGTCCCGCGAGGAGCTGGAGGAGCTCGAACGGCAGACCGAGGAGCGTCCGCAGGCCCGAGCGGCGCAGCGTGCGCTCGCCGAGGAGCTGACGACGCTGGTGCACGGGGCCGACCAGACGGCCGCGGTGGTCGCCGCGTCCCGTGCCCTGTTCGGGCAGGGAGAGCTGGCGGAGCTGGACAGCCGGACGCTGGCGGCGGCGCTGTCGGAGGTGCCGCACGTCCAGGTCGCCGAGCTGGGTCCGGTGGTCGACCTGTTCGCCGAGGTCGGTCTCGTGGCCAGCAAGTCCGCTGCGCGGCGGACGGTGAAGGAGGGCGGGGCCTACGTGAACAACGTCAAGGTCGCCTCGGAGGACGCCGTTCCGGGCAAGGAGGACCTGCTGGACGGGCGGTGGCTGGTGCTGCGGCGCGGCAAGAAGAACCTGGCGGCTGTGGAGGTCGTTGCCGGGTAGCGCCACAGGGGCGTGGGTGCTCCGCGAGGTGCGGCTTTCGTCGGGGTTCTCGCGCCCCCCGCGGCGGAGCCGCATGTCGATTCAGCCCCGCGCCCCTTTCGGGGCGCTTGCCCTCAGCGTGTCGTCACGCTCCGACCCGCTCGTGCTTCTTTCCCACAGTCGCCATGTAGAGGGCGTCCACCGCCGCGACGATGATGATCGCGGCGACCAGCTGGAAGATGTGCCGGCTCCAGTCGATGCCGGGGGTCGCCGCTACGCCGACGGCGCGGGCGACCGCGTTGCCCACGATGGCGCCCAGCATGCCGCAGATGGTGGTCAGCCACAGCGGACTGTGCTGCTTTCCCGGGATGACCGCCTTGGCGATGATGCCCAGCACGAATCCCACGATGATCGCCCACAACCAGCCCATGGCTGCCTCCTCGTACGGCTCGACGTGAGCATTACGGCCAGTGTGGGCCGGTGGACCGTGCGGCGCATGTCGGACTCCCCCGGGCGCGCCCGGCCGGGACGTCATCGCAGGCAGTGGGCCACCCGGTCTCGTAGGCGGCGTGACCACGGCGTAACGTGGGAGATCGGGCAGGGTCCGATGCGTGCGGATGGTGGATTGTGATGCGGAAACAGCACGGCGGCGGCAGCGTCCAGGTGTTCCGGATCACCGGGGCCCGGACGGGACTCGCCGAGGACGTACGGAGCCGGCAGCGGCGGTACGTGATCTCGATGACGATCCGCACGGCGTCGGTGATTCTCGCTGTCTCGCTGTGGAACGTCGAGCGGTACGTCGCGTTCGTGGCGCTCGTGCTCGGTGCGCTTCTCCCCTATGTCGCCGTGGTGATCGCGAACGCGGGCCGGGAGCGGCCGCCGTCCCTCCCGTCGACGTTCATCACCACGCCGATGCGGCCGATGATCACGCCGCCGCAGGCGGAGGAGACGCAGGAGCAGTCCGTTCCGCAGGATTCGGCGGCTCGTCCGGCGGGGGCGCGCGGTGAGCATCCCGACCCCGTGTGACCATGGCGGACACGGCCGGAAGCTGCGGAAGCGGAACGGCGCCGCCCGTCAAGCTCAAGAAAAGCTCAGATCAATCGTGCAGTTCCAGTGCCGGTCGGCGGGGTAGCCGTGACATACTGCGTACGCGCTCCGCATCCCCCGTCGGAGCGACGGACCGACGCCGGGCAGCTCCCCCCGTGGCTGCTCGGCGTCGCCTTGTTTGCGCCCCTTCTGCGAGACGAACCCGAGACGAACCTGTGAGTGACGAGACCCCGGTCTGCTCCGCCAAGGGCTGCCGCGCCGATGCGGTGTGGGTGCTGGCGTGGAACAACCCGAAGATCCATACGCCGGAGCGGCGCAAGACGTGGCTCGCCTGCGAGGAGCACCGCGAGCATCTGTCGCAGTTCCTCGGGGTGCGGGGCTTCTTGAAGGACGTGGTCAGGTTCGCGGACTGGCAGGAGCCCGAGGGGGCCTGAAGCCCGAGGGGGCCTGAAGCCGGAAAGGCTCCTGGAACCGAAGGCGCCTAGCCGCCGATCGCCGACATCGGTCGGTCCGGCTGGACGAACGACGGGTCGTCCAGGCCCGCTCCCGCCTTCTTGCCCCACATCGCCAGTTTCCAGATGCGGGCGATCTCCTCGTCCGGGGCGCCGGAGCGCAGGGCCGCGCGGAGGTCGGTCTCCTCGGTCGCGAACAGGCAGGTGCGTATCTGGCCGTCGGCCGTGAGGCGGGTGCGGTCGCAGGCCGCGCAGAACGGGCGGGTGACCGAGGCGATGACGCCGACCCGGTGCGGGCCGCCGTTCACGAGCCAGCGCTCCGCCGGGGCCGAGCCGCGTGTGCCGGCGCCCTCGGGGGTGAGGTCGAAGCGGGTGCGCAGGGAGGCGAGGATGTCCCCGGCGGTGACCATGCTGTCCCGCTTCCAGCCGTGCTGGGCGTCCAGGGGCATCTGCTCGATGAACCGGAGTTCGTAGTCCTGCTCCACGGCCCAGGCCAGCAGGTCGGGGGCCTCGTCCTCGTTCAGGCCCGGCATCAGGACCGTGTTGACCTTGACCGGGGTGAGGCCGGCCTCGCGGGCGGCCTGGAGCCCTTCGAGGACGTCCTTGTGGCGGTCGCGGCGGGTCAGGGTCTTGAAGACGTCCGGGCGGAGGGTGTCCAGGGAGACGTTGACCCGGTCGAGGCCGGCGGCCTTCAGGGCGGTGGCGGTGCGCCTGAGGCCGATGCCGTTGGTGGTGAGGGACATCTGGGGGCGCGGGGCGAGGGCCGCGACCCGCTCGACGATGCCGACGAGGCCCGGGCGCAGCAGCGGCTCGCCGCCGGTGAAGCGGACCTCCTCGATGCCGAGGAGCCGCACGGCGATGTCGATGAGGCGGACGATCTCGTCGTCCGTGAGCAGGTCGGGCTTGGCCAGCCACTGCAGGCCCTCCTCGGGCATGCAGTACGTGCAGCGCAGATTGCAGCGGTCGGTCAGCGAGACCCTCAGGTCGGTGGCCACTCGGCCGTAGGTGTCGATGAGCACGTGGGCCCCCTCCCTCGAATCCCGGAGTCATTGTCTTCCGTCACTTGCGAGCCTACGTGACACCGCTGACAACGACAGCGACCCGATCCGACGAGGTACGACGGGGCCGCGTCGTAGGACCCTACAGCCCCTTCACGACGCGGCCGTCGTACGAACCTCAGTGCACCGGCGTCAGTGCGCTCCGGTGCCGGTCAGGGACCGCACCTCCAGTTCGGCGTACTTGCCGGCGTCCGGGGTCTCCTTCGACAGCAGGGTGCCCACGGCGCCGAGCAGGAATCCGACGGGGATGGAGATGATGCCGGGGTTCTCCAGCGGGAACCAGTGGAAGTCGACGCCGGGGAACATCGAGGCCGGCTTGCCGGAGACCACCGGCGAGAACAGCACCAGGCCGACCGCGGTGAACAGGCCGCCGTAGATCGACCACAGGGCTCCGGAGGTGGTGAACCGCTTCCAGAACAGGCTGTAGAGGATGGTCGGCAGGTTGGCGGAGGCGGCGACCGCGAAGGCAAGGGCGACCAGGCCGGCCACGTTCAGGTCGCGGGCGAGGGCGCCGAGGACGATGGAGACCGCGCCGATGCCGACGGTCGCCCAGCGGGCCGCGCCGAGCTCCTGCTTCTCGGTGGCCTGCCCCTTCCTGATGACGTTGGCGTAGATGTCGTGCGCGAAGGAGGACGACGAGGCCAGGGTCAGGCCCGCGACGACCGCGAGGATCGTGGCGAAGGCGACGGCGGAGATGGTGGCGAGCAGGATCGCGCCCCAGTTGGAGTCGGTGCCGCCCAGGTGCAGCGCCAGCAGGGGAGCGGCCGTGTTGCCCGCCTTGTTGGAGGCGATGATCTCGTCCGGCTTGATCAGAGCCGCCGCGCCGAAGCCGAGGGCGAGGGTCATCAGGTAGAAGGCGCCGATCAGGCCGATCGCCCAGATGACGGACTTACGGGCGGCCTTCGCCGTCGGCACGGTGTAGAAGCGGATCAGGATGTGCGGCAGGCCCGCGGTGCCGAGTACCAGGGCGAGGCCGAGCGAGATGAAGTCCAGTTTGGTCGTGCCGGTGGCGCCGTACTTCAGGCCCGGCTCCAGGAAGGCCGCGCCCTTGCCGCTGTTGTCGGCGGCCCTGCCGAGCAGATCGGAGATGTTGAAGTGGAACTTCAGCAGGACCAGGAAGGTCAGCAGCAGGGCGCCGGCGATCAGGAGCACCGCCTTGACCATCTGGACCCAGGTGGTGCCCTTCATGCCGCCGATGGTGACGTACACGATCATCAGGACGCCGACCAGGGCGACGATGCCGATCTTGCCGCCATCGCTGGTGATGCCCAGCAGCAGCGAGACGAGGACGCCTGCGCCCGCCATCTGGGCGAGCAGATAGAAGATCGACACAACGATGGTGGAGGTGCCGGCGGCCGTGCGGACGGGGCGCTGGCGCATGCGGTAGGCCAGTACGTCGCCCATGGTGTAGCGGCCGGAGTTGCGCAGTGGCTCGGCGACCAGCAGCAGGGCGACGAGCCAGGCGACGAGGAAGCCGATGGAGTACAGGAAGCCGTCGTAGCCGAACAGGGCGATGGCGCCCGCGATGCCGAGGAAGGACGCGGCGGACATGTAGTCGCCGGAGACGGCGAGGCCGTTCTGGAAGCCGGTGAACTGGCGTCCGCCCGCGTAGAAGTCGGCGGCGTCCTTGGTCTGGCGGCCGGCCCAGACGGTGATGACGAGGGTCGCGGCGACGAACACCGCGAACAGGGTGATGATCAGCGTCCGGTGCTCGCTCGCCTCACCGGCGGCCAGCAGGGTGTGCTGCGCGGGGCTCATGCGCCGCCCTCCATCCGGGACTTGATGGCCTCCGCCTTGGGATCGAGCTCGGCGGCGGCGTGCCGGGCGTACCACCAGGCGATGAGGAAGGTGGTGAGGAACTGGGCCAGGCCCAGGACGAGGGCAACGTTGATGTTGCCGGCCACCTTGGTGCCCATGAAGCCGCCCGCGTAGTTGGACAGCAGGACGTACAGCAGGTACCAGGCGGTGAAGGCGATGGTCAGCGGGAAGGCGAAGGAGCGGTGGGCGCGGCGCAGTTCCCCGAACTCCGCGCTCTGCTGCACATCGACGAACTCCTCGGTGGAGGGAAGCGGCGCCCCCGGTGTCGCGGGGGGCGGTGTCTCGGTGGCCACGGAGTCTCCTCGCGTTGCGGATGCTGTGAGTGGACGGGGGCTCGATGGTGCTCGCGCTCCCTGCCCGAGGTCCACGGCGCCACGCGAGGACCGGTTCAAGTCCTATGAGTTCTTTCGCAAGCGCTCTTGGTGAGTCATTGCCAAGTCATTGCTGAGGGGTGAGGCGGGGGGATAGCTTCTGCCTGCAACACCCGTCATGTACCTGCCCGAGCACCGATCTGTGTCTCGGGCGGTTCTGTATCCGGATGATGTGGAGATCCCATGGCTCATCTGCGCTCCAGACGCCGTCTCGCACTCGCCGTGCCGGTCGTGCTGTCGCTGACCGCCTCGCTCGGTTTCCTGCCGTCGACGGCCTCGGCGGCACCGGTCGCGGCCCCGGCGGCGCGGGCGGCGGACGACGGACCGAATCTCGCGTACGTGGTCAACACCCGTACGGATCACCGCACGATCGAGTCGGTGCAGCGCGAGATCACCCGCAACGGCGGCACCGTCGTGGCCCGTTACGACGGGATCGGCGTGATCGTCGTGCACTCGGCGAAACCCGACTTCGGGGCACGGATGCGCGCGGTGCGCGGGGTCGACTCGGCGGGCGCCACGCGTACGGCGCCGCTGAGCGCCGCGGGGACGACCGACGAGGGCGCGGTGCAGGTCCTGTCGAAGGCGCAGGCTGCGAAGCTCGCCGCGCGTGCGACGGCGGGTGAGGAGCCGCTGGAGGCGGACCAGTGGGATCTGCGGGCGATCGGCGCCGACGAGGCCGCGCGGATCAACCCTGGCAGCAGGAACGTGACCGTCGGTGTCATCGACACCGGCGTGGACGACACCCACCCGGACATAGCCCCGAACTTCTCCGCCTCGCAGTCGGCGAACTGTGTGAGCGGCAAGGCGGACACGACCTACGGCGCCTGGCGTCCGGCGGACGCCGATCACTATCACGGCACCCATGTGGCCGGCGAGATAGCCGCGGCCCGCAACGGCATCGGCGTGGCGGGCGTGGCGCCGGGCGTGAAGGTCGCGAGCATCACGGTGTCCCAGCCGGACGCGACCTCGCTGTTCTATCCGGAGAGCGTGGTCTGCGCCTTCGTGTTCGCCGCGGACCACGGCATCCAGATCACCAACAACAGCTACTACGTTGATCCATGGCTGTACAACTGCATGGATGATCCCGATCAACGTGCCATCGTTGACGCGGTCAACAGGGCGCAGTCGTATGCACAGCGCAAGGGCACGCTCAACGTGGCGGCCGCGGGCAACTCCAACGACGACCTGGACGCAAACGCCCTCACGGACGAGTCCAGCCCCGACGACTCGACCGCCACGACCCGCACGGTCGACCCGCACGAGTGCTTCGACGTGCCGACCCAGCTGCCCGGCGTGGTGACCGTGAGCGCGGTGGGTGTGAAGGGCGCCAAGTCGTACTACTCCAGCTACGGCCAGGGCGTGATCGACGTGGCGGGGCCGGGCGGCGACAAGTACCAGATCCCGGACACGCCGTCGAAGAACGGACGCATCCTGTCCACGCTGCCGAACGACAAGTACGGCTTCCTCCAGGGCACCTCGATGGCGTCGCCGCACGTGGCCGCGGTCGCCGCGCTGCTGAAGTCGGCGCATCCGTACGCCACTCCGGCCCAGCTGCAGGCCCTGCTGAAGGCGGAGGCGGACAACCCGGGCTGCCCGAGCGGGCCCTACGACGGGGACGGGGACGGGGTCGTGGACGCGACCTGCGTCGGCGGCAAGCGGGTCAACGGCTTCTACGGCTTCGGCGTCGTCGACGCGCTGCGCGCGGTCAAGTAGCAAAGCGAAGCAGCCGCTTCCTCCCGGACTTCCCGCACGGCACGCTCGTACCGCGAACGAACTGGAGAGAACTGACCCATGACAGCGCCCAAGCAGCGCTACCGCCGCGCCCTCGCGATCCCGGCCGGGATGGCCCTCGCCACGGCCCTGGCGTTCCTGCCCGACGTCACCGCGTCCGCGGCGGACCACAGCCCGGCGGCCACCGCCGACGGGCCCCTGCTCAGCTATGTCGTCAACGTCCGGCCGGGACACGGCGTCCCGGCGCATGTGCAGAAGGCGATCGCCGAGGCCGGCGGCTCGGTGGTGATCGCGTACGACCGGATCGGTGTGATCGTCGTCCACTCCGCCAACCCCGGCTTCGCCCGGCAGATCCGTACGGTGCGCGGGGTTGACTCGGCCGGTGCCACGCGCAACGCGCCGCTGCCCGCACAGTCCACGACCGACATGGGCACGCCGAAGGTGCTGAGCGCAGGGCAGGTGGCCGGCGCCAGGGCCGCCGACGGCCAGGACCCGCTGGAGCCGCTGCAGTGGGACCTGCCGGCCATCAGGGCGGACAAGGCGCACGAGAAGACCCTGGGCAGCCCGGACGTGACGGTCGCGGTCATCGACACCGGCGTGGACGACACCCACCCGGACATCGCGCCCAACTTCGACCGTTCGGCCTCCGTCAACTGTGTGTCCGGCAAGCCCGACACGACGGACGGGGCCTGGCGGCCGAGCGCGTCGGAGAGCCCGCACGGCACGCACGTGGCGGGTGAGATCGCGGGCGCGAAGAACGGCGTCGGCATCACGGGTGTGGCACCCGGGGTCGAGGTGGCCGGGATCAAGGTCGGCAACCCGAAGGGGTACTTCTACACCGAGGCCGTGGTGTGCGGTTTCGTGTGGGCGGCCGAGCACCACGTCGACGTGACCAACAACAGCTATTACACCGACCCGTGGTACTTCAACTGCACCGGCGACCCGGACCAGAAGGCGCTGGTCGACGCGATCACCCGGGCCACGCGGTATGCGGAGCGGAAGGGCACGGTCAATGTGGCGGCGGCCGGCAACGAGAACTACGACCTCGCGTCCGACTCGATCACCGACCCGTCCTCCCCGAACGACGGCACCCCGTCGGACCGGGTGGTCGACCCGCACACGTGCTACGACATACCGACCCAGCTGCCGGGCGTCGTGACGGTCGCGGCGACGGGCGCGAAGGGACTGAAGTCCTCCTTCTCCAACTACGGCCTCGGCGTGATCGACATCGCTGCGCCGGGCGGCGACTCGACCGCCTACCAGAAGCCGGCGCCCCCGGCGACCAGCGGGCAGATCCTCGGCCCGCTGCCGGGCGGCAAGTGGGGATACATGGCCGGGACGTCGATGGCGGCGCCGCATGTCGCGGGCGTTGCCGCATTGATCAAGTCAACCCATCCGCACGCTCCGGCCTCCCTGGTCAAGGCGCTGCTGTACGCGGAGGCCGACGCCACGCCGTGCACGGACCCGTACGACATCAACGGCGACGGCAAGGTCGACGCCGTGTGCGAGGGCCCGAGGAACTACAACGGCTTCTACGGCTTCGGTACGGCGGACGCACTGGCCGCAGTGACCGGGTAGACCGGCCTACCGTGCATATTGATTCAGTCAATACTGCATAGTGCAGTCATGACTGGAATCAACTTCGCGTGGTCCGCTCTGGGCGGCGATCCCGCCCATCTCGCACGGCTCACCACCGTGCCGCGGGAGGGCGCGCTCCGGGCGCGCCTTCCCGTACGGGAACTCGCCCGCGGCAGCGTAGGCGCCTGTGCGCTGGCCGCCGCGGAGCTGGCGGCCCGCCGGGCCGGCCTCAGCGAGCTGCCCGGCGTCCGGGTCGACGACGGCGCCGTCGCGGCCGCCTTCCACAGCGAACGGCATCTGCTGGTCGACGGGCGGGCGCCGGTCGTCTTCGCGCCGCTGTCCCGGTTCTGGCGGACGGCCGACGGCTGGGTGCGCACCCACGCCAACTACCCCCACCACCGGGCCCGGTTGCTCGACGCGCTCGGCCTGTCCGCGGACGCCTCGGTGGAGGCGGTGGCCGCCCGGCTCGCCGAACGCTCCGCGCCGGAGGTCGAGAAGGCGGTGTACGGCGCCGGCGGCCTCGCCGTGGCCCTGCGCACCCCGGAGGAGTGGCAGGCGCACGAGCAGGCCGCCGAGGTGGCCGCACGGCCGCTGGTCGAGCGCGAGCGGCCCACCACGGCGCCCGCGCGCGTGCTCACTCCCCTGGACCCGGCCGCCGCCCCCCTGCTGCCCGCCGCCGGCCTGCGCGTACTGGACCTCACCCGGGTCCTCGCCGGTCCGGTCGCCACCCGCACCCTCGCCCTGCTGGGTGCGGACGTGCTCCGCCTGGACGCCCCCTGGCTGCCCGAACTCCCCGACCAGCACGCCGACACGGGTTTCGGGAAGCGGTCCGCCACGCTCGACCTGGGCGCCGACCGGGACACCTTCGAGGAGCTGCTGGCCTCGGCCGACGTCGTCGTCACCGGCTACCGGCCGGGCGCACTCGACCGGTTCGGGCTCTCCCCGGAGGCGCTGTTCGCGCGCCGGCCCGGGCTGGTCGTCGCGCAGGTCTCGGCGTGGGGAGCGTACGGCCCCTGGGGCGGGCGACGCGGCTTCGACAGCCTGGTACAGGTGGCGACCGGTATCGCGGCGACCGAGGGTTCGGCCGCGGAGCCCGGTGCGCTGCCCGCACAGGCGCTGGACCACGGCACCGGCTACCTGCTGGCGGCGGCCGTTCTTCGGGCGCTGACCGAGCAGTCGTACGACGGCGGCGGCCGATGGGTGCGGGTGGCCCTGGCCCGGACCGCGCTCTGGCTGACGGACGGGATCCGGCCGACCACGGCCACGGGTGCGCCGTACGAGGGGCCGAAGGCCTGGCTGACGGAGACCGGCAGCCCGCTCGGCCGGCTGCGGCACACGTTGCCGCCGGTGTCCTTCAGGGGCGGCCCCGCCGACTGGGCACGGCCCCCGGTGCCCTGGGGCTCGGACACCGTCCGCTGGCGGTGAGTACGCGGGCGGCCGGAAACGTACGGATGCGCGGAATGCCGTACTGCCAGTTGTTTTCCGGGACTTGCCCGGTTCTGCGGCGACTGGCGAAGCTCACCGAGTGCGCTTGATACGACCGTCCGCCGAGGTGGGCGACGAAGCCGGCCGCGCCCGCCGGTCCGGCACCGGCCGGGCCGCCGCCCTGCTGGTCCTGGTGGCACTGGGCACCCTGATCCCGCTGCTCGGGCCGTCGGCGGCGCTGCACGGCACCGGGGAGGCCGCCGCGCCGGGGACCGGCGGCATCGGGCTAATGCGCGCGGTGCTGTGCGCCGCGCTCGGCGTCCCCCTGGGTGAGCTGTTCGTGCACCGGCTTGCCCGGGGCCTGCCCGGCGTCCCGCCCGAACGGCCGCTCAGCTGGGCGCCGTTCGCCACGGCCGCCGGTTTCGTCGCCGCGCTGGCGCTCGCCTCGGTGGTGGCCGCCGGCAATCTGATCCCGCACCGCCTCGGCCAGATCGACGTCGGCGGCCTGTACGGCTCCCGCGACGGCGAACTGGCGCTGCTGGAGGTCAACGCCTTCCTCCTGGCAGCGGCGGTCTCTCGGCGCCCGGCGGCCCAGGTGTGGCCACTGGCCGCCGTGGTGGTCGCGGAGGCGCTGCGTGCCCATCCCGAGACCGAGCAGAGCCGGCTGGCCGGCTCGGGTCTGACGCTGGTGCATCTGACGTGCGCGGCGCTGTGGGCCGGGGGTCTGCTGCATGTCCTGCGGCTGCTCAGGCTGTGGCGCGGCGACCCGGCCGGGGCCGCGCTGCTCGGCCGCTACGCGCGCGTGGCGGCCGTGCTGCTCGCGGCCGTCACGGCGACGGGCGTGTGCAGCTCGCTGCGCCGGATGCCGTCGGCCACGATTCCGGACCAGCTGACGACGACGGCGTACGGACGCACCCTGCTGGCCAAGGCCGTCCTGGTCGCCGCCGTCGCGCTGCTCGCCCTGTGGGCGCGGATCCGGCTGCGCCGCGCCGGAGACCCGCTGACCGCGTACGCGCCCGCGCGGGCCGAGGTGATCGCGCTGGGCGCGGTCGTCGCGGTCTCGGGCCTGCTCACGGCGCTGCCGCTGCCGATCCGCTGGAGCCAGCCGGCCGTGGCCGGTTACTGGTCGTTGGTGACGAGCACCTTGAGGGCGGTGCGCTCGTCCATGGCCTTGTAGCCGTCGGGGACGCCCTCGATACCGACGGTCATGTCGAACACCGGGGAGGGGTCGATCGTGCCGTCGAGGACGTCGGGGAGCAGGTCCGGGATGTAGGCGCGCACCGGCGCGACCCCGCCGCGCAGGGCGATGTTCCGGTCGAACATGACGCCGAGGTCGAGGCCGGTGCCGCTGCCGTGCGGCACGCCCACGAAGCCGATCGCGCCGCCGTCGCGGGTGATGTTGACGGCCGTGCGCATGGACTGCTCGGTGCCGACCGCCTCCACGACGGCGTGCGCACCCTGACCGCGGGTGAGTTCCCGGACGGCCTCGACGGCCGCGTCCCCGCGCTCGGCGACGACGTCGGTGGCGCCGAAACGGCGCGCGATGTCGGTACGGACCTCGTGCCGGCCCAGCGCGATGATCCGCTCGGCGCCGAGCCGCTTGGCGGCCAGCACGGCGCACAGGCCGACCGCGCCGTCACCGACGACGGCGACCGTGGCGCCGGGACGGGCGCCCGCGCCGAGGGCCGCGTGGTGGCCGGTGCCGAGGACGTCGGAGAGGGTCAGCAGGGCGGACAGCAGGTGGTCGTCGGAGGCCGCGTCCTTGGGCAGCTGGACGAGGGTGCCGTCGGCGAAGGGCACGCGCACCGCCTCGCCCTGACCGCCGTCGTGGCCGACGGAGCCCCAGAAGCCGCCGTGCTCGCAGGACGTCGTCAGGCCCTCGCGGCAGTAGTCGCAGACGCCGTCGGACCACATGAACGGCGCGACCACCAGGTCACCGCGCTTGACCGTACCCACCTCGGAGCCGGTCTCCTCGACGATCCCGAGGAACTCGTGCCCGATGCGCTGGCCCGGCTGCCGGGCCGCCTCACCGCGGTACGCCCACAGGTCGCTGCCGCAGATACAGGCGCGCAGCACCCGCACCACGGCGTCGGTGGGCAGCTGCACCACGGGCTCGGGGACGTCCTCCACACGCATGTCGTACGGGGCGTGGATGGTGGTGGCGCGCATGGCGAGGGTCCTTCTCGTGCGGGATCGTGCGGTGCGCTCAGGGGGTGGTCGAGCGCACTTCACGGTACGCCGTCGCCGCCGCGTGCTGCGCGGCCAGGGTGCCGGAGTCCGCTATACCCCCGCCGCCCCCAGCAGGCTCCCCGCCGCGTACGTCACCCCCATCGCGAGCGCCCCGCCCAGCACGTTCCGCAGCACTGCGCGCCCGGGGTCGGCCGCTCCCAGCCGGGCGCTGCTCCACCCGGTGAGGACGAGCGCGGCCAGTACGGACGCCACAGTGACCTGGAGCCGCCAGGCGGCCGGGGGCAGCACGATGGCCAGCAGGGGCAGCAGCGCGCCGACGGTGAACGCCAGGAAACTCGCCCAGGCCGCGTGCCACGGGTTGGTCAGCTCGTCCGGGTCGATACCGAGCTCCACGCGCGCGTGGGCCTTCAGCGCGTCCCGCGCGGTGAGCTGCTCGGCGGCTTCCCGGGCGACCTCGTGGGACAGCCCGCGCTGCCGAAGCAGCTCGGTCAGCTCCTCCAGCTCCAGCTCCGGCTGCTCGCGCAGCTCCCGCCGCTCCAGGGCCAGCGCGGCCATCTCCGAGTCCCGCTGCGTCGACACGGACACGTACTCCCCGGCCGCCATCGACATGGACCCGGCGAGCAGGCCGGCCAGACCGGCCGTGAGCAGGGCGGCACGGGAGTCCGTCGCACCGGCCACGCCGACGACGAGTCCGGCGGTGGACACGATGCCGTCGTTCGCCCCGAGGACGGCCGCCCGCAGCCAGTTCAGGCGGGAGCCCAGCGCACCGCCGTGCGCCTCGTCATGGGTTGGTTCCGTCACAGCAGGGAGGATCGCACCCCTGCCGTCACCACACCCGCACCGACGCCCCCCGCGCGAACACCGGGCTGGTCGCGTCCGCCGGGGGTTCCGGCAGGGGTTCGGCGATCTCCGCCACCGTGGGGCCGACCTTGGCCGCGACCGAGTCCAGCAGGTCGAGGTCGAAGCCGTAGACGCGGGCGGCGTTGCCGCCGAGCATGGCCGCGAGCTCGTCGTGGGGGACGCCCGCGCAGGCGAAGCGCAGGGCCTCGCGGGTGTAGGGGTGGGTGCCCTCGTCGTGCGGGTAGTCGCTGCCCCACATGATCTTGTCGACGCCGATGCGGTCGCGCAGCGGCACCTCGTGCGGGCGCATGAAGCTGGCGCCGACGAAGCAGTGGTCCCGCCAGACCCGGGAGGGCGGCTCGCCCATGCCGTCGGCGAGTCCGGCACCGAACTTGGCCTCCGCCGTGTCGGCCTGCGCGGACGCGGCGACCAGACGGCCGTGGTAGTAGTCCAGCATGCCGAGCACCCCGGGGATCCAGCCGGAGCCCTGTTCGGTCAGGACCAGTCTCAGCTCCGGGTGACGGCGGAAGGCGCCGCCGAACACCAGGTGCCACAGGGCGCGGTGGGAGAACCAGGTCGTCTCCACCATGAACACCGCGCGGGCGGCCGGTTCCTCGCCGAGCGGCGGGGAGGCCGAGCCGGCGTGGTGGTTGACGGGGACGCCGAGTTCCGCGCAGGTGGCCCAGATCGGGTCGTAGATGCGCGAGTACAGCTCGGGCAGTCCGGAGCCGGGCGGAGTGCCGGGCAGCATCAGGCCGCCCTTGAGGCCCGCCGACGCGGCCCAGCGGATCTCCCTGACGGCCTCCTCGACGTCCCCGAGCAGGATCTGGAAGACACCGGCCCGGCGGCCCGGCGCGGCCGCGCAGAAGTCCGCGAGCCAGCGGTTGTGGGCGCGCAGCCCGGCCCAGCGCCGCTCGAAGTCCTCGGCGCCCGGCGGCGGGGCCATGAGCGAGCCGGACGGGAAGAACGGCGGGATGGTGTTCGGGAAGATCACCTCCGCCACGATCCCGTCCGCCTCCAGCTCCGCGAGGCGCCGCTCGGAGTTCCAGTTGCGGTCGGCGGAGTCGGCGAGCAGGTCCTCGTAGGGGTTGACGTAGGTGGCGGCCCAGACGTCGAAGTCGTCGTGGTACCGCTTCTCCAGGTACGGCCTGTAGTCCAGCAGATCGGCTCCCGCGTGGCAGTCGGCGGAGATCACCGTGTAGCGGTCGTCGTTCATCGGGTCACCCCCAGAACCGGGAAGTCCTCGTCGGTCAGCCAGTGCCGGCCCGTCCCGCGCGAGCGCGCCCAGGACGCCTCCACGGCCGCCTGGTCGGCCGGCTGACCGAGCTCGGCGGGGGTCGGGCCGATACGGCGGGCGAGCGGCGTCAGCCTTGCGACGTCGAAGCCGAAGACCTCCGCCGCCGCGAGGCCCAGCATCCGGCGGGTCTCGTCCACCGGGATGTCGTGGAAGGTACGGCGCAGCCACGCGCGCGTGTCGGGCCAGGTGCCCTCGGGGTGCGGGAAGTCGCTGCCCCAGAGGATGTTGTCGACGCCGATCTCGTACCGCTGGGCCAGCTCACGCCGCTTGGTGTTGGTGGCGCAGACGAACACCTGCCGGTCCAGGTACTCGTGCGGCGGACGCTTCAGCCCCTCGAACGGGGAGAGTTTCTTGCCGCCGTGAGCGCCGAGGTAGAGGCGGTCCATGAACCACAGCAGGTTCGGCAGCCACCAGCAGCCGGACTCGGCGACGCCGAACCGCAGCCCCGGGTGGCGTTCGAAGACTCCGGACCAGAGCAGGAACCACAGCGGCCGGGCCGGCCACCAGGTCACCTCGCTCACGAAGATGCCGAGGTGGTCGCCGTACTCCTCGCGCGGGGCGGCACCGGAGTGGGTGAGCACGGGCATCCGGCACTCGGCGGCGGCCGCCCACACCGGGTCGTAACGCCGGTCGTGGTACGGCTCCTTGCCGGCCCACATCGCCGGGATCATCAGGGCGCCGAGGCCGGACTCCCTGGCCCGGCGGATCTCGGCGACGACCTCGGACACCTCGCCGGTGACCGGCAGCAGGGCGACGCCGCAGTGCCGTTCGGGGTGCTCGGAGACGAAGTCCGCGAGCCAGCGGTTGTGCGCCCGCGCGCCCGCCATGCCCAGCTGCGGGTCCTGGTCGCCGGTGAGGCCGAGGCCCACGCCGAAGGGCGCGGCGGTGCGGCTGTCGACGGCGTCGGCGTCCGGGAAGACCACCTCGGCGGCCACGCCGTCCCCGTCCAGCTCCTTCAGGCGCTGTGCGGTGTCCCAGCCGCCGCGCAGGCCCTCCTCGTTGTCGCGGAACCACTGGTCGGCGAAGGCCTCGTTGCGGATGCCGAGCCGGGTCATCTCCGCGCGGCGCCGGCCCTGGCCGGCGAGGAACTCGTCGAAGTCCCGGTGGAAACGGCTCTCCAGGTAGGGCCGGTACTCCTCGGTGGGCAGTCCGGCGTGGCAGTCGGAGGAGATGATCAGATAGGGGTCGTCGTATGCGCTCACCAGGGCCTCCGCTCAGTCCAGGACGAAGCTTTCGAGGTACGACGGGTTCGCCCGGTCCAGCATCGACCGGGCCCGGGCGCGGATCTGGGCGTCGCTGTGCTCGCTCGCCGGGAGCAGCCAGAAGCGGTCCGCCCGGATACCGGTCACGACGAGGTCGGCGACCTCCTCGACGGGCGTGAAGCGGACCTCCTGGCCGGCCGCGCGCATCGCCTCCTCCCACTGGTCGAGGCTGCGGTACGGGGTCCTGCGCGGGCGCTGCTTGGCGTAGCGGGCGGGGCGGTTGCGGTGCGACTCCCACAGGCCGGTGCGCAGCATGTGCGGACCCGGGAAGAGCACCGAGGCGCCCACGCGCGCGTGCTCGGCCTTCAGGTGGGCGTACAGGGACTCGGTCAGGGTGACGACGGCCGCCTTGGTGACCGCGTACACGGAGGCCGTCGGCAGCGGTGCTATGCCGCCGTCACTGGAGGATGTATTGACCACATGACCGGGTTGACCCGACTTGATCATCCTGGGCACGAACGCCTGGACGCCGTGGAAGACTCCCCACACATTGACGGCGAAGGCCCACCGCCAGTCGTTCGGGTCGTGCTCCCACATCCGGCCCTCGGCGCCCGAGCCGACGCCCGCGTTGTTGCACAGGACGTGCACGGCGCCGTAGGTCTCGTACGCGGCCTCGGCCAGCTCCATGACCTGGGTGCGTTCGCCGACGTCGGCCACGCGCGCGTGCACGTCGGCGCCCTCGGCGCGCAGGCCGGCCGCGGCCTTGTCGAGTGCGGCCTCCTCCACGTCGGCGAGGACCACCTTCAGGCCCTCGGCGGCGAACCGGCGGGCCATCGCGAGCCCGACCCCGCTCGCCGCTCCGGTGACGACGGCGACCTGTCCGGCGTGCAGATCCATGCGGCTCAGCTCCCTTCGGGCGGTGCGTCGAGGATCTGCAGCGGATCGTCGTAGCGCTGATGGACGTACGGCAGCAGCGCCTGGGCGTCGACCCGTTCGACGACCCGGCCGCTCTGGTCGCTGGTCTTCTCGCCGAGGGTGATCTCGCGCAGGCGCAGCACCGGAAGGTCGGCCACCGGGTCGTACGCCGACTCCCGCAGGACGACCTCCCCGGTGACCCGCTCCAGTCGGCGCACCTTCTCGTGGCGCACGCAGTGCACCAGCACCGGGTCGGCGTCGAAACCCGAACCGTCCACGGCGGGCAGGAACTTGAAGTAGAAGTCGGTCCTGCGGCTCGGCTCCGGCAGGGGCAGCTCGCCGCCGACCGTGCCGCGCACCTCCACGAACGCGATGCCGTGCCGGGCCAGCACCGCGCGTACACCGCCGTCGTCGCGCTCGACCGTCACCTCGCCGAGCTTCTTGGGCTCGCCGAAGACCTCGCGCCCGCCGGTGAGGGCACGCTCCTGGGTCATCGGCATGACCAGCGGGTACCAGCCCTCGGCCGTGCCGTGCGCGGCGGCGACCGCGAACGAGCCCGCGCCGAGGGGGTACCCCGGCAGGTCGACCTTGCTGATGGTCACCCGCACGAGCGGGCTGCCGGTGGGTTTCAGGGGCGGTGGCAGGACCGCGGCGACCGCGTCCGGGTCGGTCTCCCAGACGGCCACCACGCCGGTGGACCAGATGTCCGCAAGCCGCGCGCCCGCGGTGCGGGTCGCGGCGATCTCCCGCTCGGTCCGTGCGCCGTAGCGTACGCGTGCGTGTTCGCGTGCGCGTGCCATACGCCGTACCGCCCTTCTGCTGGCCGGTGATCCTGACGGGGTTCTGACGGTGTTCCTGACGGGATTTCTGACGACCCGTCACCTGTAACACAGTTACAGCAGACCTCGGGCGGGGTAAAGACACGCGGACGGACGGGAGTTGGGAGATCATGGCGAGCGGTCCGAGAAGTGCGCTGAGCCGGGAGGCGGTGCTGGACGCCGCCGCAGGGCTGGTGCGACAGCACGGCCCGGACGCCCTGACCATGCGCAAGCTGGCCGCCGAGCTGGGCACCGCCGTGACGTCGATCTACTGGCACGTCGGGGGCCGCGAGGCGCTGCTCGACGCACTCGTGGAGCGGACCGTGGCCGACCTCGGCGAGATCCGCCCGGCGGGGCGCACGCCGGAGCAGCGTGTGGTCTCCGTCGCCTGTGCGCTGCGCCGCCGGCTGCGCGACCACCCGCATCTGGTGGCCCTGGTGCACGAACGGGGCCTGACCGAGCGGATGTTCCTGCCCGCGCAGCAGGTCCTGGTCCGCGAGGCGCACGCGGCCGGGTTGCGCGGGGCGCGGGCCGCCGAGTTCGTCCGCGCGGTGCAGTTCCAGGTCGTCGGACATGTGCTGGTGGAGCGCAACCGCGAGCGGGCGCCGGCCCAGCACCCCGGAGAGGAGGAGCTGTGGCGTGCGGTCGCCGCGGGGGACGACCCGGCGCTGGCGCGTGCGCTGGCCCGCCCGGTGGACACCGAGCGGCTGTTCGTGACAGCCGTGAGTGCGCTGGTACGGTCCCTGCTGGCACCGAGTGCGCTCACCCGCCCAGCCGACTCGGCGGGCTGAGAGGCACGGGACGAGCACGCACGCGTGGGCCGCCCGGCCGGCGGGTCCCGCCCCTGCGGACCCCGGCCCGGTCGGCCGAGAGGCGCGCAACGGCGCCCCTCGACCCGAGCTTTCCGGGAGGCCGGGACGAGGCGGGCGAGTGGGCGAGATGCACGCACGCGCGTGCGACGGTCGAGCGGCTGGGCGGGGAACCGGCGGCGCCACCGGGACCTGCGGGACCCCGCTGTCAGTCGTGGCCCGTATCCTCAGTGACCATGCTCGAAGACCGTGCGACCGCAGTGTCCTCCCCCACCCAGTGGCCGGCCGCGTATCCGAAGGGATACGCGGTCGTTGACGTGGAGACCACCGGCCTGGCCCGGGACGACCGGATCATCTCGGCGGCCGTCTACCGGCTGGACGAGCGCGGCGAGGTCGAGGACCACTGGTACACGCTGGTCAACCCGGAGCGCGATCCGGGACCCGTGTGGATACACGGTCTGACGAGCGAGGTGCTCGAAGGGGCCCCGCTCTTCGCGGACATCGCCGAGGACTTCGCGGCCCGGCTCGACGGCCGGGTGCTGGTCGCGCACAACGCCGTCTTCGACTGGCAGATGATCGCGCGGGAGTACGCGCGCGCGAAGCGCGAGGCACCGGTGCGTCAGCGGCTGTGCACCATCGCCCTGTCGAAGGAGCTGGGGCTGCCGCTGCCCAACTTCAAGCTGGAGTCGCTGGCGGCGCACTACGGCGTCGTACAGCAGCGGGCGCACCACGCGCTGGACGACGCGCGCGTGCTGGCGGAGGCCTTCCGGCCCAGTCTGCGGGCCGCGGCGGCGGGCGGCGTACGGCTGCCGCTGCTGGAGTGCCGCCCGCTGACGGAGTGGTCGGACCGGCCGGTGCCCCGGCAGTCGTCCGGCGCATTCGGGGGCTACGGCGGCTATCGGTCCAGCAGTTGGCGCCCCTCCCGCAAAAGGCCCGCATGCCCCTATCCCAACCCAGGGCGCTACGAAGACGGCAAACGCCTCAAACAGGGCATGCGGGTGGCGTTTTCCGGAGACACGTCCGTCGAGCGCGAGCTGCTGGAGGACCGGGCCACCGAGGCCGGCCTGCATGTGGCGTCCAGCATCTCCCGGCTGACCAGCCTGCTGGTGACCAACGACCCCGACTCGGGCACGTCCAAGGTCGTCAAGGCGCGCCAGTTCGGCACACCGATCGTCGACGAGGCCGCGTTCGGGCAGTTGCTGCGGGACGTCGAGCCCGCCGACGAGTGATCGTACGGATGAGTGATTGGCACACGACTCACCCGGAACCCGCTCGCCCCGGCCGCCACGACGACTCACTCTGTGGCGCATGGCGAAATGTGAAGTTTGCGGCAATGACTACGGCATGACCTTCGAGGTCCACGCACAGGGCGCGGTGCATGTCTTCGACTGCTTCTCCTGCGCGATCCACCGCATGGCCCCCATCTGCGAGCACTGCCGGGTACAGATCATCGGCCAGGGCGTGGAGGCCGACGGCCAGTTCTACTGCGGCGCCCACTGCGCCCGCGCCGACGGGAAGGTGGGCATCGTCGACCGGGTGTGACCCGGTACCCGCCTGAATGCACCCCACGGCTCGGAGGTACCGTCGTGGGGTGCACCGCTACCGCTTCCTGTTGTCCCGCCAGTGGGTGATCCTCACGCTCGTCGCGATCGCGCTGATCCCGACGATGATCAGGCTGGGCTTCTGGCAGAAGCACCGATACGAGGAGCGCACCGCCCGCAACGACCTGGTGTCCTCGGCACTGCACGCGAAACCGGTCCCGGTCGAGCGGCTGACCTCCCCCGGGCACGCCGTGACCCGCACCGAGAAGTACCGCACGGTCACCGCGACCGGCGCCTTCGACACCGCCAGGGAGGTCGTGGTCCGCCGCCGGACCAGCTCCGACGGCGAGGTCGGTTTCCATGTACTCACTCCGTTCGTCCTGACCGACGGCAAGGTGCTGCTCGTCAACCGCGGCTGGATCCCCGCCAACGGAGTCCAGACCGCCTTCCCGAAGATCCCCGCCCCGCCGTCCGGCCGCACCACCGTCACCGGACGGCTGATGGCCGACGAGACGACCGCGGCCAGCGGCATCAAGAACGTCAAGGGCCTGCCCGACCGGCAGATCATGCTGATCAACAGCGCCCAGGAGGCGCACCGGCTCGGCGCGCAGGTGCTCGGCGGCTATGTGGAGCAGACGGCGCCCACGCCCAAGGACGGCTCGCCGGAGCAGATCTCCGACCCCGGCAGCGAGGACGCCCCGCTGAACTACGCGTACATGATCCAGTGGTGGCTGTTCGCCGCGGCCGTCCCGTTCGGCTGGTGGACCCTGGTGCGGCGGGAGATCCGCGACCGGGAGGAGGCCGCGGCGGAGCCGAAGCCGGAGGAGCCGGAACCGGCCACGGTGTGACTCCGGCTTCCCCAGGACGGCTTCACTCCCCCGGCGCACCCCCTGATTGGCCCCCCGGCCCGCCGGGAAGCCGCATCCCGTGGACGCGCGCATCGAGGACTACGCCCTCATCGGGGACGAGCAGACCGCCGCGCTGGTCGGCCGGAACGGCTCGATCGACTGGCTGTGCCTGCCCCGCTTCGACTCCGGCGCCTGCTTCGCGAAACTGCTGGGCGACGAGGACCACGGCTACTGGCGGATCGCCCCCGAGGGAGCGGACACCTGCACGCGCCGCGCCTACCGCTCCGACACCCTGGTCCTCGACACCGAGTGGGAGACCGCCGACGGCACGGTCCGGGTCACCGACCTGATGCCGCAGCGCGACCGCGCCCCGGACGTCGTACGCATCGTCGAGGGGGTCAGCGGCCGGGTCACCGTCCGCAGCACCCTCCGCCTCCGCTTCGACTACGGCTCGATCACGCCGTGGGTGCGCCGCTCGGACGGGCACCGGGTGGCCGTCGCGGGGCCCGACTCGGCCTGGCTGCGCTCCGAGCCGGCCGTGCACACCTGGGGCGAGGACTACGGCACCCACTCCGAGTGCGCCGTCGGCGAGGGCGAGCGGGTCGCCTTCGTGCTCACCTGGCACCCCTCGCACGAGCGCCGACCGCCGCTCGTCGACCCCTACGAGGCCCTGGACAGCAGCGTCTCCGACTGGCGGCGCTGGGCCCGGCAGTGCCGTTACGACGGCCCCTGCCGGGACATGGTCGTACGATCCCTGATCACTCTGAAAGCCCTCACCTACGCCCCGACCGGCGGAATCGTCGCCGCGGCCACCACCTCGCTGCCCGAACAGCCCGGCGGCGTGCGCAACTGGGACTACCGGTACTGCTGGCTGCGCGACTCCACCCTCACCCTCGGCGCGCTGCTCACCGCCGGCTACCACAACGAGGCCGAGGCGTGGCGCAACTGGCTGCTGCGCGCGGTCGCGGGCGACCCGGCCGACCTGCAGATCATGTACGGCGTCGCGGGCGAGCGGCGGCTGCCGGAGACGGAACTGCCCTGGCTGCCCGGCTTCGCCGGCTCCTCCCCCGTACGCATCGGCAACGGCGCCGTCGACCAGCTCCAGCTCGACGTGTACGGCGAGGTGATGGACTCGCTGTCCCTGGCCCGCGCGTCGGGCCTGCCGACCCGGCCGCACATGTGGGCCATACAGCGTTCGCTGATGCAGTTCCTGGAGTCGGCGTGGCGGCAACCGGACGAGGGCCTGTGGGAGGTGCGCGGCGGCCGGCGCCAGTTCGTGCACTCCAAGGTGATGGTGTGGGTGGCCGCCGACCGGGCCGTGAAGACGCTGGAGCAGCACCCGGAGCTGGACGGCGACCTGGACGGCTGGCGCAGACTCCGTGCCGAGGTCCACCAGGAGGTGTGCGAGAAGGGCTTCGACGCCGAGCGCGGCACGTTCACGCAGTACTACGGCTCCCGCGAGCTCGACGCGGCACTGCTGCTCATCCCGCGCGTCGGCTTCCTGCCGGCCGACGACCCACGGGTGGTCGGCACGGTCGACGCGATCCGCGACGACCTCGGACACGGCGGCTTCCTGCGCCGCTACGACACCGAGGACTCGGTGGTCGACGGGCTGCCGAGCGGCGAGGGCGCCTTCCTGGCCTGCTCGTTCTGGCTGGCCGACGCGCTGCACGTGACCGGCCGGACGAAGGAGGCGCGGGAACTGTTCGACCGGCTGGCGGGCCTGGTCAACGACGTGGGGCTGCTGGCCGAGGAGTACGACCCCGTCCACGGCCGCCAGCTGGGCAACTTCCCGCAGGCCTTCAGCCACATCGGGCTGGTGAACACCGCGCTCACGCTGTTCGGGGACGACCAGGCAGGATAGGGGCCATGGATCTTGGACTGAAGGACCGGGTGTACGTCGTCACCGGGGCGACCCGCGGGCTGGGCAACGCCGCCGCGCGGGAACTCGTCGCCGACGGGGCGAAGGTCGTGCTCAGCGGCCGGGACGAGAAGCGGGTGGCCGACGCCGCCGCCGAACTGGGCCCGAACGCGGTCGGCGTCGCCGTCGACAACGCCGACGCGCAGGCTCCGGAGCGGCTGATCGCGGCCGCCCGTGAGCACTTCGGCGGGTTCCACGGCGTGCTGGTGAGCGTGGGCGGGCCGGCGCCGGGGTTCGTCGCGGACAACACCGACGAGCAGTGGCGGGACGCGTTCGAGTCGGTGTTCCTCGGTGCGGTGCGGCTCGCGCGCGCGGCGTCAGCCGAACTGGAGCCGGGCGGGGTCATCGGGTTCGTGCTGTCCGCGTCGGTGCACGAGCCCATTCCGGGGCTGACCATCTCCAACGGGCTGCGGCCGGGGCTCGCCGGGTTCGCCAAGTCGCTCGCCGACGAGTTGGGGCCGCGGGGGATTCGCGTGCTGGGGCTGCTGCCGTCGCGTATCGACACGGATCGCGTGCGGGAGCTCGACGCACTGTCCGCCGACCCTGAGGCCACTCGGGCCGCGAACGAGTCCCGGATTCCGTTGCGGAGGTATGGGGCGCCGGAGGAGTTCGGGCGGGTTGCGGCGTTCCTGCTGTCTCCGGCGGCGTCCTATGTGTCCGGCATCATGGTGCCTGTCGACGGGGGCATGCGGCACGGGTTCTAGCCTGCGGGTCGCGGTGGGGTGCTCGCACAGTTGCCCGCGCCCCTTGAGCCGGTCGGCAGCACCGCGCTGTCAAGTGACCCTTTCCGCACGGTGTTTCACGGCCCGTAGGTGCACCTCCGCCGGAAGCGATGCCAGCCTCGCCGACTCGCGTGCGTGGGTCAGTGCCCGGGTCGTGCACTCGGTCAGGACCGCCGCCGGATCCGCCCCCGGCTCCAGCCGGAGCCAGACCCTCGCCGTGGGCCTCGTACGGCGGCCCCGCAGCAGGATCCCGGCGTGGGCCACGCCCTGCTGCTGGACGGCGTCCTCGGCCAGCGCCGATTCCAGGGCCCCGGCCCGGAGGAGGGCGGAGTCGCCGTCGCCGGTGTCGATCAGGATCTCGGTCGGCCGACGGCGGCGCAGGGCCGTCGTGAGCCACCACAGGGCGAGCACGACCACGATGGTCAGACCGCCGATGACCGTGGCCCACCACCAGCCGGTGCCCCGCCAGCGGGTGCGTTCGGACCGGGTGAGCAGGACGTCGTGCGGGCCGGTGTGGATCCACCAGGAAGGCGGCGGCGCGCCCAGGCCGACCGCCAGCACGGCGGCGCCGAGCGCGAGCAGCAGCAGCCCGACGAGGGCCAGGAGGACGCGGTGCAGGCCGATCCTGCGCATCGGCGTCACCCCTTCCGTGCGGGCCGGGTCACCCGGACGGACAGTGTGGGCGGCCGGCTCAGGCCGAGGCCCCGGATGGCGTCCGTGAGGACGGTGACCAGGTCGGCGCGTACGTCGTCCAGGTCGCGGAAGTGCGAGACGGCGCGGACGTCGGCCCTCTTGCGGCGCACCCGCACCCGGACGGCGCGGACCCCGGAGACGTCCATGGCCCGGTCGCGCAGCAGGAGCGCCGCCGCGTCGCGCCCGAGTGCGGCCCGGACGTCGGGGTGCGGACGCCGCATGGGCAGCAGACCGCGCAGGCCGGGGGTGACCGCGAGGACGATCAGCCACAGGCCGGCAACGGCGGCGACGGCCGCACCGGTCAGCACCCAGGTGTCGTCCAGGGGCCGTTCGGCCAGTTGCCGGGCCAGGACGCGCCGCCAGTGCATCGCGGGGTGGTGGGCCCGTACGGCGGCGATGTCGTACAGCAGGAGACCGGCGCCGGCCAGCAGCAGGACCGCCACGACGGCGGCCGGGACGCGGCGCGGTGACCAGAAGCGGCCGCTGCCTTCGCCGGGGCCGGGCGGGGCGGTACCGGGGTCCTTGTCGAGGATCGGGGTGGTCGTCCGGGGCTCGCTCATCACGCCCTCCCGCGCGCTGCCGGGTGCAACCGTTCGACCTGGACGGCGACCTCGGGCACCGCCATGTCCACCAATGCACCCACCCGCTCGGCGACTTGGCGACGCACGGCGGCGCACTGGGCGCCGATGTCGCAGGGATAGCCGAGTTCGAGACGGACGCGTACCCGGGCCGCCGCACGGTGGACGACGACCGTGGCGTGCGGTGCCGCCGCGTCGGCGGGCAGCGGCGGCAGCGCCTCCCGGGCCGCCTGCGCGGCGATCTTCGCCACGACCCGGTCGGCGATCCGGGTGGCGCCGCGCTCGCCCGGCGGCACCCGGACCGGCGCCGGGCGCGCCGCGCCGGTCCCGGCGGTCACCGCCGCTCACCGCCGC
Source organism: Streptomyces sp. NPDC053069 (assembly GCF_044546895.1). Taxonomy (NCBI): domain Bacteria; kingdom Bacillati; phylum Actinomycetota; class Actinomycetes; order Kitasatosporales; family Streptomycetaceae; genus Streptomyces; species Streptomyces sp. NPDC053069. Next base: position 413,428 of record NZ_JBITZN010000008.1, on the reverse strand, counting down.
CGGTCGCGCCGGTCGGCACGGGTGCGGAACAACTCACCCAGCTCCAGGTCGCCGTCCACGAACCGGCCGAGGACGAACCCGATCGCACCCAGCGCCGCCACCAGCAGGAAGGCGGCGAAGCCGCCGAAGTACCCGGCGAAGCCCAGCGCCATTCCGGCGATCATGCCGATCACTGCCATGCTCATGCGGCGCTCCTCAGCTCGTCGGTTGTGCGGGGCCGGGTCGCCGGCGCGTCACTGGATGCGCGGCAGCTCGGGCTCCTCGTCCTCTTCTTCGGGCAGTTTGACGTCGCTGACCGCGATGTTGACCTCGACCACCTCAAGTCCCGTCATGCGTTCCACGGCGGCGATCACGTTCTCCCGTACGGCACGGGCGACATCGGCGATCGAGACGCCGTAGTCCACGACGATCTCCAGGTCCAGGGCGGTCTGCACCTCGCCGACCTCGGCCTTCACGCCCCGGCTCACCGACTTGGAGCCACCCGGCACCCGATCGCGCACGGCGCCGAAGGTGCGGGCCAGGCCGCTGCCCATGGTGTGGACGCCGACCACGTCCCGGGCGGCGAGACCCGCGATCTTCTCCACGACGCCGTCGGCGATGGTCGTCCGTCCGCGCGCCGCCGGATCGCCGCCGCCGCGCCGGGTGGCCTTACGGGTCGTCACCTGCGGCTCGTGGTCGTCCTCGGGGGCCGTCGTCATATCGGTCATCGCCGTACGTCCCTTTCGGTCGTCGTCCCCGTTCGTCCCCTGCGACCACCGTATGCAAGGTTCCCCGGCCACGCGCCGGGGATACGGCAGGCTGGTGGAATGACGGCGGAACGATGGACACAGGTGGTACGGCACCAGGTCGCGCTGGGCCGGCTGCTGCCGCTCGGGGAACCCGGCGACGGCGCGTGGATCACGGAGGAGGCGGCCGGGGCGGTGCTGGCACGCGCGCTGGCGGCCGGGGTGCCCGGGGTGCGGCTGGGCGCGCTGCGGATCACCCTCGCCGACCCGGAGGACGTGCGCGAACCCGTCGTACCGGCTCCGCCGAGCGCGCTGCCGCCGGGCGCACTGCGGCTGACCGCGGACTTCGCCGCGGGGGCGGGCGAACCGCTGCCGGTGGTGGCGTCCCGTGTGCGGCTGGCCCTGGCGACGGCCGCGACGCAGCGGCTCGGGCTCGCGGTGAGGGAGGTGGACCTGCGGGTGACCGACCTGCTGGAGGCGGAGGAGGCGGTCCCGAAGACGCGTGCGGCACGGCCGGCGCCCGCGCGGCGGCCCACGGACCCGGACGAGGCCCGGGCGGCCGAGGCCGCACTGACCGTCCCCGGGGTGACCGGCCTGACCGGCTCGCTGGGCGGTCTCGGGCGGGCGGTACATCTGGAGGAGCGCACGGCCGGTACGGCGCTACCGCACCGGCATGTGCGCGTGGAGGTGACGACCGGCGCGGACCGCCGAGCCGTGGAGGTGGCCCGGCGGGTCCGCGAGGTCGTCCGGGACGCACTGGAGGACCGCCCGACGGTGGCGGTGCTGATCACAGCGGTGGAAAGCGCCTTTTAGGGGCGCGGGGAACCGCGCGCCCAGCCCTCACCGGCCCGCACGACCGCTCGTACTGCTACTCGCCGACGCCGGCCAGATCCCGCAGCCGCCGAGCCTGGGCGGCACGCTCGGCCGCACGCTGCTCGTCGTAGGTACGGTCCACGGCACCGCGCAGCAACGCCTTGGTCTCCACGACGGCATCCCGCGGCGCAGCCAGCAATGCGGCGGTCAGATCCCGCACAGCTCCGTCCAGTTGGTCACCGGGCACGGAAACATTGGCCAGCCCGGAGGCCACGGCCTCCTCCGCCCCGACGAACCGCCCGGTCGCGCAGATCTCCAGCGCACGGGCATACCCGACGAGACCGACCAGCGGGTGCGTGCCGGTCAGGTCGGGTACGAGGCCGAGGCTGGTCTCGCGCATGGCGAACTGCACGTCGTCCGCGACGACCCGCAGGTCGCAGGCGAGCGCGAGCTGGAAGCCGGCCCCGATGGCGTGCCCCTGGACGGCGGCGATGGACACGATGTCGTTCCGCCGCCACCAGGTGAACGCCTCCTGGAACTCGGCGATGCTCGCGTCGAGCCCGGCGTCGTCACGGCGCGCGAGTTCGATGAAGGTCGGCTCGCCCGGGATCCCTTCCGGGGTGAACATCTGCCGGTCGAGCCCGGCTGAGAAGGACCTGCCCTCGCCGCGCAGCACGACGACACGGACGGAGCCCGGCAGCAGACGCCCGGCCTCGGTGAGCGCCCGCCACAGGGCGGGGCTCTGCGCGTTGCGCTTGTCCGGGTTGGTCAGCGTCACCGTGGCGAGCGCGTCGTCGACGGTGAGCCGTACGCCGTCCTTGTCGAGTACAGGAGCGAGGTCCTGGTCGGGCGAAGCCATGGGGCGCCTCCGATGAGTGCGGTCATCCGGGCATGCCGAGGGCATGCTTAAGTGACTGCACAGTAACCACCCGGCCGATCAGATCGCCGACCGGGTGGCCACCATCGAAGCCGGTGGGCCGCCCGGAGTCAGGACGAAGCGGCCTTCTTGCCCCGGGTCGCTCCGCCACGCCCACGGAGCGTGACGCCCGACTCGCTGAGCATCCGGTGGACGAAGCCATACGAGCGGCCGGTCTCCTCGGCCAGCGCCCGGATGCTCGCACCGGAGTCGTACTTCTTCTTCAGGTCTGCCGCGAGCTTGTCGCGCGCGGCGCCGGTCACCCGGCTGCCCTTCTTCAGAGTCTCGGCCACCCGTGCCTCCTCATGGGAAGTGCGCTCTGGTCTCCTCATGATCACCCCTCTTGGGCGTGATGGCCACCCATTCGGCAAGGTCCGTAAGACATCGTTGTGACGACAGGAGCCGATCCCCACAAGCGGAACACGCGATTCCATCGAGTGGTGTGCGCACGGCCGAACGGGTGGATTCGCGAAGTACCAGGTCAGCGAAGTGAAGCGGCCGATCCCTTGGCATGCAGGGGATCGGCCGCAAAATCCGTGTACGACACACCCCGATACGAGGAGATCTCACACAGATGATGGATCACGGATCGGCCGAATGATCCATACGCAGTGGATCACGCCAGGGCGACGAGGTCCGCGTAGTCGGAGCCCCACAGGTCCTCGACGCCGTCCGGCAGCAGGATGATCCGCTCGGGCTGGAGTGCCTCGACGGCGCCCTCGTCGTGGGTGACGAGGACGACCGCGCCCTTGTAGGTGCGCAGGGCGCCGAGGATCTCCTCGCGGCTGGCGGGGTCGAGGTTGTTGGTGGGCTCGTCGAGGAGGAGCACGTTCGCCGAGGAGACGACGAGGGTCGCCAGGGCGAGACGGGTCTTCTCACCGCCCGAGAGGACACCGGCCGGCTTGTCGACGTCGTCCCCGGAGAACAGGAACGAGCCGAGCACCTTGCGGACCTCGACCAGGTCCATGTCGGGGGCGGCCGAGCGCATGTTCTCCAGGACCGTGCGGTCGGCGTCGAGGGTCTCGTGCTCCTGTGCGTAGTAACCGAGCTTGAGCCCGTGGCCGGGGACGACCTGGCCGGTGTCCGGCTTCTCGACGCCGGCGAGGAGGCGCAGGAGGGTGGTCTTGCCGGCGCCGTTGAGGCCGAGGATGACGACCCGCGAGCCCTTGTCGATGGCGAGGTCGACGTCGGTGAAGATCTCCAGTGAGCCGTACGACTTCGACAGGCCCTCCGCCGTCAGCGGGGTCTTGCCGCAGGGCGCGGGTTCCGGGAAGCGCAGCTTGGCGACCTTGTCGGACATCCGGACCTCTTCGAGACCGGAGAGCAGCTTCTCGGCCCGGCGGGCCATGTTCTGCGCGGCGACCGTCTTGGTGGCCTTGGCGCGCATCTTGTCGGCCTGGGCGTTGAGGGCGGCGGCCTTCTTCTCGGCGTTGGCCCGCTCCCGCTTGCGGCGCTTCTCGTCGGCCTCGCGCTGCTGCTGGTAGAGCTTCCAGCCCATGTTGTAGATGTCGATCACGGACCGGTTGGCGTCCAGGTAGAACACCTTGTTGACGACCGTCTCGACCAGGTCGACGTCGTGGGAGATCACGATGAAGCCGCCGCGGTACGTCTTCAGGTAGTCCCGCAGCCAGATGATCGAGTCGGCGTCGAGGTGGTTGGTCGGCTCGTCCAGGAGCAGCGTGTCCGCGTCGGAGAACAGGATGCGGGCCAGCTCGATACGGCGGCGCTGACCGCCGGAGAGGGTGTGCAGCGGCTGGCCGAGGACGCGGTCGGGCAGGTTCAGCGCGGCGGCGATGGTGGCGGCCTCGGCCTCGGCGGCGTACCCGCCCTTGGTGAGGAACTCCGTCTCCTGGCGCTCGTACTGCTTGAGGGCCTTCTCGCGGGTGGCGCCCTTGCCGTTCGCGATGCGCTCCTCGTTCTCGCGCATCTTGCGGATGAGCACGTCGAGCCCGCGCGCCGACAGCACCCGGTCCCGGGCCAGGACGTCCAGGTCGCCGGTACGGGGGTCCTGCGGGAGGTAGCCGACCTCGCCGGAGCGGGTGATCTGGCCGGCGGCGGGGATGCCCTCGCCCGCGAGGCACTTGGTGAGGGTGGTCTTGCCTGCGCCGTTGCGGCCGACGAGGCCGATGCGGTCGCCCTTGGCGACACGGAAGGTGGCGTTCTCGATGAGGACGCGCGCACCGGCGCGCAGCTCGATACCGGAGGCGGAGATCAAGGACAGACTCCAGGGCGTACAGGGGTTGGCGGGTGGGCGGCTGAGGACGTTCCCGCCGTCTAATGCGCGAGGAGAATGGCCATGGGAGAAGTCTAACGGGGCCGTGCAAGCGGTTTTTCTACGTCCGCGCGTTCGGGCCGGGCCGCGGGAGATCGTTGCCGAGGGGCGTGCGGTCCGGGGTGATCCGTCCGAGGTCGTCCAGGGCCACGAGCTGCCCGGTCCAGGCGCCCCGCGCACAGGGCTGGGCGATCAGCAGGGCCGCGCCGTGCCGTACGGCGCCCTCGGGCCGGAACGCGCAGCCGGTGCGGGCGGGCAGCACCCAGCGCAGATCGCCGTCGGCGAGGCGGTACGCGGAGACGCGGTGCGGGGTGACGACCGCGAGGATGCCGTGACCGACGGGACGCAGGACACCGGTGCCGCCCTGGGCGGGGAGCCACTCGGCCGCGTCGGGCAGCGCGCGGTGCCAGCGCACCGAGCGGTCGTCGGCGCCGGTGAGCAGCCCGTCCTCCCACAGCGCGATCACCTCCTCGCCCGCGGTCAGCACGGCGACCGGCCGATGCCCCACGCGCGCGTACCGCCAGCGCGGCAGGCCCGTGCGGGTGTCGTAGGCGACGACGACGGCACCCCGCGCACGAGACGTCCACGCTCCCGCCTCCGGCCGGCGCTGCCCGTGCGCGGCCGGCACGAAACGGTCTCCGTACGGGGCGGGCGGCCGCAGGTGATGCGCGACACCGAACAGAACCGCGGCGAGGAGGACCCCGCAGAGGGCAGGGAGTGCACGGCGTACGCGGTGCACACGCGCGGGACGGCTGTGGGGGGTTGCGGGGCCCGGGGGACGCGGGTGGCTGGTGGGTGGTGGGGTGGCCACCTGTCCCCCTTCGGTGTCCTCGGCCGCGGATCAGGCGCAGAGCGTAGTCGCGGGCGGCGGGTGGGGGCCGGTGCCGGGGCGGGCGGGGGCGGGAAGTCGCCCGTTCGGGTGCGCGCCGGTCCGAGCCCGGGCTCGGCAGCGGCAGGGTGCGTTGTCAGTGCCGGCTGCAAGACTGAACGAGGCGCCCCAGAACCGACGCACAAGGAGTGATCGGCATGGCAGGTACGGGCGGCGGACGGCCGAGCCTCTACCCCACGGTGTTGTACGCGGACGCCAAGGCGGCGATACGGCAGCTCACGGAGGGCCTCGGTTTCACCGAACTGTCGGTGTACGAGACGCAGGACGGCAAGGTGATGCACGCCGAGCTGGTCCAGGGCAACGGCGCGGTGATGATCGGCTCCAAGGGCCGGGGCGGCCTGTTCGACACGGTGATGAAGGACGCGGGCCCCGCCGGGGTGTACGTCGTCGTGGACGACGTGGACGCCCACCACCAGCGGGCCCTGGAGCACGGCGTGGAGATCCTGATGCCCCCGACCGACCAGGACTACGGCTCGCGTGACTACATGGCCCGCGACACCGAGGGCAACATCTGGAGCTTCGGGACGTACGCCCCGGAGATCGGCGCCTGACCTCCGGGCCGGCTCATCCTCCGGTGTGCACCTGGAAGGCGGCTCGGCGCACGGCCTTGGCGAGGGCCGGGTCGGGGTGTGCGGCGGCGAGCGCGACCAGGACCTGCACGGTGCGGGGGTGACCGACGGCGCGGACCTCGTCGAGCAGCTGGGGGACCGTCGGCTGCACCGCGGACTCCAGATGCCGGACCAGCATCGGCGCCTCGCCGTGGTCGGCGACGGCCGCGGCGGTGTCCACCCACAGCCAGGTCGCCTCCTCACGGGTCAGGACCTCGTGGGCGTCCTCCGGATCGGCCCCGTCGTGCTCGGCGAGCCACAGCAGGGCGTACGGCCGGACGGCGGGCTCGTCCACGACGGCGCGCACGTCGGGCTCGGCGGGGGCGCCGACGACGCGCAGCGCCTCGAAGGCCAGGCCGCGCAGCAGGGCGTCCTCGCCGCGGGCGGCCTGGATCAGCTCGGTGACGGCGCTGCCGACGGGACGGGCGGCGAGCCAGGCGCGGTATTCGGCGCGGGCGGCGTTGGGGCGCAGCTGGGCGCAGCCGCGGAGCATGTCCTCGGCGGACTGCTCGATGTTGCCGGCCGGGCTCTGCGCGGCCACGCAGATCTGCTCCAGCTTGACCCAGACCGCCCAGCTGCCCAGCGGGGTGAGAGTGGCCTGGCCGTCGCCGTAGGTCAGCGCACCCACGGCGGCGAGGGCCCGCAGCGCCCAGTCGAGGAGCGGGGCGAGCGGGGTGTCGACGGCGGATGCGGGTGCGGCCGGACCGGCGGCCGCACCCGGCTCCCCGGTCCCGGCGGGCTGCCCGGCGCCGGGCTCGGCCGGGCGCTCCGGCCCCTGCGCGGTCGGCTGTCGCGGCACGGCCGGCCGCACGGATCCGGAGCCGGCGGGGTGGTCGGTGCCGGGCTCGTAGGGGACCTCGCAGCGTTCGGTGCGCAGTTCGGTGACCCGTTGCTGGAGCAGGTCGAGCAGCTGCTCGACCGGGACGGGACCGGCGGACAGCTGGAGGAAGGAGAGCACCTGCGGCATGGCCGAGACGACCTCCGCGACGGCGGCCGGCTCGTACTCCTCGGGTTCCGGGGAGGCGAGCGACCAGGCGTCGAAGAGGGCGACCCAGCCGCGCAGTACGGCGCTGTCGTCACGGTCCCAGGCGCGCAGCCGCCAGCCGGGGCGCGCGCTGTCGCCGTGCACCTCGACGAGTCCGGCCAGGCGGGCGGTGTCCCAGTCGGCGCGGACCTGAGCGGCGCTCAGGCCCAGGTCGGCGGCGGCGCGTTCGGCGGTGACGGCGGAGAGGGTGGCCTTGCCGTCGGCGGTGGCGCCGTCGCTGCCGGGACCGAGTGCGGCGTCGGCCCAGCGGGCCACGCGGACCGGGCCGGCCAGCCCGATGCGTGCCATTCTCGCCAGTTCGGCGGGGGCGGGTGTGCCCTCCGGCGGCCGGGGTGCGGGGCGGCGCGGGCGCCGCTGGTTCACAGCTCTGGGGGCGGCGGCCAGGGGTCGCGGTCGGACGAGTCGGAGCCTGGAGTCGCGCGGGATACGGGACGTCACGGGTGCAGTCTTCCGGTTGACGGTCCGAAAACCCAAACGGAATGTCACGGGGGGCGACGGGGCTGGCCAAGGCACGGGGTTCGGTGCGGGGCGAGGAGGGGTGATCAAGCCAGTCGTACGGCCTTAAACGGAATGCCCCGCACCGGGCGGGCAGGCGGTCCGGGGCCGCACATCGGGCCCCACATCAGGTCTCCGGTCAAACCTCACATCAAGGGTGTCAGGAAGCGGCGCAGCCGCTCCTCGTACTCCTTCGGGTCGGCGTTCCACATCGCCGCGTGCGGTGCGTTGGCCACGGTGTGCAGGGCGACCAGATCGGCGCGGCGGTGGGCGAGCCGGCGGGAGAGCTCCCAGGGGGCCACCTGGTCGTCGGGGCCGTGGAAGATCAGGGTCGGGACGGCGAGCCGCTCGGGGTCGGTGATCTCGGCGACCCGGTCGGCGTGCAGGCCGGCCCGGCCCTGCGCGGCCCGCACGGCGAGCGGCAGCAGCGGCTGGGGGGTGTGGCGGGCGTGGGCGAGGGCGCGCAGCGTGGCCTCCCAGCTGAGCACCGGCGAGTCCAGGACCAGTCCGGCGATGCGCTCGCGCACCGCGGAGTGCTCGGCGGCGCGCAGGGCCATGGTGGCGCCGGTGGACCAGCCGAGCAGGACGACCCGGCGTGCGCCGTGGCGGACGGCGTGGCGGACGGCCGCGTCCAGGTCCCGCCACTCGGTCTCGCCGAGGTGGTTCAGGCCGTCCGGCGGGCGCGGCGCGCCGAGGTCGCCCCGGTAGGCGAGGGCGAGGACCGGCAGCCGGCGGGCGTGCAGGAAGCCCATGATGTTCATGGCCTGTTCCCGGGTGGCGCCCAGGCCGTGCACGGCGATCACCCAGGTGTCCCGCTGGCCGGGTACGAACCAGGCGGGCAGCCGGCCGAGTTCGCCGGGCACGTCGATGTCCGCGTGGTCGAGGCCGAGGGCGGCGGACGGATTGCCGATGTACAGGTTCGGGGTGAGCCACACCGCGTCGCCGGGGGCGAACGTGCCGTGCGTGACGCCTTCCAGACGGCGTACGACGGTGTCGGCCGTGTGCCGGGCCGCCTCCAGGACGGGGCCGACGACCGCGTGGGAGCCGTCGCCGGACAGGCCGTAGGTGCCGGGGCGCAGCGCGGCCAGGTCGCGGGTGAGCGTGATCTGGCCGGCGGCCGTGCCGTGCACGGTGAGGCGGGGCTCGGTGGGCAGCGGACGGCCCGCGGGCGCCTTCAGCGCGGCGTCACTGGCGAGCCGGCCGACGGCCACGGAGGCCATGCCGGCGGCCAGTGCGACGGTGAGTGCGGTGGCGGTCGCTTTGACGGGGCGCACGCGTCCAGTGTCGTGGGGGTTGCCGTCACCGGCCAGCGGAAGGGCGGGGCCGAGTGGGGAGCGTCGGGGTGCGCATGGGTTCGGCACCGCCGGATCCCGGCGTCGTGGCCGAGCGCCGGTGCGGCGGATCGAGGGGAGCGGGGTCAGCAGGGCGCGGAGCAAAGGGCTGCGCGGCAAGGGGTCACCTCCGTTGGCCATACCCCTTCAAGCGTTCCCCGGCCTCGGCCAGTTGTGCCTCCGTCAGCAGAGACGGGGTCAGGCTCGGCACCGAGGACGCCGTCAGCCACAGGCGGCACATCCACTCCAGCTGGGCGGTGCGGTCGTAGGCCTGGTCGAGGCCGGCGCCGTAGGTGATCGTGCCGTGGTTCTGCAGCAGGCAGCCGGAGCGGCCCGCCAGGGCGCGGAGCATGTTCTGGGCCAGCTCGTCGGTGCCGTAGGTGGCGTACGGGGCGACGCGGACCGGGCCGCCCAGGGCGGCGGCCATGTAGTGGACCAGCGGCAGCTCGGGCACGAGCGTGGAGACCGCCGTCGCGTGCACGGCGTGGGTGTGGACGACCGCGCGGGCGTCGGTGGTGCGGTAGACGGCGAGGTGCAGGGGCAGCTCGCTGGTCGGCACCAGTGTGCCGAGCACCTGGCGTCCGGTGAGGTCGACGCCGGTGATGTCGTTGGGGGTGAGCCGGTCGTAGGGCACGCCCGACGGGGTGACGAGCACGAGGTCGCCGATGCGCGCCGAGACGTTCCCGGAGGTGCCGACCACCAGCCCGTCGGTTACGGTCCGCCGCGCCGTCGCGACCAGTTCCGCCCAGATGCGTTCCCGTTCCGCGTCCCGCCGCTGTTCAGCCATGCCGCGATCCTGCCAGCCGCGCCCGGGGACAAGAGGGGCGGCGGTCACTTCCGGCCGTCGGCACGCACCCCCGAACGGGTGGAAATCGGGAGGAATCGCCGCTCACGAGGCGCTGATTCGATGATCGCCGGGCCTTCAATGGTCTGCCTTGCCCGCCGGACGATCCCTCGTCCGCCGACCCGGGGAGACACATGGCCCGTGAACGCACTCGCCTCGGTCGCCGCGCCGGGGTCCTCGTGGCGGCCACGGCGGCGCTCGCCCTCCTGGGCACCGCGCCCGCGGCGGCCGGAGCCGGGGCGCCGACCGCGGCCAAGCCCCACGGACACGACGTCTCGTCGCACCAGGAGCGCGTCGACTGGCCGGCCGCCCGGTCCAAGGGCGCGCGGTTCGTCTACATCAAGGCGACGGAGTCCACGGACTACCGCAACCCCTACTTCTCGCAGCAGTACAACGGCGCACGCGAGGCGGGCCTGGTCCGGGGCGCCTACCACTTCGCCCGGCCGGACAAGTCCTCCGGCGCCAAGCAGGCCGCCTACTTCGTACGGCACGGCGGCGGCTGGCGGGCGGACGGCTGGACGCTGCCGCCCGCGCTCGACCTCGAGTACAACCCGTACGACAAGAAGCACAAGTGCTACGGGATGGGCAGGAAGCGGATGGTCCGCTGGATCCGGTCCTTCAGCAACGAGGTCAGGCGGAGGACCGGGCGCCGCCCCGTGATCTACACGTCGACCCCGTGGTGGGAGCTCTGCACCGGCAACAGCCGCGCGTTCACCGGCAACCCCCTGTGGATCGCCCGTCACGGCACCTCGCGGCCGGGGAAGCTGCCGGGCGGATGGCCGTACTGGACGATCTGGCAGTACGGCACGGAGGGCCGGCTGCCGGGTGACCAGAATCTCTTCAACGGGTCCACCAGCCGGCTGCGGACCCTCGCGCGGGGCCGGTAGCCATGGGGCGCCTGGGCCGAGAGGGCCGTACGGAACCCCACTCCCCCCATACGGACACCGCCGCGCCCGTCTCAGTTCATCTTCCGTTCACCCAGGTTGCCTACGGTCGTCCAGCCAATGACCTCGAACGATTGCCTGGGTAAATGGAAAGCTTCTCGCTGATTCTCGCGATTGTGGTGGTAACCGCACTCGCGTTCGATTTCACGAACGGTTTCCACGACACCGCGAACGCGATGGCCACCACCATCTCCACAGGCGCCCTGAAGCCGAAGATCGCGGTAACCATGTCCGCCGCCCTCAACCTGGTCGGCGCCTTCCTCTCCGTGGAGGTCGCGAACACGATCTCCAAGGGTCTCGTCGACGAGACCGGCATCCGTCCCGAGGTCATCTTCGCCGCCCTGGTCGGCGCGATCCTCTGGAACCTGCTGACCTGGCTGGTGGGCCTGCCGTCCAGTTCCTCGCACGCCCTGATGGGCGGTCTGATCGGCGCCACCGTCGCCTCCGCCGGCTTCGGTGCCGTGCACGGCGACGTGCTGGTCACCAAGGTGCTGCTGCCGGCGGTCGCCGCACCGGTCGTGGCGGGCGTCGCCTCGATGCTGGCCACCCGCTTCTCCTACGGCATCGGCGGCAAGGCCGAGGGCGAGGCCACCCGCAAGGGCTACCGCGCCGGCCAGATCGCCTCCGCCGGCCTGGTCTCCCTCGCCCACGGCACCAACGACGCCCAGAAGACGATGGGCATCATCACCCTCGCGCTGATCGCGGGCGGCGCCATCGCCCCGGGCTCCAACCCTCCCACCTGGGTCATCCTCTCCGCCGGCCTGGCCATCGCGCTGGGCACCTGGATCGGCGGCTGGCGCATCATCCGCACCATGGGCACCGGCCTGACCGACCTGGAGCCGCGCCAGGGCTTCGCCGCCCAGACCAGCGCCGCGACCGCCATCCTGGCCTCCTCCCACCTGGGCTTCTCCCTGTCCACCACGCACGTCGTCTCCGGTTCGGTGATGGGCGCGGGCCTCGGCCGCAAGGGCGGGGTGGTCCGCTGGTCCACCGCGACCCGCATGGCCGTCGCCTGGGTGCTCACCCTCCCGGCCGCCGCGCTGGTCGGCGCGGGCGCCGAGTCCGTCACGGACCTCGGTGACTGGGGCACCGCCGCGGTCGCCGTCTTCCTGGTCGCCGCGAGCGCCGCGATCTGGAAGATCTCCCGCCGTGAGGTCGTCGACCACACCAATGTCGTCGCCGACGCCGAGGAGCCGGCCGGCGTGGTGACCACCGCCATCGCCGCGGTGGCCCCGCCCCCGGCGGGCACGCTCACCGAGGACCTGACGGCGACGATCCCCTCCCCGGCCGCCGAACCCGCTGCCCCGGCCGCCCCGCCGGCCGCCACCGTCTGACCCCGGCCACCCCGGTTACGAAGGAAGCATCATGAAGATCGACTGGGCGGCCCTCGGCTCCGTCTTCGGCGTCAGCCTCGCCTTCACAGTGGGCCTGGTGGCCCTGTTCACCCTCGGCGTGGGCGGTCTGGCCCGGCGCGAGAAGGCCGCGGCCCAGGGCGGCTCCGCCGGCCTCGCCGTCACCGGCGCCTACGTCTGCTTCGCCGCGTGCGCGGCGGCGGTGGCGTACGGCATCTACCTGATCGTGGCCAAGCCCTGACCACACCCTCTGAAGGCTCCCCTCCCCCGGAAGGCGGAAGGGGGGCCTTTCTCATGCCCGCACACCCCGCGATGTGGGGATCCGCACACTCTCCCCCTGCAGGTCAACGGCAAGTTGACGGCCGTTCGGGGCGCGTGGTGGACTGCCCAGGCCATGTAGGGCGGCAGAAGAGGAAGCCGGTGCGAATCCGGCGCGGTCCCGCCACTGTCACCGGGGAAGAACCCCGGGAGCCAGGAACTCTCACCGCCGAATCTCGTCGAACCAGGGCGCGGACACCCTGAGTGAGGACACGGATCGCCATGCTCGGCTGCCGAAGGACCAGGACCCGAACCAGGCCCGCTCCTGTACCCACGGCCGGCTGAGCCGATGGGTGCCGATCGCACATACGCGTACGGCGCCGCCGCCGGCCTTCTCGGTGACCTGCTGCTCGGCGATCCGCGCCACGGGCATCCGGTCGCCGCGTTCGGCCGGGCGGCCGCTGCCGTGGACGGCGCGTTGTGGCACGACCACCGCGGCTGGGGCGCCCTGCACACCGTCGTGTGCGCCGGAGGCGCCGTCGCACTGGGCGCGGTGGCCGCACGCGCCGTACGCCCCTCCCCCGCCGCGTCCCTCGCGCTGACCGCCGCCGCCACCTGGGCGGTCGTCGGCGGTACGTCGCTCGCCCGGGAGGCCCGCACCATCGGGCGCGCCCTGGAGCGCGGAGACGTCCAGGCGGCGCGGGCCCGGCTGCCGCATCTGTGCGGCCGGGATCCCCAGGCGCTGGACGCCGACGGGATCGCCCGGGCAGTGGTCGAGTCGGTCGCCGAGAACACCTCCGACGCCGTCGTGGGGGCACTGGTGTGGGGGGCCGTGGCCGGGGTTCCGGGGCTGCTCGGGTTCCGGGCGGTCAACACGCTGGACGCGATGGTGGGGCACAAGTCCCCCCGCTACCGGCGCTACGGCTGGGCCTCCGCCCGGCTCGACGACCTGGCCGGCTGGCCGGGGGCGCGGCTGACCGCCGTGCTCGCCGCCGCGGCCGGGCCCGACCCCCGCGGTGCCCTGCGCGCCTGGAAGGCCGACGCCCGCAAGCACCCGAGCCCCAACGCCGGGCCCGTCGAGGCCTCCTTCGCCGGGGCCCTCGGCGTACGCCTGGGCGGCACGCTCTCCTACGGCGGCCGGGTCGAGCACCGGCCGGTGCTGAACGGGGACACCGGACGGGCGGTCCGGGTCACCGACATCGACCGGTCCGTACGGCTCTCCGGCCGCGTCGGCCTTCTCGCGCTCGGCACCACGGTCGCCGCGCGCCTCCTCGCCAAAGGTCTCGTCAAGGGTCTGAAGGGACGTGGAAAGTGAACGGGGGACTCCTCGTCGCCGGCACCACCTCCGACGCCGGCAAGAGCGTCGTGACGGCCGGGATCTGCCGGTGGCTGGTGCGCCAGGGTGTGAAGGTCGCGCCGTTCAAGGCGCAGAACATGTCGCTGAACTCCTTCGTGACCCGCCAGGGCGCGGAGATCGGGCGGGCCCAGGCCATGCAGGCCCAGGCGTGCCGGATCGAGCCGACCGCGCTGATGAACCCGGTGCTGCTCAAGCCGGGCGGCGAGCAGAGCAGCCAGGTGGTGCTGCTGGGCAGGCCGGTGGGCGAACTGAGCGCGCGCGGGTACCACGGGGGGCGGCAGCAGCAGCTCCTCGGCACCGTGCTGGACTGCCTGGCCGAGTTGCGGGGCACGTATGACGCGGTGATCTGTGAGGGTGCGGGCAGCCCGGCCGAGATCAATCTGCGCCGGACCGACATCGTGAACATGGGCATCGCGCGGAGTGCGCGGCTTCCCGTGCTGGTGGTGGGCGACATCGACCGCGGGGGCGTCTTCGCGTCCTTCTTCGGGACCGTCGCCCTGCTGTCGCCCGAGGACCAGGAGCTGGTCGCCGGGTTCCTGGTGAACAAGTTCCGGGGCGATGTCGGCCTGCTGGAGCCCGGGTTGGAGATGCTGCGCGGGCTCACCGGACGGCCCGCCTACGGCGTCCTGCCGTTCCGGCACGGCCTCGGCATCGACGAGGAGGACGGACTGCGCGTTTCCCTGCGGGGGACCGTGCGGGAGTCGAACGTGGCCCCGCCCGTCGGCGAGGACGTGCTGCGGGTCGCCGTGTGCGCCATTCCGCTGATGTCCAATTTCACGGACGTGGACGCGCTGGCCGCCGAACCGGGTGTCGTGGTGCGGTTCGTGGACCGGGCCGAGGAGCTGGCGGACGCCGACCTGGTGGTGATCCCGGGCACGCGCGGGACCGTACGGGCCCTGGAGTGGCTGCGGGAGCGGGGGCTCGCCGACGCGCTCCTCAGGAGAGCCGCCGAGCAGCGCCCGATCCTCGGCATCTGCGGCGGCTTCCAGATTCTCGGCGAGCACATCGAGGACGAGGTCGAGTCGCGGGCCGGCGCGGTCGACGGGCTCGGCGTGCTGCCCGTGCGGGTGCGGTTCGCCCGCGACAAGACCCTGACCCGGCCGGCCGGGGAGGCCCTCGGCGAGCGGGTCGAGGGGTACGAGATCCACCACGGGGTCGCCTCCATAGAGGGAGGGCAACCGTTCATCTCCGATGACAAAGGACACAGCCTCGACGGCTGCCGGGTCGGACAGACCTGGGGCACGCACTGGCACGGTTCGCTGGAGTCGGACGGCTTCCGGCGGGCCTTCCTGCGCGAGGTGGCCGCCGCCGCGGGCCGCCGCTTCGTGCCGGCGCCCGGCACCTCCTTCGCCGCGCTGCGCGAGGAGCAGCTCGACCGGCTCGGCGACCTGATCGAACAGCACGCGGACACGGACGCGCTCTGGCGGCTCATCGAGTCGGGCGCGCCGCAAGGACTGCCTTTCATTCCACCGGGAGCGCCCGCATGAGCACAGTGTTGTTGTTGTCGACCGCCGACACGGATCTGCTGGCGGCCCGGGCCTCCGGCGCGGACTACCGCATCGGCAACCCGACCCGGGTGGACGTCCGCGAGGAGCTGCCGCGCCTGCTCGACGGGGCCGACCTGGCCGTCGTACGGCTGCTGGGCGGCAAGCGCGCCTGGGAGGAGGGGCTCACCGCACTGAAGGCGGCCGGGATCCCGACCGTGCTGCTGGGCGGCGAGGCCGTGCCCGACGCCGAGCTGATGGCCGAGTCGTCGGTGCCGGCCGGTGTGGTGGCGGAGGCGCTGAAGTACCTGGTCGAGGGCGGCCCCGCGAACCTGCTGGAGCTGTCCCGGTTCCTGTCGGACACCGTGCTGCTGACCGGTGAGGGCTTCGAGGAGCCGCGGAAGATGCCGGAGTACGGCGTCCACGGCTCGTACCCGGTCCGCGACGGCCGGCCGACCGTGGGCGTGCTCTTCTACCGGGCGCACGAACTGAGCGGCAACACCGCCTTCGTGGACACCCTGTGCGAGGCGATCGAGGCGAAGGGCGCCAACGCCCTGCCCGTCTACTGCGGTTCGCTGCGCGGCGCGGACGCCGGGCTGTACGAGTTGCTGGCGAAGGCCGACGTGCTGGTCGCCACGGTGCTGGCGGCCGGCGGCACGCACGCCTCGCAGGCCTCGGCGGGCGGCGACGAGGAGTCCTGGGACATCGGGGCGCTCGCGGATCTGGACATCCCGGTGCTGCAGGGCCTGTGCCTCACCTCCTCGCGGGCCGCCTGGGAGGAGTCCGACGCCGCCCTGTCCCCGATGGACGCGGCGATGCAGGTCGCGATCCCGGAGTTCGACGGGCGGCTGATCACCGTGCCGTTCTCCTTCAAGGAGCAGGGCCCGGACGAGGTCCCGGTGTACCTCGCCGACCCGGAACGGGCCGCGCGGGTGGCCGGAATCGCCCTGCGCCACGCCCGGTTGAAGCACAAGCCGAACGCCGAGAAGAAGGTCGCGCTGGTCTTCACGGCGTACCCGACCAAGCACTCCCGGGTCGGCAACGCGGTCGGACTGGACACGCCCGCGTCGGCGGTGCGGGTACTGGACGCGCTCCGGGACGCCGGCTACGCACTCACCGAGTACCCCTCCGGCGGCGACGAGTTGATCCACCGGCTGATCGCGGCCGGCGGTCACGACGTGGAGTGGCTCACGGAGGAGCAGCTGGCGGCGGCTCCCGCGCGGGTGCCGCTGGCCGACTACCGCGCCTGGTTCGAGAAGCTCGACCCGGAGCTGCGGGACGCGATGACCGAGGCGTGGGGCGAGCCGCCGGGCAGCCTCTATGTCGACGGTGACGACATCGTGCTGGCGTCGCTGCAGTTCGGGAACGTCGTCGTGATGATCCAGCCGCCGCGCGGCTTCGGCGAGAACCCGATCGCGATCTACCACGACCCCGACATGCCGCCCTCGCACCACTACATGGCGGCCTACCGCTGGCTGGAGAACAGCTTCGGCGCGGACGCGATCGTGCACATGGGCAAGCACGGCACGATGGAGTGGCTGCCGGGCAAGGGGCTCGGCCTGAGCGCGGGCTGCGCCCCGGACGCGGTGCTCGGCGACCTGCCGCTGATCTACCCGTTCATCGTCAACGACCCCGGCGAGGGCACCCAGGCCAAGCGGCGCGGGCACGCCACGGTGGTCGACCACCTGGTGCCGCCGATGGCCCGCGCCGACACCTACGGCGACCTCGCCAAGCTGGAGCAGCTGCTGGACGAGTACGCGCTCGTCTCCGACCTGGACCCGGTGAAGGCCCCGGCCGTGCGCGCCCAGATCTGGACGCTGGTCAAGGCGGCCGAGCTGCACCACGACCTGCATGTGGACGAGCAGCCGGACGACGACGAGTTCGACGAGTTCGTCATGCACATCGACGGCTATCTGTGCGAGATCAAGGACGTGCAGATCCGCGACGGTCTGCACATCCTGGGCGGCGGCCCGGTCGCCGAGCCGCGCGTGAACCTGGTGCTCGCCGTGCTGCGCGCCTCGCAGGTGTGGGGCGGCCGGGCGAACGCGCTGCCGGGGCTCAGGGCCTCGCTCGCCGCCCATTTCGGGCTGGTGGAGAAGGAGCTGCTGGCCGAGCCCGGTGCCCCGGTGAAGGTGCCGGTGGAGCTGACCGACCTCGTCGAGGGTCCGGCGCGCACCGCGTCCGACGCGATCGACCTGCTGGAGCAGCTGTGCCGGCGGATCGCGGAGGGCATGGAGGCACGGGCCTGGGACCGTGCGGTCGTCCCGGCCGTGCTGCGGGGCGTGCTCGGCACCGAACTCCCGGACGCCGTGGCGGTGGTGGAGTTCGCGTGCGACGAGGTCGTACCGCGGCTGGCGAGGACCACGGACGAGATCGGGCACATCCTGCGGGCGCTGGACGGCGGTTACGTCCCGGCGGGTCCGTCGGGTTCGCCGACCCGCGGTCTGGTGAACGTGCTGCCGACCGGCCGGAACTTCTACTCGGTCGACCCCAAGGCGATTCCTTCGAGGCTGAGCTGGGAGGTCGGCCAGTCGCTGGCCGACTCGCTGGTGCAGAGGTATCTGCAGGACACGGGCGAGTACCCGAAGTCCGTCGGTCTGACGGTGTGGGGTACGTCCGCGATGCGCACCCAGGGCGACGACATCGCCGAGATCCTGGCGCTGCTGGGCTGCCGCCCGGTGTGGGACGACGCCTCGCGCCGGGTCACGGGCTTCGAGGTGGTCCCCCTGGAGGAGCTGGGCCGGCCCCGCATCGATGTGACGGTCCGTATCTCCGGTTTCTTCCGGGACGCGTTCCCGCACGTCGTCGGGCTGATCGACGACGCGGTGCGGGCGGTGGCCGAGCTGGACGAGCCGGCCGAGTCCAACTACGTGCGGGCGCACGCCGACGAGGACACCGCCGAGCACGGCGACCGGCGGCGCGCCACGGCCCGTGTCTTCGGCTCGAAGCCGGGGGCCTACGGTGCCGGTCTGCTCCCGCTGATCGACGCGCGCAACTGGCGCAGCGACGCGGATCTGGCCGAGGTGTACGCCGTCTGGGGCGGGTACGCGTACGGGCGCGGGCTCGACGGGCGGGCGGCGCGCGGGGACATGGAGACCGCGTTCCGGCGGATCGCGGTGGCGGCGAAGAACGTCGACACCCGCGAGCACGATCTGGTCGACGCAGACGACTACTTCCAGTACCACGGCGGCATGGTCGCCATGGTGCGGCATCTGACCGGCGCCAACCCCGAGGCGTACGTCGGCGACAGTGCCGTACCGGACCAGGTGAAGACCCGCACGCTGGGCGAGGAGACGCACCGTGTCTTCCGGGCCCGCGTGGTCAACCCGCGCTGGATGGCGGCCATGCGCCGGCACGGCTACAAGGGCGCCTTCGAGATGGCGGCGACCGTGGACTATCTGTTCGGCTACGACGCCACGGCGGGCGTGGTCGACGACTGGATGTACGAGAAGCTCAGCGCGGAGTACGTCTTCGACCCGGAGAACCGGGACTTCATGCAGAAGTCCAACCCGTGGGCGCTGCGCGGCATCACCGAGCGGCTGCTGGAGGCGGCGGACCGCGGCCTGTGGGCGGAGCCGGACGCGGACACGCTGGAGCGGCTGCGCGCCACCTACCTGGAGCTGGAAGGCGACTTGGAGGGCGACGACCAGTGACAACCCCCTTCCCTTTTACGGCCGTGGTCGGTCAGGACGACCTGCGGCTGGCGCTGCTGCTGAACGCCGTGTCCCCGGCGGTGGGCGGGGTGCTGGTGCGCGGCGAGAAGGGCACGGCCAAGTCGACGGCCGTGCGTGCTCTGTCGGCGCTGCTGCCACAGGTGGCCGTCGTCCCGGGGTGCCGGTTCTCCTGTGATCCGGCGGCACCGGACCCGTCGTGCCCGGACGGCCCGCACGAGCGGGGGGCGGGTGCGGCCCGTCCCGCACGGATGGTCGAGCTCCCCGTCGGTGCCTCCGAGGACCGGCTGGTCGGTGCCCTGGACATCGAGCGGGCGCTCGCGGAGGGTGTGAAGGCGTTCGAGCCGGGTCTGCTGGCCGACGCGCACCGCGGGATCCTCTACGTCGACGAGGTCAACCTGCTCCACGACCACCTGGTCGACCTGCTGCTGGACGCGGCGGCGATGGGTGCGTCGTACGTGGAGCGCGAGGGTGTGTCGGTGCGGCACGCGGCCCGCTTCCTGCTCGTCGGCACCATGAACCCCGAGGAGGGCGAGCTCAGGCCCCAGCTTCTGGACCGGTTCGGGCTGACCGTGGAGGTCGCGGCCTCGCGGGAGCCGGACCAGCGGGTCGAGGTGGTGCGGCGCCGGCTGGCGTACGACGACGATCCGGCCGGCTTCGCCGCCCGGTGGGCCGAGGAGGAGGCCGTCGTACGGCAACGGATCGTGGCGGCACGGGAGTTGCTGCCGCAGGTGCGGCTGGGCGACGGTGCGCTGCGGCAGATCGCGGCGACCTGCGCGGCCTTCGAGGTGGACGGCATGCGCGCCGACATCGTGATGGCGCGTACGGCGACGGCGCTGGCCGCGTGGGCCGGGCGGACGGACGTCCTCGCGGAGGACGTCCGGCAGGCGGCGCTGCTGGCGCTCCCGCACCGCAGGCGCCGTAACCCCTTTGACGCGCCGGGCCTGGACGAGGACAAGCTGGACGAGACGCTGGAGCAGTTCTCCGGGGAGAACGAGGGCGACGACGACCCCGATCCGGACGGTCCCGGCGGGGGCGGTGGCGGGCCGCAGCCCGACTCCGGTCCGCAGGGGGGCGGGGACGCCGCCGCGCGGCCGGAGTCCGGTGAGGGCGGGGAACCGCAGGCCTCCGGCGCGCGGGAGCAGTCGGCCGTACGGGCCGCCGAGCCGTTCCGGACCAAGGTGCTGAGCGTGCCCGGGATCGGCGAGGGGGCGGCCGGACGTCGGTCACGCGCGCGGACCGAGCACGGGCGGACGACCGGTGCCCGGCGGCCCCGGGGGGCCCTGACCAAGCTGCACCTGGCGGCGACCGTGCAGGCGGCGGCCCCGCACCAGCGGGCGCGCGGCCGGTCCGGGCCGGGGCTGGTGGTCCGCCGGGACGATCTGCGGCAGGCGACCCGGGAGGGCCGCGAGGGCAACCTCGTGCTGTTCGTCGTGGACGCCTCGGGGTCGATGGCGGCGCGGCAGCGGATGGGTGCCGTGAAGGGGGCCGTGCTGTCGCTGCTGCTGGACGCGTACCAGCGGCGGGACAAGGTGGGGCTGGTGACGTTCCGGGGGTCGGGCGCCGATGTCGCGCTGCCGCCGACCTCGTCGGTCGACGCGGCCGCGGCGCGGCTGGAGTCGCTGCCGACCGGTGGCCGTACGCCGCTGGCCGCCGGGCTGCTCAGGGCGCACGAGGTGCTGCGCGTGGAGCGGCTGCGGGATCCGGCGCGGCGGGCGCTCGTGGTCGTGGTGACCGACGGGCGGGCCACCGGCGGCCCCGAGCCGGTCGCGCTGGCAGGGCGTGCGGCGCGGCTGTTCGCGGC
Organism: Streptomyces sp. NPDC053069; assembly: GCF_044546895.1. Lineage (NCBI taxonomy): Bacteria > Bacillati > Actinomycetota > Actinomycetes > Kitasatosporales > Streptomycetaceae > Streptomyces > Streptomyces sp. NPDC053069. The sequence continues at coordinate 392,620 of NZ_JBITZN010000008.1, read as the reverse complement.
CGAGTCGGTCGCCTCGGTGGTCGTGGACTGCGAGTCGGGGCCGGTGCGGCTCGGGCTCGCCGGGCAGCTCGCGGGTGAGCTGGGCGGTACGGCCGTCACGCTGGACGAGCTGCGGGCCGACTCGATCGCCGGGCTGGTCAGGGACGTGCAGGGGACGCAGAGGACTTCGAGGAGGGCCGCGTAATGCCGCAGGGACAGCCGAGTGTGGTACCGGACGACGGACTGACCACCCGTCAGCGACGCAACCGTCCGCTGGTCGTCGTGCACACCGGCATCGGCAAGGGCAAGTCCACCGCCGCGTTCGGGCTCGCACTGCGCGCCTGGAACCAGGGGTGGCCCATCGGGGTGTTCCAGTTCGTGAAGTCGGCCAAGTGGAAGGTCGGCGAGGAGAACGCGCTGCGGGTGCTCGGCGCCTCCGGCGAGGGCGGGACCGTGGACTGGCACAAGATGGGCGAGGGCTGGTCCTGGGTGCAGCGCGATCAGCAGATGGACAATGAGGAGAAGGCCCGGGAGGGCTGGGAGCAGGTCAAGCGGGACCTGGCCGCCGAGACGTACCGGCTGTACGTGCTGGACGAGTTCGCCTACCCCATGCACTGGGGGTGGGTGGACACCGACGAGGTCGTGGACGTGCTGCGGAACCGGCCCGGCACCCAGCATGTGGTGATCACCGGGCGGAACGCGCCGGAGAAACTGGTGGACTTCGCCGACCTCGTCACCGACATGTCCAAGGTCAAGCACCCCATGGACGTGGGGCAGAAGGGCCAGAAGGGCATCGAGTGGTGATGTCGTCGGTGCCTCGGCTGGTCATTGCCGCGCCTTCCTCGGGCAGCGGCAAGACCACCGTCGCCACGGGGCTGATGGCCGCGTTCGCCGCGCGGGGGCTCGCCGTGTCCCCGCACAAGGTCGGGCCGGACTACATCGACCCCGGCTACCACGCGCTCGCGACCGGGCGGGTGGGACGCAACCTGGACGCGTATCTGTGCGGTCCCGAGCTGGTCGCTCCGCTGTTCCTGCACGGGGCGCGGGGCTGTGACCTGGCCGTGGTCGAGGGCGTGATGGGGCTGTACGACGGGGCGGCCGGAGAGGGTGAACTGGCGTCCACCGCTCATGTCGCCAAGCTGCTGCGGGCGCCGGTGGTGCTGGTGGTCGACGCGTCGTCGCAGTCGCGGTCGGTGGCGGCGCTGGTGCACGGGTTCGCTTCCTGGGATCCGGAGGTGCGGGTCGGGGGCGTGATCCTGAACAAGGTGGGCTCCGACCGGCACGAGGAGCTTCTCCGGGAGGCCCTGGATTCGGCGGGGGTGCCTGTCCTCGGTGTGCTGCGGCGGGTTCCGCAGGTGGATACGCCTTCTCGCCATCTGGGGTTGGTGCCGGTGGCCGAGCGACGGTCCGACGCGACAGACGCAGTGGCGGCGATGGCCGCTCAGGTGGAGCGAGGTTGCGATCTCGAAGCTCTGCGGCGACTGGCGCAGAGTGCGGGAGACCTGTCATGCGCTCCTTGGGAACCGCCCGTCACCACCACGGGCAAGCGTGAGGTGGTCGCCGTGGCCGGCGGACCCGCCTTCACCTTCTCCTACGCCGAACACACGGAACTGCTCACCGCCGCCGGTGCCGACGTCGTCACCTTCGACCCCCTGCGGGACGAGCAACTGCCGGAAGACACCGCCGGGTTGGTCATCGGCGGCGGTTTCCCCGAGATGTATGCCGGTGAGCTGTCCGCCAACGAGCCGCTGAGGAAGGCCGTCGCCGAACTGGCCCTCGCCGGTGCTCCCGTCGCCGCCGAGTGCGCCGGGCTGCTCTACCTGTGCCGCGAGCTGGACGGGCAGCCCATGTGCGGGGTGCTGGACGCGACCGCACGCATGACGGAACGGCTGACCCTCGGCTACCGGGACACCGTGGCCGTCGGGGACAGTGTGCTGGCCGTCGCCGGGACCCGGATGCGGGGGCACGAGTTCCATCGCACAGTCGTCGAGCCCGGCGTCGGTGAGGCTCCCGCCTGGGGCGTGCGGGCGCCCGTACGGCGGGTCGAAGGTTTCGTACAGCGGGGCGTGCACGCGAGTTACCTGCACACGCACTGGGCGTCCGAGCCCGGTGTCGCCCGTCGGTTCGTGGAGAGGTGCCGGACGTCATGAGCAGCAGGCTGGTCGGAGTCGGGGTCGGTCCCGGTGATCCGGAGCTGGTGACCGTCAAGGGGGTCAACGCGCTGCGGGCCGCCGATGTCGTCGTCGTCCCGGTGATGGACACCGGGGAGCGGGGGCGGGCCGAGGCGACCGTGTTGCACTACGTGCCCGCGGAGAAGGTCGTCCGGGTGGTGTTCGCGCTGAACGAGCGGACCGACCGGGCGCGCCGGGAGGCCGCCTGGGACGCGGCGGGCGGGCGGGTCGCCGAGCTTCTCGCAGCGCACGGATCCGTCGCCTTCGCCACCATCGGCGATCCGAACGTGTACTCCACGTTCACCTATCTCGCCCAGACCATCACGGAGCTGGTGCCGGACGTGGTAGTGGAGACCGTGCCCGGTATCACCGCCATGCAGGATCTGGCGGCGCGGTCCGGTGCCGTGCTGACCGAGGGCACCGAACCGCTGACGCTGGTGCCGGTCACCGCCGGGTCCGCCGTGCTCAAGGACGCGTTGGCCGGGCCCGGGACCGTCGTGGCGTACAAGTTCGGGCGGCAGGCCGCCGAGGTCGCCGAGGCGCTGCGGGAGACCGGGCGGCTCGGGGACGCCGTGTGGGGTTCGGCGCTGGGGCTGCCGGAGGAGTCGGTGCGGTCGGCCGGCGAGCTGGACGGGACGCCGTTGCCGTATCTGTCGACGCTGATCGCGCCCCCGCGGCGGGACGGCGGGCGGGGCGGGAAGCTGTGAGCCGGCCCGGGCGACCGGTCGGCTCAGCCGCCGGAGAGGCCGACCACCAGCCAGATGAAGGCCGCGCCCGCCACCGTGCACAGCAGGGTGGAGCGGGCCGGGTGCTCGTGGTGGGCCTCGGGCAGGATCTCGGCGGCGGCGAGGTAGAGCAGTACGCCGCCGAAGAGGCCGAGATAGCCGCCGAGTACCGGCTCGGGGATGTGGAAGAAGGCGGTCGACACCGCGCCGAGCAGCGGTGCGCAGGCGTCGGCGACCAGCATGGCGATGGCGCGGCGACGGGCGTTGCCGTACAGGCTCGTGATGGTGAAGGTGTTGAAGCCGTCCGCGAAGTCGTGCGCGATCACGGCGAGCGCGACGGCCGCGCCCATGCCGCCGCCCACCTGGAAGGCCGCGCCGATCGCCACGCCGTCCATGGCGCTGTGGCCCACCATGGCGCCGGCCGCCGCCAGGCCCACCTCGGGCGCCCGGTGGTCGTGTCCCTCGGCGCCGCCGTGCGCGGCCTGCCGGGCGGCCAGCGTGCGCTCCACCAGATGGGCCACCAGGAAGCCGGTCACGAACAGCAGCAGGGCGGCGGGTACGCCGAAGACCTCGTGGTGGGCGGCGTGCAGCGCCTCCGGCAGCAGGTCCAGGCCGACCACGCCCAGCATCAGACCGCCGGCCAGTCCGAGGACCAGGTGCCGACGGTCGGTCACGCGCTGTGCCGTCCAGCCGCCGGCCAGCGTCATCAGGAACGCGCCGAGCGCGACGAAGACCGCCATAGGCCCTTGCTATCCGATGAAGGCGCCTTCGTGCACATCCGGCCACGCCCACATCGGCGCAGAACCTGATATTTCCCCTGCTTTTCATTGGTGACCCCGTACGAGAGGACCCTCCCATGGCCGATGCCCCCACCGGCAAGGTGACGTTCGTCGGTGCCGGCCCCGGCGCCGCCGATCTGCTGACGTTCCGTGCCGCGCGCGCGATCGCGGAGGCGGACGTGGTGATCTGGGCGGCGAGCCTGGTCCAGGCGGAGGTCCTGGCGCACGCGCGCGAGGACGCTCAGGTCCTCGACTCGGCGGCCATGTCCCTGGAGGACGTCGTCGCCGTCTACCGGCGCGCCCGTGCCGAGGGCCTGAAGGTGGCCCGGATCCACTCCGGCGACCCGGCGCTGTGGGGCGGCACGCAGGAACAGCTGGACCGGTGCGCCGAGATCGGCATCGCCACGGAGGTCGTCCCCGGGGTCTCGTCCTTCTCCGCCGTCGCCGCGCTCGCCCAGCGTGAGCTGACCATCCCCGAGGTCGCGCAGTCCGTCGTCCTCACCCGGCTGGGCGGCGGCAAGACGCCGATGCCGCCCGGCGAGGAGGTGCGCGAGTTCGCCCGGCACGGCACCACCATGGCGGTCTTCCTGTCGGCGGCGCGCAGCGGACAGCTGGTGCGCGAGCTGCTGGAGGGCGGCTATCCGACGGACACGCCGGTGGTCGTCGCCTACCAGGCGACCTGGCCGGAGGAGCTGATCGTGCGCTGCACCATCGGCACGCTGGAGGAGACGGTCAAGGAGCACAAGCTCTGGAAGCACACGCTCTTCCTGGTCGGCCCGGCGCTGGACGCGCACGGCACCCGTTCGCACCTGTACCACCCGGGGCACTTCCACGGATACCGCAAGGCCGACCCCGAGGCCCGGCGGGCCCTGCGCGAGCAGCGGGCGAAGAGTTGATCACGGTCGTCGGCACGGGGACGGGCGCGCCGGTCGCCGCGGACGTTCTCGCGGGCGCCGCGCTGGTGGTCGGCGGGCGCCGGCACCTGGACGCGGTACGGCTGCCCGACGGCGCCGAGCAGGTCGTGCTGGGGCCGCTGGCGCCGGCGCTGGACGTCATCGAGCGGTATCTGGAGAAGCGGAGCCGGGTCGTCGTACTGGCCTCCGGCGACCCGGGGTTCTTCGGGATCGTCCGGGTGCTGGCCGAGCGGTTCGGGTCGCGGCGGCTTGAGGTGCGGCCCGGTGTCTCGTCCGTGGCCGCCGCGTTCGCCCGGGTGGGTCTGACATGGGACGACGCCGTGGTCGTCAGCGCACACGGCAGGGAGCTGCGTACGGCGGTCAACGTGTGCCGCGCGCGGCCGAAGGTGGCGGTGCTGACGGGGCCGGGCGCGGGGCCGGCGGAACTGGGGGCGGCGCTGCTGCACCGCTCTCGGGTACCGCGGGACGCGCCGGCCGGTCCGGTGGCCGCGCCCGCAGCCGGCTCCCCCGGGCCGGAGTCCGCGTCGGCGCACGCGCCCCGCGGGCGCGTCCTCGTCGTCGCCTCCGCCCTCGGCTCCGCGGAGGAGCGCGTCGAACGGGTCACGCCCGCCGAGGCCGCCGCCCGGAACTGGGGCCCGGACGTCAGCGTGGTGCTGTGCCTGGACGAGACACGCGCTCTCGGCGGGGTGCGTACGGTCGCCGGGGCACCGGCCGGACCCGCCCGATGGGCGCTGGACGAGGGCGGGTTCGCGCACCGCGACTCGATGATCACCAAGTTCGAGGTGCGGGCGCTGGCGCTGGCCCGGCTGGGGCCGCGGCTAGGCGACCTGGTGTGGGACGTGGGCGCCGGCTCGGGCTCGGTGGCGGTGGAGTGCGCGCGGCTCGGCGCGGCCGTCGTCGCCGTGGAGAAGGCGGCGGACGGGGTGGCGCGGATCCACGCCAACGCGCACGCCCACGGGGTCGACGTGGACGTGGTGCACGGCCCGGCCCCCGAGGCCCTGGACACGCTCGACGATCCCGACGCGGTGTTCGTCGGCGGTGGCGGCCGGGAACTGCCCGCCGTCGTCGGCGCGTGCGCGCGGCGGGCCCGGCGGACCGTGGTCGTCGCCATGGCCGCGCTGGACCGTGTGCCGGCCGCCCGTGAGGCGCTCACGGCCGCCGGGTTCACCTGCGACGGGGTGCTGCTGCAGTCCTCGCGCCTGGCGCCGCTGCCCGGGGACGTGACCCGGCTCGCGGCCACCAATCCTGTGTTTCTGCTCTGGGGTGACAGAACCCCGGTATCGAGTGAGGGAGTTGCCCAGTGATCGGCCTGATTTCCGCCACCGCGGCGGGGGCGGTGGCGCGGGACCGGCTGGCCGCGGCCTGGCCGGACCGTACGCGCGTGTACGAGGGTCCCGTCGGGGAGGCGGTACGGGCCGCGTTCGCCGAGTGCGAGCAGCTGGTGTGCTTCCTGGCGACGGGCGCGACGGTACGGCTGCTCGCGCCCCTGCTCGGCGACAAGACGGCCGACCCGGGTGTGGTGTGCGTGGACGAGGGCGGCCGGTTCGCGGTGTCACTGGCCGGCGGGCACGGCGGGGGCGCCAACGAACTGGCCCGCGCGGTCGGCGAGCTGCTGGGGGCCCAGCCGGTGGTGACGACCGCGACGGACTCCGTGGGACTGGCGGGCCTGGACACGCTCGGGCTGCCGTACGAGGGCTCGGTGGCCCTGGTCTCCCGCGCCCTGCTGGACGGCGAACCGGTCGCGCTGGAGGCAGAGGTGCCGTGGCCGCTGCCGCCGCTGCCGGTCTCGGCGCAGGGGTCGTACACCATCCGGCTCACCGACCGCGATGTCGCGCCGGGCGAGCGTGAGGTGCTGTTGCGTCCGCCGTCCCTGGTGGTCGGGGTCGGCGCGTCCAAGGGCGCGCCGGTGGACGAGGTCCTCGGGCTGGTCGAGGAGACGCTGGCGCAGGCGGGCCTCTCGGTGCGGTCCGTGGCCGAACTCGCCACGGTGGACGCCAAGTCCGAGGAGCCGGGCCTGCTGGCCGCCGCCGAACGGCTCGGGGTGCCGCTGGTGACGTACTCCGCCGAGGAGCTTGCGGCGGTCGAGGTGCCCAACCCGTCGCACGCGCCGCTCGCGGCCGTCGGCACACCGTCGGTGGCGGAGGCCGCCGCGCTGGTGCGCGGCGGTGAACTGCTGGTACCCAAGCGGAAGTCGGAGCGTGCGGACGGCCGGCCCGCGATGGCGACCTGCGCGGTCGTACGACGCCCGGGACGCGGGCGGCTCGCGGTGGTCGGGCTCGGGCCGGGCGCCCGGGACCTGCTCACCCCGCGCGCGGCGGCCGAGCTGCGCCGGGCCTCGGTGCTGGTCGGCCTCGACCAGTACGTGGACCAGATCCGCGACCTGCTGCGGCCGGGCACCAGGGTGCTGGAGTCGGGGCTCGGCGCCGAGGAGGAGCGGGCCCGTACGGCGGTCGCGGAGGCCCGCAAGGGGCATGCGGTGGCGCTGATCGGCAGCGGGGACGCGGGCGTGTACGCCATGGCCTCCCCGGCGCTCGCCGAGGCATCGGACGACATCGACGTGGTCGGGGTGCCCGGGGTGACGGCCGCGCTGGCCGCCGGGGCGGTCCTGGGCGCGCCGCTGGGCCACGACCACGTCTCCATCAGCCTGTCCGACCTGCACACGCCGTGGGAGGTCATCGAACGCCGGGTGCGGGCGGCGGCCGAGGCGGACCTCGTCGTGACCTTCTACAACCCGCGCTCCCGGGGCCGCGACTGGCAGCTGCCCAAGGCGCTCGCGATCCTGGCCGGGCACCGGGAGCCGACGACACCGGTGGGCGTCGTACGCAACGCCTCCCGGCCGGACGAGTCGAGCCGGGTGACCACGCTCGCCGGGCTGGACCCGGCGACGGTCGACATGATGACGGTCGTCACCGTGGGCAACACCGCGACCCGCACCGTCGCGGGCCGCATGGTGACCCCGCGCGGCTACCGCTGGCAGGAAGCCGCACCGATGAGCGGCTCCGCCGCGGGGCAGGAGGACGCCCAGTGAACCGTGTGGTCCACCCCATCGAGCAGGAGTCCTTCCGGCGGCTGCGCGCCCGCCTGGACACCTCGCACTTCCCGCCCCTGACCCGGGCGGTCGTGGAGCGGGTCATCCACTCCGCCGCCGACCTGGAATACGCGACCGACCTCGTCATGGCCGAGGACGACCTGGTGAAGGCGCACGCGGCGCTGCACGCCGGGGCGCCGGTCGTCGTGGACGTGGAGATGGTCGCGGCCGGCATCACCCGGCGGGAGACCGTGTGCCGGCTGAAGGACGCCACGTCCGGTCCGGGACTGACCCGTTCGGCCCATGCCGTCCGGCTCGCCTACGAACAGGTCGGACCGGGCGCCCTGTGGGTGATCGGCTGTGCGCCGACCGCCCTGGAGGAGCTGCTCACGCTGGACGCCTCCCCCGCACTCGTCATCGGTCTGCCCGTCGGTTTCGTCGGCGCGGCCGAGTCCAAGGCCGCGTTGCGCGAGAGCGGGCTGCCCGCCGTGAGCAACGTGTCCGAGAAGGGCGGCTCGGCGGTCGCCGCCGCCGCGCTCAACGCCCTGCTGTACCACCCCCTTTCGTCTGAGGAGACCTCGTGACCACCCCGCCCGCCCTGCTGATCGCCGGACACGGCACCCGTGACGACGCCGGAGCCGAGGCGTTCCGCGACTTCGTGCGTGAGCTGGGGCGCCGCCACCCCGAGCTGCCCGTCGCGGGCGGCTTCATCGAGCTGTCCCCGCCGCCGCTCGGCGAGGCCGTCGCCGAGCTGGTCGAGCGGGGCGTGCGCCGGTTCGCCGCCGTGCCGCTGATGCTGGTGTCCGCCGGGCACGCCAAGGGCGACATCCCGGCCGCGCTGGCCCGCGAGAAGGAACGGCACCCGGGCATCTCGTACACCTACGGCCGCCCGCTGGGCCCGCACCCGGCGCTGCTGAACGTGCTGGAGCGGCGGCTGGAGGAGGTGCTGGGCGACACGGACCGCGCGGAGGTGACCGTGCTGCTGGTCGGGCGCGGCTCGACCGACCCCGATGCCAACGCCGAGGTGTTCAAGGCGGCGCGGCTGCTGTGGGAGGGCCGCGGGTACGCGGGGGTCGAGACGGCGTTCGTGTCGCTGGCGGCGCCGGACGTGCCGAGCGGCCTTGACCGGTGCGCGAGGCTGGGCGCGCGGCGGATCGTCGTCCTGCCCTACTTCCTGTTCACCGGGATCCTGCCGGACCGGGTGCGGCAGCAGACCGAGGAGTGGGCGGCCGGGCACCCCGAGGCCGATGTGCGCTCGGCGGACGTCATCGGGCCCGAGCCGGAGCTGCTGGACCTGGTGATGGAGCGGTACGGAGAGGCCGTCAAGGGTGATCTGCGCATGAACTGCGACTCGTGCGTGTACCGGATCGCGCTGCCCGGCTTCGAGGACAAGGTGGGGCTGCCGCAGCAGCCGCACTTCCACCCGGACGACGACGGCCATCACCACGGGCACGGGCACCACCATCACGGGGGGCACTCGCACAGCCATGCGCACTGACGACACCGGCGGCTCCGGGCACGATCTGCGGCATCACGGGGACGCCGAAGTGCGGGACGACGGGGCGGCGTTGACCGACCTCGCCGTCAATGTCCGCGCGGACACGCCGCCGCCGTGGCTGCGGGAGGAGATCGCCGCCTCGCTGTCGTCCCTCGCGGCCTACCCGGACGGTCGGGCCGCGCGGGCGGCGGTGGCGGCGCGGCACGGGCTGCCGGTGGAACGGGTGCTGCTGACGGCCGGCGCGGCGGAGGCGTTCGTGCTGCTGGCGCGGGCGCTGAAGGTGCGGCGCCCGGTCGTCGTGCATCCGCAGTTCACCGAGCCGGAGGCGGCGCTCAGGGACGCGGGGCACACCGTGGAGCGGGTGCTGCTGCGTGAGGCGGACGGGTTCCGGCTGGATCCGGCGGCGGTGCCGGAGGAGGCCGATCTGGTGGTGATCGGGAACCCGACCAACCCCACCTCTGTGCTGCATCCGGCGGGGACGATCGCCCGACTGGCCCGTCCCGGACGGGTGCTGGTGGTCGACGAGGCGTTCATGGACGCGGTGCCGGGTGAGCGGGAGGCGCTGGCCGGGCGGACGGATGTGCCCGGTCTCGTGGTGCTGCGGAGCCTGACCAAGACGTGGGGGCTGGCCGGGCTGCGGATCGGGTACGTGCTGGCTCCTTCGGAGATCGTCGCCGAACTGGAGCGGTCTCAGCCGCTGTGGCCCGTCTCCACGCCGGCCCTCACCGCGGCGCGGGCGTGTGTGGCACCGCGGGCCCTGGCCGAGGCGGGGCATGCCGCGCATCGCATCGCGGCGGACCGGGCCCACCTGGTGGCGGGGTTGTCCGCGTTCGCTTCGCGGGGGGTGCGGGTGGTGGAGCCTGCGGAAGGGCCTTTTGTGCTGGTCCGTATGCCCCAAGCGCTGGTGGTACGGCGTCGGCTGCGGGAGCTCGGCTATGCGGTACGGCGGGGGGACACGTTTCCGGGGCTCGGTGAGGAATGGGTGCGGGTGGCTGTGCGGGACCGGGTCACGGTGAGCGGGTTCCTGTCGGCACTGTCGGCTGCCCTGCCCTAGCCGAGCTCCGCCCGCCCGGTCGGCTGGGTAGCGCCGTCAGGAGATCGCCCTGAGCCTGCCCCTCGTATGTGCCCGGAGTCCGGCCAGGGCCTGTGCCGTCTCGTCGTCCGCCGGCAGGTACACCACGAGCTGCTGGGCCTCCGCCGATGCGTCCAGGGTCTCGCGGGTGAGGCGGAGTTCGCAGCCTGTGGGGTGGTTCAGCCGGAGCACGCCCCGCTGCGGCACCACATGGCGGTTCAGACGGCGGGTGAACTCCGGCCCGGCGACGGGGGCGAGTTCCGTGCTGAGCCATTCCGAGTTCTCGGCCGACGGACCGAGCCACAGGTCGAAGGCCTGCTCGTCGGCGACCTCGTCCCAGTCGGCGAAGAACGTCCGCGCCCGGGGATCGGTGAAGACGTATCGGGTCAGGTTCGGGTTCTCGGCGTCGAGCAGTCCGGTGCCGCCGGTCACCAGCTCGTAGCCGCTGGTACGGGCGAGGATGTCGCCGAGGCGGTTGGTGACGACGGCGATGCCCGGTTCCAGCAGGCGGAGCGTCTGCAGCAGGGAGGGGCGGACGTCCCGGCGGGGCGGGGCCGGGCGGGTGTGGGCGGTGCACGCGCCGCCGGTGATCTTCGCGAGGTAGCGCAGATGGGTGCGCTCGGCGGCGTCGAGGCTGAGCGCGTCGGCGAGCGCGTTCACCACGGACACCGAGGGGTTGCGGTCGCGGCCCTGCTCGATGCGGGTCAGGTACTCGACGCTGATGCCGGCCCGTGCGGCGAGGTCCAGTCGGCGCAGGCCCGGCGAGCGGCGGCGGCCGCGCTCCGGCAGGCCCAGTGTCGCCGGCTGGGTGCTGTCGCGCTTGGCCCGGACGAAATCCCCCAGTGGTGTGCCCATGGCGCGAGGATAGACCGGCGGTCCGACGGTCGCCGAGTGCTCAGGGTGGCCCTGCGGGGGCCAGCCTGAGCACGGTCTGGCTGTGGGATGCCGGGCGACCCGATCGTGGTGGGCATGGAGAACACGCAGACACACAAGTTGCTGGTCGTCGTCGGGAGCGTCCGGGAGAGCCGGTTCGGGCCGGTCGTCGGGTCGTGGGTGGCCGAACAGGCGCGGCGGCACGGGGGGTTCGAGGTCGACGTCATCGATCTGGCCGACATCGACATCCCGTTGGCGCTGCCCGCCGAGTCGCCGAAGTTCGCCGGTGACGCCTACCCGCGGCCGGCCGGGATGGCCCGGCTGACCTCGGCGCTGGCGGAGGCCGACGCGTTCGTCGTCGTCACGCCGGAGTACAACCACAGCTACCCCGCCTCCCTGAAGGCTGCCATCGACTGGCACTTCACCCAGTGGACGGCGAAGCCGGTCGCCTTCGTCAGCTACGGCGGTGCGGCCGGTGGCCGGCATGCCGTGCTGCACCTGGAGAACGTGCTGACCGAACTGCACGCGGTGACCATCCGGGACGGTCTCGCCTTCCCGAACTACTTCACCGCGTGGCAGGACGGCCGGCCGCTGGACAGCGCGGCCGAGGGCTACGCCAAGACCCTGTTCGACCAGCTGTCCTGGTGGGCGGGCACGCTCCGGTCGGGCCGGGAAGCGGCGCCCTACCCGGCATGACGGCCGAGCGGGGCGGCGGGTGGGACGCCGCCGCCCTGTCAGCGGTGCGGGGCGTCAGCCCCTGCGGCGGCGGGCCACCGTCACCGCTCCCCCGCCGGCCAGCACCAGGGCGAGCGCGCCGCCGGCGATGTACGGGGTGGCGGAACTTCCGCCGGTCTCGGCGAGGTCGGTCTTCGCCGCGCCTCCCTGGGGCTTCACGTCGGAGGCGATGTCGGCCTGCGCGGGCGCGTCCTGGGACTTCGGGCCCGCGGCCGGGTCGTGGCTCGGCACCGGGCGCGGGGCCGTCGGGGTCTCGCAGGTGGCCTTGGCCAGCGTGACGGTGCCCTCGACGTCGGCCACGTTGAGCTTCAAGGGGTTGACGGACACCTTGAGTTCCAGGGCAGTGGCGGCAGCGGTGCGGGTCGTGGTGCGCCGCTGGGCGAGGTCGAGGCGGACCTCTCCGACGCCGGGCACCTTCACCACGGTCGGACCGCCGGCGGTGAGCGTGACGCGCTTGCCGAGGACGGTGACACCGCCGAGGACGTTCGCCGAGGCGACCGGTGCCCGGCCGGCCTCACAGGTCGCCTTGGCGGTGACCGTGCCGACCTCGATCAGGGACAGCAGGGGCAGGCCGGGGACGTGCAGCCGGGCGTCGACGAGCCGGACCGAGCCCTCGGCGCGCTGCGCGCTCGCGGTGGCCTTCGCGGAGGCGACGTCGGCGCCGAGGACCGTGAACGGCTTGCCGCCGGCCACGCCGTCGAGCCGGGCGGACAGCGTGGTCCTGTCGGCGCTCTGCGGTGCCTGGACCTCGTTGAGGGAGACCGCGAGCGGGACGTCGACGGTCTTGTTGAGCAGGGAGACGTCGAGCCCGGTGCGCAGGACGACGGCGGAGGCGCGACCGTGGTCGGTGGTCGCGTGCGCGGCGCCCGCGCCCAGGACCGCGGGACCGGCGGCCAGGGCGGTGACCGTCGCGACAGTCGCGAGACGGCGTGCGGGCATGCGGAAGTTGTTGCTGTTCAAGGCGGTGGGACCCCCAGAGGAAACGTGCTTGGGACCCGTCAACCCTGTACGCCCTGTGGGTGAACGGTCAGCGATCTCGCACTACTTCACCCGAACGTGGATACCCGGCACACCTCTTCGAATCACGGGGCACAGGCGTTCCCCTACTGCACGATCCGTCCGTTCAGCACCACGCGGCGCGGCGCCGCCAGCACCCGTACGTCCGCCCGCGGATCGCCCTCGTACACCACCAGGTCGGCCGGTGCGCCCTCGTCCAGGCCGGGGCGGCCGAGCCAGGCGCGGGCGCCCCAGCTCGTCGCCGAGACGGCGTCCACGGCCGGGATGCCGGCGGTGACCAGCTCCGCCACCTCGGCCGCGACCAGGCCGTGGGCCAGCGAGCCGCCGGCGTCCGTGCCGACGTACACCGGGATCCCGGCGTCGTAGGCGCCGCGCACGGTGTCGTAGCGGCGCTCGTGCAGCCGGCGCATGTGCGCGGACCAGCGCGGGAACCGGGTGTCGCCGCCGGCCGCGAGCCGCGGGAAGGTGGCGATGTTGACGAGGGTCGGGACGATCGCGACGCCGCGCTCGGCGAACAGCGGGATCAGGTCGTCGGTCAGGCCGGTCGCGTGCTCGATGCAGTCGATGCCCGCCTCGACCAGGTCCCGCAGGGAGCTCTCGGCGAAGCAGTGCGCGGTGACGCGGGCGCCGAGCCGGTGGGCCTCGGCGATGGCGGCCTGAACCGCCTCGCGCGGCCAGCAGGGCGCGAGGTCGCCGAGGTCGCGGTCGATCCAGTCGCCGACCAGCTTGACCCAGCCGTCGCCGCGCCGGGCCTCCTGGGCGACGTACGCGACCAGGTCGTCCGGTTCGATCTCCCAGGCGTAGTTGCGGATGTAGCGGCGGGTACGGGCGATGTGCCGGCCGGCCCGGATGATCTTCGGCAGGTCCTCGCGGTCGTCGACCCAGCGGGTGTCGGAGGGCGAGCCCGCGTCCCGGATCAGCAGGGTGCCGGCCTCGCGGTCGGTGAGCGCCTGCTTCTCGGCGGTGTCCGCGTCGACCGGGCCGTCCGCGCCGAGGCCCACATGGCAGTGCGCGTCGACCAGGCCGGGCAGCGTCCAGCCCTCGACGGTACGGATGTCACGTGCCCCGGCGGGGCGGTCGTAGGACACCCGGCCCCCGACCACCCACAGCTCGTCACGGACGTCGTCCGGCCCGGCCAGAACCCGGCCCTTCACGTGCAGCACCGCGCCATCGCTCATGCACCGCACCCTAACGGCCTAAGGCTGCTCCTTCCCCACCTGGTCGGAGCTCTCCTCCTCCACCTCGGCCATGGCCGGGTCGAGCAGCCGGGACAGGAAGTGGCGGGTGCGCTCGTGCTGCGGGTCGCCGATGACCCGCTCGGGGCTGCCGTCCTCGACGACCACGCCGCCGTCCATGAAGACGACCCGGTCGGCGACCTCGCGGGCGAAGGTCATCTCGTGGGTGACGACCATCATCGTCATGCCCTCCTCGGCGAGCCTGCGCATCACCGCGAGGACGTCCCCGACCAGCTCCGGGTCGAGGGCCGAGGTGGGCTCGTCGAAGAGCATCACCTCGGGGCCCATGGCGAGCGCGCGGGCGATGGCCACGCGCTGCTGCTGGCCGCCGGAGAGGGAGGAGGGGTAGGCGTCCGCCTTCTCCGAGAGGCCGACCCGGGCCAGGTTCTCGGCGGCGGTCTTCGCGGCCGTCGCCTTGTCCCTCCCGAGGACCCTGCGCTGGGGCAGTGTGAGGTTCTCGGTGACGCTCAGGTGCGGGAAGAGGTTGAACTGCTGGAAGACCATGCCGATCCGGCGCCGTACGGCGTCGATGTCGACGTCCGGGTCGGTGATCTCGGTGTCGCCGACGAAGACCTGGCCCTTGCTGGGCTCCTCCAGCAGGTTCACACACCGCAGCAGCGTGGACTTGCCGGAGCCGGAGGGGCCGATGACACAGACGACCTCGCCCTGGCCGATCTCCAGGTCGATGCCGCGCAGGACGTGGTTGTCGCCGAAGGACTTGTGCAGGTCCCGTACGCGGATCTCGGGGCGGGTCACTTGATCTCCTCCTGGGCCCTGGCCTCCAGCCGGCGGGCGACGAAGCCGAGCGGAATGGTGACCAGCAGGTAGCACAGGCCCGCGACCAGGATCGGCGTGGAGTTGGCGGTCGTACTGGCCAGGTCCCTGCCGAACTTGGACAGTTCGCGCTCCTCCAGGGTCACGCCGAGCAGCAGCACCAGCGAGGAGTCCTTGAAGAGCATGATCAGCTCGTTGGTGAGCGGCGGGAGGATGATCCGGAACGCCTGCGGGATGATGATGGAGACCATGGCCCTGGCCGGCGAGAAGCCCAGTGAACGGGCCGCCTCCATCTGCCCCTTGGGCACCGCCTGAATGCCGGCGCGGAACGTCTCCGCCATGTAGGCGGCGCCGATGAGACCCAGACCGAGGGCACCCTTGCCGTAGGTTCCGCCCGGGATCTCCGTGCCGGGGAAGGCCAGCGGCACGGCCACCGCGATGAAGACGAAGATCAGCAGGGCGGGCAGACCGCGGAAGACC
Organism: Streptomyces sp. NPDC053069; assembly: GCF_044546895.1. NCBI lineage: Bacteria > Bacillati > Actinomycetota > Actinomycetes > Kitasatosporales > Streptomycetaceae > Streptomyces > Streptomyces sp. NPDC053069. The sequence goes on along the minus strand of NZ_JBITZN010000008.1, from coordinate 377,340 downwards.
TCGATGTAGATGCCGGCCAGCCAGCGGTACGGTCCGACGGAGGACAGCCGCATCAGCGCGATGACCAGGCCGAGCACCAGTCCGAGGACGAAGCCGGACACCGTGAACAGCACGGTGTTCTTCAGCGCCAGGGTGATGACGTCCGGCCACATCTGCCGGGCGATGGCGCCCTGCGCGAACTGGTTCTGCAGCCGCCCCCAGTCCGCCGTGACCGCTATGGCGATCACGGCGGCGACGAAGACGACGTACTGCACGCCGCGGGACAGCCGACGCCTCTGACGCCGCGTCAGCCCCTTCTTCTTCGGCTGGAGTCGTACGTCCGCGTCGGTCATGAGGCGGCGGGAGAGGCCACGGAGGCGTTGTAGGGGCCGATCCACTGCTCGTAGAGCTTCTTGTAGGTGCCGTCCGCCTTGGCCTGCTTGAGGGCCTTGTTGATGGCCTCGCGCAGCGCCGTGTTGCCCTTCTTGACCGTGAAGCCGTACTGCTCACCGGTCTTGAGGTTGTCGACGACCTTGAACTTGTCCGCGTTGGCCTTGTCCTTCAGCCAGCCCTGGACGACCGGGTAGTCGATGACGACGGCCTGGACCTGGCCGGTGCGCAGGCCGTTGAGGACCGCGTCGGAGGACTCGAAGGAGATCGGGTCGTAGCCCTTGCTCTTGACGTAGTCCTCGCCGGTGGTCTGCGCCTGGGCACCGAGCTTCTTGCCCTTGGCCTTGACGTCCGCCAGGGAGTTGACGCCGCTGTTCTTGTCGACCAGGACGGCCTGGGTGGCCTCGAAGTACGGGTCGGAGAAGTCGACGTTCTTCTTGCGCTCGGCGGTGATGGTCATGCCGGCGGCGGCCAGGTCGCACTGGCCGGAGTTCAGGAAGGCGCCGGTCTTGAAGTTCTCGAACGGCGTGTCGACGATCTGCTGCTCGACGCCCAGGTTCTTGGCGACGAGGTCGATGAGGGAGACGTCGAATCCCTGCACCTTGCCGTTGATCTCCGACTGGAACGGCGGGTAGGGCAGGTGGGTGCAGGTGGTCAGCTGACCGGCCTTGACGACGTGCACACCCTTGACGGTGGCGCCGCCGCTCCCCCCGTTGCCGTTCGAGGAGCAGCCGGCGGCCACGAGCACCAGACCGGCGGTGGCGGTGGTGGCAGCCAGGAGGCGGGTCCGGCGTCCGAGGAACGTTTTCATGGGGGATCTTCTCTGTGGGGGAACGGTGAGTTCCGATTATAAGGAAGAGTTTGAGTCTCTCAAATCAAACCGATGGTTACGGAACCGTTGCACCTAAGATCGGACGAGTCGACCTCCGTGAGCAACGAAGAGAGCAGCACCGTGAGCCACCCCTTCCTCGATCTGCCCCCGCTCAGCGCCGAGCGCTTCGCCGCCATCGAGGACGCCGTCGCCCGGCTGCTGGGCACCCGGCAGGACGTGCTGATCACGCAGGGGGAGGCGCTGCTGCCGCTGGAGGGCGCGATCCGGGCGGCGGCCGGTCCGGGCACGGTGGCCCTGAACGTGATCACCGGCCCGTACGGGCAGACGTTCGGGAACTGGCTCCGGGACTGCGGTGCGACGGTGTACGACCTGTCGGTGCCCTTCCACATGGCCGTGACCGCCGAGCAGATCCGGGAGGCGTTCGCCGAGCATCCGCAGATCGACTTCGTCTCGCTGGTGCACGCGGAGGCGGCGACCGGAAACACCAATCCGGTCGCGGAGATCGCCGAGGCGGTACGGGAGCAGGGCGCGCTGTTCTATCTGGACGCGGTCGCCTCCGTGGGCGCGGAGCCGGTGCTGCCGGACGCGTGGGGCGTGGATCTGTGCGTGATCGGCGCGCAGAAGGCGATGGGCGGTCCGGCGGGTGTGTCGGCGATCTCGGTGAGCGAGCGGGCCTGGGCCCGGATGGCGGCCAACCCGAACGCTCCGCGCCGGTCCTATCTGTCCCTGCTGGACTGGAAGGAGCGCTGGACCGACGCCGGGCGCGCCGTGCTGCCGCATGCTCCGGCACAGCTGGAGATGCTGGCGCTGGAGGCGTGTCTGGAGCGGATCGAGTCGGTGGGGCTGGATGTGGTGATGGACCGGCACCGGAGCGCTGCGCTGGCCACGCGGGCGGGTGCGGTGTCCCTGGGCGGGGGCCTTGAGCCGTATGTGTCCGAGGCCTCGGATGCGGCACCGGTCGCCACGACGCTTCGGGTGCCGCCGGGGGTGGTGGCGTCGGAGGTGGTGGCGCGGGCCCTGACCGACGACCCGACGCTGCCGATCGCCGCCGGCGGTGGTGCGCTGGCCAAGGAGATGATCCGGGTCAACCATTACGGCCCGGACGCTTCCGCGGAGACCGTGGACAGGTGCCTGACGGCGCTCGGGACGGCGCTCGGCGTGCAGCGCCAGAGGGTGTCGTTCGGCTCAGGCCGGCCGTGACGAGCGGTGCCGGCCGGTCGACCCGAGCGGGGTCCGGTGCGGGGGCTCCGCCCCCGGACCCGCCGGTTGCTTGCGGGTTCGGATGTCGGTGCTCCGTGTCACCCTTTCGCCCATGACCATGCGACAGACCCCCCGCAGCGACGGCACACCCGAGGCACCCCGCACGCTCCCCGACGGCCGGCCGATCCCCCTGCTGACCGGACCCGAGCTGCCCACGCTGGAGAGCTGGCTCGACTTTCACCGGGCCACGCTGGAGCTGAAGTGCCGGGGGCTGGACGACGCGCAGGTGCGGCATGCCTCCGCGCAGCCGTCGTCGCTGACGCTGCTCGGGCTCGTCCAGCACCTCGCCGAGGTCGAGCGCACCTGGTTCCAGCGGGTGGTGGCCGGGCTGGACGTGCCGCCGGTGTTCGAGGAGGAGACGGGGTACGCCCTCGCTCCGGGGCGGGGGCTCGACGAGGCGCTGGATGCGTGGCGGCGGGAGATCGCGCGCGGCCGTGAGCTGCTTGCCGAGCGGGCTCTGGAGGACACCGGGCGGATCGCCGACGGACCGATGGCCGGCGTCGAGGTGAGTGTGCGCTGGGTGCTGATCCACCTCATCGAGGAGTACGCCCGGCACAATGGGCACGCCGACATTCTGCGTGAACGAATCGACGGCACCGCCGGAGCCTGAATTCAATTGAGCTTCACAATTCCCGCCAATTCTCTGGGCGACAGCTTCCCGTCTTCTTCTGCCCGCTTTTTGCAAGGCTAAACGGGGAAGTTTCCTGGCGGTTTTCTGGCGGTTTCTGCGCTGTGACACACTCCACAGCGCAGCACTTTTGTCCCGATTTGATGCGGGTCAATTCGGTCATTTCGCCGAGGCCTCTGCGCGGCACAGTGACGGCGGCCGTGCATTTCCTAATTCGCCTCGCTAAATTCGTGCCGCATGACTGCCGCACCCGCAGACCTGCTCATCGACCAGCCGGCGGTGACCGACGGAGCCGCGCTCTGGCGTCTCGCCAAGGACTCGAAAACCCTCGACCTGAACTCCTCGTACAGCTATCTGCTGTGGTGCCGGGACTTCGCCGGCACCTCGGCGGTGGCGCGCGGTGCGGACGGGGAGCCGGTCGGTTTCGTCACCGGCTATGTGCGGCCGGAGCACCCCCGCACCCTGCTCGTCTGGCAGGTGGCCGTCGACTCCGCGTACCGGGGCCACGGCATCGCCGCCCGGCTGCTGGACGGGCTGACCGCACGACTCGCCGACGAGCAGGGCATCACCGACGTGGAGACCACCATCACGCCCGGCAACACCGCCTCCGAGCGGCTGTTCACCTCGTTCGCCGCCCGGCACGGGGCGCACCTGGAGCGTGCGGTGCTGTTCCCCGCCGAGCTGTTCCCGGACGGCCCGCACGACCCCGAAGTCCTCTACCGCATCGGTCCGCTGACCGACACCACCGCCCACTGAGGAGCGATTCACCGTGACCATCACCCAGCCCGACCTCAGCGTCTTCGAGACCGTCGAGTCCGAGGTGCGCAGCTACTGCCGCGGCTGGCCCACCGTCTTCGACCGGGCGCAGGGCAGCCGGATGTACGACGAGGACGGTCATGCGTACCTCGACTTCTTCGCCGGTGCCGGCTCACTCAACTACGGCCACAACAACGCCGTACTCAAACGGGCGTTGATCGACTATCTGTCCCGGGACGGGGTGACCCACGGCCTGGACATGTCGACCACGGCCAAGCGGTCCTTCCTGCAGACCTTCCAGGATCTGGTGCTGCGCCCGCGGGACCTGCCGTACAAGGTCATGTTCCCGGGGCCGACCGGGACCAACGCCGTGGAGGCGGCGCTGAAGCTGGCCCGGAAGGTGAAGGGGCGGGAGGCGATCGTGTCCTTCACGAACGCCTTCCACGGCATGTCCCTGGGCTCCCTCGCCGTCACCGGGAACGCCTTCAAGCGGGCCGGTGCCGGCATCCCGCTGGTGCACGGCACGCCGATGCCGTTCGACAACTACTTCGACGGCACGGTCCCGGACTTCCTGTGGTTCGAGCGGCTCCTGGAGGACCAGGGCTCCGGGCTCAACAAGCCCGCCGCCGTGATCGTGGAGACCGTGCAGGGCGAGGGCGGCGTCAACGTCGCCCGGCCCGAATGGCTGCGCGCCCTCAAGGAGTTGTGCGAGCGGCAGGACATGCTGCTGATCGTCGACGACATCCAGATGGGCTGCGGGCGCACGGGTGCCTTCTTCTCGTTCGAGGAGGCCGGGATCACCCCCGACATCGTCACCGTCTCCAAGTCCATCGGCGGGTACGGGCTGCCCATGTCGCTGTGCCTGTTCAAGCCGGAACTGGACGTCTGGGAGCCGGGCGAGCACAACGGCACCTTCCGCGGCAACAACCCGGCCTTCGTCACCGCCACCGCCGCGCTGGAGGCGTACTGGACCGACGGCTCGGCCATGGAGAAGCAGACCCGCGCCCGTGGCGAGCAGGTCGAGCAGGCGCTGATCGCCGTCACCGAGGAGAACCTCGCCGATGTGAAGGAGTACCGCGGGCGCGGTCTTGTGTGGGGCATGGAGTTCCACGACAAGGGCCGGGCGTCGCGGGTCGCGCGGCGGGCCTTCGAGCTGGGGCTGCTCATCGAGACGTCCGGCCCGGAGGGCGAGGTCGTCAAGCTGCTGCCCGCCCTCACCATCACCCCGGACGAGCTGGACGAGGGCCTGAGCATCCTCGCCCGTGCCGTCCGCGAAACCGCATGACCACCTAGGAGTTGCACCACTGTGATCGTCCGATCGTTCAAGGACATCGAAGGCACCGACCGGCACGTCAGGGCGAAGTCCGGCACCTGGGAGAGCAAGCGGATCGTCCTCGCCAAGGAGCGGGTCGGCTTCTCCCTGCACGAGACCGTCCTGTACGCCGGGACCGAGACGTCGATGTGGTACGCCAACCACATCGAGGCCGTCGTCTGCACCCGGGGCGAGGCCGAGCTCACCGACCACGAGGCCGGGAAGACGTACACGATCACCCCCGGCACCATGTACCTCCTCGACGGGCACGAGCGGCACACCCTGCGCGTCAAGGAGGACTTCCACTGCATCTGCGTGTTCAACCCGCCCGTGACCGGACGGGAGGACCACGACGAGAACGGCGTCTACCCGCTGCTCACCGAGCCCGAGGAGGTGTGAGAACCCATGACCACTGCCCCCGTGAAGGATCTCTACCCGACCCGCGGCACCACCGAGGTGACCGTCCCGCGTCAGGACCCGGTCGTCTGGGGCTCCCCGGACACGCCGGGCCCGATCCCGACGTCCGACCTCCAGGCGTACGAGCGTGACGGGTTCCTCGCCGTCGACCAGCTGATCACCCCGGACGAGGTCGAGGTCTACAAGCGTGAGCTGGACCGGCTGGTCTCCGACCCGGCGATCCGCGCCGACGAGCGCTCCATCGTCGAGCCGAAGTCCAAGGAGATCCGCTCGGTCTTCGAAGTGCACCGGATCAGCGAGGTGTTCGCGAACCTGGTGCGCGATCCGCGGGTGGTCGGGCGGGCCCGGCAGATCCTCGGCTCGGACGTGTACGTCCACCAGTCCCGGATCAACGTCAAGCCCGGCTTCGGTGCGAGCGGCTTCTACTGGCACTCGGACTTCGAGACCTGGCACGCCGAGGACGGCCTGCCGAACATGCGCACGGTGTCCGTCTCGATCGCGCTGACCGAGAACCACGACACCAACGGCGGCCTGATGATCATGCCGGGCTCGCACCGGACGTTCCTGGGCTGTGCCGGCGCCACGCCCAAGGACAACTACAAGAAGTCCCTGCAGATGCAGGACGCGGGCACCCCGTCCGACGAGGCGCTGACCGCGCTGGCAAGCGAGCACGGCATCCGGCTGTTCACCGGCAGGGCCGGCTCGGCGACCTGGTTCGACTGCAACTGCATGCACGGCTCCGGCGACAACATCACGCCGTTCCCGCGCAGCAACGTCTTCATCGTGTTCAACAGCGTGGAGAACACGGCGGTGGAGCCGTTCGCCGCGCCGGTGCGCCGGCCGGACTTCATCGGGGCCCGGGACTTCACCCCCGTGCGGTGAGTCCACACCACCGCGTCCGCCGCCGATCCAGCGGTGCGGCGGCGGCGCGGTGCGGGCTCATGCCCAGGCCGGGACGTCCAGGATCTCCAGCACCGCCGCGCTCCAGGTGAAGCCGATACCGACCCCGAAGACCAGCACGAGGTCGCCGGCGGCCGGCCGGCCGCTCTCGACGAGGTGGTTCAGGTTGACCAGCTGGTCGGCGGCGCCGATGTGCCCGATCTCGCGCCCCCACTCGTAGACGGTCTTCGTGTCGTCGATGCCGAGCAGCTTGTAGAAGCCGTTCTCCACCAGACGCGCGCCGGTGTTGGCGTGAAGCACGTACGCGATGTCGGCGAGCTCGACGTCGGCGTCCTGCAGCGCGGTCTCGACCACGGCGAGCAGATTGCCGCCCATCCGCGCGATGATCGTGCCTTCCGCCCCCTCCTCCACCGTGGCGGCATAGGCGAGCTTCCGTTCCCGCAGGTCCACCGGCCGGCCGTCCAGGAACGGTCCCGCCGTCCAGCCCGCCGTGCCGCGGTAGATCGGCTCCAGCGTGGCGTCGGAGAGCGTGGCGGTGGAGCGCACCCGGGCGAAGCCCGTACCGGAGGTGAGCACCACGGCGCCCGCGCCGTCACCGAAGACCTGGGAGTCGTCGCTGGTCCAGCGGTCGAAGTACGGCAGGTGGAAGGAGTCCCCCGCCGTCACCAGTGCGGCGCTGCCCGGGCGGGCGGTCACCCAGGAAGCCGCCAGCTCAAGGGCGGTCAGCGAGCCGTTGGACCCCTGGCGCACCTCGGCCACCGCACCGCTGCCGCCCACCGAGTTGTCCTGGACGTAGGAGGCCGGCTGCCAGAACTCCTGCCCCTGGTGGCCGAGGCAGGCGTGCACCACCAGCCCGAACTGCGCCTCCTCGCACCCCGAGCGGGCCACCGCCTGGCGTGCCGCCGCGGCCGCCATCACCGGCGGTGCCTCGTCCGCCCGGGCGATCCGGACCGCGCGGATTCCGTTCGCCTCCGCCGCATCGGCGGCGTACAGGCCGGCGGCAACGGCGGTCTCGGCCTTCTCGACCGCTTCGGGAAGGTATGCGCCGACTCCGGCGATGTAAAGCTGCTCCCAACGCATGGGTACCTCTGATCCTGCTAGACGGCGGGTGGTCGACTCCACCTCGGGTGGAGTGCGGCCGCTCCCGCGAGACCGTCGGGCGCGGCGATCTCGCGGCCGGGCCGAGTACCGCTGCCGAAGACCCGACGGGCCTCCGGTCGGACTTTCCGTGCGCGCCGGACCTCGAACGCGCACGGACGGGAACCCGCGCTATGCGGGACGCAGCCGGCAGCGGACGGGGGTCTCCGTGCGAAGAGTGACCCCGTACGTGACGGGAACGTGTTCGTCCACCGCGTCCAGTTCGTACTGCCGCAGGATCATCGCAAGAGCCATCACCGACTCCAGCATGGACAGATGCCTGCCGATGCACGCCCGCGGGCCGCCGCCGAAGGGGAACCAGGCATAGCGGTGCCGGGCCTTCTCCTGCTCCGGCGTGAACCGCTCGGGGTCGAAGCGTTCCGGCTCGTCCCAGTAGCGCGGGTGCCGCTGCGTCACCCAGGGCGAGACCAGCACCTCGGCTCCCGCGGGAATCGTGTAGCCGTCGATCTCGGTGGCGGCGACTGCGTTTCGCGTGACGAAGGCACCAGCCGGGTAGAGGCGCATCGCCTCCTTGAACACCCAGCTGAGGTACGGGAGTTCGTCCATGTCGGAGGAGACGGGCGCACGGGTCCCCAGCACGCGCCGGACTTCCTCGCGGGCGCGCTCCTGTGCCTCGGGGTGCCGTGCCAGCAGGTGCAACGCCATGGCGAGCGAGGTCGACGTCGTCTCGGTGCCGGCAAGCAGGAACACCAGTGCCTGGTCGCGGACCTCCGATGCGTCCAGCTTGCCGTCCTCCGCGTTCTGCGCTTGGACCAGCAGTGTGATCATGTCCTCCGCAGCCGACGAATCCGCCCCCGCGCGCCGCTTCTCGATGACCCGGTCGCACACCGAGTACAGCTCTTCCGTGGCAGCGGCGGCCCTGCGGTTCATGGGCGTCGGCCAGGTCCGCGGCACACTGACGAACGAGTAGCTGCGACGCTGGATGTAGTCGCCGACGACCGGAAAGCAGCGTGCCACGACATCGAGGGCGGCCTCGAAGTCCGCACCGAAGAGGATGCGGACCGTGATGCGCTGGGTCAGCCGCGACATGTCCTCGACCAGTTCGACCGTGTCGTCCGGCGCGTTGCGCCAGGCGGTGAGCAGTGCCTGGGTCTCCTCGGCGATCTGCGTGGCGTAGCCGTCGACCCGGCGCCGTGTGAACAGCGGCTGCAGCAGCCGGCGCTGCCGCTGATATACGGCGTCCTGACTGGTCAGCAGGTTGTTGCCGGCCGTCTCCCGGACCTCCTGGTAGAAACGGCTGTCCTTGCGGAAGTTGGTCGCCTCGGTCGCCAGCACCTGCTGGGCGCCCTCGGCGGAGAAGACCGCGTAGATCTCCTTGCGCAGCCCGGGCGGGCCTGCGGTGAAGCGGACCACGTCGCCGTAGTCGCGTCGCGCGTCCAGGAAGAGATCGAGAGCGCCGCGCCTGAGTTCGAGCATCGAGCCGAGCAGCGGCGAGCCCGCGGGCCCGGGCACCACCGCGGACGTCTTGCCGGGCGGAACGGTCGTGGACATGGAGTGCACTCCTAGTGAGGGAGGAGCGGTCGCGCCGGATCGCGCACGCTCGGGATGCTGGGTGAGGCGGTCGCTACGGGGTGACGGAACGCCGGCCGAGAGGAACCATCAGCGGTGCCGGCCGGCCGTCCAGCCGTGGAGGAACCCCGTTCACCGACGCTCAGTCACCGGCCCTGCCGAGGAAGTCGAGGATGTGTCCGAACACGTCGAGCGCCGCGCCACGACCCATGAACATGTCGAGGTGGCCGTAACCGGGGACCTCGGTGTAGGTCACGTCCAGCTGCGGCTGCCTGGCGGTCAGCACCTCGTGGCAGAGCTCCTGGGAGTTCAGCCAGAGCCCGTTCTCGCTGCCGGACAGCAGCAGGACGGGGCAGTCGATACGAGAGGCCTCGTCGAGGGCGTTCTCCGGCAGTGCGCGGTAGCGGTCGTCGCCGTGGTGCCAGCGCACGACGCTGCGCGCCAGTGCGATGCGCCGCAGATGCGGCCAGATCCACACAGGTGCGGGGCCCAGCAGCTCAGCCAGTCGGTCGTGCGTGGCCGCCGAGAGATTCTCGTGCACGAACAGCGAGGCCCCCATGCCCCAGGCCGAGTTGTGCAGGATCTGGCAGGTGGGGTCGGGACAGGTCGCCTTACGGGAGGCCAGGGCGAACAGCAGTGTGTGACGCGACCGGAAGCCGACCTTGCGGAAGTCCACGGGTACGTGATCGATCCGGGACCGCAGCAGCTCGCTGCCCAGCGTCATGCGCAGCGAGGTCCGTCCGGCCAGCTTCGGCGTCAGGAACACGCCCTGCGTCACCACGCCGGCGAGCCCGGGCACCAGGCCCGCGGTCATGCTCATCGACAGCGCGAGCGCGCCGATGCAGTGCGCCACCACGAACAGCGGCCGGGTGCCGATCCGCTGCCGGATGCGCGCCACGGCCTCGGGGATGTCGTACAGGGCGACGTCGTCATAGGTGTACCGACGCCCCGTCTCGTTGTAGGGAAGGCGGCAGCTGCCGCGCCAGTCCAGCAGCCACGGCTCGTAGCCCGCGTCCAGCAGTACCTCGACCAGGTTGCGGGTCTCGGGCAGCAGGAACATGTCGGACGAGGCGGTGTGGCCGTGCAGCAGCAGTACGGCGGGCCGGTCGGTGTCGTCGGTCGCCACCCGGGTCAGGCCGAGCCTGAACCCGTCCTTGGTGACGAACGGCATCTCTTCCACGCGTGCCTCCGCGAGGCGTGCGTACAGCGGTCGCAGAGTCATCGCGTGCGCTCCGTCAGTGTCGGGTTCCGGCGTATGTCGAGCAGGTCCGCGCCCACCCGGGTGAACGGGCCGAGCAGTCCGAGGCCGATTTCCCGGCCGAACCAGAGCAGCCACGTCAGCTTGGCGATCCGCTGCTCCTGGGGGGACAGGCGCGGGTCCACCCGGATGCCGTCGATCTGTTCGCGCAGATAGCTGTCGGCCGGCACGACGACCTCACCTGCCAGGTGGGCGGGCTCGCCGGCACGGCCGATCGCCACGGTCAGTGCTCGCGTCTGCCGCCACAGATCACGCCGGGCGCGGGCATACTTCCGACCCTCCAGCCACCAGCGCTGCCCGTCTGCGTCGCGCAGCGTCAGCCGGTACCTGAGCAGCGGGTGACGCAGGCCGTGCCGCTCCGGGATCCCCTCCTGCGGCCGCACCCAGATGTCACCTTGCTCCACCACGAGCGGATCCGCATGCATCAGAGAGCAGCGGAGCTCGCCTGCGACGTCGACCCGACGCTCGCGGATGAGTTGGTACATGCCGGCGATCGACAGGGTCAGCGACAGCGTGCAGGCGCTCTCGGCGGGTTGGCCCGCAGGACCCAGGCTCCCCTCCATCGTCTCGGGGAACCAGAGGTACGGCGTGTCGGTCCGCTCGGGCAGCCGGGCGAGACCGTCGTGCGCCAGCCTCTCGAACGTCTTCAGCTGTGCCTGGGTGTCGTACCGTGCGGCGGGTGTGAGGCCCTGCGCGGCCACGAAGGCCTCGGTGCGCGTGCCCGTGGCCGCGGGTCCCGTCAGCGTCGCTTCGCACAGCTTCAGAGCCGTGGGGCTCTGCAACACCCTTGTCAGGAAGTCGAGTTCGGGTATCGGCTCGGCCTCCAGACGGGCCAGGGTGTCGGCTCGCCACTCGTCCCAGTCCTGCACCCGGACGTTCATGCCGCCCAGGCTCATGTCCCGCACGACATCATCGAGGGTGTTCGGTGTGCCGGTCAGGTTGTAGTTGTATCCCCAGGCGCTGGGCTCGCAGATGACGGCCACCGCCACTCGGCTCACCCAGTCCACGGGGGCGGCGTTGAGGTAGCGGAACGCGGGGACGCTGCGGAACCGGCTGAAGGCCGAGAGCAGCCCGCTGCTGAGGTCCTGGGCGTTGTAGGCGCCTGTCTTGGTGTGCCCGCCGATACCGCCCGGCCGCAGCACCGTGACCACCAGCCCGTGATCACGGGCCCGCCGCAGTGCGGCCTCTGCGGCCCACTTCGACTTGTCGTAGCCGGCGACGAGGCGGTCGATGTGCGCGAGGGGGTCGTCCTCACCCATGGAGGCGATGCCGACCTCGTTGAACACCGCGATCGACGAGATGTGGTGCAGCGGCTTGGGTCGTCCGGCCGCCGCCAGTTCCGCCAGCGCGAGCGCTCCCAGCACATTGCTCTGTCGCAACGACGGGTAGCCGCGCAGGAAGTCCACCGCCGCGCCTACGCTCACGACCGCGTCCAGCTCCTGGGCCAGCTCGTTCCATCGATCGTCCGTCAGGCCGAGTTTCGGCTTGCGGAGGTCGCCCGGCAGGACGCTCACCCGCCTGCGGATCTCGGCGGACCACGGCAGCGAGTAGCCGGCCAGCGCCGCACCGAGGCGCTGGAGCCCTTCCGGCTCGTCGCCGGCGCGCACCAGGCAGTACACGTGCGCGTCGCTGTGCCGCAGCAGATCGAGGAGCATGTGGCCGCCGAGGAAACCCGTCGCTCCGGTCAGCAGCACGCGGCGGGGCGCGACGGGCTCCGGGGGAGCCGCCCACGGCAGGTCGTCGACGAGGGCCAGGTCGGCCAGGATGAGGTCGAGGTCGTCGTCCCCGGTACGGGCACGTACGGCGCGGGACGCGGGCATGGGCCGCTTGGAGTCAACGACTCCGGTGGCGGCGAGCCAGCGCTCGGCGAGACGCCGCGGCCGGGCGTCGGCGAACACGTCGTCCAGGGTGAGCTCCACCCCGAGCTCGCGGGCCACTGACGCGACCAGCTCCACCGCCCCGACGGACGTTCCGCCCGCCTCGAAGAAGTCGGTCTCCGGACCCACCTCTGCGTCCAGGTGGCGGCCGGCCAGGGCGGCGATGGCCGCGGCCAGTTCCTCCGCGTCTTGCGGCCGTGCGTCGTCCGCGGCGGTGCGCGCCGGTGGTCGGGGGGTCGCCGGGGCCGCTGAGGGGAGCGCTCGGGCGAGCAGGTCCGCCACGCTGAGCGCGGTCTTGCCCCGCTCGATGGCCTCGCCGATCAGCCGCTGACCGGGATCTGCTGCCCGAGTCGGCCTGTCCTCGTTGTTCTGCTGCACGGGGAGCCCTTCGCCGTGTGTGTCTGTGTTCGCCATCACTGCTGCCAGGACCGGAACGCCCGCAGGTGCTCCGGAGTGGTGATGAGTTCCAAGAGCCTGCTGTCCTGGTCGCCGCCGCCGAGCGCGGCCACCAGGCGCCGGGCCGGAATGTTGCGGGGCGTCTGCGAGGCCGTCAGGCGCACCTTGCCGCAGCCCAGGCCGTCCGCCCGGTCCGCCAGCCACTGCAGGAACCTCTCCTCGGCGCCGCGCCCCAGGACCCGGCAGCTGAGCATCCAGGCAAGGACGTCCAGCTGGTCGCCGTCGTGGCGGAGCGCGACCAGCCCGATCTGGCCGTAGTCCCCGAATCGGTCGCGGGCCGCGGCGATCCATACCTCGCCCTGCTGCCGCCAGCGCTCCAGGTCGCCGTCGTCGCTCGACCGGGCGTGCAGGGTGAACTGATTGGTGCGGCGGACGATTTGTGCCGCGCGCGGCACGTCGTCACCGGTCAGCGGCCGGATGTCGACCTCCAGTCCCAGCTGCTCGAGGAACTCCTGGAAGCCGGCCTGCCCACGCGCCGCCTCACGCTGCTGCTCCTGCTCGTAGAACGCGGCGCGCAGGGAGTCCTCGGCGGTCGCCGCCGCCGGGACGAGCGGCCACAGCCGGGACAGGAAGGACTCCAGTTCGTCGACGGCAGGGCAGGTCACCGAGAGCACCTCGGGCAGTGCCGCACGCACGCCGGCGATCTCGACCGGGTTGTCGTCGAGGAACAGGAAACTGTCGACGCCCAGGTTGAGCGTCCGCGCCGCCTGCGCCAACCGCTCGGACTTACGACCCCATTCCGCGGAGATCACGCTGAAATGCTCAGCCCGCAGAACGCTCTCCGGGCGGTCGAGCACCGCTCGCACCGTGGCTTCGTCGTTGTTGCTGACCAGCATCAGCAGGGTTCCGGCGTCCCGCCACTGGAGCAGTCGGCGGGCCAGCAGCGCGCGGGCACCCCCGAGGTCCACGCCGTCGGGGCCGCTTTCCCCGGCCACACCGCTCCACAGCGTCTCGTCTCCGTCCACGGCGATCACCTTCGGCGGCGTGCGGCGCACGGCCTCGACCATCTCGGCCAGCGTGAGCGCCACCGCCGCCTGGAACTGCGGCGTGAACGGCAGATGCGCCAGCTGGTCCGTCCTGTCGTCGAAGACTTCTGCGACCTCGTGGTGCCGTGTCCAGTCGTCGGGCCGCAGGAGCGCGAAGCCGGGCAGCTCCGACAGCTCGGACGCCACGTCGCGCTCCCAGCGCTCCAGCCGCTCGTCACGGTGTGCGGTGGGCAGGAAGCCGACGATCAACGGCCTCCTGCTCCGCTCGGACAGGGCCCGCAGAGCGGCGGGATACTGCGTGCGCAGCTCGGCGAGAAGGGCGTCGTCCACACGGCCGAACCGTTCGAGATCGGCCGCCCTGAGCAGCACCACGCCAAGCGCCGTCGACGGGTCGGCGAAGACCCCCGAGGGGTCCTGCAGGCTTGCCAGCACCTGGTGGTAGGGCGCTTCCGCGATCGACACCGGCGCGGCGCCACCGTCGTCCGCCCTGTCGCTCAGCGCCATCTGGCACAGCAGGGGCAGGTTGCCCAGCGCGAACGTGGCCGCGACGGCGACAGAGAGCTGAGCGGGTGTGGTGTCCGGGCGCTCGGGTGCCGAGCCCTCCACCACGGCTCCGGTGCGGGCCGGGGCGGTGGGATCCTCGGCGGCCTCGGCGAGCAGCCGCAGGAAGTCCTCCCCGAGCGCCTTGCTGGTGGCCTCGTCCAGGATGTCGAGGCTGTAGTCGAGTCGCAGCCGTCCGGCGTCCGGCGTCATCGTCACCATCAGGTCGAGATCCGAATAGCCCGTGCCGGCCGGCAGGATCTCCAGATTCGTGAGCCGGACCGCCGAGGACCGCACGTAGTTGAAGTACACCTCGACCAGCGGCGCGTTCGGCCGGTACAGCCCCTGCGCGACGAGTGTCGACAGGGTGTCCGAGAACATGGCGCCCTTGGCCAGGACTCGTTCGAGGTGACGGTCGCTCCGGCGCAGCACATCCTGGACGGCCTCGTTGCCGGCGGCCTGTGCCGGGAACGGCACCGGCACACCGAAGAACCCCAGCGCGCCGTCGGCGTCGGCATGGATCCGGGTGTCGACGGGGACAGCGAGGACGAACCGGTCGCGTTCCTGCCGCCGGGCGAGCAACACGGTCAGCACGCCCAGGCAGAACGCCGCCGGCGTGATCGCGAGCCGGCTCGCCTGATCCGACACCCGTGCCATCAGCGTGTCGGGCAGCGTCAGGGTCACGCTGCCGGCCCGGTACGAGCGTTGGGCCGGGCGCTCCTTCGCGAGGGTCAGGTCGAGTCGGGCGGCACCGCTGAAGGACTCGTGCCAGTCGTCCGTCGTGCCGTCCGGGCCGCCCGCCGGAGCCTGCTGGGTCTGGGCTTCGAGCAGCAGGTCGATGTCGCGGTTGGTCACGGCGTCCCCCAGCGTCGCTCCGGCGAGCTCAGCGTCGATCTCGGCCGTCACCAGGAGCAGCGACTGCAGATCGCTCACGCTGTGGTGGGCGCAGAAGAGCAGCGTCTGGGCCTCGTCCCCGCGGTCGAGCAGCTCAAAGCGCCACAGCGGTGCGGCAGTGAGGTCGAACGGCTGCTCCACGAGCGCCCGCAGCCTGGCGTCGGCATCGAGTTCCGCGCCGTCGCCCAGCTCTGTCCAGCGCAACAGCAGCGACGCGGGCACCTGCTTGTCGATGCGCAGCTGCTGCTCGCGTCCGTCCCCCGCGACGATCGCGGTGCGCAGGGCCGCGTGCCGTGCGGCGAGCCGGGTCAGCACGCCGGTCAGGTGTTCCCGGGTGGTCTGCGCTCCGAGCCGGACGGCGACGCCGACGGCGTGGGCGGAGCCCGGTGTGCCCTGCTGTGCGCTCCGCACCAGACGGGCCACGTCACGGGGCGCGGGCCGCAGCTCGGTCTCGGGAACGTCGCCCGCCGGCTGCCGCTCGTGGTGAGCGGTGGCGGGCCCGGCCGGGCTGCCCTGTGCCGACAGCGCGGAGAGCAGCAGCTGGGCGAGGCCACGGATGTCCGCGGCCGAGAAGGCGGCAGTCGTGGGCAGCTCGACGCCGAGATCACGGACGAAGGAGTTGCGCAGCCTCACCATCATCAGGGAGTCGAGACCGAGCGCCTTGAGGGAGGCGGTGGGGGTCGCCTGCGGCAGGCCGCCCACCACCTCGCCGACCATCTCCCGCACATAACCTTCCAGCAGTTCCTGCTGCTCGCCGGCGGTCGCCGCGCCGAGCACCCGGGCCACCAGTTCGTCGGTGTCCGGCCCAGCGGCCGGCGAGGTGATCAGCCCCCGCAGCATCGGCCGCGACCGGGCCACGTCCGGATCGAGTGCCAACGCCTCCCAGTCGAGCCGGGCGGGAACCAGCTGACGGCGTCGAGTCATGGGCAGCGCGCGCTCGAACAGGTCGCCGCCCTCCTCGGGGGAGAAGGCGATGAGGCCCGACCGGCGAGTGGTCTCGGTCCGGGTCGCGGACCGGGTGACCAGACCGACACCTGCCCAGGCGCCCCAGTCGAGGCTGAGAGCCTGACGGCCCGCCAGGGCGAGGTGGTGCGCCCAGGCGTCCTGGAAGGCGTTCGCCGCGGAGTAGGGGCTCTGCCCTGCCGAGCCGAGGACTCCCGCCACCGAGGAGAACAGGACGAGGCTTTCCGCCTCGGGCACCAGCTGGGTGAGCAGAACCGTGCCCAGCACCTTCGGGGCGAGCACCCGCAGCACCCGTTCGTCGGACAGGTTCGGCACGGTGGCGTCGTCGACGACACCGGCGGCGTGCACGATGCCGGTGATCGGACCGAGGTCGCGGACGCGGTCCAGCGCCGCCGCGAGGCCCTGCGGGTCCGCGACATCGGCGCGAGCCAGGTGCACGGTGACGCCGCGCGCACGCAGTGCCTCGACCCAGCTCTCCGCTTCGGCATCGGGCGCGGAGCGGGTCATCAGGGCCAGGCGGCGTACGCCGCGGTGTACCAGGCGCTCGGCGGCGACGCGGCCGAGGCCGCCCAGTCCTCCGGTGACCAGGAACGTGCCGTCGGCCGCCGGTTCGCCGTGCTCGACGCCGTCCTGGCGGCTGGGCACCAGGCGCGGCACGAGACGACCGGACTCGCGCAGTGCGACGAGGTATTCGTCGTCCGCCTGCAGCAACTGCGTCAGCAGGGCGTCCACCCCACCGGAGGGCGGCAGATCTATCAGCGTCGTCGCCAACTGGGGGTACTCCTGGGCCAGGGCGAGACCGAACCCCCAGGCAAGCGCCTGTTCAGGCGCGGAGACCTCGCTCCCGTCGGCAGGCTGGGTGCCGCGTACGACCAGGAAGAGGCGCGGCACCCGGCCACGCCGACCCTCCGTGAGCACCCGGGCGAGGTGAAGGGTGCTCAGACACCCCAGCGCGGCGGCCTGCTCCGCTGTCTCGACCGAGTCGACCCCGGGGGCGTCCAGGGCGAACAGGTGGACCACCTGCTCGGGCCCGCCGGCGGGGAAGGCCTCGTCGAGCAGCCGGGCCAGGTGCTGCGGGTTCCGCGGATCGATCCGGAACCGACCGGGAGCCTCGGCGGCGAACGTGTCGCCCTTCACCGCCACCACATGGGGCAGCGGGCCGAGCAGAGCGCTCAGCCGAGCTCCCACCCCGCAGTCGTCGGCGAGGATCAGCCAGGGGCCCTGAGCGGGCTGCGCCTGCGCGGTGGGCCTCGGCTGCCATTCCACTTCGTACAGGGACGCGTCGAGCGGAGACAGCGCGGACAACTCGAACTCCTCGATCCGCAGGACCTCCTGCTCCTGCTCGTCGAGCAGCAGCAGGTCGAGCGTGACGGCGTTCCCGTTCACGGCACGCAGTCGGCAGGTCACCCAGGCGGGTGCGGTGCGCGGCTTCGAGAACCGCAGACGCCCCACCCCGGTGGGTACCAGTGCGCGGCCCTCGGGCGCGCCCACCGGCAGCGCGGCCGTGTGGAAGGCCGAGTCGAGCACCGCGGGATGCAGCAGGTACCCGCCGCGCGGCGTGTCGGCCAGCCTGCCCAGCGCGGTGGTTTCGGCCTGCCAGCCCTGCTCCAGACGGCGGAAGGCCGGACCGTAGTCGATTCCCAGCGCGGTGAGCGCGGCGTAGACACCAGGCAGGTCGGCTTCGGCGGGGCACTGCGCGCGCAGCGCTTCGAGGGAGCCGCCCCACGAGTCGCCGGGCCGGGTGCGGGTGCCGGCGCCCTCCTCGGCAGCGGCGCCCAGGACGACACGTCCGGACACGTGCCGTACCCACCCGGACCGCGGCTCGCCCGGCACCGTGGAGGCGATGGTGAAATCCCGGCCGGCGTCGTGTTCCGGTTGCAGGACCAGCTGCAGCCGGACACCCGGTCCGGTCGTCGGCAGCTTCAGGGGTGCCTCGAACCTGACGTCGGCCAGCCGCACCTCCTCGCCGTCCTGGAGACCGGAGGCCGCCTCGAACACCATCTCCAGGAAGGCGGCCGCGGGCAGCCACACCTCGCCGGCCACGCGGTGATCGAGCAAGTAGCCGAACCGGCCGTCCTGCGGGTCGAGATCGGTCTGGAAGATGTGCCGGTCGGGCGTGTCACTCGCCTCGATCCTTGTGTCGACGAGCGGCGTGCGGCCCGCACCGGAGGACAGGGCCGGGGCAGCCGTCAGCCAGTGGCGCTCCCGCTCGAACGCGTAGGTGGGGAGTTCGGCGAGGGCACCGGTGGGATACCGGGCCGACCAGTCGGGCTCGTGTCCCGCGCTGTACAGCAGACCGAGGTGACGCAGCAGACCGTCCAGGCCGCCGGCGTCACGGCGCAGCGAGCCCACGCTCACCGCGGCGACTCCCACCTCCTGCGCGACCGACTCGATGGCCGCGCCGAGCGTCGGATGCGGGCTCAGTTCCACGAAGTAGCGGTAACCGTCCTCCAGCATGCGGCGCACGGTGTCGGCGAACCGCACCGGTCGGCTCAGATTCGCGTACCAGTACTCCGCGTCGAGCCCGTCACCGGCCGTGGGCTCCGCACGTACCGTCGAATAGAACGGGATCGACGTGTGCCTGCCTCGCACGTCCGACAATCCGTCGACCAGCTCCGCACGCAGCGGAGCCATGAGCGGGCTGTGCGACGCGAACGCGGTCGTCAGTCGCCGGACGGGGATCCCCTCCTCGGCGAGCCTGCCCTGGAGGTCGGTCAGCGCGTCGATGTCGCCGGACACCGCGGTGGACCGCGCGCTGTTCACAGCTCCGACGAACAGCCGCCCCTGGTAGGCGGTGAGACGCTCCTCGACCTCGGACAGCGGCAGTTCCACGGAGAGCAGGCCGCCCCTGCCGGCCAGCGGCACGACGGCACGGGCACGCCGGGTCACCACGGCCGCGGCGTCGTCGGCACTCAGCGCGCCGGCCGCGTATGCGGCTGCGATCTCGCCCAGGCTGTGGCCGACCACCGCGTCCGCAGAGACTCCGAGGGACTGCCAGGCCGCGGCCAGAGCCGCGTTGAAGGCGAACAGTACCGGCTGCAGGATGTCGGTGCGATCGAGATCGGGGGCCTGCTCCGCTCCGCGCAGGGCCTCCAGCACCGACCAGCCGGCGTGCCGGCGGATCGCATCGTCCAAGGCCGACAGCGCCTCCCGGAACGCCGTCGACTCGGTCAGCAGCTCGCTGCCCATGCCGGGCCACTGACCGCCGTGCCCGGAGAAGACGAACGCCACCTTGCCCGCCGGTGTCTCCCGTGCGGGTGACCGTACGACGTCCGGATGGACACGGCCCTGCGCCAGCGCGTCGAGGCCGGCCAGGAGACCGTCCCGGTCGCTCGCCAGCACCGCCGCGCGGCGCTCGAAGTGGCTGCGGCGGTGGGCCAGCGTGTAGCCGATGTCGCGCAGTGCCGGCCCGCTGGAACCGAGTGCGCCCAAGTGAGCGGCGAGACCGGTGGCCTGACCGCGCAGGGCGGCGTCGTCGCGCGCCGACAGCACGAACAGCTGCCGCGGCGCGGTGCCCTCGTCCGTTCCGGCGGACGGGTCGGGCTGACGGGCCGCGATCTCCTCCCGGGCTTCCTCGACGATCACGTGCGCGTTCGTGCCGCTGATCCCGAAGGCGCTGACGCCGGCCCGCCGCAGTCGCGGGCCCGACGGCCAGGCCACAGCCTCCTGGAGCAGCTGCAGTTCACCGCTGTCCCAGTCGACATGGCGGCTGGGCCGCTCGGCGTGCAACGTGCGCGGAAGACTCCCGTGCCGCAGCGCCAGCACGACCTTGATCAGGCCTGCGATGCCCGAAGCCGCCTGCAGATGGCCCAGGTTGGACTTGAGGGAACCCAGGTACAGCGGGCGTCCCGTGGGACGGGAGGCGCCGAACACCGACATGAGGGCGTTGGCCTCGATCGGGTCGCCGAGTGTCGTGCCGGTTCCGTGCGCCTCGATGTAGTCGATGTCCGCGGGCGTCAGCCCGGACAGATCCAGGGCCTTTCGGATGACCTGTTCCTGTGCCGGGCCGTTCGGTGCCGCGAGGCCCTGACTGCGCCCGTCCTGGTTGACCGCGGTGCCACGCAGCACCGCGAGCACCTGGTCGCCGTCCCGGCGCGCGTCCGTCAGCCGCTTGAGCACGACCATGCCGGCCCCTTCGGCCCAGACGGCTCCGTCCGCGTCGTCGGAGAACGACCGGCACCGGCTCGTGGGGGACAGCCCTCGCAGGCGGCTGAACTCCACGAAGGTCTGGGGAGTCACCATCAGCGTCACACCGCCGGCCAACGCCAGGTCGCACTCGCCCGAGCGCAGCGCCTGCGCGGCCAGGTGCACCGCCACCAGTGAGGAGGAACAGGCGGTGTCCACGGTCAGGGCGGGGCCGTGGAGTCCGAGGGTGTAGGCAAGCCGACCGGAGGCGACGCTGAGGGCGGACCCGGTGCTGACGTAGCCGTCCAGCTGGTCGAGACGGGAGCCCGCCAGGTAGTCGCTGCCGAACATGCCGACGTACACGCCCGTCGTGCTTCCGGCGAGCCGGGCCGGCACGATCCCGGCGCGCTCCAGCGCCTCCCACGTGGTCTCCAGCAGCAGGCGCTGCTGCGGGTCCATCGCCGCGGCCTCGCGCGCGGTGATCCCGAAGAAGGCGGCATCGAAGGTCTCGATGTCCTGCAGGAACCCGCCCTCCCGGGCGTAGGTCTTGCCTTCGGCCTCCGGATCGGGGTCGTAGAGGGACTCGACGTTCCAGCGCTGCGCGGGGAACGGGCCGACGACATCACGGCCGCCTTCGAGCACCTGCCACAGCGCCCCGGGATCGTCGGCACCGCCCGGCAGCCGGCAGGCCATAGAGACCACGGCGATGGGCTCGTCGGAGGCGGACTCCCGCCGCGGGGCGCTTGCCGCCCGCCCGCTCTCCCGGGCGTCGGACGTGAGCACGGTGCTCACCAGGTGGTCCGCGAGCCGGACCGGCGTCGGATGGTCGAACAACAAGGTGGCGGAGAGCCGGGCCCCGACCCGGGCGCCGATCCGGTTGCGCAGTTCGACGGCCATCAGCGAGTCCATCCCCCGCTCGCTCAGGGGCTGGTCCTTGCGCAGCTCGTCGGGAGAGCGGAGCCCCAGCACGCGTGCCGCCTCCGCACAGACCACGGCGAGCACCCGCTCCATCCGCTCGGCCTTCGGGAGCCGGGCGAGCCGAGCCGCGAATGCGTCGTCCCGTCGCATGGGCTTCTCGGGAGGCAGCAAGGACCGCCACAGCGCGGTCGCGCCGCCCCCGCGAGCCAGCGAATCGCGCAGCCCTCGCTGGTCCAGAGCCCACGCGACCAGATGCGGCGCCCCGCGCAGCAGCGAGAGTTCGACGAGCCCGCACGCCTGCGCCGGCGTCAGGGCGCCGTGGCCGAGCCGCGCCATCCGCTGGAGGTCGGCGTGGTCGGCCGCCAGGCCGGTACCGGCCCATGCGCCGAACGAGACCGAGACTCCTGGCAGGCCGAGCGTCCGCCGGTGGTGGGCGAGCCGGTCGAGGAAGACGTTGGCGGCCGCGTAGTTGCCCTGCCCGGGGCTGCCCACGACCCCCGCCGCCGACGACACCAGGAGGAAGAGATCCAGTGGATCATCCGTCGTGAGATGGTGCAGGTTGATCGCCCCCGCCACCTTGGGGCGCAGTACCCGGGCGAACCGCTCCGGTGTCTGTTCGACGACGACGCCGTCGTCCAGCACGCCGGCGCAGTGCACGACACCGCGCAGCGGGCGGGCCCGGCCGATCACCCCGGCGAGCTCCTCGGCGTCCGCCACGTCGCATGCCGCCACCTCGACCTCGGCACCGAGCGCGGACAGCTCCGCGGTCACCTCGGCGCTGCGCGGGTCCTCCGGGCCCCGCCGCGAGGTGAGCACCAGCCGCGCGACTCCGCGCGAGGCGAGCCACCGTGCGATGTGGACGCCGACCCCGCCGAGACCACCGGTGACCAGCACGGTGCCGTCGGTCGGCACCGGACCGCCGGGCAGCGGCAGCTCCGCGTCCGTCAGCCGCTCGTGCCGCGCCGCCGGCGTCGCCCGGTCGTCCGCGCTCCGGCTGCGCATCAGCCGAGGGGCGAGCAACACGTCACCGCGCACCGCGAGTTCGGGTTCGTCCGAGCCGGCCACGAGCTCGCTCAGCACGGGCCACGGAGTGCGTACGATATCGAGGCCGTCGAGGTCGATCAGACGAAGTCCGAGCTCCGGGTGTTCCGAGCGCGCGGTGCGGGCGAGGCCCCACAGCGCCGACTGGGCGAACCCCGAAGCCGGTGCTGTCGCGTCGGTCGCGACCGCGCCGCAGGTCACCCAGAGGACGCGAGAAGGCAGTCGCTCCGGCGGCAGGGCGAGGAGCGACTGGAGGTCGGCGAGCCCGGCGCTGGTCAGCTCCTGCACGTACTCGGCCGTGTCGGTGTCCGCTCCGGGCAGGGGCCAGAAGCGGACGAGGGTCTCACCGGCGGCATCGGCCACTGCGTCGGCCGTGCGGATCCCCGCCGCTTCGAGGCCCTGCCGGGCCGCAACGGCGTACGGGTGTGAACTGTCCCCGGCCACGGTCCACTTGTCGTCACGCGGCTGCGCTCCGGCGGTTTCGGGGACCACCGCGGTCCAGACCACCTCGTAGAGGCAATCGTCCGCGCGGGAGGAGCCCTGCAGATCGGACGGGTTCACCGCGCGCAGGCGCACATCCGTCAGGCAGCCCGCGGGGAAGCCGTCGGAGTCCCAGAGCCGCACGTCCAGGGCGACCTCGTCCGCGGAGCCGGCCGTCCGCCGGACGGATGCGATCACGTCGCCGGAAGCCCCGGGCAGCAGCGCGTACTGTCCGACCGAGAACGGCAGCAGCACGCGGCCCTGCTCCTCGAAGGCCGCCGCCACGTGCAACGCGGCATCCAGCAGGGCCGGATGGACCGGATATCCCTCCACGTCGTCGCGCTGGGGCGACGGGAGCGACAGACGGGCCAGCAGCTCGTCGTCCCCCGTGCGCACGGCCGACACGACACCCTGGAACGCGGGCCCGTAGGCGAGTCCGCCCTCGGCCAGGCGCGCGTAGGTCTGCGGATCCCAGCACGGCTGCGCACCGTCCGGCGGGCTCGGCGGTGCGCCCGCGTCCGTCGTGGCCGGCTCACTCGCCGTCGCAGCGGCGTTCTGCACCCAGCCCGCGAGCTCCTGCCCACGTGGCCGGCTGTACACCGTGACCTCAAGGGGATCCTGCGGGCCGGCGGCGACGACCTCGACGGAAACCTCCACGGTGCCGGAGCGCGGCAGCACCAGCGGGGCGAGAAGCAGCACGTCGGTGAGGTGGGCCGGCTCCTCGGGGCGGGCCGTCTCCAGCGCGGCACGACACAGCTCCGTCAGCGTCGTGCCCGAGACGACCACCTCGCCGAACACCGTGTGGTCGACCAGCCAGTCGGCTGTGTTCGGGGACCACTCGTTGCGGAAGGTCCAGCGGGTGGCGTCGACCGAGCGGAGCTCGATGCCGAGCAGGGGGTGCGCGGACCGGGGCAGGAAGCCGGATGAGCCCGCGGTCGCATCGGGGTCGGTCCAGTGGCGCTGCGGTTCCCACGCATAGGTCGGCAGCCGCGCCGGCTCCCCGTCCGTTGCGGGTGCGATGCGCCGCCAGTCGATCGCCCGGCCGCGGGCATGCAGTTCGGCCGCGGCCCGGTCAAGACAGGCCACCGCGTCGTCGTCGCGCCGCAGGGAGCCGACCACTGCCAGCTCATGTCCGGCGTCCTCGCCGATGGTCTGCACCGAGGTGACGAGCGACGGGTGGGGGCTCAGTTCGACGAAGTACCGGTAGCCGTCGGCCACCATGCGTTCCACGGTCGACGCGAACCGGACGGGCGCGCGCAGGTTGCGGTACCAGTAGTCGGCCTCCAGCTCGTGCCGGACCGGTTCTTCAGTGACCGTCGAGTACCACGTGACGGACGTCGGGTAGGTGACGATGCCGTCGAGGTCCGCCAGGAGTGCCTCGCGGACCGGCTCGACCTGCGCGCTGTGGGATGCGTAGTCCACCTCCAGGGCCCGGGTGAACACCTGCTCCTTCTCCAGCTCGGCCAGCAGGGCGGCCAGGGCTTCCGAGTCCCCGGCCACCACGGTGGCCCGGCCGCTGTTCACCGCGGCGATCGACACCCGCCCGTCCTGGTCCCGCAGCCGGGTCTCGACCTCGCTGCTGGGCAGGCCCACGACGGCCATGCCGCCGGACCCGACGACACCGGCCAGTGCCCGGCTGCGCAAGGCGACCACGGCTGCCGCGTCGTTGAGGCTGAGCGCCCCGGCGACGCAGGCCGCGGCGACCTCGCCCTGGCTGTGTCCCACCACGGCGTCCGGCCGCACACCGTTCGCGCGCCATACCGCAGCCAGGGCCACCATGACGGCGAACAACACCGGCTGGACGACGTCGACCCGCTCCAGGGACGGCGCGTCGGCATCCCCTCGCAGCACGGCCGCCACGGACCACTTGGTGTGCTCGCTCAGGGCAGCGTCGCAGCGGTCGAGTTCGTCCGCGAACAGCGGGGAGCGGGCCAGCAGGTCACGGGCCATGCCCGCCCACTGCGCGCCCTGGCCGGGGAAGACGAAGGCCAGCTTGCCCGGTGCCGACACCCGGTGCGGCCCGACCACGAGCTCCGTGGCGGGCTCCCCGGCTGCCAGGCCGCGCAGACCACTCACGAGCTCGTCGCGATGACGCGCCGCGATGACGGCCCGGTGGTCGAAGTGCGTCCGGTGGTGGGCAAGCGTGGCAGCGATGGCGGGCAGGGCAAGTTGCGGGTCCGCCGTGACAGCGTCGAGGAGGCGACGGGCTTGTGCGTGCAGTGCCGGCGCGGTGCGGGCGGACAGCGGGAACAGCACGAGCTGTGAACCTTCGCCGTCCTGCCGGCGGAACGGCTGTGCCGTTGCCGGCCCGGCCTCGGACGCCACGGGGACGTCGGGCGCCTCCTCCAGGATCACGTGCGCATTGGTGCCGCTGATCCCGAACGCGCTCACGCCGGCGCGTCGCACCCGGTGGCCGCGGGGCCAGGCTTGCGCCCGGCTCAGCACCTGCATGCCGGCGCCGGCCCAGTCGACCCGCTCGGTCGGGTTGTCGGCGTGCAAGGATGCGGGCAGCAGCTCGTGCTGGAGTGCCAGTACGGTCTTGATGACGCCGCCGATTCCGGCTGCGGCCTGCATGTGGCCGACGTTCGACTTGAGGGATCCGACGCCGAGGGGATGTCCGTCCGGTCGGCCCGGGCCGAAGACGGTGCCGAGGGCGTCGCCTTCGATCGGGTCGCCCAGCAACGTGCCCGTGCCGTGCGCCTCCACGTAGTCCACGTCGTGCGGAGCGAGACCGGCGGCGTCCAGGGCGGCCCGGATGACGCGCTGCTGCGCCAGGCCGTTGGGGGCGCTCAACCCTTGGCTCCGGCCGTCCTGGTTGATGGCCGTGGCCTTGATGACCGCGAGGACCCGGTCGCCGTCCCGGTGCGCGTCTCTCAGCCGCTTGAGCATCACCAGCCCGCAGCCCTCGGCCCACACCACGCCGTCCGCGTCGCTGGAGAACGGCTTGCACTGCCCGGAGGGCGACAGCCCGCGCAGCCTGCTGAACTCGACGTGCCCGCGCGGAGTGACCATCAGTGTCACGCCGCCGGCCAGGGCGAGATCGCACTCCCGGCTCGCCAGGGCCCGCGCGGCCAGATGCAGCGCCACCAGGGAGGAGGAGCAGGCGGTGTCCACCGTCACGGCCGGGCCCTGCAGGCCGAGGGTGTAGGCGATCCGTCCGGAAGCGACGCTGGTGGCCGAGCCCGTGCCGACGTGCCCGTCCAGCTGCTCCAAGCCGGCCGAGGCCAGATAGCCGCTCTGGTACAGGCCGATGTACACACCGGTGGAGCTGCCGTTCAACGCCCCGGGGAGCATGCCGGCGTTCTCGATCGTCTCCCAGGAAGTCTCCAGCAGGAGGCGCTGCTGGGGGTCCATGGCGGCGGCCTCGCGGGGCGAGATGCCGAAGAACGAGGCGTCGAAGCGGTCGATGTCCGACAGGAAGCCGCCGCGCAGCGAGTAGGCCTTGCCGGAGACCTCGGGGTCCGGGTCGTACAGCGCCTGGGCGTCCCAGCGGCCGGCCGGGACGTCGCTGATCACTTCCTCGCCGGCGGCCAGGAGCCGCCACAGCTGGTCGGGGGTGTCCGCGCCGCCGGGGAAGCGGCAGGCCATCGAGATGACGGCGATCTCGTCCGCCGCCTCAGCGGCCGCCGGCCCCCGGGGCGAAGCTTGTGTGGCCGACCCCGCGACCAGCTGATCCGGGCCCTTGCCGGCCACCGCCTCGGCGACCCCGGCGATGCTGGGGTGGTTGTAGAACAGAGACGGTTCCAGATCTCGGCCGATCCGCATGGACAACCGACCCACCAGTGCCACCAACTCACGTGACCCCAGACCGAATTCGGCTATCGGACGGTCGACTGAGATCTCGGTGGGAGCAACGCCGACACGTTCGGCGACGGCTTCGGTCAGCCAGCCCCGGACCGCCTCGGGTGTGTCGACGGGCGGCTCGGGCGACTTGTTCTCAAGCATGAGGGCAACCGTTCTCGCGGGCTCGTTCAGGGGTCTGCGGCGCGATCCGTCGTGCGGCGATCGACCTGGACAGTCGGCGGTGGAGTGGCTACTCGGCGGGGCGGCCCGCCGGCTCGAGTACGGCGAGCGTGCCATCGAGGTAGGCGGCCCGGGAGGCCTGGCGCTGGATCTTCCCGCTGGACGTCTTGGGGATGGATCCGGGCTTGATCAACACCACGTCCCGCAACGACAGGTCGTGGGTCTCGCTGATGGTGCTGCGGATGACCGCCGAGATCTCGCCGATCTCGGGCGCGGCGTCCGGCGACGCCTCCGCGACGATGACGGGTCGTTCGCCCAGCGAGCCGTCCTCGACCGAGAAGGCGGCGGCGCAGCCCGGACGGACGGCCGGGTGGGACATCTCCGCGGTCAGCTCCAGGTCCTGGGGGTAGTGGTTGCGTCCGTCGATGACCAGCAGGTCTTTCACACGGCCGGTGACGAACAACTCGCCGTCCCTCATGAATCCCAGGTCGCCGGTCCGCAGGAATCCGCTCCTGCCGTCGTTCAGCGATGCCTGGAAGACCTCGCGGGTCTTCAGCGTGTTGCGCCAGTAGCCGCGCGCGACACTGGCGCCGGAGACCCAGATCTCCCCGCCCTCGCCCTCGGGACACTCCTCCAGCCGGTCGGGATCGGCGATCACCACCGTCATGCCCGGGCGGCCGCAGCTGACCACCTCGGCGGCGTCTCCGGGCCGGCCCGACACCGTCGGCGCCTCGTCCACCGAACCCCCGCTCACCATGAGCGTCGCCTCGGCGAGCCCGTAGCACGGGTAGAAGGCCTCATTGCGGAACCCGGCACGTGCGAACGTGTCGGAGAACCGCCGCAGCGTCGCGGCGCGGACCGGTTCGGCACCGTTGAATGCCACGCGCCATGCGCTCAGGTCGAGGCGGTCGAGGAGCTCAGGGGTGGCGTCCCGAAGACACAGCTCGTAGGCGAAATTGGGTCCGCCGCTGGTGTGCGGCCGGTACCGGGAAATGGCGTCCAGCCAGCGCTCGGGCCGCTGCAGGAAGTGCAGCGGTGAGAACAGCGTGGAGGTGGCGCCGAGGTGGATCGTGTTGAGCACCGGGGCGATCAGCCCCATGTCGTGGTAAACGGGGAGCCAGCTGACATAGAGCTCGCCACCGTGCGCCGCGATCGCGTCCGGCGTGTGCCCCATGCGTTCCGTCATGACCCGTTGGTTGTCGAGCAGGTTCCCGTGGGTCACCACCACGCCGCGCGGCGCCGAGGTCGAACCCGAGGTGTACTGGAGGAAGGCGACCGAATCCGATGTGATGTCGGGTTCGCGCCAGTCCCCCGCGATCTCGTCATGGAACTCCTCGGTGGCCACGCAGGTGATGTCGGCGAGTCCGGTGAGGGCGTCCAGGGCAGGGCGCAGGGCGTCGAGGATCTGCCGAGTACCGAGAATCACCTCGACGTTCGCGTCGGCGATCAACCGCTGCATACGGTTCAAGGCGCGATGGTTCTGCGAGCGCCCTTGCGGCGGCACGCCCGGAACGGCTATGACGCCCGCCGCCAGGCAGCCCATGTAGCCGCATATGAAGTCCAGGCCCGGCGGATACAGGAGCAGTGCCCGGGAGCCGGCCAGTCCGCGCTGCTGGAGCCAGGAGGCGATGGCCTTGGCACGCCGGTCGAGCTGACCATACGTCAGCGTGTCCACGGGGCCGTCGCATTCACCGGTGGTCAAGTACCGGTAGGCGATCCGGTCGGGCTCGCCCGATGCCCGAGAGCTCAGCACTTCCACCAATGACCGAACCATCTGCAAGACCCACCTGCTCTGGCGATTTGGGGACGGACTGCTGGGCGTACCACGGCGAGGCCACAGGAGGCCGTTCGGTTGCGCAGTACTCGGCGCTCGGCACGCCCACACTATTGACCCCACCATTGCATCCGTTGTGGCCTGCCGGACTATTGACGGACCGCCAGGAAGCTGCATGGCACGAAGTCCCCCCGGGCTCGCGCCGGCCCGGTCGGCGGGACGGGCACGGGCTTCCAGGAGCACGTCGGGACAGGACGCGTCCCACGACGCTGCATGCCACCGAACGCTCCCGGCACACACTCGAAGACCACGGGGGACAAAGTGCCGTGCAGGTTTATGACGTTCCTCCGGCTCTGTTCTCCCAGTGGCCAACTGCGCCAGTCTGGACGCGCACGGAGACCTGAGACACAGTCGTCGTTCGGGATCGGCGGACTCCATGACTCGCGCGATCGCGCTCGACCGGACGGGACGCCACCTCCCCCGCCCCGACCGGACGGGACTGACCCACGCCGCCGAGCGGTCGAGCACCTGCTACGAGCAATGACGGGAACGGAGATCATTGGCCCAGCAGTCAGTTCCGGTCACCGTGTTGCACAGCGCCGTCGTTCTGGGCCCCGTTGCGGAAACCTGGACCGCCCACCAAGAACTCGTGCGCCGCTCTCGCATGTGGCAACGGGTCCTGCGCGAGCGGGAGGACCGGTATGAGCAAGCGCCCGCGGTCTCGGTACGCAGGGCCCTCAAGTCCGGCCTCGGGGGGCGGCCCGGAGCGGCGGCGATCGTGCAGCGGGCGAGTGGCCGGATCACCTACCTGAGCGTGAGGGGATCAGGCCGTTCACAGTGGACCGGCATCAGATCTTTGGCCGATCTCACCTGCCTGGGCGCGACAGCGGCAGCACCTGACGAGCCAGTGGATGTGTCGGGGCTCCTGCGGCCGTGGTCCGGTCTGCTGGCGCCCGGCAGCGCATCTCGCCTCTCACCCACCGGCCCCTACGAAACCAGGCTTCTGGTCTGCCCGTTGTCCGGAGAGTGCGAGAGCCGCGGCTGGGGACAGAGCGAAGCCGACTCAGCTCTCTCGGCCGTTCTCGGCGGACTGAAGATGCTGGCTGCCGAGTCCTGTCCCTCCGGTGGACTGTTGCGCGGGAAGACAGTCGGTGCCGCGGGCCCGTCAGAGCTCCACTGGCTGCTGGACGGCGCCCTGAGCCTGCTGGCCCGGGTCTCGATGGTGACGCGGAGGCAGGAGGTCCCACCGCCTCTTGCCTGGTCGGATGCGACTCGTGGGTTCGCCTCGCCGGCCTGCGACTGGCAGCTCGTGTTCCGCTGCGTCAGGCAGCTCCCCGGCAGTTGGTGCACAGCACAGCTGGTCCACCGGAAATCGGGCGTCCAGGCGCCCGCCGAGTGGGGATGCTGCGTCGAAGACGCCGCTCGGCGCGCTGTGGCCGCCGCTCGGACAACCGGGTTCGGCTCGCCGGCCGAGGGGCCGCCGGAACAGTGCGTGCCGTCCGCGAGCTGCCTGCTGACCGAGCTCGACCCGGCCTCGCTGATGCAACTGGCCTCCAGCGTCCTTCAATTCCTCCGTCCAGCCGGGCTCAGGGTCCTGGGCACCCGAGTCCTGGCCGATGCGCTGCTGGGCCGCCCGCAGATCGCGTGGGGACCGGTGTGGTTCGGCTGACGAACCACACCGGTCCCGCCCGGCATCACCGCCGGGAAAGCCTCAGTGACGTCTCCGAAACGCCGACCGCCGCGTCGTCGAGCAGTCCTGCCCGCATCGCGAGCACCCCGGCCTGGAAGCGGCTGGACGCTTCCAGTTCCTCCATGACTTCAGCGATGTGCCGCCGGCAGGTCCGCACGGAGATGCCCAAGCGGTGTGCTATCAGTTCGTCCTTCGCACCTTCCGCGAGGTACCTGACGATGGCCCGCTTCATCTCGCTCCGGGCCGCGCCGTAACCGATCCCCGACGGCGAACGGTCCTCGAAGGGGACAGCGGCGGACCACGCCTGCTCCAGGCCCCGGTACAGGAAATCGACCGTCGAGGGCTCCCGGACGGCGACGGCACCGTCGGAACCCATGCGGTCCGGGATGAACGCGACCTCACGGTCGAAGATGACGATCCGGTCCGGAATCTCCTCGCAGGTGCGGATCTCGCAGCCCTCCGCCGCGAGCCGTGTCAGCTGGTGACGCATCATCGGGCTGACCCGGACGGGATGCTGGTAAAGCGTACGCATCCGCACGCCGCGGCGGAGCAGTTCGAGGTCCTGCGGGAGCGACCGCTCTATTTCATGCTCGGATAAAATACCGGGATGCGCGCTGAAGACTTCGACGGAACACGCCCGTGCTTCCTTCGCCAGAATCGACCGAACGCTTTCGACGTCACTGATGACATCAATGGCCTCCCGTCGATTTCTCGCCTGCCGACTCTGGAAATAGACTGAATTCAGGGAAAGTAACTGGGACTTCAGACCCCCGACCTGCTGCTCACGTTCCTTGATGTCCACCTCGATCGGATTGACGACTTCCGCAATCGCCGACTCGGGGCTGACAGGAAAAAGAACATCGGGCTCGGACAGCGAGCTTCGCAGCAGAGTCAGCTCGACCAGGGTCCGCAGTGCATCGCTGACGTCCGCGACGGATCCCCCGATCCCGGGTGCCCCCTCAAGCGCCTCCGCGCGGGATATGCCGCCGCGCCTCAAAGACCATTCGTAAAGCTTCACCGCCACCGGCGAAACTATGGAGTACCACCCTTTGTCCGAGTCGTTCACTCACAAGCCCCCGTTGTCGACCAGGCGCCCTGACCGGCCTTGCGCCGATGCGCCGTCAGGCCATAGCGTACCGACGGTGTCAAGTCAATTCGCCGACACTCGCCGCAGCCCGCCCCTTGTCGACAACAAGGAAATGCGTCACTTTACGATCCCATGATCGATTCACTCGGGGGTGGAAATTTCACCGACCTCGTCCGACGGATCGCCGGTTCCTTGTCCCGCCACTGATCATGCGTGATATTTCCGGGTGACTTGGCAAGGTCATCCCTTCAAGGCTCCGGCCCGGTCATGTCGTCGGCCGGCGAGCACGTCCAGCAGGCGGTCCACGTCCGCTTCCGTGTTGTACAGGTGGAAGGACGCCCGCAGGTTGCCCGCGCGGTTGGAGACCTCGATGCCGGCCTCGCTCAAGTCGGGCTGCCGGGAGCCGAGTTGCGGCACCGAGACGATCGCCGAGCCGGGGGCGGGCACCGGCTCGTGGCCGAGGGCGGCCAGGCCGGCCCGGAACCGGTCGGCGAGGGCGACGTCGTGGGCGTGCACGGCGGCCACGCCCAGTTCCTCGATCAGCTCCAGCGAGCGCCGCAGTCCCGTGAAGGTGAACAGGGCATGGCTGAGGTCGAACCGCCGTGCGGAGTGGGCGAGGTCGGCGACCGGGCCGTAACAGCTGTCCCACGGCCTCTCGGCCGCGACCCACCCGGCGAGCACAGGACTCAGCCCGCCGAAGTTCTCGGGGACCGTGAGGAAGGCCGCGCCGTGCGGGCCGAGCAGCCATTTGAAGGAGACCGTGGCGGTGAAGTCGTAGGCGTCCGCGTCCATCGGCAGCCAGCCGGCGGCCTGGGAGAAGTCGACATAGGTGCGTGCCCCGTGCGCGCGGGCGGCCTCCTTGAGGGCGGCCAGGTCGGCGATGCGCCCGTCGGCGGACTGGGCGGCGCTGACCGCGACCAGCGCGGTGCCCGGACGGACGGACTCGGCGATCCGCGCCAGCGGGACCGTGCGGACCTTGAGGTCGCCGCGGACGTGGAACGGGTTCAGTACGGAGGTGAAGTCCTCCTCGGCGGTGAGGACCTCGGCACCGGCGGGCAGGGAGGCGGCGATCACCCCGGTGTGCGCGGCGACCGAGGCGCCCGCGGCCACCCGGGTGGCGGGGACACCGGCGAGCCGGGCGTACGCGGCCCGGCAGTCCTCCACGTCCTCGTACAGCGGAGTCAGCGGCCGGCCCTCGGCCCGCAGCAGCGCCGCCCGGTGCAGGGCGGCGACGGTACGGGCGGGCAGCAGGCTGTTGCTTGCGGTGTTGAGATAGGTGCTCGTGGGGGCGAACTCGGCGCGGACGAGGCTGTCGAACGTCTCCGTGGTCTGCATGGGACCACTGTGCGGCCCCGTGAAGTCTCAGTCCATTGCGGATTTTTACGTGAATCCGCTTAGGGATCCTTATACGTCCGCGCCGACCTGCGGTTTCTCAGTGCTGCGGCACCGCGCACCCGTCCGGCCCACAGGCCTCGGCATCCCCCTGCTCGACCAGTTCCAGCGGGGAGCGCTCGTCCCACGCCTGGGTCAGCGCCTGGCTGAAGACCTCGGCGGGCTGGGCGCCTGAGACGCCGTACTTCCGGTCGAGGACGAAGAACGGGACGCCGGTCGCGCCGAGCTGTGCGGCCTCGCGCTCGTCGGCGCGGACCTCGTCGGAGTAGCGGGAGGGGTCCGCGAGCACCGCGCGGGCGGCCCCGGCGTCGAGACCGGCCGCCACGGCCAGCTCGACGAGCCGCTCGTCACCCTCGGTGAACACGGATCGCTCCTCGGCGAAGTTCGCCCGGTACAGGATCTGGATCAGCGCGTCCTGCCTGCCGTGCTCCTTGGCGAAGTGCAGGAGCCGGTGCATGTCGAAGGTGTTGCCGTGGTCCCGGTCGCGGGTGCGGTAGTCCAGGCCCTCGGCGGCGGCCTGGGCGGCCAGGTTGTCCTCGCCGGCCTGGGCCTGCGCCTCGCTCATGCCGTACTTCCTGGTGAGCATGGTGATGACCGGCTGCACGTCGCCCTTGGCGCGGCCCGGGTCCAGCTCGAAGGAGCGGTGCACCACCTCGACGTCGTCACGGTGCGGGAAGGCAGCGAGCGCCTTCTCGAAGCGGGCCTTGCCCACATAGCACCAGGGGCAGGCTTGGACCAACGAAGCCACAACCGCTCTGACCTGCGGTTCTTAACCAACGCGCTTCGTGAATCTCGAAGGATTCCGCCGAGCCGGGAGGAACCACAGCACCGGGGCGGTCCGACTTCGGAGATTGGACCAAGACGCATGCACCGCGACGACTACCCCGCGCTGCGTTCCCTCGGTTTCGAGGACGACGAACTCAAAGATCTTGGCCTTTGGCTGCCCGCCGTAGGCTCCCCCGCCGAACTCGCGGAGATGTACGTCCGCCGCAGCAAGAAGAAGGATTCACTTAGCGCACTCCGCGAACAAGTCCGCCGTATGTGCGCGCACGCTACCAAGGAAGGCAAGCGAATTCGGCACGTCTGGTTCGAGCAGAAGAGTGCAAGCAAGAGCTACGTTCGGCGCGAGGAATTCGAGAAGGCGACAGCGGCAGTCACGGAAGTTGGACTCTCAAAAGCACTGTACGTCTACAAGACTTCCCGCCTCTCTCGCCGGGGCATGGGTCAAGTCGGCCTGCTGCTCGACACATTCGAGGAACAGGGGGCATACATTTTCGTCGTCTCCGAGAGTTTGGACTCCCGCAGTTCCCGCACGGTACTCGCATTCCTGAGCGAGCAGGCACGCGACCAAGTGAAAGACCTTGGCGATTTCGTGAAGCTGGGGATGGACTCGCATAAGGCTGACGGTAAGTGGACCGGTGGCGTTACGCCCTACGGCCTGCGCGCTGTCAAGGGCGAGGGTCGGCTAGAGCACGATCCCAAGGAATACTCGACGGCACGGCGAATCGCCGAATACCTGTTGGACCGCAAGACCCCGGCATGGATCGCCGAAACGCTCAACAAGGAAGGATTGAAGACGCGTCACGGCCGGAACTGGCAGGCAACGGGAATCATCGCCCTTGCTCACGCTGTGACTTGGGCCGGACTCGTCGCACAGCGGGAAAGGATGCTCGACAAGAACGGCCAGTGGACCGGCAAATACCACCGTGGCGGTACCCCGCTGCTCGACAAGAACGGCGAACCGATCTCCTGCGGTAAGGGCGTCATCACGTTCGCCGAACACGTCAAGATCAAAGCCATCCTTGCGAGCCGCGCACAGAAGAACGGCCCCGTGGGTAACCGTGCACGCGGAAAGCGGGAAATCTCCAACCTTCTTTCGGGGATCATGCACTGCGGACGCTGCGGCGTGAAGGAAGTCAGCAGCGGTCCCGCTTACCGGTGCTACGCCCGGACCAACGAGGGGGCGCACGTCTGCGAGGGAGTTTCCATCGGACGGGACCGGGCCGACGACGCCGTTACCCAAGCGTGGTTCGCTCACATCCTGAGCCTTTCCCCCGAGTCCGCCACGCTCCACGAAATCGCCCGCGAATGGCTGGCCTACAAGGACCCCGACAAGGAGTCCCGTAAGGCTCAGGTGACGGCCGCGCTGGAATCGGCGGTAGGCCGAGAGATGAAACTCAACAAGGAATTTTTCGTTCTCGGCCGGATGACTGAGGAAATGTTCGACAGCATGCGCGTCCAGGTGGGCGAACAGATCGAATCTCTCAAGGCCGAACTCGCCGAACTCACGCGGGAAGCGGACTTGTCCCCGCTGCTGGACCCGGAAGCACTTGCAGCGCTGTGGAACGGGGCCGGTATCGCCGGGCAGCGGGCACTACTGCGGGCCGCGCTCACGAAAAAGGGAATAACCCTGCTGCCGTCTGCGGGTCGGGGGCATCGAGTGCCCGCGATTGACCGGCTGGAGTTCCATTGGCGAGAGGCCAGCGACCCGGCATGGGACACAGCCTTTGAGGCGGGCGTGAAGCTCGTGGAGGCAACACGCTAGACAGCCGCGTAAGCCGCTCTGAGGGCCCCGGTGGGACAACTCCCCGCCGGGGCTTTCTCGTGGCCGCAGACGGCCGTACAGGACATCCGGACACCCCGAGCCGGCTCGTACGTCTGACGGACCGTCAGGAACCTTCCACTCAGTCCCGGTCGGCACGACTTAACCGGCTCACCGCGAGATCAACGGGAGAGGGACCGGCACTTAACCGGCACCCTCTCTGATGCGTAGAGCCCCGCAGCAGGAGAGACAGCGAGGAGGTTGCGCGGTGCCGATCACGAACACCCTTGACCTGGAAACGCTCAGCGCGCGGATGAACGCGTGGGCGAACGAGAGAAACAGCAAGCGCGGCAAACTCGTGCGCGCGTTCCGAAAGAACCTGGGCAACTCCCCAGACCTACAGGCGGCCCGGCTCGCGCTGCTCGTGGGTTACGCGGAAGCGGCCTAGGCGACCGGCCTACTGAATGCCCCCGTCACCGTTGGCGGGGGTTTTCATTTGCGCTGATTTCGCCGAATGCGCTGAGCGCTGCACCTGGATACGCCGAAAGCGCGGACGCCGAGGGCATGGTTACGCCGAATGAACGGAGCAAGGAAACATGGAAATTCCAAACTACACCGAATTGCTTACAGCACTCCGTGCAGCGGAGCGGGAAGTGTTCGACGGATTGCACGCGGAGTCCGAGCGATCTCGTTCCGCTTCCATCTGGTACGCGCACGAGCATATAGAGAGGGCTCTAGGCATCGTTGAATCCGTATTGACGGGTCAGGAATGCGCACTTCCCGCGTGTAAGAACCCAATTCCCGACAGGGAGCCGGGACAGCCGGGCCGTACTGCCCTCTATTGCGGGAAGCGTTGCCGTGACCGGGCGGCCTATCAGGCGAGGAAACAGCGAGAGCAGCGAGCGGGGAACTAGTACAGAAACTCTAGAAATGTAGTTTGTGTAGAAGTGAACTACATTCTAGGTATACCTATAAGAGTCTCTACTAGCAACGCCGGAACTAGGTACAACTACACGCCGGAACGTAACACCCCCTGGAAGGAGCGGACTGCCCTTGTTTTTCGGTGATCCTCGCTGCGAAGTCTGCGACACAGTCCTGACCGGCCGACAGCAAGTCGTTTGTTCCAATGCCTGTCGGCAGGCTCGTAAGCGCGCACGCAAGCTCACGTCCGCTGAGTATCAAGCAAAGCTGATGGGGCGGGACTGCGAGCGCTGCGGAGACGCTTACGAGCCCAAGAATGACCGTCAGCTGTTCTGTTCTGAGAACTGTGCGCATCGCGCAAGGGCTAGCGCGGAAGAATCCCGATGGGAGGCTGTCTGCGAACTGGACGGGTGCGAGAACAGTGCCGGTTGGGATGGATCCGGCCGTGCCCGCCGTTACTGCTCGAACGCGCATAGGCAGAGGGCCTACCGACAGCGGAAGGGTGCGACCCCGCTGTAAGCCGCCATGCGTCCCTGTGGAGGGCGTTTAGAGCCCGCGTCTCGTGCCGACAATGCCCTGGCAGCCCCTGAGAAGGCGTTAAAACCGAGCCGGCTGAGGGGTCGGACTTAACCAACTCACTCTCTGCACAGTGAGGCGGAACCGCTTAACCAACTCACCGCGTAGTGAGTGGAGGCGCTATCCGTCTCTGATAGCGAACGAGTAGCCCGGTCGTTCTTACGGCCGGTGCTGCTGACCACCTACGAACGTTCGTAGGTGCTTGCTGTCCCTGCGGCCGTTACCCGCATTTCCCCGATCTTCGGCGAGTTGATTCACGCGCGCATGGACGGCGTGACGCTCGCTGGTTAGCCCCCTCGCTTGGTCTGTAACGGAGACTGAGCGAGGGGGCTTTTTGCGTACCTGGAGGTTTCCGCAATGCGCGACGCTGCATACCGTGCCGTCGTGTTCGGTGCCCTGCGCGCGACCACCGAGGACGGCCCGAGTGCGTACGCAGATCAGCTCTCCCTCTCCACCGCTGTGAATCGGTGGGCAGGGAGAAACGGTGTCGGCCCGGTGCCTATGGATTCGCTCGTGCGCCTCGTGCACGGCGCGGGATACCGACACTTCCGAACCGACCGGCGAGGCTATTTCGCCGGACTTTCTCTCAAGGAGGACGCCGCGTGAACACGCGAGACAACATCGATCCCGGTTCCAACCCTGACGGCATTGAGCGTGTTCTACGGGCTCGCGCCGAAGCATTCCGGTACAGCTCGGAAATGGAAAAGGCTGCTGAGCAGGCGACAAAGGGCGAGCAGCTAGCCCCGTCGCTGCGCATGGCACTCGGCTATTACTCGGACGCTAAGAAGGCGGCTGGTGCCGCTGGCCGTGACGTATCGGCCCCGGTCGCCGCCGACAACCTTTCCGCTGCTTACAACTCGCTGAACAAGGGAGCCTGACCAATGACTGACGCGAAGCTACAGAAGGCGCGAGAGGCCGCGCTAAAGGCACAGCGGGAGCTAGAGGCGCTTGAGACGGCCGAGGCTGAGAATGCGGCGAAGCTGGCCGCTGAGCGCGAGGCAAAGCAGCGTGAGCTAGACACTGAGTTTCTGGCTACGTGGGAAACGCTCGACGCTGAGCTAGGGGCGGCGGGTAAGAAGTCCGCTGCTGACGCTGTTTACGAGGGTGCAGACCCGATTGCCGCTGTGGCCGCTTTCTGGGTGGCACGTGCGAAGAGGAATACGGTTCGACAGCACGCACGGGAAGCCTATTACCGGCTCCACGGTGAGCACCCCGCCGACGGTTTTGCTACGGAGCTAAGCCACCGAGACATGATGTTTGCTCAGCGACTAGAAGAGGCAATCTCCAGCGCTGCAAATCTTCATGCCGCTGATTTGGCGGATGAGCTTGACGCTAAGTGGCTTGTGCGTGAGGGCGACGCCTAATGACGCAAGACGCACTAGACCCCGGCCCGAATGGTGATTACCCGTACTTCCCTCGGCTGCCCGATGGTTCCCCGGCATGGGCCGATACCGCGCCCGCTGGATACGCCGGAACCATTATGCGGCGGGGTGTCTGTTGGATGACTCTTCCAGATGGGCGGCGGGTGGGTTTCGAAGAATCTCCCCGAGACTCAGGGGGTAATCCGATCAACCCTCCGATACGCCCACCGAAGTGACGAAATGCGCCCCGTCACTCAACTGCGCGGGGCGCTCATTTCCTGCTGCCGTCATCGTCCAGCGCACCTTGCGCCCGTAGTATGAAATTATCAAGGGAATTCTGATACTCCTTGGCCACCCTCACTAGCTTCCTATGGGACCGTTTTCCAATCTGCTGATGCTGGGGTTCCGTGAGATCGCGGAAGATTGCTGCATACGCCGCCAGATCGCTGCCAAGATGGGCAATCGCGAGTGCCGCCGCTGTAACTTTTTTGGGGCCAACGAGAGCGGCTTCCGTCGCTGCCGCCTTAATTTCAGTCGCCGCCTCAAATAACTCATTCACCTGTTGCTCGGTCACGTAGTCCGGCGTTAGCCCGTCGTCCAAAGACGAGTAAATGGATGCCCGATGTCGCACCAGCTCGGCTTTAGAAATGAACTCCTTGTAAACAAGATGGCGCGGCTCACGTCTTTGTCGCTGATGCTCCGAGCGGGCAGCGATGCGGGCCCCTTCGCGTTGAGCCCAACCCGTTGCCATCGCTGCACCGATAGTTGCCACCGATCCGGCGAGCGCCCCCAGCACGGCGGCGATTCCTGCGTCCATGCGGGTCATGCTCGGGTCACTCAGGATGGCCGGTCAAGGGTGTCAGCGTTACAGCAGCAGCGAGCTGTTCACTGACGCAAGTTCCCGCCCCGAGCCGGCCAGAATCCCCAGTCTCTCTGACCTGAGCTTTTGCACAGCGGCTTCCTCGCTGGCGCGTGTGCTCTTGCTAAGGAGTCAGCCTGTCCAGTGCGTACATGGGCTTGGTCGGCCAGGGAACGACCTTTCCATTCAAGTTGAACGGCACCCGGCCAGTCTCATCGCATTTGCCTGAGATTGACTCTGCCAACTGTGCGAGAGTCCGAGTCCCCCATGGGTCAGGAAGAAACACTGTGTAGGGGCCGATCCTGACGACCACGCTACTCAGTTCCTCCGGTTCCTGGACGATCAATATGTGTCTACCCTCGGCATCATGGCTCGGGTTAAACCCAATGATGGGCGGCAAGGTTGCGGACGAACCGGGTCTGATCCGTTGCCGGATAGGGTCCAATGCTGGCTGGAGAATGTAGCTCCACCCCAAGGCGGAGAATGCGGCCAAGTAGGCGGAGCGAATCCATGACGTGTCAGCGCGCTGCGACGAGAAGTTCTCTTTGATCTTGAACCTGAATTCCGCCCCTTCCCCGTTGTCTGCTGTGGCTCGCAGAGCTTGCTCGTGAGCGTCAAGCCGGGCTGGATGGTTCTGCTTCACTACTCCTTCAAGGAACCATCCAGCACCCGTGCTTTGCGCCTCCCCGTTGATCTCGATTCCCCCAGCCTCAAACACGGCACGCATAGGCCGCGCCATGGCATTGCCCGACAACATGCTGTAGAACTCCGCGCGCTTCTGTGCGTGAGAGTCAAAGTCACGTCCTGCGTCATTGTTACAGCGCTTGCAGGTAAGCAGCATTCCCTTTCCGTCGAGCGCTTCCGGCGGCACGTGCTCAACAGTCAACACCTGCGCCGTCACCGCCTCAGATGGGAAGGCGTGCAAACAACAAGGGCATGCGTAGTAAAGATCATCAGTGGGAAGTCGATCAGCGAGCCCGAGCCGAGTCATCACCTGCCGGAACAACGGTGCTCCCTCGCTGAACCAGCGTTCTCGCTTGTCCATGTGGCGAGTATGCCCGTGCTTGGCGTCGACCACCGGCGATTTCCCATGCTGATCATGGCATGCCCCCCTGGGGGGTGCCTCCCGCTCGGTCCGGCAAACGACCGGCAGGGAGGTCTAAAAACGTGATGGCAGTTCAAAGCCTTTTCTGTGGCGCGACCTGCGCCTTTGTTCACTGGAGTTGAAACCCCATGACTTCAACTAAGCCAATCATTCAGCACTTCCGCGAGGGTACGTATCGGCCCGACCGGCACGCTGACCGCCTATCGCTGCCACCGAGTGACCTGACCGAGCCGGATTGGTCCACGGTTATTGGTGACGGCCCGGACGCTGGCAAGGTGAAGGCGGACGCCTCGGATATCTGGCATCGGATCGTCCCCGCACTGTCGGCTGCTACTCGAATTAGTGACGCGCAGCGGGAAGTCGTCGTGACGTTCTGCACGGCGCAGGCTCGCGTGTGGGAGGCCGAGCGGCTAATCAGCCGTGACGGTCTACTCGTGGTCGGTGCGAATGGCGTTCTCGTAAGGAATCCGGCCACGACGGTACTCAACACGTACGCGAACATTCTTAAGTCTGCGCGTGTGGAGCTAGGGCTTTCCCCGTCCGCTGCCGCGCGAATCACTGTGGTTGCGCCGGACGAGGACGACGACCCCGACGGGATTTGGGACTGATGATTGACGACGATTTCCGCGCCGAGCTAGCCGAGTGGGCCGGGCGAATAGCGTCGGCACAGCACCGGGCCGGCGAGAGGAAGGCAGCGGATTACCGCCGTAAGTCTGCGTGCGAGGGAATGAGCCGCGTTTGGCTCGCCTCCCACATGTCCGCTGACGTGATACGCGGTTACGAGAATGCACGGCGCAAGAGGGAGGCGGCGGCAAATGGCTAGGAAGTCCAAGGTTCTAAGCGTCCGTCATACCGAGGAGTCGCGTGCAAACCTGGCTGCCATACAGCAGCTATCCGGCTGTGAGACAGCGAGCGAGGCTGTCATACGCGCACTGGACCTGTATGCGGATTACCTCAAGCTCCCGTCCGGCACTGTCACACACACGACCGGCTACACCCGCGCGCCGCGCGACACCGCCTGACCACCTACGAACGTTCGTAGGTGCTGCTGCCCCCGATGGCTTTCCACTGTCGGGGGTTTTCTGCTTTTAGGCGGTCTCGACAACGCGGTGACGTTACCGGGACAATGCCGCCATGGATGCGGGACTGGCAGCGGTACTAGGTGCGACAGCGGGTGCAGTCGGGGGCGTCGTTGGCTCCATAGTGTCGGGGAGGGTGCAGCGGGACGGTGTGTTGATATCCGTACGGGCTGAGCACCTGAAGGAAAGACGCCAACCTCGCCACGATGTCTATAGGGATTTCATTCAGGCTATGACAGACCTGAAAGAAAGAGTCCTCGTGGACAGTTACGAGAACACGCGCTCTGAGGAAACTGTAAACCTCCGGAAAGAAGTCAACTCGCGATGGGTTGACCTTAGTCTTCACGGGCCGGATTTCGTGATTGTGGGCGCATCCCGTGTGCGTGATGCAGCGCTGGAAGTCGTATCCCATATGGCGGTCGCTCGCGTGTATGCAGACCATCTGATCGGGTTGGATGAGGAAGACGAGCGGTTTGCGGAAGCCCAATACAACGCGGGGCGGTCAGTGGACCTGTTGCAAGTCGCAGCTCGGACGCTCGCTCGCGATGTTGACGAATTCGCATTGACCGCTAGCGCTGCACTGAACGACGACGGCACGAGAAGGGCGAGCCCCTTGCGTAGGCGTCGCATGCTTCGACGCCAGCTGAACGCCTAAAAACGTTTGTAGGTGCTACCCCCGATGGCTTCCGCTGTCGGGGGTTTTTGTGTTTCTGGCGCACCTTCGAAAGAAAGGCAGGGGTTCTCGCCGGCTCGTGGGTGCTGAACCGCTGTTGCCCAGCATTCCCAAGGGTTCGGCGGTCCCTTCGATTCCTAGGCTGCTGAGTCGAGAACGACCCGTACCTCGGGGACGTCGGCGTACTCAGCGAGCCGAGCGAGGACGACCCGGCCCCGTTCCGCTGTCCTCTCGCTGGAAAGGTCGGCCGACAGCGTCAGCATTCGTTGCGCCGTGGCCGCCGCTTCTTCGGGCTCGTTGGCATCGGCGTAAGCCACAGCGAGCCACGAGAGATAGAGCGCCATTTCGCGCGTGTGCGTGGCGTCGTATTGCCCGAGCACTTCGCGTAGTAGGGGCACAGCGCGGAGCGGTCGGCGTAGTTCTGTGTAGACACGAGATTCCATGACGCGCAATTCCCCGGCGTCCACCCAATACAGATACGCCGGTGACTCGGTTCCCTCGCTGTCAGCCGTGAGCGCCTCCCCCGCTTCACCGAGGGCGCGCATAGCCGTCTGCGAATTCTCGACCCCGCCCGCTTTCGTCGCCGCCCAAGCCACTCGATCGAAATACAGCGCGCGGGCCTTTGGTGGTGCGTCCGGTCCGGCCCCGTCCAGTGCCGCGCGGGCAAGGTCTAGCCCTTCCAATTCCCGCCCGGTGTTGCTCAGTTGGTAGGCGAGCGATCCGGCAAGATTTCCGGCAAGGGTTCGATCCTCGGCTTGCGTGGCCGCACTCAGACCGAGCCGGTAGATCCGTTCCGCCTCGGCGTGCTGTCCCGCGTCGCTGGCAATCCATCCGGCGATTTGAGCCAGCTCCCCGATCTGAACAAGTAGCTGACGGCCCGTCAGATCTGAGTAGCTGTGTTCGCGGAACATTCGAACGGCTTTCCGGAGTTCGCGGAGCGCTGGCCGCATGAGATCCCCACCGGCTAGGAAGTCGTCAGCGAGCCGAAGGCTGTGCACCCGCTGTTGCAAGTCGTCCACTTGCCTTATGCCGATACGGCCGCTTGCACGGGCCGTCAGAGGCTCTAGCGGGTCCTCGGCGGGCAGGAAGTCGGCGAGGGTGGGCAAAGGCGGCTCAGTGGGCGTCTGTGGCTCGCACAGCGTCTCTACGGGAACGGCCAGGGCGGCAGCGAGGAACGGTAGCCATTCGCGCGGCGTGCGTTTCCCTGTTTCCCACCGGCTGACTTCCTGTCGTCCGACCGGCTCGCCGACCACACCGGCCGCCCGGCATACCTCCCGCGCTAGCCGTGCCTGACTCCAGCCGAGCCGTTCCCGCTGTTGCCTGATGTTGGCCCCGATTGCACTCCCCATGTGTCCAGTCTGGCCGACAGTTGGCCTACACGGGGCCGCTAGTCGGAGATCCATCACGGCCGGAGGCTGGACGCCGAATTGCCGACAGCGAGGGGACACGATGGCCACCACGCAGATCAGCGAGAAAGGCGCTCCGCTGGAACCGGTCGGGGTGGAGGGGTGCCGCACCTGTGCCGTCCTGGTGCAGTCCCGGCAGACGGCCCGCGAGGCTGGTGCGCTGGACGCTGTGGCCCGTTCGAATCGGGAGATTGCCGCTCACCCGCATAGACGCGCTGGCGCGGTGACTGTGTGGGGTGTCGCCCAATGACCGAGCCTTTGCGCTATCCGGGCCCCGCTGTCGATCTCCCGCTAGATGACTGGCTTTATGAGGCTCGGCCGGTGGCTGGTTGCGGCACGTGCCAGGAAGCAGCCCGAGCGCTGGGGACAGCCAAGGCAAGCGGTGATGCCCAAGAGCGGTTCAAGGCAGCGCGAATCATCCGGGCACACCCTCACGGGGCGAGAAAGTGACAACGGCCCCGGAACGTCCCCGCGTTGTTCGGCAGGTGGTCAGACTCCGCGTTCCTGTCGCTGATCGCTCGGAAAGTCGCCACCCAAAGCCGCGCGCC
This sequence comes from Streptomyces sp. NPDC053069, assembly GCF_044546895.1. NCBI lineage: Bacteria > Bacillati > Actinomycetota > Actinomycetes > Kitasatosporales > Streptomycetaceae > Streptomyces > Streptomyces sp. NPDC053069. The sequence goes on along the minus strand of NZ_JBITZN010000008.1, from coordinate 333,685 downwards.
GGGCGAACAGGTGGGCAAGAACCCTGGAGCCTTTGGAAGTCAGGTGATCTCTGCGGCTGCTGCGCCGGTCACCGTGTCATTTGGTGTGACGGCTGCTGCGGATTCGACGGCTGCGAACTCTGCCGGTGGACCTACAAGCGCCCCTGCCCCGAATGTGTCGGCGGGGATGCCGAGCCGATCCGATGGTGACTCGCTGGCGGCTCGCTGCGTTCGTCCTGGCGGGGTTCCTTGGGTACCTGCTGGCCGCCGCTCGCTGACCAACCCGTGTCCGTCGCCGACCGGCGCGGGTTCCTCGGCCCCGTCCGTCTGTCTCCCCCGTGGCAGATGGGCGGGGCTTTCGCACATCTATGCAGGTCAGAGGCCGTGCGCTAACCTATGGCTCTGTTGGTCCAAGGGCAGGCGATGTCGCTCCAGATCTCGACGCGCATGTCTTCGGCTCTTTCCAGGTCGTACGGGTGCGGAGGCTCTCTCCGCCAGCAGTACGTGAACGTTCAAACAGCCGGGTTCATTCCCTCCGGGAGGCGGCTGAACCGGGCCGGTAGGCGCTCGGGGTGGGCGGCGCCGGGGTGGCCGTCGCCGCGGGCGCCGCCTCCCTGCGCATCGGGGCCCGTCGGCCGCACCCGGTGGTGCCCGTGCCACTGGTGCCGCCGGCGCTGGGCTGCGCGCTCACGGCGCCGCCACTGACCGCCGCGATGACGGTCGCCGTACCCGCCGAGCTGGCGGCTCTCGCGGCCGGGGTGCTCGACTCGGCCCGGCAGATGGCCGGCGGCCCGGGCATCGCGGTGTTCGGGGCGCCGCTCGGCGACGGCTTCGAGGCCGGTGTGCGGCTGAGCCCGGCCGTCGGCGCGGCCCGGCTCACGACGACGGTCGCCCTCAGCTTCCGTCTCGCAGGTCGCTCGGCCAGGCGGCCCTGAACGCGAGGTGGTCGTACGTCACCACGCACCCCTCCCCCAGGGGCGACTGGGTCATGAAACCGACCAGCGCGTCATCGGTCTCCTTCTCGTCGCCCAGGGTGAACAGCCGGACGAAGGTCCACCGCTCGCCGTCCCGCGAGGCGTGGAAGGCGAAGGCCCGCCCGGTGCGGCTGACCCGCAGCCACACCGAACTCCCCTCGACGGTGAAGGAGTTGGCGTCGTCGGAGTGCCCCCGGGTGACCACCGTGCAGACGGTGGGCACATCGGGGGAGTACTCCAGACACAGCTTGGCCCAGGCCCGCTCGCCGACGTGGACGTAGAGGACGCCCGCGTCGAAGGCGGCCCGGAAGCCCACGGTGACCCGAGCGATCAGCTGGAAGTCGCCCTCGGGCGCGCCCAGCAGCCGGGGCGCGTCCGAGACGGGGTCCAGTGCCTCCCCGGTGGGCGGTACGAACCGGCCCTGCCGGGGCCCGGCCCAGCCGGTCAGCACGCCGTCCTCGTAGGTCCAGTGCCCGTCGGGTCCGTAAGTACGGAGAGGGAAAGGGAGTTCGGGAAGTTCCACGTCCATCGGCCAAGTGTCGCAGGGCTGCGATTACCGCTCCAGAATCCCGTTGAACCGCCGGGGAAGCCCCAGCGGATTCTCATCGCGGAGCTCCCTCGGCAACAAGGCCGACGGCGCGTTCTGATAGGCCACCGGCCGCAGCCACCGCTCGATGGCCGTACCGCCCACCGAGGTGGACGTCGAGGTCGTCGCGGGGTAGGGGCCGCCATGGTGCTGGGCCGGAGCCACCGCGACACCGGTGGGCCACGCGTTCACCACCACACGCCCCGCCAGCGGAGTCAGCTCGGCCAGGAGTTCCGGCCCCCGCCCCTCCCCTGCCGCCTCCTGCGAGGACAGGTGGACCGTCGCCGTGAGATTCCCCGGCAACCGCGACAGCACCACGGCGGCCTCCTCCTCGGAGGTGTAGCGGGCCACGACACTGACCGGTCCGAAGCACTCCTCGAGCAGCAGGTCGTACGCGCCCTCCTCGGTGAGCCGCTGCGCCGGCACCGTGAGGAATCCGGCGCTGACCGTGTGCTCGCCGTCCGCGCCCGGCGTGACCGGCGTCTCCACGTCGTCCAGGCCGGCCCGCTCCCGCACCCCGGCGACGAAGTTGTCCCGCATGCGGTGGTCGAGCAGCACCCCCGCGCCGGTGTCGCTGACGGCGTCGGCCAGGGCCTTCACCAGCCGGTCGCCCCCGGCGCCGGACGGCACCAGCACCAGCCCGGGCTTCACACAGAACTGCCCGACGCCGAGCGTCATGGACCCGGCCAGCCCGGTGCCGATCTCCTCGCCGCGCTCGGCGGCGGCGGCCTCGGTCACCAGGACCGGGTTCAAGGACCCCAGCTCGCCGTGGAACGGGATCGGCACCGGACGCGCGGCCGCCGCGTCGAACAGCGCCCGCCCGCCCCGTACCGAACCGGTGAAGCCGGCCGCCGCGACCAGCGGGTGCTTGATCAGTTCGACGCCCGCCTCGAAGCCGTGCACGAGGCCGACGACGCCCTCGGGGATGCCGTGCTCGGCGGCGGCCCGGCGCAGCACCTCGGCGACCAGCTCGGACAGGGCCGGGTGGTCGGGGTGGGCCTTGACGACCACCGGGCAGCCCGCGGCGAGCGCGCTCGCGGTGTCGCCGCCGGCGACGGAGAAGGCGAAGGGGAAGTTGGAGGCGGAGTAGACGGCGACGACGCCGAGCGGCACCTTGTAGCGGCGCAGGTCCGGGACGGGCGGGGTGGCGGTGTCGTCGGGGTGGTTGATGACGACGTCGAGGAAGGCACCCTCGTCGACGATGTCGGCGAAGGCCCGCAACTGGTAGCTGGTGCGGGCGAGTTCTCCGGTCAGCCGGACCGGGCCGAGGGCGGTCTCGGCGTCGGCGGTCCCGACCAGGCCGTCCCCGGCCGCGTCCAGGCCCGCGGCGGCCGAGCGCAGGAAGGCGGAGCGCACCGCGCGGTCGGCGAGGGCGCCACGTGCGGCGTGGGCCGCCCTGACCGCCGTGTCCACCTCCTGGGCCGTGGCCTCCACCGCAACCTGTTCACGCTGCTTCCCGGTGCGCGGGTCGACACTCCAGACTGGTGCTGCTGCCACCGCGGATCCCTCCAGTAAGGCCGCAATATCCAAGGGCGGGCCAGGGTCGACCATCAGAGGCGTTCGATATACTGAACGCTGTCTCTGATGATGAATATGCTGCTCGGAGACTATTTCCCGGCGAATGAAGGGGTCAAGGGCGATGTCGGCTGGCGAGACAGGCGGGGCCCAGGTCAAGTCCGCGGTGCGGACCGTCGAGTTGCTCGAGTACTTCGCCGGCCGGCCCGGTATGCACTCCCTCGCGTCCGTCCAGGAGGCCGTGGGGTACCCCAAGTCCAGCCTGTACATGCTGCTGCGCACCCTCGTGGAGCTGGGCTGGGTGGAGACGGACGCGACGGGCACGCGGTACGGCATCGGGGTGCGGGCGCTGCTCGTGGGCACGTCGTACATCGACGGCGACGAGGTGGTGGCCGCCGCCCGGCCGACCCTGGACCGGCTCTCCGACGACACCACGGAGACCATCCACCTGGCCCGGCTCGACGGCACCAACGTGGTCTACCTCGCCACCCGCCAGTCCCAGCACTATCTGCGCCCCTTCACCCGGGTCGGGCGCCGGCTGCCGGCCCACTCCACCTCCCTCGGCAAGGCGATCCTCGCCACGTACAGCGACGAGCAGGTGCGCAAGCTGCTGCCGGAGACCCTGCCCGCGCTCACCGAGAACACCCTGACCGACCGGGAGAAGCTCATCGAGGAGCTGCACCAGGTCCGCGAGCAGGGTTTCGCGGTCGACCGTGAGGAGAACACGCTGGGCCTGCGCTGCTTCGGCGTGGCGATCCCCTACCGCACCCCGGCCCGGGACGCGATCAGCTGCTCGGTGCCGGTGGCCCGGCTGACCCCGGCCCATGAGCAGATGATCAAGGACGCGCTGTTCGACGCGCGTGACCGGCTGACCCTGGCGACGCGCAGGCTCTGAGCGCGGGCGGTGGTGGGCGCGGCGCGCGAGCCGTCGTAGGCTCGGGCCCCATGGAGATCGCTCTGCGCGCCGTGGAGGACGATGACCTGCCGGTTTTCCACCGGCAGATGACCGACCCGGAAGCCGTCCGGATGGCCGCGTTCGGCCCGGAGGGCCCGTACGACCCGGAGGCCTTCGCGGCCTACTGGCTGCGCGTGCGGAAGTCCTCCTTCGTCCTGCGCACGGTGCTGGCCGACGGCGAGGTGGCCGGTAACGCGGCGGTCTACGGCGTGGCCGGCGAGCGCGAGGTGACGTACTGGATCGAGCGCGCGTACTGGGGCCGGGGCGTGGCGACGGCCGCGCTGCGGGCTCTGCTCACCGAGGTTCCCGAACGGCCGCTGTACGCGCGGGCGGCGGCCGACAACGCGGCATCGCTGCGGGTGCTGGACAAGTGCGGCTTCCGCGAGACGGCCCGGGCCCGGGGGTACGCGAACGGGCGGGGGCAGGAGATCGACGAGGTCGTGCTCGTCCTGGAGGACTGAGGCCCCTCCCCCGTGCGGCGGAGACGGATCGTCGGGCCGCAGGAGGTGCTCGCCCGGGGCGACGCGGGAGCGTTGGGGCATGACGATCTCAACGGCCGCTCTCACGGCCGGCATCTCCACGCGACGCCGTTCGCTCCGGCTCGTGGCCATCACCGCCTGCCTGCCGTACATGTCCCTCAAGGCCGCCTGGATCGCCGGCAGCCACCTCGGCATCCCGGACGGCAGTCCGCTGCTGGAGCACCGGCTGACCGCGGCGCTCGCCAACGGCGTCACCGTGCTGATGGACGCGGCCGTCGTCGTGCTCGCGCTGCTGCTGACCCGTCCGTGGGGCCGGCGGGTGCCGGCCTGGCTGCTCGCGGTGCCGATGTGGCTCGCTGTGGGACTCCTCGCACCCATCATGGTGGGCTTCCCGCTGCAACTGGTCCTGCACGGCGGCGGAGGCGGCCACAGCGATGGCAGACCCTTCCTGGCCGACTGGGTCTTCGCGGTGGTCTACAGCGGGTTCATCGTTCAGGGGCTGGCGCTCGGCGCGCTGTTCGCGGGGTACGCCCGTGAGCGCTGGGGGCACCTGTGGCGGGGGCGGGTGCGGGAGCTGCCGGCCGGGGGCGCTACGGGGGCGCAGCGGCTGACGGCCGTGACGGCCGCGCTTCTCGCGCTGTTCCCCGGCGTGGTGCGGCTGCTGCGGGCCTTCGGGGCGGCCTCGGCGGACGGCAGCGGTGCCCGGTCCCTGCAGTGCGTCTTCGTCCTCTTCCTGGCCATGGCCGTCACCGGTGCCTGGCAGCTCGCGTTCCGCCGGGGCCGTGCACTGCCGGTCGCCGTGCCGCTGGCGCTGGCCTGGACCGGCTCCGGGGCCGTGACGTGCTGGGGCGGCTGGATATCGCTGGGAACGCTGGTGACGGCCTACAGGCCGACACCGCTGACCAGCCTCACCTACGCTGGGCAGATGATCACCGGCCTGCTCGTGGCGAGCGTCATCGCCCACTTCCTCGCGGACCGGCCCGCCAAGGCACCGCGGTGACAAGGGCGTTGAGGCCGCTGTTCGGCGGGCGGGCGCGGCGCCGTTGGATCCATCTCATCCTCGGCGGCGCGCTCGCCATGCCGTACGTCCTCGTCGGTTCGTTGGTCGTCGGGCCGCTCACCGGCGTGGACGACGTCTTCCGTTCGCTCCCCCTGCAACTCGGCTCGTTCGCCGTCGGGTTGCCGCTGGCCGCCGTCACCGCGCTGTTCCCGTCGGCCCGGCCGCTGGAGTCGGCCGCCGCGCGGGCCCTGTGCGGTATCGACGCGGAGGCACTCGCCCACGGCCCGGCCCGGACGCGGGCCGAACGAGGCCGTACGGCGGCCTGGTTCACGTTGCACCTCGGCCTCGGCGGGATCATCTCCGGCATGTCGCTGGCCGTGCCGCCGTTCGCGGCGGTGCTGGTCGTACTGCCCCTGTTCGCCGGACTGCGCCACTCCCCGCTCGGCCTGCCCGAAGCCCTCGACCACCCCTGGGCGTTGGCCCTGTCCCCGGTCGCGGGCCTGGCCATGCTGTGCGCGCTCGCCGCGTGCGCGGCCGGCTGCGGCGCCCTGCTGGCCCGCTGGGCGCCCGCGCTGCTCGGACCCACCCCGCAGGACCGGCTGGCCGCCGCGGAGGCCCGGGCCGCCGACCTCGCCGTACGCAACCGGCTCGCCCGCGAGCTGCACGACTCCGTCGGACACGCCCTGAGCGCCGTCACCCTCCAGGCGAGCGCGGCCCGCCGGCTCCTCGGCTCCGACCCGGAGTTCGTCCGCGAGGCGCTCGCCGCCATCGAGGAGACCACCCGGCGCACGGTCGGCGAACTCGACGCCGTGCTCGGCGTGTTGCGCGACGGGGACACGCCGGGCACCGCGCCGGCGCCGACCCTCGCGACCGACCTCGACGGGCTGCTGCGCCGGACCAGGGCCGCCGGACAGCCCGTGACGGCCACCGTCGGCCTCGACCCCGCCGCGCTGCCGGCGCTGGTCTCCCGGGAGGCGTACCGGATCGTGCAGGAGGGCCTGAGCAACGCCCTGAAGCACGCCGGCACGGCGGTCGCCGTGCGCATCTGCGCTTCCGCCGGCCACCTGGAGATCACCGTCGAGAACCCCCTGGGCACGGCCACGGCTCCCCGCCCCGGCGGCGGCCACGGACTACGGGGCATCGCCGACCGGGTGCGGCTGCTGGGCGGCACGGCACAGGCGGGACCGTCGGGCGGCACCTGGCGCCTGCACGTACGCCTGCCCCTGACCACGGCCGCGACGGCAGCCGACACGCAACCCCGACCGCTCCCGAAGGGACCCGCATGACCCAGCCCGCCATCCGGATCGTCCTCGCCGACGACGAGCGCATGGTCCGCACCGCCCTGCGCGCCATCCTCTCCGCCGAGCCGGGCCTGGAGGTCGTCGGCGAGGCGACCACCGGCGCCGAGGCCGTGTCCGTGGTCCGGGAACTGCGGCCCGACGTCGTGCTCATGGACGTCCGGATGCCCGAGGTCGACGGCATCCGGGCCACCGAGCAGATCGTCGCCGCCATGGCACAGCCGCCGCGGATCGTCGTCGTGACCACCTTCGAGAACGACGCGTACGTGTACGACGCCCTGCGCGCCGGTGCCGCCGGCTTCCTGCTGAAGCGGTCGGACGCCGATGCCCTGGTGCAGGCGGTACGGCTGGTCGCGCGCACCGACACCCTGCTGTTCCCGTCGGCCGTGCGGTCCCTCGCGGCCCAGCACGCGCGCGGCACCGCATCGGCCGCGCCCTGGGTGAGCAAGCTCACCGGACGTGAGCGCGATGTGCTGCGGCACATGGCCGACGGACTGACCAACGCCGAGATCGCCCGGCGGCTGGACGTGGGCCCCGCGACCGTGAAGTCGCACGTGGCGGCGGTCCTCGCGAAGACCGGCGCCCGGGACCGCACCCAGGCGGTGATCGCCGCGTACGAGGCCGGTTTTCTGAGCGGGCGATGAGAAAACGGGGCGTACGGGAACGATCGGCCCCGTCCCGATCGTCTTCGAAGCGGGATGAACAAGACGATCAGGCGGGCGTCCGTCTTCGCGCTGCTGCTCGTGCTCGCTCTGCTGGTCAGGGCGACCTGGGTGCAGTTCTACGACGGCAAGGCCCTCGCGGACGACAACAGCAACCGGCGGAACGCGATACAGACGTACTCGCGGCCGCTCGGGAACATCATCGTGGCCGGGAACGCGATTACCGGCTCGACGCGGACGAAAGGGAGCGACCTCGCGTACAGGCGGACGTACACGGACGGCAAGCTCTACGCCGCGGTGACGGGTTATGCCTCGCAGGCCTATGCCCCGACCCAGCTGGAGGGCATCTACGCGGACCTGCTGAACGGCACGGACAACCGGCTGAAGACCGTGATGGACACGCTCACCGGCAAGCGCGCCGACCCGGGCAACGTGCTCACGACGATCGACCCGGCCGTGCAGAAGGCGGCGTACCGCGCGCTCGGCGGCAACAAGGGCGCGGCCGTCGCGGTCGACCCGAAGACCGGCAAGATCCTCGCGGTGGTGTCCACGCCGTCGTACGACCCGTCCTCGCTGACCGACGCCAACACGGCAGGGATCGCCTGGAAGCAGCTCAACGCGGACAAGGACAAGCCGCTCACCAACCGGGCGCTGCGCCAGCCGCTGCCGCCCGGCTCCACGTTCAAGCTGGTGGTGGCGGCGGCAGCGCTGGAGGACGGGCTGTACAAGACCGTGAACGAGCAGACCGACAGCCCGGACCCCTACACCCCGCGGGGCACGACGCACGTGCTGGTGAACGAGAACAGGTCGGCGCCGTGCAAGAACGCCTCGATCCGCGTCGCCCTGCAGTACTCCTGCAACAACGTCTTCGGCCATATGGCCGTCCAGCTCGGCCAGGACAAGGTGAAGGCGATGGCCGAGAAGTTCGGCTTCAACGACGACAAGCAGGACGTGCCGGTGCGGGCCTACGCCAGTGTGTATCCCTCCGGCATGGACGAGCCGCAGACCGCGTTCTCCGGCATCGGCCAGTTCGACGTCACCGCGACCCCCCTGCAGATGGCCATGGTGTCCGCGGCCATAGCCAACGGCGGCAAGCTGGTCTCGCCGCACATGGTGTCGCAGATCACCGACAGCGGCGGTGCTGTGCTGCACAACTACGACGACGACGCGGACAGCAAGGAGATCATCAGCTCCTCCACCGCCGAGCAGCTTCAGTCGGCGATGGAGACGGTGGTCAAGGAGGGCACGGGCACGAACGCCCTGATCGACGGCGCCACCGTCGGCGGCAAGACGGGCACCGCCCAGCACGGCGAGAACAACAGCAAGACGCCGTACGCCTGGTTCACGTCCTTCGGCAAGTCCGACAGCAGCGGCAAGGAAGTGGCCGTCGCCGTGATGGTGGAGCAGTCGGACGCGGCGAGGTCGGAGGTCAGCGGCAACGGTCTGGCGGCGCCGGTGGCCAGGGCGATGATGCAGGCGGCACTCAAGTGACGCCCTTCACTTCACCCCGAGAACCTGCTCGACCGGGTCGATCGCGAAGTACACCAGAAACAGCGCCGAGACCGCCCACAGCAGCCAGTTGACCTCCCGCGCCTTCCCGAGCACCGTCTTGATGACGACGTAGGACAGGAATCCGGCCCCGATGCCGTCGGTGATGGAGTAGGTGAACGGCATCGCGGCGATGGTGAGGAACGCCGGGACGGCGATCTCGTACCGGTCCCAGTCGATGTGCTTGACGTGGGTCATCATCAGGAAGCCCACCGCGATCAGCGCGGGCGCCGCCGCCTGGAGCGGGACGATGGTGAGCAGCGGGGCGAGGAAGAGGGCGAGACCGAAGAGGCCGCCGGTGACCAGGTTGGCGAGGCCGGTGCGGGCGCCCTCGCCGACGCCGGCGGCGGACTCGATGTAGGCGGTGTTGGAGGAGGCGGAGCCGAGGCCGCCGACTGCGGCTGCGGCGCCGTCGATGAACAGCACGCGGCCGATGCCGGGCACCTGCCCCTTCTCGTCGAGCAGCCCGGCCTCCGCGCTGATGCCGACGATCGTGCCCATGGCGTCGAAGAAGTCGGACAGGACCAGGGTGAACACCAGCAGCACGGCGGTGAGCACCCCGGCCTCGGCGAAGCCGCCGAACAGGCTGAAGTGACCGATCAGTCCGAAGTCCGGGGCGGCGACGATCCTGTCGGGGACCTTGGGCGTGGTCAGGCCCCAGCTCTTGATGTCGGCGACGGCGTTGAGGACGATGGCGACGACGGTCATCGTCACGATGCTGATGAGGATCGCGCCCTTCACCCTCCGGGCGAGCAGCGCGATGGTCAGCAGCACGCCGAGACAGAAGACGAGCACGGGCCAGCCGGTCAGCCGGCCGACCGCACCGAGCTGGACCGGCACGGTGGTGTGGGCGGCGTCCGGGATGCGGCTGACGAACCCGGCGTCGACGAAGCCGATGAAGGCGATGAACAGGCCGATGCCGACGCCGATGGCCTGCTTCAGCTGCTGCGGGATCGCGTTCATGATGGCTTCCCGCAGTCCGGTGAGGACCAGGAGGCAGATGACGAGGCCTTCCAGGACCACCAGGCCCATCGCGTCGGCCCAACTCATCAGGGGCGCCAGCTGGAAGGCGACGACGGCGTTGAGGCCGAGGCCGGCGGCGACGGCCAGCGGGAGGTTGCCGCCGACGCCCATGACGATCGTCATCACACAGGCCACCAGCGCCGTGGCGGTGACGAGTTGGCCGGTGTCGAGGGAGTGGCCGAACTTGTCCTTGGCGCTGCCCAGGATGATCGGATTCAGGACAAGGATGTAGGCCATGGTGAAGAACGTGGCGAAACCGCCGCGTATCTCCCGGCCGAAGGTGGATCCCCGCTCGGAGATCCTGAAGTACCGGTCCACTGACATGGTCCCACTCCTCGCCACCTGATGACCGACGTGCGGATGCTGGCTGGATTGTTCCCTCGTCGAACCCGTTTCAGGTTTTCTTCGTGTTACAGAAGAGCGTTCGACGTGTCATACGACGTTCGAAGTTCCGTACGAATCACTGCTGGAAGAGCCGCAGTACAACCACGCGGGCGGCGGGCGCGACGCCGCCCTCCCGGCCGGCCCCCGCCACGGCACGGTTGTGCCGTGGCGGGGGCCGGGTACGAGCGGCTGCTCAGAACCTGTTGATGACCGTCAGGAGACGAAGTAGGTCGGGTTCGGCAGCTTGTACGTGCGGTCGGCGTAGCCGCCGTCGAGGTCCGAGTACTGGTCGCCGAAGTTGGCGATGACCTCGTAACCCAGGTCGTCCTCGATGTGCTTGCGCGTCCCGGACTTGTACTGCACGGTCGTGCAGTTCCAGGCGTTCGGGGTGGCGCAGTCGCTCAGATAGGCCGGCGGGTTGGCCTTGTCCTTGAGGAACATGTGGTCGGCGTCGAGGTTCACATCGGCGCCGACCTTCTTCAGGTTGGCGACCGCGGCGGCGCGCTGCGCCTCGCTGAGGCCGGAGTTGTAGAAGACCTCGACACCCTTGGACGCGGCGTACTGGACCAGTTCGGGGCTGCCGAAGACCGCCGGGCGGTCGGCGCGGTTCACGTAGTCGTTCCACGTGGTGGGGTTGTACGTGTAGTTGTAGCGCTTCTCGTAGTCGAGGCTGAGCAGCAGCGTGTCGTCGATGTCGAAGACGACGGCCGGCTTCTCGCCGTGCCGGTGCGCCTTGCGAGCCGCCTTGTCGATGTAGCGCTTGGCGGCGGCGTCCATGTCCGCCAGGTCCTTGGCGTACGGGCTGTCCGGGGACGCCTGGTAGACGCCGTTGCTGTCGGCGGTGGTGCCGTAATAGCTGTCTATGTCCTTCACCAACTGCCCTATGTTGTAGGGCTCGTGGGTGGAGTTCGCCGTCGACTGCCCGGCGGTGGCAGCGCCCGCGCCGTACAGCGCGGCACCGGCAAGAGCACAGGCGACACCGGCGGTGACGACTCTGTGGGACTTCCGCATGGATTCTCCGGATCTGGTGGATGAGAGTGATGTACCAGGTCAGAGAATGTCTACGCGCATAACTCCGGCTCTGCGAGCGGTGTTATCCGATCGATACGAGAAAAGGATCACCACATATGCAGTACGTCGCCGCGGGGACCCACGGACCATCCCCGGTGTTGCTCGTCGTCTTCGCCCTGGGCGGCCTGGCCGCCCTGTGGTGCGGTGTGAACTGGGCCTTCGACGTGCGCGGAATCACCACGAGCAGGGCCGAGCGGATTCGGCGCAGGAACGAGGAACGGTGGGCGGCCGTGGGGCGTCTCGGCGGATCGCCCACGCTCTTCGCGTCTGCGGGCTATCTGCGGTTCCTGGGAGCGGTGATGGCGTGCGCGGGCTTGGTCCTGCTTCTTGCCACGTACGCGCTGTGGCATCTGAACTGATCGACTGGGCCGAGGAGCGTGCGCCTGCCGGGCATCAGCACCCCTCCCATGACGCCCAGTCGTCCAGGCAGGTCCAACGGGTCACCGACCCGGATGAAGGCGAGTTCTGCAGGCTGCAGTGGAAGACGCTGAGCACCGGGTAGGCGATGAAGCCCGGCATCAGCAGGGCCGCCGGGGCGGTCAACAGGTGCGGCAGCCTGCGCAGGAAGCGCTTGCTGCATGCGCATGGGTGAAGCGCTTCGCCTCTCTCGATGCGTGGCTCAGCCGGCGTAGGGGTCCGGCACCGTGCCCGGCCGGGCCAGGAACTCGAAGTCGCAGCCGGTGTCGGCCTGGGTGATCTGCCCGTTGTAGAGGACGCCGTAGCCGCGCTCGTACCGGGGCGGCGGCGGGGTCCACGCGAGCCGCCTGCCCTCCAGCTCCTCGTCGTCCACGTGGAGACGGAGGCTGCGGGCCTCGACGTCCAGGGTGATGAGGTCCCCGGTGCGCACGAGCGCGAGCGGGCCGCCGATGTACGACTCCGGGGCCACGTGCAGGACGCAGGCGCCGTAACCGGTGCCGCTCATCCGGGCGTCGGAGATCCGGACCATGTCCCGCACACCCTGCTTGAGCAGGTGGTCCGGGATGGGGAGCATGCCGTACTCGGGCATGCCCGGCCCGCCCTTGGGCCCGGCGCCCCGCAGCACCAGCACGCTGTCGGCGGTGATGCCGAGGGCGGGGTCGTTGATGGTGCGCTGCATGGTCCTGTAGTCGTCGAAGACGACGGCCGGGCCGGTGTGCTTCAGTAAGCGGGGCTCGGCGGCGATGTGCTTGATGACGGCGCCGTCCGGGCAGAGGTTGCCCCGCAGGACCGCGACCCCGCCCTCGCTCGCGACCGGGTTGTCGCGGGGGCGGATGACGTCGTCGTCGTGCACCTGGGCGCCCTGCAGCTGCTCGCGCAGGGTGTCGTACGACACCGTCGGCCGGTCCAGATGGAGCAGATCGGTGATCCGCGACAGGAAGCCGGGCAGGCCGCCCGCGAAGTGGAAGTCCTCCATCAGGTACTCACGGCCGCCGGGGCGGACGTTGGCGAGTACGGGCACGGTCCGGGCGATGCGGTCGAAGTCGTCCAGGGTGAGCTTCACCCCGGCACGGCCGGCCATGGCGATCAGATGGATCACGGCGTTGGTGGAGCCGCCGAGGCCGAGCACGGTCGTGACCGCGTCCTCGAACGCCTCACGGGTGAGGATCCGCGACAGCCTCCGGTCGTTCCGGACCAGCTCCACGGCGGTCATCCCGGCCTTGGCGGCCATCCGCCCGTGCCCGGAGTCGACGGCGGGAATGCTCGACGCGCCCGGCACGGTCACGCCGAGGACCTCGGCGGCGGCCGTCAGCGTGGACGCCGTACCCATGGTCATGCAGTGCCCGGGCGAACGGGCCAGGCCGCTCTCCAGCTCGGCCATCTCGCAGTCGCCGATGAGACCGGCCCGCTTGTCGTCCCAGTACTTCCACATGTCCGTACCGGAGCCGAGCACCTCGCGCCGCCAGTGCCCCGGCAGCATGGGCCCGGCAGGCACGAAGACGGCCGGCAGACCGGCGCTGGCCGCACCCATCAGCAGCGCGGGCGTCGACTTGTCGCACCCGCCCATCAGCACGGCACCGTCGACCGGATAGGACCGCAGCAGTTCCTCGGTCTCCATCGCCAGCAGGTTCCGGTAGAGCATCGGCGTCGGCTTCTGGAAGGTCTCGCTCAGCGTCGAGACCGGGAACTCCAGGGGAAACCCGCCGGCCTGCCACACCCCGCGCTTCACCGCCTGGGCGCGATCCCGCAGGTGCACATGGCACGGGTTGATGTCGGACCAGGTGTTGAGCACGGCGATCACGGGCTTGCCCAGGTGCTCCTCGGGCAGATACCCGAGCTGCCGGGTCCGGGCCCGGTGACTGAACGAACGCAACCCGTCGGTCCCGTACCACTGGTGGCTTCTCAGCTTCCTCATAGGGACCATCCGGCGGCGATGGCGGCGACCTCGGCGCGCTCGTGCTCGGGCAGGGGCATGCTCGGCGGGCGGACGTCGCGGCGGCACAGGCCGAGCGCGGCGAGGGCTTCCTTGACGACGGTGACGTTGTCGGCGGAGCCGTGGGCGGCGCGGAGCTCCTCGAAGCGGCGGATCTGTTCCCACACCTTCATGGCCGCCGGACAGTCGCCCGATCGAAGCGCTTCCATCATGTTCAGCGACACGGCCGGCGCGACGTTCACGAGCCCCGAGGTGAAGCCGGTGGCGCCCGCGGAGAAGTAGGAGGGGGCGTACGGCTCGGCAAGACCGGCGCCCCAGACGAAGCGGTCGAGACCGGCGTCACGGGCGAAGGCCGCGAAGCGTGCGGCATCCGGGACGGCGTACTTGACCCCGATGACGTTCGGGCAGTGGTCGGCGAGTTCGGCGAGCCGGGCGCCGGGCAGCTGGGCGTTGCGGATGTACGGCACCACACCCAGCCCGGGCGCGGACTCAGCGATGGCCCGGTGGTAGTCGACCCAGCCGGCCGCCGAGACGCAGGGGTGGACGGGCTGGTGGACCATGACCATCCCGGCGCCGAGGTCGCGGGCGTGCCGTGCGGCGGCGATGGCAGTGGGCAGGTCGTGCCCGACGCCGACGAGGATCACGGCACGCCCGCCCGCCTCCTCGACGGTCAGCTCGGTGACCACGCGCCGCTCCTGGGGGGTGAGGGCCTCGACGGTGCCGTCCTCGGCGAACGGAGTCACCGGGATGGCCACCACGTCGGCCAACGCCGCCCGTTGGGTCTCGAACGTCACACTGCTCATCGATGACCTTCCTCCGGCCGGGACTCGGTGTCCTCGGCGTCCGAGGGGAAAGCGCGCTGGATGAAGGAGGCGATGTGGGCGTGCAGGGCGCGCGCCGCGCCGTCGGCGTCGCCGTCGAGCGCCAGCCGCAGGATCTCCCGGTGCTCGGCGGCCTCCCGCTCCCAGGAGGGGTCGGCGGCCCAGGCGACGGCGGAGACCAGGGCGGCCTGGTCGCGGACCTCGTCCAGCATCCGGCCGAGCAGCGGGTTGCCGCACGGCAGGTACAGGGCGCGGTGGAACTCCCGGTTGGCGAGGGACCGTTCGGCGGTGTCGGTGGCGTGGTCGGCCCGGTCGAGCGCGTCACGGGCGGCGTCGAGGCAGGCTCCGCGCCCGACGGTCCTGCGCAGCGCCTCCGGCTCCAGCAGCAGCCGCACGTCGTAGACCTCGCGCGCCATGTCGGCGTCCATCATGCGCACCGTGACGCCCTTGTACTGGCTCATCACGACGAGTCCGGTCCCCGCGAGGGTCTTCAGCGCCTCCCGCACCGGGGTCTTGGACACTCCGAACTGCGCGGCGAGCTCCGTCTCGACCAGGGCCCGACCGGGTGACAGCCGGCCGGTCAGGATGCGGTGTTTGATCGCGTCCAGCACGTACTGCGTGCGGGACGGGATCGGCGTGGGCACGGAGGTCATGCGGCCCTCTCGGATCTCACATATCGCGTCTCATATATGACGTACGAAGTGCGACGCGTTGAAAGTAGGAGGGGGCTCGTGATTCGTCAATGCTTCTGACAAAAAGGTGCACGCGGCCCGTCACGGGGCCGGCAGGGTGAACACCAGGAACAACACGCCCAGGGGCGGCAGCACGGCCAGGACCGCCGTCCAGGCGCGCGTCACGGACCAGCGGCGTGTCCAGGGCAGCAGCCAGGCCGTGAGCAGGGTGCCGATGCACAGCGGGCCGCCGTAGCGGAGCAGTCCGAAGATCCAGGACAGGGAGGTGTTCAGCGCGGCCGAGCAGTCGTCGGGGCCGCAGCTGTCCGTCGCCATCACGGAGAACCCCGCCAGGACGACGGCGGCCGGGCCGAGCACGCACAGGAGGGCCGTCGCGATCGTCGGTGCCACCCAGGCCCGGCGGTCCCGCGCGTCACGGTCGGCCGGTCCCGGAAGCGGGGTGATGTGCTGTGTCGTCATGCGAGCAGTGAACCGGCGTCACGGCGGCCGCCACACCGGTGCACGTACTCATGCCGCAGCTGCCCTCCTACTCAGTCATGGACGCCACATCGGGTCCCGCCCGCTCAGCCCCACCGCCTGCTCCAGCAGCGGCGCGTCCTCCGCCACCGGGACGACCGGCCCGAAGAGGCCGCCGCCGCGGTCCGGGTCCTCGGCCGCCATGAGCAGGAAGCCGTGGGCCGAGTCCAGGGCGGCGGGGTCGGGTGCGTAGAGGCGTCCGATGGCCTGGGCCAGGTCCCAGCCGTGGATGACCAGCTCGTCGACGACGACGGCACCGGCCACCTCGCCCGGCAGGTCCACCCCGCCCGCGCGGGTCATGCCGGTCCAGGCCGCCGGATCACGCCAGGCGTCGGCGAGTTCGTCCAGGGCCTCGGGCAGCTTCTCGCGCCAGCCGGGGCCGATGTCCGGGACGGTAGCGGTCGGGCTGGTGTCGGTCGTCGGCCCGAGGTCCTTGCGGGCGGCGTCGCGGAAGGCCACGGAGAGCATGTGAATGTGGCCGAGCAGATTCCGCACCGCGAGGTCCGGGCACGGCGTGGGGGCCGTGAGCTGGTCGTCGGTCACCGTTTCGACCAGCCCAGCCACCATTCTGGTCTGGGGGCCAAGATCGATCATGGTCATGTCCTACTCCTTGACGGTTGCGGTCCTGCTGCGAAGGGCTGACCGGCCGGCGCCCGAGAATTCATCGATACCCCGCAGCCACTCCCGCGGCGATTCCCGGCCACCGAGGCCGCCGCCGTCGGTCTCGCCCACGTTCTGCTGATGCCCCTCGTCCGCCGACGGCAGGTCCGCGGCCCGGCGTACGCCCCAGGGCGTTCCTGACAGGTTCCGACGGATTGCCGCCGCCGCGCCCCGCCCGGCGGATAAGGCACCTCACCGATCCGCGCCCGCCCTCCTCAGACCCACGATGAGCAGGCATGACGACTTCTTGGACCCTGCTCCGCGTGCTGCGGGACCGCAGCGCGGGGCTGTATCTGGCCGCGGTGGTGGTGTCGGGCTTCGGCAACTCGGCGCTGTTCCTGGCATCGGGCGTGTGGGTGAAGGACCTCACCGGGTCCGACGGCCTGGCCGCGCTGTGCATGCTCGCCATGTGGGCGCCGACCCTGGCGGGCCCGGCGCTGGGCACAATCGCCGACCGCGTGCGGCGCGGGCCGCTGCTGGTGGCTCTGAACGCGGGCCTGGCGGTCCTGCTGCCCACCCTGTGCACCGTCGACTCCCCGGGCGGCCTGTGGCTGCTGTTCACGGTCCTGCTGGTCTACGGCGCCGCCGAGGTCGTCCAGGACGCGGCCGAGTCGGCCCTGGTGACCACGGCGATCGGCCCGGAGTGCCTCGGCGACTTCAACGGGCTGCGCATGGCCGTCACCGAGGGCTTGAAGCTCGTGGCCCCGCTGACCGGGGCGGGCCTGTACACGGCCTTCGGCGGTCCGGCCGTCGCCTGCCTGGACGCGGGCACCTTCGCGGTCGCCGCCGGGCTGTACGCCCTGCTGCGGGTGCGTGAGGAGCGGCCCGCCCGGTCCGGGGGCGACTGGCGGCGGGAGACCGTGGCGGGCGTCCGGCACCTGTGGGGGCACCCGGGGCTGCGCCCGCTGGTCCGGGCGGGCGGCATGACGATGCTCCTCAGCTCCCTGTGCAGCACGACGCTGTACGCCGTCGTCGACCGTCTCGGCCACTCCCCCGCGTACACGGGTGTGCTGTACGCCGTCCAGGGCGCCGGTTCGGTGACGGCCGGTCTCGTCTCGGGGGCCGCGCTGCGGCGGCTGGGCGCGCGCCGGTTCGCGGCGGCGGGGATCGCGCTGACGGCGCTCGCGGTGGCCGCGCGTGCCGTGCCGTCGGACGCGGTGGCCCTCGCCTCGTCCGCGGCGGGCGGCCTCGGGCTGCCCTGTGTGCTCGTCGCCGCGTTCACCGCCGTCCAGCGGGAGACGCCCGGCCCCCTGCTCGGCCGGGCGACGGCCACCGCGAGCACCCTGGTCTTCACGCCCAACGTCGTGGGCCTCGCCGTCGGCGCGGGCCTGGTCGAACTCGCCTCTCCCGCCCTGCTGTTGCCGGTGTACGGTCTCGCGCTGCTCGGGACGGCGGCTTCCCTGGCTCAGCGCGCGGACAGCGCCTCGCGCACCGGGGCGAGGTCGCCGTCCGACGCCAACCCGGCGTGATAGAGCCGTAGTTCGGTCGCGCCCTGGGCACGCGCGCGTGCCGCGTCCGCGGCGAGCGTCCCGGGGCTGCCGCCCATCCCGGAGACGACGGTGAGGTTGGCGGCCAGCACCGTCCGCTCCCGGGCCGCTTCGGCGAAGGGTGCCAGCAGGGCCGTTCCGCCCGTGCAGGGCACCACCACACCGTCGGCGACGGCGAGGACGCGGGCGGGGTCGACGCCGGCGTTGGCGCCGCAGTGGTGGGAGACCGGATCGGCGTGCAGCAGCACCTGGAAGCCGGCCGGTGCGGCGGCGCGTACGGCGGCGACGGCCTCCTCCTGGAGCGTTCCGGCGGTGTCCTCGCGCCACGCGCGCGTGCGGGCCGCGTTTTCCTCGCCGAGCAGCTTCCCGACCGTGAGCCAGCCCTCGTCGTCCGCCGTGCCCCGCCACAGCGGCTCCAGCGCGGCCCGCACGGACGCGGCCAGCACCTCGGGGTCCAGGCCCTGTTCGCCGTACCCGGCGCGGCAGGTCGGGCAGAAGCACAGGGACATCAGGTACTGCCCGGCCTCCCCCAGTGGCACCCCGGAGGTCTTGTCGTGGGCGTGCAGGTGCTGCAGCCCGTACCAGCCGAGGGACTCCAGCTCGGTGCCGTGGGCGCCGGGGCGTACGGCGGCCTCGGCGGCCAGGTCGACCAGGTACGCGCGGGTGGCGGGCTGGGCGATGCAGGGCGCCCAGGGGTAGGGGTCGCCGTAGGCGTTGACGACCGAGGCGTCCGGGTGTTCGGCGCCCAGGCGGGAGTTGTGGGCGAGGACGACCCAGGAGTGCACCTCCAGGCCGGCCGCGGTCAGGGCCGCTGCCGCCTCGCCGTAGGCGTCGCCGGGGGCCCAGCGGCCGGCGGGGTACGGCCTGAGGCCGCGGCCTGCCCAGCGCTCGCCCATGGGGTACAGGACGGCCGCGTACTCGGCGGTGACGATGCGGTGGCGGGGGTGGCGGGGGGTCAGGGCGCGGGTGGAGTGGTAGGCGGCGGCGAGGGTCACCTGCTCGACGCCGAGCCCGGCGATGCGTGCCGGGGCGTCGGGGTCGCCGTTCACGTCCCAGGGGTAGACGAACGCCGACGCCTTCACGCCGCCTCCGCCAGCAGCTCGTATCCGCGCTCGATCAGCTGGGCGAGGTGTCCGACGTGCTCCTCCGCCGGCTCGTGCAGCGGCGGCCGGACCTCGCCGACGTCCAGGCCACGCAGTCGTACACCCGCCTTGACGAGCGAGACGGCATAGCCCCGGCCCTGGTCGCGCAGTTCCACGAACGGACGGTAGAAGCCGTCCAGGAGGCGCCGGACGGTCGCCGTCTCGCCCGCGGCCAGCGCCCGGTGGTAGGCGAGGGCGATCTCGGGGGCGAAACAGAAGACGGCCGAGGAGTACAGGGTGACACCGAGGGCGTGGTAGGCGAGCTGGGTCTGCTCGGCGGTGGGCAGGCCGTTGAAGTAGAGGAAGTCGCCGGGAGCCTCGGTGCGTACGGCGCTGATGATCCGCTGCATCAGGTCGAGGTCGCCGAGGCCGTCCTTGAGGCCGGTGATCCCCTCGGTGCGGGCGAGTTCCACCACCGTCTGCGGGGTGAAGACGGCGTTGTCGCGCTGGTAGACGATCAACGGCAGGGCGGTGGCCGCGGCGATCTCCCGGTAGTGCCGCAGCAGCCCCTCCTGGCCGGCGAGGACGAGGTACGGCGGCATGGCGAGGAGGCCGTCGGCGCCCGCCGCCTCGGCGAGCTGGGCGTAACGGACGGCGAGCGCGGTGCCGTAGCCGGCGCCGGCGACCACCGGGACCCGTCCGCCGGCCGCTTCCACGGCCACCCGGACGCAGGCTTCGAACTCCTCCGGCAGCAGCGCGTGGAACTCCCCGGTGCCGCAGCAGGCGAACACGGCGGCGGCGCCCGCCGTGACGCCCCGGCGCACATGGGTGCGGTAGGCGTCGAGGTCGAGTGAGCCGTCGGGGCCGTAGGCCGTGACGGGAAAGAAGAGGGGCCCGCGCGGATCGCTGAGCCGTTCGGTGAAAGGAGTGGGCGTCACGGGCTCTCCTTGGGGCACGCCGGTGCATGTATCTGATCCACGTCTACATTTCTGAACGCCACCACGCTAAGGGGCCCTTTACGGCCGGTCAAGCGGGCGCACTCGCCACACCGAAGCGAATTCACGCACCTCAGGGGAGACTTGACGGTGTACGGCGAACCTCCCTAGCGTTTCCACGCATGTGAATACCGTTCACAAGGAGAACCCGGATGCCCGCTCCCCGCACCGCTCCCCGCACCGTCCTGCTCACCGGCGCCGCCGGCGGGCTCGGCACCCTGATGCGGTCCCTGCTGCCGGAGTACGGCTACACGCTGCGCCTGTTCGACATGCGCCCCGTCGAGGGCGAGCCGGACGCGATCACCGCCGACCTCGCCGACACGGAGGCGCTGCGCGAGGCCGTGCGGGGCGTGGACGCGGTTCTCCACCTCGCGGGCATCTCGCTGGAAGCGCCCTTCGACAAGATCCTGAAGGCCAACGTCGAGGGCACCTACAACCTGTACGAGGCCGCCCGCCGGGAGGGTGTGCCGCGGATCGTCTTCGCCTCCTCCAACCACGCCATCGGCTTCACCCCCGCCCCGCGCGCGGGCGAGCCGCCGATCCCGGTCGACGCCCCGCACCGCCCGGACACCTTCTACGGTCTGTCCAAGGCCTTCGGTGAGGACCTCGCCCAGCTGTACTGGGACAAGCACGGCCTGGAGACCGTGTCCGTGCGCATCGGCTCCTGCTTCCCGGAGCCGACCAGCGTGCGGATGCTCTCGGTGTGGATGAGCCCGGCGGACGGCGCCCGCCTCTTCCACGCGGCCCTGACCGCCGAGGAGGTCGGCCACACGGTCGTCCACGGCTCCTCCGCCAACACCCGGCTGTGGTGGGACCTGACCACCGCGCGGGCGCTCGGCTACGAGCCGCAGGACGACTCCGAGCCGTACGCCGGGAAGCTGATCGCCGAGCAGGGCGAGCTGGACCCGCAGAACCCGGCGCACAGCCACCTCGGCGGGCACTTCGTGAACGATCCGCCCCTCTGGCCGTACTGACCTCGGCGGCGCCCTGGCAGGCCGAAAACCATCGCTCACGCGCGCGGGCGGGCACCGAACGGGCCCGCCCCCGCCGTATCCGGGCATCCGCGGCGCCCGCTCCCACCCCGCGCCGCACGGCTGCGCAGGTCCGGGCCGGGCAGCCCGGTCCGGCAAACGGGCACACCCGGGCAGTATCGGACCCCCGACAGGCCTGGTCAGCGGCGCACACCCCCGGTAGAAACTTTCCCCGAGGGCCCGAACGGGCAGCTCCGCGGGAGGGTGAAAGGTGGGTGACCCCATGAGCACGAGGACGGCGGAAGAACGCCAGCGTGAGATCGTGCGGGCCGCTCGCGCGAGCGGCTCGGTCGACGTCACCGCGCTCGCCGCCGCGCTGGGCGTGGCCAAGGAGACCGTCCGGCGCGATCTGCGCGTCCTGGAGGACCACGGCCTGATCCGTCGTACGCACGGCGGCGCCTATCCGGTGGAGAGCGCCGGCTTCGAGACGACACTCGCCTTCCGCGCCACCAGCCACGTGCCCGAGAAGCGCCGGATCGCCGCCGCCGCGGCCGAGCTGCTCGGGGACGCGGAGACGGTCTTCGTGGACGAGGGCTTCACCCCGCAGCTCATCGCCGAGGCCCTGCCGACCGACCGACGGCTGACGGTGGTCACCGCGTCCCTGCCGGTCGCGGGCGCCCTGGCGCAGGCCGAGCAGGTCTCGGTGCTGCTGCTCGGCGGCCGGGTGCGATCCGGCACACTGGCCACCGTCGATCACTGGACGACGAAGATGCTCGCCGGCTTCGTCCTCGACCTCGCCTACGTCGGCGCCAACGGCATCTCCCGTGAGCACGGCCTGACCACGCCCGACCCGGCGGTCAGCGAGGTCAAGGCACAGGCCGTACGGGCCGCGCGCCGCACCGTCTTCGCGGGCGTGCACACCAAATTCGGCGCGGTCAGCTTCTGCCGGTTCGCCGAGATCGGCGCGCTGGAGGCGATCGTGACGAGCACCCAACTCCCGGCCGCCGAGGCCCACCGCTACTCCCTGCTGGGCCCGCAGGTCATCCGGGTCTGAAAGTCCCATCCACCCCCTCGGCGGTGTTCCCCGCCTCTCAGTGCCCCTTATATCCACAAATCTCCAGGAGCGATCCATGCGTATCCCGAGCCGACGGAGGCCGCGAGCCACGCTCGTCATGGCCGCCGCAGGGACGCTGCTCGCCCCGCTGCTCTCCGGCTGCTGGGCCGGTGCGGGCGGGACCGGTTCCGGCGGCGACTCCATCAACGTGCTGATGGTCAACAACCCTCAGATGACCGAGCTGCAGAAGCTGACCGCCGCCCACTTCACCAAGGAGACCGGCATCAAGGTCAACTTCACCGTCCTGCCCGAGAACGATGTGCGCGACAAGATCAGCCAGGACTTCGCCAACCAGGCCGGCCAGTACGACGTGGCCACCCTCTCCAACTACGAGATACCGATCTACGCCCGCAACGGCTGGCTGCACCAGATGAACACATACGTCGCGAAGGATGCGTCGTACGACGAACAGGACGTCCTGAAGCCGATGCGGCAGTCCCTCACGGGCGACGACGGCAAGCTCTACGGGCAGCCCTTCTACGGCGAGTCGTCCTTCTTGATGTACCGCAAGGACGTGTTCGCGGCGAAGGGCCTCACCATGCCGGCCCACCCCACCTGGCAGCAGGTCGCCGGCCTGGCCGCGCGGGCGGACGGCGCGCAGCCCGGCATGAAGGGCATCTGCCTGCGCGGCCTGCCGGGCTGGGGCGAACTGATGGCCCCGCTCACCACGGTCGTGAACACCTTCGGCGGCACCTGGTTCGACAAGCACTGGAAGGCCCACCTGGACTCCCCGGAGTTCGAGAAGGCGACAAAGTTCTATGTCGATCTCGTCCGTGCGCACGGAGAGTCCGGCGCCGCGCAGTCCGGGTTCGCCGAATGCCTCAACGACATGACCCAGGGCAAGGTCGCCATGTGGTACGACGCCACCTCCGCGGCCGGGCTGCTGGAGGCGGCCGGCTCCCCGGTCAAGGGCAAGCTCGGGTACGCCGCCGCCCCGGTCGAGAAGACCGGCTCCTCCGGCTGGCTGTACACCTGGGCCTGGGGCATCCAGAAGGCCTCCCGCAACCCCGACAAGGCCTGGAAGTTCGTCTCCTGGGCGTCCGGCAAGGGATACGAGCAGCTGGTCGGCAGGACCAGCGGCTGGTCGAACGTCCCCGCGGGCAAGCGGGCGTCGACGTACACGAACGCGGACTACCGCACATCGGCGGCGTCCTTCCAGGAGATGACCAGGGAGGCCATCGAGAGCGCCCGCCCGAACGACCCCGGGGTGCAGCCGCGGCCCGCGCCCGGCATCCAGTTCGTCGGCATCCCCGAGTTCACCGACCTCGGCACCAAGGTCTCCCAGGAGATCAGCGCGGCCATCGCCGGACGCCAGTCCGTCGCCTCGGCCCTGAAGACATCGCAGGCGCTCGCCGAGAAGATCTCCAAGGAGTACGAGGGACGATGACAGCGACGACCACGGCCCCCTACGCCGCCGCCCCCGCAAGAACGCTGAAGCAGCCCTCGGCCCGGCTGCGCGCCTGGGCCACCCGGGCCCCGCTGCTGCCGGCCCTCGTCTTCATGATCGCCGTGACCCAGCTGCCGTTCGTGGCCACGCTGGTGATCTCCTTCTTCGACTGGAACGCCCTCTACCCCAAGGCCCGGCGCTTCACCGGCCTCGACAACTACCGCCAGGTGCTGACCGACGCCGACCTGCGCCACTCGGTGTGGACGACCGTGCTGCTCACGGTGGCGGTGGTGCTGGCCAGCCTGGTGCTGGGACTGGCGCTGGCGCTGCTGCTGGACCGGAGGTTCCGCGGCCGGGGCATCGTCCGCACCCTGCTCATCGCGCCGTTCCTGGTGGTGCCGGTGGCCGCCGCCCTGCTCTGGAAGCATGTGCTCTACAACCCCGAATACGGCCTGCTCAATGGGTTGTTGCACTATGTGGGCGGCCCACAGCCCGACTGGATCTCACACACTCCGCTGCTCGCGGTCGAGGCCTCCCTGGTGTGGCAGTGGACGCCGTTCATGATGCTGATCCTGCTCGCCGGGCTGCAGTCCCGGGACCAGCAGCAGATCGAGGCCGCGCGGGTCGACGGCGCGAACGACTGGCAGATCTTCCGCCATCTGACCCTGCCCCATCTGCGCCGCTATCTGGAGCTGGGGGCCCTGCTGGGCTCGATCTACATCGTCCAGAACTTCGACGCGGTCTTCACGATCACGTCGGGCGGACTGGGCACGGCGAACCTCCCCTACACCGTCTACCAGAGCTTCTACCAGGCCCACGAGAACGGGCTCGCCTCGGCCGCCGGGGTCCTGGTCGTCATCGGCTCGATCGTCATCGCGACCTTCGCCCTGCGCGTGGTGTCGTCCCTGTTCCGCGAGGAGGTGTCCCGCGCATGAACGCCGTACTGCGCCGCAACGGGCTGGCTCTGGTGGCCTGGCTGGCCGGGATCGTGTTCTTCCTGCCGATCGCGTGGATGGCGCTGACGTCGTTCCACTCGGAGTCCGACGCCGCGACCAACCCGCCGTCCTTCGCCGCGCCGCTGACGCTCGACGGCTACCGCGAGTTCTTCGGCAGCGGCGGCGGGCCGAGCCCGTGGCCCGCGCTGATCAATTCCACCGTGGCCTCACTGGTCTCCACGCTGTGCGTCCTCCTGCTGGCCCTTCCGGCGGCGTACGCGCTGTCCGTCCGGCCGGTGAAGAAGTGGACGGACGTCCTGTTCTTCTTCCTGTCCACGAAGATGCTGCCGGCCGTGGCGGGCCTGCTGCCCGTCTACCTGTTCGCCAAGAACGCCGGGATGCTCGACAACATCTGGCTCCTGGTCATCCTGTACACCTCCATGAACCTGCCGATCGCGGTGTGGATGATGCAGTCCTTCCTCGCCGAGGTCCCGGTCGCCGTCATCGAGGCGGCCCGGGTGGACGGGGCCCGGCTGCCGACGGTCCTCGCGCGTGTGGTGGCCCCGATCGCCCTGCCCGGCATCGCGGCGACGGCCCTGATCTGCTTCATCTTCAGCTGGAACGAGCTGCTGTTCGCCCGGGTCCTCACGGGCGTGGTCGCCGAGACCGCCCCCGTCTTCCTGACCGGCTTCATCACCAGCCAGGGCCTGTTCCTGGCCAAGGTGTGCGCCGCGTCGCTCGTCATCTCCCTGCCGGTGCTCGCCGCGGGGTTCGCCGCCCAGGACAAGCTGGTCCAGGGCCTGTCGTTGGGAGCCGTGAAATGAAGGCCGCCGTCATCGAGTCCGTGGGCCGCGCCGTCGTCACCGAGGTGCCGGACCCGACGCCGGGCCCGCGCGAGGTCGTCGTGGAAGTGGCGGCCTGCGGCCTGTGCGGCACCGACCTGCACATCCTGCAGGGCGAGTTCGCCCCCAAGCTGCCCATCGTCCCCGGGCACGAGTTCGCGGGCACGGTGGTCGGGGTCGGCAGCCAGGTCACCGAGGTCGCGACCGGCGACCGGGTGGCCGTGGATCCCTCGCTGTACTGCTACGAGTGCCGTTACTGCCGTACCGGTCACAACAACCTGTGCGAGCGGTGGGCCGCGATCGGCGTGACCACGGCGGGCGGCGCGGCACAGTACGCGGTCGCCCCGGTGGCGAACTGCGTGAAGCTGCCGGAACACGTGCGCACCGAGGACGCGGCCCTGGTGGAGCCCCTGTCCTGCGCGGTCCGCGGCTACGACGTGCTGCGGTCCCGCCTCGGCGCCCACGTCCTGGTCTACGGCTCCGGGACCATGGGCCTGATGATGCTGGAACTGGCCAAGCGGACGGGCGCGGCGAGCGTGGACATGGTCGACGTGAACCCGGCGCGCCTGGAGACGGCCCGCCTGCTCGGTGTCTCGGCAGCGGCAGGCAGCGCGGACGAACTGGACCGCCCGCAGGGCTGGGACGTGGTCGTGGACGCGACCGGCAACGCGGCGGCGATCCAGGACGGTCTGGACCGGGTGGCGAAGGCGGGCACGTTCCTGCAGTTCGGGGTGGCCGACTACGCGACCCGGGTGACGATCGATCCGTACCGGATCTACAACCAGGAGATCACCATCACCGGTTCGATGGCCGTCCTGCACAGCTTCGAGCGTGCGGCCGAACTGTTCGCGAACGGGGTGCTGGATCCGCGGGTGTTCATCAGCGACCGGATCCCGCTGGAGCGGTACCCGCAGGCACTGGAGCAGTTCGCGGCGGGGGTGGGGCGGAAGATCGTGGTGGTGCCGTAGGCCGTTCGACGGGTTTCGGCTGGTAAGGGAACGGTAAAGCGGTGTTGTTCGTTCACCCGGCATGACAGCTATGACCCCAGGCTCGAACATCCCTCTGTCGGTCGCCCGCGTCACGGTGGACGTGGCCGCGCCGGTGCGGCTCGACGTGTCGGGCCTGCTGCTCACCGCCGACGGCAAGGTGCGCTCGGACGACGACTTCATCTTCTACAACCAGCCGACGGGCCCCGGCGTGAGCTACGCGTCCGGCGGCGGTGCGGCACCGGACGCGATCACGGTCGACACCGCCGCCGTCCCGCCGGACATCGAGAAGATCGTGGTCACGGCCAGCCCGGACGCGGCCGGCCAGACCTTCCAGGGCATCGAGCCGACGGCCACGATCCGCGACGCGGACGGCGGCTCGGTGCTGGCCGCCTTCACCCCGCCGCAGCTCGGCACGGAGACGGCACTGGTCGTCGTGGAGATCTACCGCCGGGGCGGCGCCTGGAAGGCCCGGGCGGTCGGCCAGGGGTACGCGAACGGTCTGGCGGGCATCGCGACGGACTTCGGGGTGACGGTGGAGGAGCCCGCGGCACCGCCCCAGCCGTCGGCACCGCCGGCGCCCGCCCCGGCAGCCACCATGCAGACCCCCGTCACGCCGCCCGCCCCGCCGGTGTCCCCTCCCCCGGCCCCGGCCGCCCCCGCGCCGGGCGCCGGAAAGATCAATCTCGACAAAGGCCGGGTCAGCCTGCAGAAGAACCAGACCGTGTCCCTGGTCAAGGGGGGCCGGCCGCTGCTCTCCCAGGTACGGATGGGCCTCGGCTGGGAGCCCGCGTTCCGCGGCAGCAACATCGACCTGGACGCCTCGGTCATCGCCTACGGCCCACAGCGCAACGCCCTCGACAGCTGCTACTTCGGCAAGCTGACGATCCTGAACGGCGCGATCCGGCACTCCGGTGACAACCTCACCGGTGAGGGCGGGGGCGACGACGAGGTGATCACCGTCGACCTCGGCCGCCTGCCCCAGGAGGTCACCGGCCTGGTCTTCACGGTGAACTCCTTCTCCGGCCAGAAGTTCACCGAGGTCGCCAAGGCGTACTGCCGCCTGGTGGACGCGGCCACGGGCGAGGAACTGGTCCGCTTCGACCTCACCCACGCCGAGCCCCAGACCGGCGTGATGATGGCGAAGCTGATCCGGCAGTTCTCCGGCGAGTGGGACATGACGGCGATGGGCGAGTTCGTGAAGGCCCGGACGGTGCGGAACATGGTGGAACCGGGAGCGAGGGCCCTGTAGTTCTCCGTGTGGCGGCGCGGGGGCTGATCGCGCAGTTCCCCGCGCCCTTCGGGGCGCTCACAGCTGCGGGCGGTCGTACCCACGAAGCTCAAAACGCTCCGGCTACGGCCGCAGTCCCTCCGCCAGCAGCGTCAGATACCGCCGGATCTGCCGCCCCTCGGCACACTCCAACGCGGTCGCCACCCCATGCACCAGCCGAAGCAGCTCGATCGGCTCAAGATCGCCCCGCACGCTGCCCTCCGCCTGCGCGGCCCGCACCAGCGGACCCACCGCACCCTGCACCACAGACCCGCACGCCGTCACCGGAGCCGCGTCGCTGTCCGTGACCGCCTTGCCCAGCAGTGCCTTCATCCCGCGCACCTGAAGCGTGGCGACACACAACTCGTTCAGCCACTCCATCAGCGCCTCACCCGGCGCCAGCTCCCGCGCCAACTCGTCGGCCCGCGCCCCCAACGCCTCGATCCGGTCCACGTACGCGGCCTCCAGCAGCTTCTGCCGCGTCGGAAAGTGCCGGTAGAGCGTGCCCGAGCCGACACCCGCCCGCTTGGCGATGTCGTCGAGCGACGCGTTCTCCCCATGCTCGGCGAAGGCCTCCGCCGCCACCTTCAGCAACCGCTCGTAGTTGCGCCGAGCGTCCGCACGCATGGGTCTCGGCTGCGGCATCCAGTCACTCCCCGATCTTTTGCGTCCTCGTCGTCGTCACCACCGGGATGACGGCCGGCGCCGACACCCGAGTCTGCACCAACAGGCCGGGCAGGGGCACCTCCTCCGCGAAGCGCTCGCCGGTGCCGGTCAGCGCCGCTCCGGTGGCTCGTACCCTCCGGTGGCCGGGTCCGGTCCGAGGTGCCGGTGTACGGCACCGGTGCCCAGGCCGACGGTGGCCCGCGTCCGCATGGGGCCGTCACCGCGGCGGGCGAGCACGTCGATCTCGGCCACGCGCGCGTGCAGCACACCGAGCCGGGCGGCGCACTCGGCCGCCAGGACGCGCGGGGCGCGGGTGCGGCCGAGCGAGAGGTGCGGAATGAAGCGCGGGAAACGCTCCGTGCAATACGGGAAGGGCTCCGCCAGTGCGCGCTGCAGCTCCGTCCAGGGTTCGAGGCCGGCCGCAGCAGGGTCGAGCCACACGGTGGCGTAGGACCGGTGGCGGAACGCGCGGACTCCGCTGAGCCGGATGTCGAAGGGCTCGCATCCGGCGGCCGCGGCGGCCAGCAGCGGGAGCGCCGCCGGGAAGTCCTCCTCCGGTACGAATCCGAAGACCAGGTTCACATGAGGTGGCCAGCGGCGGATCTGCGGGTCGTGGGCGACGCGGATGCGCTGGATGGCGGGCCAGAGTCCGGCCGGGGGAAGCCACGCCACGGCGGTCCGGGGCGTGGGACCCGAGTCGAGCCGGCCGAGGGCTTCGGCCGGGCCGGGCGTCGTGGGGCAGGGCACACCGCCATCATGGCCCCGCCCGCCGACGGGCGCTGCCTCATTCCTCAATCAACCGCAGTCGGCAGGAAGACCCAGGCGCCGGACAGGAAGCCGACTCCACGTGCGTTCTCGTCGCTGAGCTTCTCGTCACTGGGCTTGTCGTCGCTGGGCTTCGCGTCGCTGGGCTTCGCGTCGTGGTGCTTGTGGCTGTGCTCAGCGGCGTGCTTCTTGTGGCTGTGCTTCGCACCGTGCTTCTTGTGGCTGTGCTTCGCGCCCTGCTGCTTGTGCTCGTTCTTCCCGTCGTGCTGCTTGTGCTCGGGCTTCTCCGCCGAAGGCTTTTGATCTTGCTTGGGCTTGGAGGGTTTCTGCTCGTGCTTCTTGTGGTCCTGCTCCGTCGGCTTCGCCGGCTTTGCCGGTTCCTTCACCGGCGGAGCCGTGACCGAGACGGAGTGCGAGTCGGACTGGGACATGGACTGCGAGTCGGACTGGGACTCGGAGGAGTCGGAGTGCGTCTCGCTGAGGTGGGCACCCCCCGTGACCACGGCGGTGGCTTGCGAGGATGCCACCGCGGAGACCTGCTGCGGACCGTCGTTGCCGTCGGCGAAGCCGGTGCCGGCGCCGAGTGCGGACAGCCCCGTGACCACGGCGGCCACGAGCGCTGCGCGCTGGAATTTACGCATGGTTGACCCTTTCTCACCTGAGCATGGAGCTCAATCGGCTACTCAGCGTGAGAAATATAGGCACAGACGGTAGTAATTTGTGATCTAAGCCGAGGCGCCGTGTCGAGGATTCAGGCGCGCTTCTGACGCTCCCACGGCCCCGTGATCGCCAGCATGATGCCCGGCGTCTGGATGTTCGCGAACAGGGTCTTGCCGTCGGGCGAGAAGGTGACGCCCGTGAACTCGCTGTACTCCGGCTCCTCTTCGGTGCCGATGTTCAGTTCGTTGCGGGCGATCGGGTAGGTGCGGCCGCCCTCCGTGGCGCCGAACAGGTGCTGGACGCCCTCGCCGTCCTCGGCGATGACGAGGCCGCCGTACGGGGAGACCGTGATGTTGTCCGGGCCGTCGAAGTTGCCGTCCTCAGCCGGGTCGGGGTTGACGCCGAGCAGGACCTTCAGGGTGAGGGTGCGACGCCGCGGGTCGTAGAACCAGACCTGCCCGTCGTGCTGGACCGGGCTCTCCGCGCGGGCGTAGGAAGAGACGACGTAGGCGCCGCCGTCGCCCCACCACATGCCTTCCAGCTTGCGGGCGCGGGTGACCTGGCCGTCGGTGAACTGCTTGCGGACGGCCACCGTCTGCGCGTCGCGGTCCGGGACGTCCACCCAGTCGACGCCGTACACCGTGCCGGTCTTCGTGGCGCGGGAGAGGTCGTCGACGAACCTGCCGCCGGAGTCGAAGCACTTGAAGGCCTGGAGGACACCGGCGTCGTCGGCGAGCGTGCGGAACCTGCCGCGGCCGTGCTGGAAGCCCTCCGGCGGGGTCCATCGGTACAGCAGCCCGTTCGGGCCGGCAGCGTCCTCGGTGAGGTAGGCGTGGCCGCGCCCGGGATCGATGACCACGGCCTCGTGGGCGTAGCGCCCGAGGGCCTTGACGGGCTTGGGGTCGCGGCCTGCGCGGCGGTCGGCGGGGTCGACCTCGAAGACGTAGCCGTGGTCCTTGGTCATGCCGTTCTGGCCGGCCCTGTCCTCGGTCTCCTCGCAGGTGAGCCAGGTCCCCCAAGGGGTGCTGCCGCCCGCGCAGTTGGTGGAGGTGCCGGCGATGCCGACCCATTCGGCGACGTGGTCGCGGCGCACCTCGACGACCGTGCAGCCGCCGGACGCGGCGGGGTCGTAGACGAGGCCCTCGGTGAGCGGAACGGGGTACTGCCAGGCCGAACGAGGGCCCTTGAGCTCGTGGTTGTAGACCAGGAGGGTGGCGCCGCGGGGGCCTTCGAAGGCGGCGGTGCCGTCATGGTGGGAGGGCGTGTACTCGCCGGACTCCAGCTTGGTCCGGCCGCTGTAGGTGATGACCCGGTAGGTGAAGCCCGCGGGCAGGGCCAGGATGCCGTTCGGGTCGGCGATCAACGGGCCGTAGCCGACGCCGTGGTGGCCACCGTGCGCCGACTCCGTCCCGGTGCTGTCGATGTCCGCCGCGGCGAGGGCGTTCGGTGCGGTGGCGAGCACGCCCACGCTGCCTGCCAGGGCGACCCCGGCGCCGGTGATCGCGCTTTTCCTGCCGAAGTCCCTGCGGGTGAGCGACATGGTGTGTCTCCTGAGACGGTGGGAGTGCCGTGGAGGGTGGCGGACCTCGTTCGGCGCACACGCTCCCGCCACACCTTGAACGGGAGTTGAACGCCGGGCTACTTCACCGGCGTTTGTTCAAGAATCCGCATGCCGTCCGTATGGACCAGCCCATGACCGGCTTCAGGAGTTGTCAGGCGCCCTGTTGCGACCGCGCCTTGAACGCCGCCTTCCGCGCCTCCTTCGCCACCTTCTTGTCGGGGTGCAGCCGCCCCATCGCCTCCAGCACATCGGCCGTGGCCGGATGCTCCACCCGCCAGGCTGCCGAGAAGAACCCGCTGTGCTGCGCCGCCAGCCCCTCCACCAGTGCCTGGAGTTCCTCGGAGTTGCCCTCGGCGGCCAGCTGCGCGGCAACCGTGTCGATGGTCAGCCAGAAGACCATCGCCTCGGACGGCGCCGGGACCCCCGCAGCCCCCCGTTCGCTCAGCCACACCCGGGCCAGGCCGCCGAGCTCGGGATCGTCCAGCACCTCGCGGAGCGCCGGCTCCGCCTCCGCGCCCACGAGCGACAGGGCCTGCTGACAGCGCAGTCTCCGCAGCGGCGCGCCCGTGTCGGCACCCCGGGCCGCGGCCAGCAACTCCCGTGCCGCAGTGAGGGGTTCACGCCGGGCCAGCCACTGCTCGGTCTCGGCGCGGGCGGCGGCCTGCCCGAAACCCGCCGTCCCGTCGAGCAGCGCGTCCGCTCCCTTGTCGGCGAGTTCACCGACGGCAGGTGCCTGGAAGCCGGCCTCCAGCAGCCTCGCCCGCAGCCCGTACACACCGAGCGGGGTGAGCCGGACCATGCCGTAGCGGGAGACGTCGGTGTCGTCCACCGGCGCGGCGGGCTCCTCGTCGGCGTCGGCCATGAGGGCCTCGTCCACCGGCCGGTACGCCACGAGCCCGACCGGCTCCAGCATCCGGAACTGGTCGTCCAGCCGCATCATCGCGTCGGAGACCTGCTCCAGGACGTCGTTGGTCGGCTCACCCATGCCGTCCGGGACGAGCATCGAGGCGGCCAGTGCGGGCAGCGGGACCGGACCGTCACCGGGGCCGTCCTCACTCACCGTCAGCAGATAGAGGCTGCCGAGGACGCCGTCGAGGAAGTCCGCCTCGGCCTCCGGGTCCCAGTCGAGTGACGAGAAATCGATCTCGCCGCCCTCGTCCAGGGCATCGACCAGATCATCCAGATCCGGCACGCTCGCGTCGGCGATGACGGTCTCCAGCGCGGCGAGCCACACGGCGAGCACATCGGCCGGGGAGCCCGCGGTGAGCAGCTTCAGCTCCTCGCCGGCGCGGACGGTCCCGGCCTCCTCGTCCACGATCTCGACCAGTCCGGCGTCCACGGCGACCCGCCAGGCCTCGCTGGCGTGGGCGGCGGCGTCGTCACCGTTCAGTCCGAGCAGTTCGGCGGCGGCCGGAAGCTGCTCCTCGGCCAGGCCGCCGCCGGCGTCCACGCGGGTGTCGGGGCCGGCCCAGCGGGCGAGGCGGGCGGCACGGGACAGCAACGGCGTGGACAGCGCGGCGCGCGCCAGCTCCGCTTCGGGGTGCAGCCGTACGGGCGGCAGGGGGGAGCTGTCTGACATCGGCTGGTTCTCCTCAACACCGTGAACGGGCTCAACCGCTCAGCCTAGACGGATTTCCACCCATGCCGCCCGGTTCATCTCCCCTTCAGCGGCCGTACATGGCCGAAACCTTGACAACTCCCCGCGTCAGGCTGGAGATTGACGCGCGTAGAAGTTGGGGGGACAACTGTTCACTCGGCTCTATGCGTGTCACAGAGGGCTACGAGCCCCGCACGCTCCCGTTCCACCCTCGTCCCGGCGCTCACACACGTCCCCGGAGGGATCCCTTGCCGAGCAGGTCTTCCGCGCGCCTCGCCGCGCTCACCGTCGCCGCCGTCTGCAGTGCGGCGTCCGCCGTCGTCCTCACCTCCCCCGCCCATGCGGACGCGGTGCGCATCCACGACATCCAGGGCACCACCCGAATATCGCCGCTCGCCGGCCAGAAGGTCACGGACGTCCCCGGCATCGTCACGGCCACCCGCACCTACGGCTCCTCCAGAGGTTTCTGGATCCAGGACCCGACCCCGGACGACAACCCGGCCACCAGCGAGGGCGTCTTCGTCTTCACCGGCTCCGCGCCGAAGGCCGCGGTCGGCGACTCGGTGACGGTGACCGGCACGGTCTCCGAGTACGTCCCGGGGAGCGCCTCCTCCGGCAACCAGTCGGTCACGGAGATCACCAAGCCGACCGTCACCACCGTCTCCACCGGCAACCCGGTCCCGGCGCCGGTCGTCATCGACGAGAACTCGGTGCCGGACGCGTACGCCCCCGAGGGCGACACCGCGGCGAACGGTTCCGTCAACGGCCTGCCCCTGGACCCGTCCGCGTACGCCCTGGACCACTACGAGTCCCTGGAGGGCATGAACGTCCAGGTCGCCGACACCCGCGTGGTCACCGCGACCGACCCGTACAGCGAGCTGTGGGTCACGGTGAAGCCGTACGAGCACCGCAACCGCCGCGGCGGCACGGTCTACGGCTCCTACGACTCCCAGAACACCGGCCGGCTGCAGATCCAGTCACTGGGCGCGACCGCCGACTTCCCGAAGGCGAACGTCGGCGACACTCTGTCCGGTACGACGACCGGCCCGCTGGACTTCAACCAGTTCGGCGGCTACACCCTGGTCGCGAGCAAGCTCGGTACGCTGCAGAGCGGCGGCCTGGAGCGCGAGACCACGCGGAAGCAGTCGCGCGGCGAGCTGGCGGTGGCGACGTACAACGTCGAGAACCTCGACCCGTCCGACGCCACCTTCGACAAGCACGCCGCCGCGATCGTGAACAACCTGCAGTCGCCGGACATCGTGTCCCTGGAGGAGATCCAGGACGACAACGGCGCCAAGGACGACGGCACGGTCGACGCGAGCGAGACCGTGAACAAGCTGATCGACGCGATCGTCGCGGCGGGCGGCCCGAAGTACGACTGGCGCTCGATCAACCCGGTCAACGACCAGGACGGCGGCGAGCCGGGCGGCAACATCCGCCAGGTGTTCCTCTTCAACCCGGAGCGGGTGTCCTTCGTGGACCGTCCGGGCGGCGACTCCACCACGGCGGTCGGCGTCACCAAGGTGCACGGCAAGGCGCAGCTGACGGCCTCCCCGGGCCGCATCGACCCGGCGAACGCCGCCTGGACCAACAGCCGCAAGCCGCTGGCGGGCGAGTTCGTCTTCCGCGGCAAGACCGTGTTCGTGATCGCCAACCACCTCAACTCCAAGGGCGGCGACCAGGGTCTGACCTCCCAGTACCAGCCGCCGGTGCGCAGCTCGGAGATCCAGCGCCACGCCCAGGCGACCGAGGTGAACGCGTTCGTCAAGAGCATCCTCGACGTCCAGAAGAACGCGAACGTCATCGCGCTCGGCGACATGAACGACTTCGAGTTCTCCGGGACGGCGAAGATCCTGGAGGGTGACGGCGAGCTGTGGTCGGCGATCAAGTCGCTGCCCAGGAGCGAGCGTTACACCTACGACTACCAGGGCAACGAGCAGGTTCTGGACCAGATCCTGATCAGCCCGGCGATCCGGCGCGGCTGCGACTTCGAGTACGACAGCGTGCACGTCAACTCGGAGTTCCACGACCAGATCAGCGACCACGACCCGCAGGTGCTGCGGTTCCGTCCGTAGGCCCCCCGCAGGCTCAGGACCGGCTGAACACACCGTTCGGCCGGTCCTGCGAGGCGGCGCCGGCGCGCCTGGTCACGGTCAGTGGTGCATCCTGCGCCAGGCGATACCGGCCGTCACCGCCGCCGCGCCCAGTACGCCCACCACGAGGATCGGACCCGGGTGGCGCATACCCGCGCGCACAGCGCCACGCAGCGGCTGTGGGACGGCATCCTGCACGGCGTGCCCCGCGCGCCCGGCCCGCCCCTGCACGGCATGCCCGGCACTGAGCGCCCTGCCCTGCACCGCATGCCCCGCCCTGGCCGCCTGCCCCTGCACCGCGTGTCCTGCCTTCAGGGCCTTGCCCTGCACCATGTGACCTGCCTGGGCGGCCCGGCCCTGGACGCCGTGGCCGGCGTGGGCGGCGCTCGCGCGCAGTTGCACGGTCATGGCACCGGCTTTGTCCTTCAGGTCGGCGGCCCGCACCCGGGCCCTCTCCTTGACATCGGCCTTGCCGACCAACTGGGCGACGGTGTGCCCGAGTTGGTGCCTGGTGTGCTCGATCTGCTGCCGCAGCTCGTCGGGGCCCTTGGCGCCCGAGCGGTGCGGGATCCTGTGCATCATCGGTGTGCCCTTTCCTGCTGTGGCGATGCGCATGGCGTCTCCTGGGGCCGCACACGGCGGCGCGGGAACGTGCCGGGTGGTGTGCCGCAGCGACCGGCGGAGCTCCCTCCGCCACGCAGCGGACGCGCCCGCCGAACCGAGTACGGACACCACCCGGCGCGGCACCGGCTCACAGACCACCGTAGGCGCGACACCAGGCACGACGCACCCGCACGGGACGCCGCAGGCCGCCACGCCCACGCACCCGCACGCGTGCCCCGAGACCCGGGTACCCGGCCCGAAGACGGTTAGCCCTGCTCACCTGCGCCGCCCCCGCGCTCACCGAGGCGCGCGAGTTGGCTCTGGAACCAGTCGAGCCGCGCCTGCAACAGCGCCGCCTCCGCGGCGAGTTCGGGCACTCCCGGATCCCCCCGCTCCGCCAAGCCGGCGGCGGGGAACCCCGTACCGCCGCCCCGCGCCACCACCCTCAGACCCTCCCCGGCCAGCCGGGCGAACCCGGCGAGCGAGACAGACGTACGGCCGCGCACACAGCCGGCGCAGACGGGAACGAGGGCCCGCCAGCCGGGCCTGCCCCAGCCGGCATCGGCCAGGGCGACGGCGGTGGCACCGCAGGCGCAGGGCCCCGCGACGGCCGTGCGCACCCGCTGCCGGGCAAAGCGGAAGCCGCGCTCGAAGCGGATGTAGGCGCCGAGCACGGAGACCTCCAGCAGCACTGCCGTCCGGTGCTCGGCGGTGCAGAGCATGGCCTCGGCGGCCCCCCGCTCATGGACGCAGTGGAACCCGCAGTCGCACAGCCGCGCCGGCGGCCGGTGCCGCCGCCCATAGACGCACGCGGCGTCGTCGAGCACGCCGTACGGCAGCGCGCCGCCGAGCGACACTCCGGTGAACCCGGCCCGGGCGCCGTCATGGGACAGCACCGGGTGGGCGATCTTGTATCCGGTCGGCGGCTCCGTCGGGCGTTCCGCCGGGAGCCGCAGTCTCATCGGGCGGCCGGAACCTCGTCGCGGGCCGGCTCGGCCGGTTCGACATGGACGGTCTCCTCGGGCGCCGGCATCTCCTCTTCGCGGACGACCGGCCGCTCCTCGGCGACTCCGGTGGCCAGTGCCTTGCCGAGCTTCATGGTGCCTCCCATGACGACGTCGGTACCCCTCCGGCCATAGTGACCCATGAGGTGCCGAGTTGGACACAGGGCAGCCCCTACGCTGCAGCGACACTTAACAATATACCTAAGAATAATTAAGTAGATCTTCACGCACGAGCTGCCGAGACTACTCCCATGACGACCTCCCGCACCACCGCCCGGCCCCGCCCCTTCGGCCGCACCCTCTGCGCGATGATCACGCCGTTCACCGAGGCGGGCGCCCTCGATCTGGCCGGCGCCCGGAAGCTGGCCGCGCGGCTGGTGGCCGGGGGCTGCGACGGCCTGGTGCTGAGCGGCACCACCGGCGAGTCGCCCACCACCACGGACACCGAGAAGGCGGAACTGATCGCGGCCGTCCGGGAGGCGGTCGGCGACCGGACGTCCCTGGTCGCGGGCGTGGGTACGGCCGACACCCGGCACACCGTCGAACTGACCCGCGCGGCCGAGGAGGCGGGCGCCGACGGTGTGCTCCTCGTGACGCCGTACTACAGCAGGCCACCGCAGGAGGCCGTGGAGGCGCACTTCCGTGCGGTCGCCGACGCGAGCGCCCTGCCCGTGATGCTGTACGACATCCCCGGCCGCACCGGCACCCGTATCGAGCCGAAGACGCTGATCCGGCTCGCCGCGCACCCGCGGATCGTGGCCGTCAAGGACTGCTCGTACGACTTGCTCGGCACCCAGAAGGTGCTGGCCCACACGGACCTGGCGTACTACGCGGGCTGCGACGAGCACGTGCTCGCGCTGTACGCGGTCGGCGCGGCGGGTTGTGTGAGCACGGTCGCCAACGCCGTTCCCGGACACATCACCGCGATCCTCGACGCGTTCGACGCGGGCGACACCGCCCGGGCGACGGAACTCCAGCTGCGGGCCACGCCGTTGATCGAGGCGATGATGGCCGCGGGCCTGCCCGGGACCGTCACCGCAAAGGCCCTCCTCACCCGCCTCGGCCTGCCCGCCGGACCGGTACGCCCCCCGCTGCTGCCCGCCGGCCGGGAGACGGCCGACATGCTGCTGGCGCTGCACGCGGAGCTGGTCGCGAGCTGACCGGCCGGGCACTCACCCATTCGGTCGACCATATTTGAGGAACGCACGATCGCCGGGGTGGCCGCAGCATGAGTCGCCCGACGCCGACCGACAACGACAGAAGCCCACGGCATCCGAGCTGATCAGAGCAGTGGGCTTGTCGAGTGGGCGGCCGCAGGTCACGGCCGCCGGTGGTCAGTTGTGGCTGTGCAGGATGTCGTTCAGGCCGCCCCAGACCGCGTTGTTCGGGCGGGCCTCGACCTTGCCGCTGACCGAGTTGCGGCGGAAGAGGATGTTGGAGGCGCCGTTCAGTTCACGGGCCTTGACGATCTGGCCGTCGGGCATGGTGACCCGGGTGCCCGCGGTGATGTAGAGGCCGGCCTCCACGACGCACTCGTCACCGAGCGCGATGCCGACGCCCGCCTCGGCGCCGATCAGGCAGCGCTCGCCGATGGAGATGATCACGTTGCCGCCGCCGGACAGGGTGCCCATGGTGGAGGCGCCGCCGCCGATGTCGGAGCCGTTGCCGACCACGACACCCGCGGAGATCCGGCCCTCGACCATGGACGTGCCGAGCGTGCCGGCGTTGAAGTTGACGAAGCCCTCGTGCATGACCGTGGTGCCCTCGGCGAGGTGCGCGCCGAGGCGAACCCGGTCGGCGTCGGCGATCCGCACGCCCTTGGGGGCGACGTAGTCCGT
This sequence comes from Streptomyces sp. NPDC053069, assembly GCF_044546895.1. Classification (NCBI taxonomy): domain Bacteria; kingdom Bacillati; phylum Actinomycetota; class Actinomycetes; order Kitasatosporales; family Streptomycetaceae; genus Streptomyces; species Streptomyces sp. NPDC053069. The sequence continues at coordinate 295,316 of NZ_JBITZN010000008.1, read as the reverse complement.
CATGCGCGGGAACTTGTCGATCGAGGTGACCTGGAGGTGCAGGCCCTCGGCGCGGGCGTTCAGCCGCACCTTCTCGATGTCGTCCACGGCGACCGGGCCGAGCGAGGTCCAGGCGACGTTGGCGAGGTGGCCGAAGATGCCGTCCAGGCTCTGGCCGTGCGGCTTGACCAGGCGGTGCGAGAGCAGGTGCAGCCGCAGATAGACGTCGTGGGCGTCGAGCGGCTTCTCGTCGAGCGAGGCGATGACCGTACGGACCGCGACCACCTCGACGCCCCGGCGGGCGTCCGGGCCGATCGCCGCGGTCGCGCCGCCGCCCAGCAGCTGGGCCGCCTGCTCGGCGGTCAGCCGCTCGGTGCCGGCGGGGCCCGGCTCCTCGACGAGCTCGGGGGCCGGGAACCAGGTGTCGAGAACGGTGCCGTCGGAGGCGAGGGTGGCGAGGCCGGCGGCGACGGCGCCGGTGGTACGGGAAGCAGACTCGGTCATGGAACAAAACCTAACGTGAGCGGGGTCGTGAGGGCGAACCGCGTCTCACGTGCCGGGCGCGCCTTCAGGGAATCAGCCGAGCCAGCGCGGTGCGGGCGTACTCCGCGTCGTACGAACCGCCGGTCAGCAGGACCTGGAGGCAGATCCCGTCCATCAGGGCGAGCAGCGCGCGGGCCGTGACCGGGTCCGTGCGCCGAGCCAGCAGTGCCGCCGCGTCCTCGGTCCACTCGGCGGCGACGGGGCGCAGCGCGGGGCGCCGGAGCGCGGCGAGATACAGCTCGTACTCCAGCTCCACGCCGGTACGGTCGCCGCTCAGCCACGCGCCCAGCGCGCCGGCGAGGTCCCCGGCCAGGTCGCCGCCGTCGCCCTGGTCCGGCAGCCGCTCGGCGAGCACCCTGGCGAAGTTCTCGTTCACCTGCCGCAGCGCGGCCACCATCAGCTCTTCCAGGGTGGCGAAGTGGTACGTCGTGGAGCCGAGCGGGACGTCCGCCTCGGCGGCGACCGAGCGGTGGCTCAGACCGGCGATGCCGTCCCTGCCGACCACGCGGATCGCCGCGTCGATGAGGCGCCGGCGCCGGTCGGGGTCGTAGCGGCGGGGCATCAGTGGCTCGCTCCGCCCAGGTTCAGTACGACCACTCCGCCGACGATCAGCAGGATCCCGCCCACCTTGACGAGGCTCAGCCCCTCTCCGAAGAGCAGCAGGCCGAGCACGGCGATGGCCGCGGTGCCCACCCCGGACCAGATCGCGTACGCCGTGCCGATCTGGACGGTCTTCAGTGTCCGGGCGAGCAGCGCGAAGGAGACGAGATAGCCCAGAGCCGTCACGAGCGAGGGCCAGAGCCGGCTGAATCCCTCGCTGTACTTCATCGCCGTCGTCGCGGCGACCTCGGCGGCTATGGCGCCGGCGAGTGTCAGATATCCCATGTGTACGAGCGTACACACCGTTGTGTACGGGCGTACGCATGGCCGCCTGAGCGCAGGCCGCCCTGAGCGCAGGAAAAGGGGCCACGGCGTGCTGCCGTGGCCCCTTGCGCAGGCTCTGTCCCGGACGCCCGGGGTCTCAGACGTTGAACCCGAGCGCCCGAAGCTGCTCGCGGCCGTCGTCCGTGATCTTGTCCGGGCCCCACGGGGGCATCCAGACCCAGTTGATGCGCAGCTCGTTGACGAGGCCGTCCGTGGCGGACTTGGCCTGGTCCTCGATGACGTCCGTCAGCGGGCAGGCCGCGGAGGTCAGGGTCATGTCGACGGTCGCGATGTTCGAGTCGTCGATGTGGATGCCGTAGATCAGGCCGAGGTTGACGACGTCGATGCCCAGCTCGGGGTCGACGACGTCCATCAGGGCCTCGCGGAGCTCCTCCTCCGATGCCGGCTTCATCTCAGCGGTGTCGGTCATGCCGTCTTCCTTTCGGCGTCGGCGCCACCCAGCGCCTGGGCCGTCGCGTCCTTCCACGCCATCCAGCTCAGGAGGGCGCACTTGACCCGCGCGGGGTATTTGGAGACACCGGCGAACGCGACCGCGTCCTCCAGGATGTCCTCCATCGCGTCGTCCGGCTCGATCCGGCCCTTGGACTGCATCAGCTCCAGGAAGGTCTCCTGGATCTTCTGCGCCTCGGTCAGGTCCTTGCCGACGAGGAGTTCGTTGAGGACGGAGGCGCTCGCCTGGCTGATGGAGCAGCCCTGGCCCTCGTACGAGACATCCGCGATCTTGGTGCCGTCGTACTTCACGCGGAGGGTGATCTCGTCGCCGCACGTCGGGTTCACGTGGTGTACCTCGGCGTCGCCATCCCTCAGACCACGCCCGTGCGGGTTCTTGTAGTGGTCCAGGATGACTTCCTGGTACATCGAATCCAGCTTCACGGTCTCAGCTCACGTCCCTCAGCCGAAGAAGTTCCGAACGTGCTCCAGCCCCTCGACCAGTGCATCGATCTCGGCCGGCGTGGAGTACAGATAGAACGACGCTCGCGTGGTCGCAGGAATTCCGTAGCGGAGGCAGACGGGGCGGGCGCAGTGGTGGCCGACGCGGACCGCGATGCCCTGCTCGTCGAGGACCTGGCCGACGTCGTGCGGGTGGATGTCGCCGAGCGTGAAGGAGATCGCGGCGCCCCGGTCCTCGGCCGTGGTCGGGCCGATGATCCGGAGGTCCGGGACCTCGCTCAGCTTCTGCACCGCGTACTCGGTGAGCGCGTGCTCATGGGCGAGGATCTTGTCCATGCCGATCGACTGGAGGTAGTCGATCGCCGCACCCAGCCCGACCGCCTGCGCGATCGGCGGGGTGCCCGCCTCGAACTTGTGCGGCGCCGGGGCGTACGTCGACGAGTGCATCGAGACCGTCTCGATCATCTCGCCGCCGCCGAGGAACGGGGGCAGGTCCTCCAGCAGCTCCTGGCGTCCCCACAGGACGCCGATGCCGGTCGGGCCGCACATCTTGTGGCCGGTGAAGGCCACGAAGTCGGCCTGCAGGGCCTGCACGTCCAGCGGCATGTGCGGGGCGGCCTGGGAGGCGTCGACGCAGACCAGCGCGCCGACCTCCTGGGCGCGGCGCACTATCGCCTCGACCGGGTTGACGGTGCCCAGGATGTTCGACACCAGCACGAAGGAGACGATCTTCGTCTTCTCCGTGATGATCTCGTCGATGTTGGACAGGTCGAGCCGGCCGTCGTCCGTGAGGCCGAACCACTTCAGCTTCGCGCCGGTGCGCTGGGCGAGCAGCTGCCACGGCACGATGTTGGAGTGGTGCTCCATCTCCGTGATGACGATCTCGGTCTCGTGGTCCACGCGGTAGGGCTCCTCGGCCCAGCCCAGCATGTTCGCCACGAGGTTCAGCGACTCGGAGGCGTTCTTGGTGAAGATCACCTCGTCGCGGCTCGGCGCGTTGATGAACGCGGCGACCTTGTCGCGCGCGCCCTCGTACAGCGCCGTGGCCTCCTCGGCGAGCACATGCACACCGCGGTGGACGTTGGCGTTGTAGCGCTCGTAGTACTCGCTCAGGGCGTCCAGCACCTGGCGCGGCTTCTGGCTGGTCGCCGCGTTGTCCAGGTACACGAGCTTCTTGCCGTCGTGGACGACTCGGTCCAGGACGGGGAAGTCCTTGCGGATCGCCTCGGTGTCGAGGAGGCCCGGCAGCTGTGTCACGCGGATGCGCCACCCTTCGTGTATGCCTCGTAGCCCTCGTCCTCCAGCTTGTCGGCGAGCTCGGCGCCGCCGGACTCGACGATCCGGCCGGCGGAGAAGACGTGGACGAAGTCGGGCTTGATGTAGCGCAGGATGCGCGTGTAGTGCGTGATCAGCAGGGTGCCGACCTCGCCGGTCTCGCGGACGCGGTTGACGCCCTCCGACACGATCCGCAGGGCGTCGACGTCCAGACCCGAGTCCGTCTCGTCCAGGATCGCGACCTTCGGCTTGAGGAGCTCCAGCTGGAGGATCTCGTGGCGCTTCTTCTCACCGCCGGAGAAGCCCTCGTTGACGTTGCGCTCGGCGAAGGACGGGTCCATGTTGAGGCGCTCCATGGCCTCCTTGACCTCCTTCACCCAGGTGCGCAGCTTGGGGGCCTCGCCGCGGATGGCGGTGGCGGAGGTGCGCAGGAAGTTGGAGACCGAGACGCCGGGGACCTCGACCGGGTACTGCATCGCCAGGAACAGGCCCGCGCGGGCGCGCTCGTCGACGGACATCTCCAGGACGTCCTCGCCGTCGAGCAGCACGGTGCCCTCGGTGATCGTGTACTTCGGGTGACCCGCGAGCGAGTAGGCGAGGGTCGACTTGCCCGAGCCGTTGGGGCCCATGATGGCGTGCGTCTCGCCCTGCTTCACGGTGAGGTCGACGCCCTTGAGGATCTCCTTCGTGGCGTTGTCGGCCTCGACGGTGACGTGCAGGTCTCGGATTTCAAGCGTTGCCATGGGTGCCTCAGGACTCCTGGGAGAGGGAGACGAGAACGTCGTCCCCTTCGATCTTTACGGGGTATACGGGGACGGGGCGCGTGGCCGGGAGGCCGGACGGCTTGCCGGTGCGGAGGTCGAAGGAGGAGCCGTGCAGCCAGCACTCGATCTGGCAGTCCTCCACCTCGCCCTCGGACAGCGAGACGTTCGCGTGGGAGCAGATGTCGTAGATCGCGAACACCTCGCCCTCGGTCTTGACGACCGAGACCGGCGTGCCGTCGAGTTCCACCCGCTTCGGGGTGTCCTCTTCCAGCTCGCTCAGCGCACAGGCGCGTACGAAGGTCATGCGACCGAAGCCTCCAGCTCCACCTCGATCTTGGCGAGCAGACGCTCCTCGATGTCGGCGACACCGATCTGCTGGACCAGCTCGGCGAAGAAGCCGCGGACCACCAGGCGGCGGGCCTCGTGCTGCGGGATGCCGCGGGCCATCAGGTAGAAGAGCTGCTCGTCGTCGAAGCGGCCGGTGGCGGAGGCGTGGCCGGCGCCGACGATCTCGCCGGTCTCGATCTCCAGGTTCGGCACCGAGTCGACGCGCGCGCCGTCGGTGAGGACCAGGTTGCGGTTCATCTCGTAGGTGTCGGTGCCCTCGGCCTTGGCCTCGATGAGCACGTCGCCGATCCAGACCGCGTGCGCGTCGTCGCCCTGGAGCGCGCCCTTGTAGACGACGTTCGACTTGCAGTGCGGGGTGTTGTGGGTGACCAGCAGGCGGTGCTCCTGGTGCTGCCCGGCGTCGGTGAAGTACAGGCCGAACAGCTCGGCCTCGCCGCCGGTGCCCGCGTAGGTGACGCGCGGGTGCAGGCGTACGACGTCGCCGCCGAAGGTGACGACCACGGACTTGAAGGAGGCGTCCCGGCCGACCAGCGCGTTGTGCTGGGCGACGTGGACGGCCTTGTCGTCCCAGTCCTGGACGGAGACGACGGTCAGCTTCGCCCCGTCGCCGAGGACGTAGTCGACGTTGGCGGCGAGCACCGCGTCACCGGTGTGGTCGATGACCACGACGGCCTCGGCGAAGGCGCCCAGCTCGATCACCTGGTGGCCGTAGGCGACCCCGCCCTCGCCGTGCACGGCGATGCGGATCGGCTCGGTGAGCACCGTCTCCTTGGGGACGGTGACCACGCCGGCCTGCTCGAAGGCCGAGTACGCCTGGGCGGCGACACGGTCCACCGGGGTGCCGGCCCTGCCGATGCGGGCGTCGTCGCGGCCGACGGTCTCGACGGTCACGCCCTCGGGGGCCTGGACGTCCACCTTCACGCCGCCGCCGTTCGCCACGGCGGTGCCGTCGTGCAGCCCGCGCAGGCGCTCCAGCGGGGTGAACCGCCACTCCTCCTCGCGGCCGTGGGGGACCGGGAAGTCCGCCACGTCGAAGGACGGGGGCGCGCTCATGCGGGTGGCGACGGTCGACTCGGCGGCCACCGCGATCTGGCCGGCGGTGGTGGAGCCCACCGGGATGTTCTGAGCCTCAGCCATGGCTGTCGTAGTGCTCGCTTTCTGAGTAAGACGTGTGCTGACCGACGGGGCGGGTCTTAACCGACCGCGCCTTCCATCTGCAGCTCGATCAGCCGGTTGAGCTCCAGGGCGTACTCCATGGGCAGCTCCTTGGCGATCGGCTCGACGAAGCCGCGCACGATCATCGCCATCGCCTCGAACTCGGTCAGACCGCGGCTCATCAGGTAGAAGAGCTGGTCCTCGGAGACCTTGGAGACGGTCGCCTCGTGGCCCATGGACACGTCGTCCTCGCGGACGTCCACGTAGGGGTAGGTGTCGGAGCGGGAGATCGTGTCGACGAGCAGCGCGTCGCACAGCACGTTCGACTTCGATCCGGCAGCGCCCTCGCCGATCTCGACCAGACCGCGGTACGAGGTACGGCCGCCACCGCGCGCCACCGACTTGGAGACGATGTTGGAGGACGTGTTCGGCGCCATGTGGACCATCTTGGAGCCGGCGTCCTGGTGCTGGCCCTCGCCCGCGAAGGCGATGGAGAGGGTCTCGCCCTTGGCGTGCTCGCCCATCAGGTAGACGGCCGGGTACTTCATCGTCACCTTGGAGCCGATGTTGCCGTCGATCCACTCCATGGTCGCGCCCTCGTAGGCCACGGCGCGCTTGGTGACCAGGTTGTAGACGTTGTTCGACCAGTTCTGGATGGTCGTGTAGCGGCAGCGGGCGTTCTTCTTGACGATGATCTCGACGACCGCGGAGTGCAGCGAGTCCGACTTGTAGATCGGGGCCGTACAACCCTCGACGTAGTGCACGTAGGCACCCTCGTCGACGATGATCAGGGTCCGCTCGAACTGGCCCATGTTCTCGGTGTTGATCCGGAAGTAGGCCTGGAGCGGGATCTCGACGTGGACGCCCGGCGGGACGTAGATGAAGGAGCCGCCGGACCACACGGCGGTGTTCAGGGCCGCGAACTTGTTGTCACCGGCGGGGATGACGGTCCCGAAGTACTCCTTGAAGAGCTCCGGGTGCTCCTTCAGCGCGGTGTCGGTGTCGAGGAAGATGACGCCCTGCTCCTCCAGGTCCTCACGGATCTGGTGGTAGACGACCTCCGACTCGTACTGGGCGGCGACGCCGGCGACCAGGCGCTGCTTCTCGGCCTCCGGGATGCCCAGCTTGTCGTAGGTGTTCTTGATGTCCTCGGGCAGGTCCTCCCAGGACTCCGCCTGCTTCTCCGTGGAGCGCACGAAGTACTTGATGTTGTCGAAGTCGATGCCCGAGAGGTCGGAGCCCCAGTTCGGCATCGGCTTCTTCTCGAAGAGCTTCAGGCCCTTCAGGCGCAGCTTGGTCATCCACTCCGGCTCCGACTTCTTGCCGGAGATGTCGCGGACGACCTCCTCGTTCAGGCCACGCCTGGCGGAGGCACCGGCCACGTCGGAGTCGGCCCAGCCGTATTCGTACTTGCCCAGGCCCTCGAGTTCGGGGTGGGCAGTCTCCGTGGGGAGAGTCATGCGGGGTTCCTCCCGGCCGTGCTTGCAGGTGCGTCAGTGGATGTCTTGGGGATGAACGTCGTGCAGACGCCGTCGCCGTGCGCGATGGTCGCCAGTCGCTGGACGTGGGTACCCAGCAGCTCGGCGAAGATCTCCGTCTCCGCCTCGCACAGCTGGGGGAACTGCTCCGCGACATGGGCGACCGGGCAGTGGTGCTGGCACAGCTGCTCGCCGACCGGTGCGCTGCGCGCCGTAGCAGCGTACCCGTCCACGCTCAAGGCCTTGGCCAGCGCTTCCGCGCGCTTGTCGGGCGTCACGGCCTCGATCGCCTCGCGGTACGCGCTCGCCTGGGCGGCGATCCGGGCGCGGGCGAAGGCGGCGACCGCCTCGGGGCCGCCCCCCTGCTCGGCGATCCAGCGGAGCGCGTCCACGGCGAGCTTGTCGTACGACTGGTCGAAGGCGTCGCGGCCGCAGTCGGTGAGCGCGAAGACCTTGGCGGGGCGGCCACGCGTGCGCGCGCCGTACACGCGCTGTTCGCGGGCCTCCACGACGTCGTCGGCGACCAGTGCGTCCAGGTGACGCCGGACGGCCGCCTGGGTCAGTCCCAGCCGGCCGGCGAGCTCGGCGACGGTCGACGGGCCGTGGTCCAGGATGGATCGCGCGACGCGGTTGCGCGTGGAGCGCTCACCGGTCGCGAGTTCCTCCTGTGGGGCCCCCAGGGGGGTCTCCCGAGCCTCGCCGACGTTTTTCACAACGCCATTGTTGCGTAATTCCTCAGAGCCTGACAAGCGCCGTCCGGATCATCGGGCGGTGCCCTGCGTCACTTAGGCATACCTAATGTGACCTGCGGAAACGATCTTCTGATCGATCATCCGGCGTGGGGCGAGCAGGAAAGCAGTGGCGGCGCAGGGGTCCGTCGGCGAGACTCGCGAACCATGCCCATACCCCCTCCGACCGGCCCTCTTGTCACCCGCGACACCATCGCCGCGCAGCTGCGTCTGCTGGGTGTCGAGACCGGCGAGACCGTCCTCGTCCACACCTCGCTCAGCTCCCTCGGCTGGGTCAACGGAGGCTCGGTCGCGGTCGTCCACGGAATTCTGGACGCCCTCGGCCGTTCGGGCACGCTCGTGGTGCCCACCCAGACCGGCGACCTGTCCGATCCGGCGGTGTGGCAGAACCCGCCGGTGCCCGAGGACTGGTGGGACCGCATCCGCGCCACCATGCCCGCCTACGACCCGTCGATCACCCCCACCCGTGGCGTCGGCGTGATCCCCGAGACCGTACGCACCTGGCCCGGCGCCCTGCGCAGCGCGCACCCGCAGACCTCGTTCGCGGCGATCGGCCCGCACGCGCGCGAGATCACCGACGGCCACGCGCCCGACTGCCGGCTGGGTGAGCGCAGCCCGCTGGCCCGGCTGGAGAAGCTCGGTGCCCGGGTGCTGCTGCTCGGGGCCGGATACGACTCCTGCACGGCCTTCCACCTGGCGGAATACCGCATACCCGCGCCGCGCGTCGAGGTCGGCCGGCCCGCCCCCGGCGGTGGCTGGGAGATGGTCGTCGAGGTCTCGATCAGCTCCGACCGGTTCGACGAGCTGGGGCACGACTTCGAACGGGACCGGCCCGTCGTGCGCGGCACGGTGGGCGCCGCCGACGTGCGACTGTTTCCGGTCGCGGACGCCGTGGCCTACGCGGAGCGGTGGCTTCCGCTGCACCGGCCCCATGAGGAGGACTTCCCGCACCCCCGCGCCTGAGCGGTCCGGCGTCTCCCTAGACTCTGGGGTCATGCGAAGTGAGCCCGTGGTCCAGGTCCAGGCCCTGGTGAAGCGGTACGGCACAAAGACCGCGGTGGACGGCCTCGACCTGGTGGCCAGGGCGGGTGTGACCGCCGTACTCGGTCCCAACGGGGCGGGGAAGACGACCACGGTCGAGACCTGCGAGGGGTACCGGAAGCCGGATTCCGGCACGGTGCGCGTCCTGGGCCTCGACCCCGTGCGCCAGTCCGCCGAGCTGCGCCCCCGTATCGGCGTGATGCTCCAGTCCGGCGGTGTGTACTCCGGCGCCCGGGCCGACGAGATGCTGCGGCACGTGGCCAGGATGCACGCGTATCCGCTGGACGTGGACGCGCTGATCGAGCGGCTGGGGCTCGGCAGCTGCGGGCGGACCGGCTACCGGCGGCTGTCCGGTGGCCAGCAGCAGCGGCTCGCGCTCGCCATGGCCGTCGTGGGGCGCCCGGAGCTGGTCTTCCTGGACGAGCCGACGGCCGGCCTCGACCCGCAGGCCCGCCGGGCCACCTGGGACCTGGTGAAGGACCTGCGCGCCGACGGTGTCTCGGTGATCCTCACCACGCACTACATGGAAGAGGCCGAGCAGCTCGCCGACGACGTGGCGATCATCGACGGCGGCCGGGTCATCGCCCAGGGCTCTCCGGAGGAGCTGTGCAAGGGCGGCGCCGAGAACACCCTGCGCTTCACCGGCCGCCCCGGCCTCGACGTGGGCTCCCTGCTGAAGGCACTCCCGGCCGACTGCACGGCCGCCGAACTGACCCCGGGCAGCTACCGGGTCGTCGGCAAGGTCGACCCGCAGCTGCTGGCCACCGTGACCTCCTGGTGCGCCCAGCACGGAGTGATGCCGGACCGGATCTCGGTGGAACGGCACACGCTGGAGGACGTTTTTCTGGAGCTCACCGGCAAGGAGCTGCGCTCGTGACGACGACGACCGGTACGTACGCCCCCAAGCCGGGCGCGGCGCCCCTGCCCCGCATGATCGCGGCGCAGGCGGCGCTGGAGACGAAGATGCTGCTGCGCAACGGCGAGCAGCTGCTGCTGACGGTCGTCATCCCGACGCTGTTGCTGGTGCTCTTCAGCTCCGTGGACATCGTGGACACCGGCAGGGGCGAGGCGGTGGACTTCCTGGCCCCCGGCATCCTGGCGCTGGCCGTGATGTCGACGGCGTTCACCGGGCAGGCCATCGCGACCGGCTTCGAGCGCCGCTACGGCGTGCTCAAGCGGCTCGCCTCCTCACCGCTCCCCCGCTGGGGCCTGATGACCGCGAAGACGGCGTCCGTGCTGGTCACCGAGGTTCTCCAGGTGATCCTGCTGACGGTGATCGCCTTCGCGCTGGGCTGGTCCCCGCACGGCAACCCCGCCGCCGTCCTGCTGCTCCTCGTCCTCGGTACGGCCGCCTTCTCCGGGCTCGGACTGCTGATGGCGGGCACGCTGAAGGCGGAGGCGACGCTGGCCGCCGCCAACCTGGTCTTCCTGCTGCTGCTCGTCGGCGGCGGCGTCATCGTGCCGCTGGAGAAGTTCGGGTCGGCCGGGCAGCACGTCCTCGGTCTGCTGCCCATCTCCGCCCTGTCGGACGGGCTGCGGGACGTGCTCCGGCAGGGGGCCGGGATGCCCTGGGGCGACCTGGGGATCCTGGCCGTGTGGGCGGTCCTCGGGCTGGCCGCCGCAGGAAAGTTCTTCCGCTGGGAGTGAGCCGCCACGGCGACCCTCGTGAAAGCGTGCACAAGCGGCGGCCTACCATGGGGGCGTGCCCAAGCTGAACCCCGCCGACGCCGTAGCGGCCCTGCGCAACCCGCTCGCCTTCATCGCCGACCGCTGGACCCCGCAGCCCCGGACCGTCCAGCGGGCGGCCCTCGCCGCGCTCGTGATGTCGGTGGTCATCGTCGTCACCGGCGGTGTCGTCCGGTTGACCGCCTCGGGCCTCGGCTGCCCGACCTGGCCCGAGTGCACCGACGGCTCGCTCACACCGACGAACGCGCTGAGCTACCACAGCGCGATCGAGTTCGGCAACCGGATGCTGACGTACGTGCTGTGCGCCGCGGTCGGCTGGGCGATCATCGCCGCGCGCTCCGAGAAGCCGTACCGGCGCAGCCTGACCCGGCTGGGCTGGGCGCAGTTCTGGCTGGTGATGAGCAACGCGGTCATCGGCGGCATCGTGGTGCTGGTGGGGCTCAACCCGTACACCGTCGCGGTCCACTTCCTGTCGGCGACGGCTCTGGTCGCGGTCGCCGCGGTGATGTGGCAGCGCACCCGCGAGGGCGACGAAGCGCCCCGGCCGCTGGTCGGCAAGGCCGTACAGCAGCTGGTGTGGTTCCTGGTGGCCGCGTCCCTGCTGCTCGTCGTCGCCGGCACGGCGGTGACCGGGGCCGGTCCGCACGCGGGTGACTCCAGCGAGGTCAAGCGGATCCCCGTCGACTGGGAGACCGTGGCCAAGCTGCACGCGGTGCTCGCATGGATCGTGGTGACGCTGACGTTCGCCCTGTGGTTCGTACTGAAGGCGGTGGACGCGCCGAGGGGGCCGCTGGCGCGCACGCGCGAGCTGTTCCTGATCCTGCTCGGTCAGGGCGTGATCGGTTACGTGCAGTACTTCACGCATCTGCCCGAGCTGCTGGTCGCGCTGCACATGTTCGGCTCCTGCCTGGTGTGGATCGGTGTGCTGCGCGTCCTGCTGTCGCTCCGCGAACGCCCTGAGGCCGCCCTCGGCCTGCCCGGCCCCGCGGCCGAGGTGGCGGTGGGCACGCGCGTGTGAGTCACGCGTAGGGGCCCGAGGCACGGCGGCCCCGGCGGTACGGCGGTCGGATCCGAGTCGCTGCGGCCTCCCCGGCCCGCGCCGGACGGCTCACCCCAGTCCGTAGACCCGGCGTGCATTGTCCGCCGCGACCATCCGGGCCACCCGCTGGGCGTCGTCCAGCGACCAGGCGCCGTCGGCGACCCAGGTGCCCAGGATCCGGCTCAGGGCCTCGCGGAAAAGGCGGGCGCCGACGACGTGCAGCTCGGGCAGACCGTGGGCGCCGGTGGAGAAGAGGATCTTGCCGAACGGGGCCAGCTCCAGGATCTCGGCGAGGACCGTGGCCGCGCGGGCGCCGGTACGCACCAGTGCGGCGCCGGAGTCGGCGTAGACGTGCGGGAAGACCCCGGCCAGATGGGCGGCGTGCCGGTGGTACGGATAGCCGTGCAGCAGGATCAGATCGGTGCCGAGACCGGCCGTGGCCCGGACGAAGTCGGTGAGCAGCACGGGGTCGGTGCGGTCGATGCGGGCGCCCGGCTCGCCGAGCCCGGCGTGCAGCTGCAGGGGCAGGCCCGAGGCGACCGCGATCCACAGCAGGTGCCGTAGCAGCACGGGGTCGCTGAGCGTCCCGCCGACCCGCCGCCCTGCCAGCCAGCGGCCCGCAGCGCCGCGCACCTCACCCGGTCCCGGCGGCTCGGGCGCGAGGGCGAGGCCGTGTCTGAGGCCGGCGACGGAGGTGAAGGCGACGGCGTGCGCGGCGGCTCCGTGCACGGACTCGGCGAGGTTGGCGAGAAAGGACTCGACGGTGCCGGAGGTGTCGGCGACCTGCTCCGCGAGCAGCTCCAGCCGGACGATCTCGCGGGCCTGGGCGTCTCCGTCACAGGCCATCTCGGCGGGGCCGGTGAGATCGCCGGGCAGACCGGTGTCGACCAGGTACGTGGTGATGCCGCTGCCGCGCAGCAGCCGGCGGCCCGTTTCCAGGACACCCAGTTCTCGGCGCCGGGCCAGATAGCGGGCGGGCGGACAGTGCGGTTCCAGGCCGAGCAGGGGCGGGCACCAGCGCCGTACGGCGAAGCCCGTCTGGGTGTCGAAGAGGGTGGTGCCGGCCGCGGGTGGGCCCTCGGTGCGGGCCAGCTGGGCCTCGAAGGTGCCGAGGCCCAGCTCCGTCCGCAGTACGCCGTGGCAGTACTGGTCCACGAGGGACGGCGTTTCGATCATCCGGGCCTCCCCGCCTCCCCGCGTGCGCTGGCTTCGACGGGCCTAACGGGCGAACGGGGTGTGAGGTCGCGGATGAGCTCGGGACTGTTTGCAGTTCGGCGGCCGCGGGTCGTCCCGAAGGGGATCGCGCAGTTCTTCGCGCCCCCTTCGGAGCGCGTCGTTCAGCCGCCCACCTGAATGCCGGCCATCCTCTTCCACTCGTACGCGCCCGTCGTCACCTTCGCCGCGAACTCCCCGTCGAAGGACTCGTGGACGGTGATGCCGGCCTTCTCCACCGCCTGCTCGGCGATCTGCGTGCTGGGGGCCACCAGGTCGCCCCAGCTGCCGTCCTCGCCGACGAGCACGATCCGCGCGCCGCGTTCGCCGATGTTGGCCACCTGGCCCTCGGCGCCGCCGTGGGCCTTGGCGAAGGTGCTGATCTGGTGGGCGAGCTTCGTCGCCTTGCGCTCGGCCTTCGGGTCAACCTGCTGCGTGTCTGCCATGCCCAGGATGCTACTCATGAGTAGATCGACTGGCGAGAGCAGGCCCGTGTGACGTGTGTCAGCGCAGGAACGGGTCCACCGCGACCGCGACGAACAGGATCGACACATAGGTGATCGACCAGTGGAACAGCCGCATCTCCTTCAGCTTCGCGCCCGTCACCTCGGCCTTCGCCCGGTTCTGCAGCCCGTGCGCCTCCCACAGCCAGAAGCCGCCGGCCGCCAGGGCGACCACCGTGTAGAACCAGCCGGTGTAGCCGAGCGGGGTGAGGAGCAGGGAGACCAGGACCATCACCCAGCTGTAGATGACGATCTGCCGGGCGACGACCTTGTTGGAGGCGATCACGGGGAGCATCGGCACGCCCACGCGCGCGTAGTCCTCCTTGACCTTCATGGACAGCGGCCAGTAGTGCGGCGGCGTCCAGAAGAACATGACGAGGAAGAGGATGACCGGCGCCCAGGACATCGAGTTCGTGACCGAGGACCAGCCGATGAGCACCGGGAGGCAGCCGGCGATGCCGCCCCACACGATGTTCTGCGACGTACGCCGTTTGAGGATCATCGTGTAGACGACGACGTAGAAGAGGAGTGCGCCGAGGGAGAGCCAGGCGGACAGCCAGTTGACGGTGAATCCGAACAGCAGCGTCGACACGACCGCCAGGGTGATGCCGAAGGCCAGGCACTCGGGTGGGCTGACCATGCCGGTCACCAGTGGCCGCTGCGAGGTGCGGTCCATCAGGGCGTCGATGTCCCGGTCGATGTACATGTTGAGCGCGTTGGCGCCGCCCGCGGACAGGTAGCCGCCGATGCAGGTGAGCAGGACCAGCTTGAGGTCCGGCACGCCCTGCTGCGCCAGGAACATCACCGGAACGGTGGTGATGAGCAGCAGCTCGATGATCCGCGGCTTGGTCAGAGCCACGAACGCCTTGACACGGGCCCCGAACGGCCGGTGAACCGGGCCCTGACTCGCACTACCGAGCGCGCCCTCCCCCAGAGCCTTAAGGGCCTGGGAGGTGCCCCCAGGACGGGATTCGACGGCCGTCACGCACACCCCTGACAGAGACATCCCAGCAAGCCTCCCCGTGTGAAGTCCCGGTAAAGGCTCGCGCGTACCACGCCACTTTAGACGTTGCCCATACCCCGTCCTTCGCGGGGGTGGGGTCGTGTTGACAGCCCCCATGGGAGGAGCCCCATAAGAGACGCCCCGGCACTCGATTGAGCGCTCAGATGTCAGCGTCCGTATTCATGTGCCGAATACGGCGCTCGGCCAGTCGGGAGGCGGATCCGATGGACTCCCGGCAGTCTGGAAACACTCGAAAAAATGCACGTCCTCACGGGGGTAGGCTCGACCCCGGCCGGTGGGCACGCAGTGCACCGGCAGCCGGGTGGGCGCACGCCCCGAAGACCGGCGACCGACATGTGGAGAGGAGCCCTGACCCAGGGTGAGCACCAAGCCGACCACCACAGACCTTGAGTGGACCGAGCTGGACCAGCGGGCCGTGGACACCGCCCGTGTCCTGGCCGCCGATGCCGTACAGAAGGTCGGCAACGGCCATCCCGGTACGGCGATGAGCCTGGCTCCGGCCGCCTACACCCTCTTCCAGAAGGTGATGCGGCACGACCCGGCCGATCCCGAGTGGGTGGGGCGCGACCGCTTCGTGCTGTCCGCCGGCCACTCGTCCCTGACCCTCTACACCCAGCTGTACCTGGCCGGCTTCGGCCTGGAGCTGGACGATCTGAAGGCGTTCCGGACGTGGGGCTCCAAGACCCCCGGTCACCCGGAGTACGGCCACACCAAGGGCGTCGAGACCACGACCGGTCCGCTCGGCCAGGGTGTGGCCAACGCGGTGGGCATGGCGATGGCCGCCCGCTACGAGCGCGGCCTGTTCGACCCCGAGACCCCGCAGGGCGAGTCCCCCTTCGACCACTTCGTCTACTGCATCGCCGGTGACGGCTGTCTGCAGGAGGGCATCTCGGCCGAGGCGTCCTCGCTGGCCGGGCACCAGAAGCTGGGCAATCTGATCCTGCTGTGGGACGACAACCACATCTCGATCGAGGGCGACACCGAGACGGCCGTCTCCGAGGACACCGTCAAGCGGTACGAGGCGTACGGCTGGCATGTGCAGCGGGTGGAGGCCCAGGCCAACGGCGACCTGGACCCGGCCGCGATCTACGCCGCCGTCCAGGAGGCGAAGGCCGTCACCGACCGGCCCTCCTTCATCGCGATGCGCTCCATCATCGCCTGGCCCGCCCCGAACGCGCAGAACACCGAGGCCGCGCACGGCTCGGCGCTGGGCGACGAGGAGGTCGCGGCCACCAAGCGCGTCCTCGGCTTCGACCCCGAGCAGCACTTCCAGGTCGAGGACGAGGTGATCGCGCACACCCGCAAGGCCCTGGAGCGCGGCGCCCAGGCGAAGGCCGAGTGGGAGAAGTCCCTGCAGCTGTGGCGCGACGCCAACCCGGAGCGCGCGGCGGAGTTCGACCGCATCAGCGCCGGTGAGCTGCCCGCCGGCTGGGAGGAGAAGATCCCGGTCTTCGAGCCCGGCAAGAGCATCGCCACGCGCGCCGCCTCCGGCAAGGTGCTGCAGGCGCTGGGCGCGGTGATCCCCGAGCTGTGGGGCGGCTCCGCCGACCTGGCCGGGTCGAACAACACCACCATCGACAAGGACAGCTCCTTCCTGCCCGAGGGCAACCCGCTGCCCGAGGCGAACCCGTACGGTCGCACGATCCACTACGGCATCCGTGAGCACTCCATGGGCGCCGAGATGAACGGCATCGCCCTGCACGGGAACACCCGTATCTACGGCGGCACCTTCCTCGTCTTCTCCGACTACATGCGCAACGCGGTGCGCCTGTCGGCCCTGATGCACCTGCCGGTGACGTACGTGTGGACGCACGACTCCATCGGCCTGGGCGAGGACGGCCCCACCCACCAGCCCGTCGAGCACCTCGCCTCGCTGCGCGCCATCCCGGGCCTGAACATCGTCCGCCCGGCCGACGCCAACGAGACCGCGATCGCCTGGCGCGAGATCCTCAAGCGCTACACCAAGGAGTTCGGCAAGGGCCAGCCGCACGGCCTGGCGCTGACCCGTCAGGGTGTGCCGACCTACGAGCCCAACGAGGACGCGGCGCGCGGCGGCTATGTGCTGTTCGAGGCCGACGGCGGCGAGCCGCAGGTGATCCTGATCGCCACCGGTTCCGAGGTGCACGTGGCCGTCGAGGCGCGCAAGCAGCTGCAGGCCGAGGGTGTCCCCACGCGGGTCGTGTCCATGCCGTCGGTCGAGTGGTTCGAGCAGCAGGACCAGGGGTACCGGGACTCCGTGCTGCCGCCGTCCGTCAAGGCCCGGGTGGCCGTCGAGGCGGGCATCGGGCTGACCTGGCACAAGTACGTGGGGGATGCCGGCCGCATCGTTTCCCTGGAGCACTTCGGTGCTTCGGCCGACGGCAAGGTCCTCTTCCGCGAGTTCGGCTTCACTGCGGAGAACGTGGCCGCCAAGGCCCGGGAATCCCTGACCGCCGCCCAGCGCTGACGCTCATATACGACACGTAGGAGATGTAATTCCATGACAGACGCACTCAAGCGCCTCTCCGAGGAAGGCGTCGCGATCTGGCTGGACGACCTGTCGCGCAAGCGGATCACGTCCGGCAACCTCGCCGAGCTGATCGACCAGCAGCACGTCGTGGGCGTCACCACCAACCCGACGATCTTCCAGAAGGCGATCTCGGCCGGCGACGGATACGAGCAGCAGGTCGCTGACCTCGCCGCCCGCAAGGTCACCGTCGAAGAGGCCATCCGCATGATCACCACGGCGGACGTCCGCGACGCCGCCGACATCCTGCGCCCGGTCTACGACGCCACCGGCGGCAAGGACGGCCGGGTCTCCATCGAGGTCGACCCGCGCCTGGCGCACAACACCAAGGCCACCGTCGCCGAGGCCAAGCAGCTGGCCTGGCTGGTGGACCGCCCCAACACCCTGATCAAGATCCCGGCCACCCAGGCGGGTCTGCCGGCGATCGCCGAGACGATCGGCCTCGGCATCAGCGTCAACGTCACCCTGATCTTCTCCCTGGAGCGGTACCGCGCCGTCATGGACGCCTACCTCTCCGGCCTGGAGAAGGCCAAGGAGCGCGGCCTGGACCTGTCGCTGATCCACTCCGTGGCGTCCTTCTTCGTGTCCCGCGTGGACACCGAGATCGACAAGCGCCTGGAGGGCATCGGCACCGACGAGGCCAAGGCGCTGCGCGGCAAGGCCGCCGTCGCCAACGCGCGCCTCGCGTACCAGGCGTACGAGGAGGTCTTCTCCTCGGACCGCTGGAACGCGCTGGAGAAGGCGGGCGCCAACAAGCAGCGTCCCCTGTGGGCGTCGACCGGTGTGAAGGACCCGGCGTACCCGGACACGCTGTACGTCACCGAGCTGGTCGCCCCGAACACGGTCAACACCATGCCGGAGGCCACGCTGGAGGCCACCGAGGACCACGGCGAGATCAGCGGTGACACCGTCGCCGGCACCTACGAGCAGGCGCGCGCCGACCTGGACGCGCTGGAGAGGCTCGGCGTCTCCTACGACGACGTCGTGCAGGTGCTGGAGGACGAGGGCGTCGAGAAGTTCGAGGCGTCCTGGAACGACCTGCTGAAGTCCACCCAGGCGGAGCTCGAGCGCCTCGCCCCTTCGGAGGGCTGAGTTGACCCCCCTTGCTGGGTTTCCCGGTTCCGGAGCGAACCCGCTTCGTGACCCGGCCGACCGACGGCTCCCGCGGATCGCGGGGCCGTCCGGTCTGGTCATCTTCGGTGTCACGGGCGACCTGTCACGCAAGAAGCTGATGCCCGCGGTGTACGACCTCGCCAACCGGGGTCTGCTGCCGCCGGGCTTCTCGCTGGTGGGCTTCGCCCGCCGCGACTGGGAGCACGAGGACTTCGCCGAGGTCGTGCACGACGCGGTGAAGGAGCACTCGCGCACGCCGTTCCGTGAGGAGGTCTGGCAGCAGCTCATCCAGGGGATGCGTTTCGTCCAGGGCACCTTCGACGACGACGACGCCTTCGAGCGGCTGCGCGCCACCATCGAGGAGCTGGACAAGGCGCAGGGCACGGGCGGCAACTTCGCCTTCTACCTGTCGGTGCCGCCGCGCTCCTTCCCGGTGGTCATCCAGCAGCTGAAGAAGCACGGGCTGGCCGACCAGTCGGGCGGTTCCTGGCGGCGCGCGGTCATCGAGAAGCCGTTCGGCCACGACCTGGAGTCGGCCGAGGAGCTGAACAAGGTCGTGCACGAGGTGTTCTCGTCGGACCAGGTGTTCCGGATCGACCACTACCTCGGCAAGGAGACGGTCCAGAACATCCTGGCGCTGCGGTTCGCCAACACGATGTTCGAGCCGATCTGGAACCGGTCGTTCGTGGACCACGTGCAGATCACCATGGCCGAGGACATCGGCATCGGCGGTCGCGCCGGCTACTACGACGGCATCGGCGCCGCCCGTGACGTCATCCAGAACCATCTGCTCCAGCTCATGGCCCTCACGGCCATGGAGGAGCCCGCCTCCTTCGGCGCGGACGCACTGGCCGCGGAGAAGGAGAAGGTGCTCGGCGCGGTACGGCTGCCCAGGGATCTGGGCCGCAGCACCGTGCGCGGGCAGTACGCGGGCGGCTGGCAGGGCGGCGAGAAGGTCATCGGCTACCTCGAAGAGGAGGGCATCGACCCGCAGTCGAAGACCGACACGTATGCGGCGATCAAGCTGGAGATCGACAACCGCCGCTGGGCGGGCGTTCCCTTCTATCTGCGCACCGGCAAGCGCCTCGGCCGCCGCGTGACGGAGATCGCCGTGGTCTTCCAGCGGGCCCCGCACTCCCCCTTCGACACCACGGCGACGGAGGAGCTGGGCCAGAACGCGATCGTCATCCGCGTCCAGCCCGACGAGGGCGTGACGGTCCGCTTCGGCTCGAAGGTGCCGGGCACCTCGATGGAGATCCGGGACGTCTCCATGGACTTCGCCTACGGCGAGTCGTTCACGGAGTCCAGCCCGGAGGCGTACGAGCGTCTGATCCTCGACGTGCTGCTCGGCGACGCCAACCTCTTCCCGCGCACGGAGGAGGTCGAGCTGTCCTGGAAGATCCTCGACCCGATCGAGGAGTACTGGGACAAGCACGGCAGGCCCGCGCAGTACAAGTCGGGCACCTGGGGACCCGCCGAGGCGGACGAGATGCTCGCACGAGACGGACGGAGCTGGCGCCGGCCATGAAGATAGACCTGACCGACACCACCGCCGGCGACATCAACAAGGCGCTCGTGCGGGGCCGTCGCGCCATCGGCACGCCCGCCGTCGGCATGGTCCTCACCCTCGTCATCGTCACCGACGAGGAGAACGCCTACGACGCCCTGAAGGCCGCCAACGAGGCGTCGCGCGAGCACCCTTCGCGCACGTTGGTGGTCATCAAGCGGGTCTCCCGCTCCCCGCGCGACCGCACGTCCTCGCGGCTGGACGCCGAGGTGCGGGTGGGCGCGGACGCGGGCACCGGCGAGACGGTGGTCCTGCGGCTGTACGGCGAGGTCGTCGATCACGCCGACTCGGTGGTGCTGCCGCTGCTGCTGCCGGACGCGCCCGTCGTCGTGTGGTGGCCGGTGAACGCCCCGCTGGACCCGGCGAAGGACCCGCTGGGCGCGCTCGCCCAGCGCCGGGTCACCGACACCTACGCCGCCGAGCAGCCGGTGCGGGAGCTGTCCGCCCGCGCCGCGGCCTACACGCCCGGCGACACCGACCTGTCCTGGACCCGGATCACGCCATGGCGTTCGATGCTCGCGGCGGCCCTGGACCAGGTGGTCTGTGAGGTGCAGGCCGTCGAGGTGGAGGGCGAGGAGTTCAATCCGAGCTGTGAGCTGCTGGCGATGTGGCTCGCGGACCGGCTGGACGTGCCGGTGAAGCGCTCGCTGTCCTCAGGCCCGGGCCTGACGGCCGTCCGCATGGCCACCGACTGCGGTCCGATCGTGCTGGACCGGGCGGACGGCTCGCTGGCCACGCTGTCCATCGAGGGCCAGCCGGCCCGCGCGGTGGCGCTGAAGCGGCGGGAGACCGCCGAGCTGATCGCGGAGGAACTGCGCCGGCTCGACCCGGACGACACCTATGCGTCGGCACTGCGCTACGGCGTGGAGCGGCTGAACACGGTGCCGGAACAGTCCGTCCAGTCCGCTCAGTCCGTTCAGGACCCGGTGGCCGAGCCCGAGCCCGAAGCGGAAGCGCCCGAGGCGCCGGCCAAGAAGGCCGCCGCGAAGACCGCGAAGAAGGCACCGGCGAGGAAGGCAACGGCAAAGTGAGCACTCCGCAGCTGGTCGTCCACCGCGACAAGGAACTGATGGCGCAGGCCGCCGCGGCCCGCCTGATCACGAAGATCGTGGACGCGCAGGCCTCCCGGGGCACCGCGTCCGTGGTCCTCACGGGCGGGCGCAACGGCAACGGCCTGCTGGCCGCGCTGGCGGCGGCGCCGGCCCGGGACGCCATCGACTGGGCGCGCCTGGACCTGTGGTGGGGAGATGAGCGCTACCTCCCCGAGGGCGACCCCGAGCGCAATGTCACGCAGGCCCGTGAGGCGCTGCTGGACTCCGTCCCGCTGGACCCGGAGCGCTTGCACGCCATGCCCGCCTCCGACGGCCCGTACGGCACGGACGTCGACGCGGCGGCCACGGCGTACGCGATGGAGCTGGCGAAGGCGGCCGGGCCGGAGAACCACGGCTCGGTGCCCACCTTCGACGTGCTCATGCTGGGCGTCGGTCCGGACACCCATGTGGCCTCGCTCTTCCCGGAGCTGCCGGCCGTACGGGAGACCGAGCGCACGGTGGTCGGCGTGCACGGCGCGCCCAAGCCGCCGCCGACCCGGATCAGCCTGACCCTTCCGGCGATCCGGTCGGCCCGCGAGGTGTGGCTGCTCGCGGCCGGCGAGGACAAGGCGGAGGCCGCGGCCATCGCCCTGTCGGGCGCCGGTGAGATCCAGGCACCGGCGGCGGGGGCGTACGGCCGTGCCCGCACCCTGTGGCTGCTGGACGCGGCTGCGGCTTCGCAGCTGCCCCGGTCGCTGTATCCGCCTGCGTCGCCGTGAGGCGCACCAAGGAGTAGCGGACGGCGGGAACTTCGGTTCCCGCCGTCACTCATTTCACGGACCCCGCCATCACGCCCTGCACGAAGTGCCGCTGGAACGCGAAGAACACCACCACCGGCACGATCAAGGACAGGAACGCGCCTGGTGCCAGGACGTCGATGTTGCTGCCGAACTGGCGGATCTGCGACTGGAGTTCCACGGTCAGGGGCTGGGAGGAGCTGTCGGCGAAGAGCAGGGCGACCAGCATGTCGTTCCAGACCCAGAGGAACTGGAAGATCGCGAGCGAGGCGATCGCGGGCCGGCCCACCGGCAGCACCAGGCGTGTGAATATGCGCCACTCGCTGCCACCGTCCATCCGCGCGGCCTCCAGCATCTCCTTGGGCATCTCCGCGAAGTAGTTGCGCAGCAGGAACACCGCGAACGGCAGCCCGTACGCCACGTGGAACAGGACGACACCGGGGATCGTGCCGAACAGGCCCAGGGCGCCGAAGAGTTTGGCCACCGGCAGCAGGCCGATCTGGACCGGCACCACCAGCAGGGCCACCACCAGCAGGAAGAGCGGCTCCCGCAGCGGGAAGTCCAGCCAGGCGAAGGCGTATCCGGCGAGGGCGGCGATGACCACGACGAGGGTCGTGGCCGGTACCGAGATCAGGACCGTGTTCCAGAAGGCCTGTGTCATCCCGGAGTTCTTCAGCAGCGCCGAGTAGTTGTCGAAGGACAGCTGGCCGGGGCTCGTCAGGGCCGTCCACCAGCCGCCCTTCGCGGTGTCCTGCGCCGAGCGCATGGAGGACAGGAACAGTCCCGCGAGCGGGGTCAGCCAGACCAGGCCGATGACCACGAGGACGGCCTGGACGAGACCGTTGCCCAGGGAGCGCCGTAGGGCGTTCATCGCTGACTCCTCATCGTTGACTGCTGCGGAAACGGCGGACGTTGAAGACCATCGCGGGGATCACCAGGAGCAGGAGCAGCACGCCGAGGGCGCTGCCGAGGCCCTGGTTGTTGCCGCCGCCGAAGGACACGAGCCACATCTGGGTGGCGAGGACGGTGGCGTCCTCCTGCACGGGTCCGGGCGCGATGATGTAGACGAGGTCGAAGACCTTCATCACGTTGATGACGAGGGTCACGAAGACCACGGTGAGCACGGGTGCGAGCAGCGGGACCGTGATCCGGCGGAAGATCTGCCACTCGTTCGCGCCGTCCATCCGGGCCGCTTCCAGCGCGTCCCTGGGCAGCGTGGACAGGCCCGCGCCGATCAGGACCATCGCGAAGCCGGTCCAGATCCACAGGTAGGCGCCGATGATCGCCGGGGTGACGAGGGTCGGGCCGAGCCAGGAGACGCCCTGGTAGGGCGGCGCGAAGTTGGACTCGGGGAGTGTGACCGTGTACGAGCCCGCGTGCAGCCCGGAGAAGCGGAAGGAGCCGTCGGCCGCCGTCGTCGTGCTCGCGACCGTGGCGCCGTCCCGCACCGCCTCGACCTTCATGCCCGGCAGTCCGCTCTCCTTGGGGTCGACCTTGCCCTGTCTGCCGCCCCCGCCTGGGGTGAAGTCCAGGTAGACGACACCGCGCAGCTCGCCGGGTCCGGCCTTGCGGGAGGCCGCCGCGGCAGCGGGCTCGGCTCCCTTGGGCAGGTCCTTGGGCAGGACGCCGACCATCGGGAGCGTCACCGAGTGGCCGCCGGCGGCGGTCGTACTCCAGGAGCCGTCCTTGTCCTGGGTCAGCAGACCCTGACGGCCCCGGGCCGTCGGATACGACGACGTGCCCTTGAAGGCGTCGTGGACGGAGACCACGGCCGCATTGAGCACGCCCTTGTTCGGGTCCTCGTCGTAGGCGAGCCGGAAGATGATGCCGGCGGCGAGGAAGGACACCGCCATGGGCATGAAGAGCAGCAGCTTGAACGCCGTCGCCCAGCGGACCTTCTCCACCAGGACGGCCAGGATCAGACCGAGGCCGGTGAGCAGGGCCGGGGCCACGACCACCCAGATGGTGGTGTTGCGGATGGCCTTCAGGGTCGCCGGGTCGCGGAACATCTCGGCGTAGTTGTCGCCGCCCACGAACCGGGTGCCGGAGGCGTCGAAGAAGCTGCGGCCGACGGAGAACAGCACCGGGTAGACGACGAGCGCGCCGAGCAGGAGCAGGGCGGGGAAGACGAAGAGCAGGGCGATCAGCCGGGCGCGCCGCCGGCCGCGGCGCACGGGCGCCGGGCCGGCGGCGGTCGGCTGGGCCGCCTGCTGTTTCTCGACAGTGGTGGCGGTCATGGTGCTGCCGCTCAGTCCTGGTAGGCCTTGGCCGCCGCGGCTTCCAGCTTCGCCGCGGTGCCCTTCGGGTCGGACGGGTCGCGCAGGAAGTCCTGCAGCAGCTTCCACTCGCCGGCCCCCTTGGTGCCGCCGAAGGCCGCGGGTGCCTGGTCGGACATGTCGAAGCGGACCGAGTCCCCGGCGCCGACCAGGGACTTGGCGGTGGCGCGGGTGACGTCGTCGCTGTACGAGGCGAGGTCGAGCTTCTTGTTCGGGGACAGGAAGCCGCCCGCCTTCGCCCACACGGCCGCGGCCTCTGGCGTGGCCAGGTACTCCAGGAGCTTCATACCGGCCTTGGCGTTCTTGCCGTCCTTGAGGACGACGGCCGCGTCACCGCCGCTGACCACCGGTGCCGTGCCGCCGCCGACCGCGGGGAACGGGAAGAAGTTCGCGTCCTTGCCGATCGCCTTGCCGAACTGGTCGTGCGCGACACCGGCCACGAAGTCGCCCTCGAACACCATGCCGGCCTCGGGCTTGGGTCCGAACACCTTCTCCACCGAGCTCGGGAAGTCGGTGTTCAGGGCCTCCTTCTGGCCTCCGGCGATGAGCTGCTTGTCCTTGAACAGCTTGCCGAGCGTGGTGAGCGCCTTGGCGACGGACGGGTCGGTCCACTTCAGCTTGTGCGCGGCGAGGGCGTCGTACTTCTGGGGTCCGGCCTGGGAGAGGTAGATGTTCTCGAACCAGTCGGTGAGGGTCCAGCCGTCCTGGCCGGCCACCGAGAAGGCGGCGAGGCCGGAGTCGGAGACGGTGTGCCCGGCCTTGAGCAGCTCGTCGTACGTCTTCGGCGGCTTGACCCCGGCCTGGGTGAGGGCGTCGGGGCTGTACCAGACGGTCGACTTGTGGGCGGCCTTGAAGTACAGGCCGTACAGGGTGCCGTCGACGCTGCCGTACTTCTTCCACACGGGTGCGTAGTCGGCGGTGACCGTCTGCCGGGTGGCCGGCGACAGCGGCTTGAGCCAGCCCTTCTTCGCGAACTGGTCGAGGACGCCGACCTGCGGGACCATCACGACGTCGGGCGCGTTGCCGCCCTCGATCTTGCTGCCGACGACGGTGGAGACGTTGTCGCCGGTGGAGATGAACTGAGTCTTGGCGCCGGTCTTCGCGGTGAAGGCGTCCAGCACCTTCTGGAAGTTCTTCTGTTCGCTGCCGGTCCAGACGCCGGCCACGGTGACGGTCTGGCCGCTGAGCGCCTTGTCGCCGCCGCCGGCCGAGACCGGTCCGCCGCCGCAGGCGGTGGCACCGAGGGCCAGGGTGACGGCCGTGCAGCCGGTGAGCAGGGTGGTACGTCGTCGCATCATCGTTGATGTCCCTTCGGGGATGGGAGGTGACGGATCGGGGTCAGAGGTCGCTCAGCCACCAGGCGGCCGTGGCGCCGGGCAGTACGCCGGCCGGGCAGGGGCCGCTGGAGAGCAGGGGGGTGCCTGAGACGGGTGCGGGCGTGGGGGCCGTACCGAAGTTGACGGCGCAGACCAGGCCGTCGCCGCGGGTGAAGGCGAGGACGCCGGGCGGGGAGTCCAGCCAGCGCAGCGTGCCCTCGCCCAACTGGGGCAGGGAGTGCCGCAGCTGGAGTCCGTCGCGGTACAGGTGCCAGAAGGAGCGGGTGTCGGCGAGGGCCCGGTCGGTGGCGTACTCGGCGAAGTACTCCGGTTGCGGCAGCCAGGGCTTGGCGGACTCGGCGCCGGAGGTGAAGCCGAACGGGGAGGCCTGCCCGGACCAGGGCAGCGGGACCCGGCAGCCGTCGCGTATGCGGGCGCGGCTGCCGGTGCGGCGGAAGATGGGGTCGGTGAGGACGTCGTCGGGCAGGTCGACGACCTCGGGCAGGCCCAGCTCCTCGCCCTGGTAGATGTACGCGGCTCCGGGCAGCGCCAGCATCAGCAGTGCGGCGGCGCGGGCGCGGGCGGCGCCGAGGCCGCTGCTCTCGGTGGCGGGTTCGCCGTAGCGGGTGACGGTGCGGACCTGGTCGTGGTTGTTGAGGACCCAGGTGACCGTGGAGCCGGTGCCGGCGATGTCCTGCATGGCCTCGCAGATGACCTTGCGGAAGGCGTCGGCGTCCCAGGGGGCGCCGAGCAGGTCGAAGAAGAAGGCCTGGTGGAGTTCGTCGGGGCGGACGTACAGGGCGTGTTCGCGGGCGGTGGGGACGGAGACCTCGCCGACGAGGAGGCGCTCGCGGCCGTCGCGGGCGGTGTACTCCTCGCAGGTCGCGCGCCACTGCCGCCACACCTCGTGCACCTCGGGCTGGTTCCAGGCGAGCGGGTTGACCGAGTCGCGGGTGCGGGCGTCGGCCTCCGGGTCGTCGGAGTCGGGCAGTTCGGGGTGCTTGTACAGGCCGGCGGCGACGTCGATGCGGAAGCCGTCGACACCCCGGTCCAGCCAGAAGCGCAGGACGCGGTCGAACTCGGCGGCGACCTCGGGGTTGCGCCAGTTCCAGTCGGGCTGCTCGGGCGTGAACATGTGCAGGTACCACTGGCCGTCGCCGACTCTGGTCCAGGCGGGGCCGCCGAACATGGCGTGCCAGTTGTTGGGCGGCTCGCTGCCGTCCGGGCCGCGGCCGTCGGCGAAGTGGAAGCGGGCGCGGGCCCGGGTGCCGGGTGCGCTGTCCAGTGCCTCGCGGAACCACGGGTGCTCGCTGGAGCAGTGGTTGGGGACGATATCGAGCAGCACCTTGATGCCGAGCCGCCGGGCCGCCGCCATCAGCAGGTCGAACTCGGCGAGGTCGCCGAAGAGCGGGTCGACGTCGCAGTAGTCGGCCACGTCGTAGCCGTGGTCGTGCTGCGGCGAGGGGTAGAAGGGGCTCAGCCAGATGCCGTCGACACCGAGCTTCTTCAGATACGGCAACCCCGCGCGGACCCCGGCCAGATCGCCGATGCCGTCGCCGGTGCTGTCCAGGAAGCTGCGGACGTACACCTGGTAGATGACGGCGTCGCGCCACCAGTGGTGCTTACTCAACATGCATGCATGTTAGGTAGGCGTATCGCGAAGGTGTCAATGAAAAGAACGTTGGTTACTGCCAAGTCGGAGCGGCAAATCCGGACTTATCTATACACTCGGACGGCAGATGAGACGTTGGCGTTACTTAACAAGTAACTAGCGGCCGGAGACGGCCGCCAGCTCCCGCGCCAGTCGGCGCACCGCCGCCGCAGGCGTCTCGTGCCCCGTCAGGGCGTCCTGCACGACCGCCTGGACCACCAGGCTGACCTGGTCGTAGCGCGCGCTCTTGGGGCGCGGGGCGGCGGTCAGCACGGCGGTGCGCAGGGTCGGCAGATAGGGGAACCGCCGGACCAGTGCGGGGTCCTGGTAGAGCGCGGCCCGCACGGGTGGCAGCGCACCCCGGCTGAGCACCTGGCGCTGAACGGGCGCACTGGTGAGGTAGGCGATCAGACGCGCGGCCGAATCGGGGTGCGGCGTATGGGAGTTGACGGCGAGGTTCGAGCCGCCGAGCACACTCGTCCCCGGCCCGTCGGGGCCGGGGATCGGTACGGCGCCGATCTTCCCGGCGACCTTGGAGCCCTTGGCCGAGGCGACGGCGTACGCATAGGGCCAGTTCCGCAGGAAGAGCAGCCTGCCGTCCTGGAAGGCCTGTTTGGACTCCTCTTCCTTGTACGTCAGCGCCGCCCTCGGTATCCAGCCCTCGCGGATGCCGCGGGCGAGGAAGCCGATGCCCTCGCGCGCGGCGGCCGAGTCGACGGTGACCCGGGTGCCCTCGTCGCCGAGGATCGTGCCGCCCGCCGAGTAGACGGCCTCGGCCGCGTTCACGGTGAGCCCCTCATAGGGCAGGAACTGGCCCGCGTAGCCGCCGAGTCCGTACTTCGGCGCAATCGTCTTGGCGTCGTGCTCCAGCTCGGCCCAGGTGCGCGGCGGGGGCACACCCTCCTTGGCGAGCACGTCCTTGCGATACAGGAGGAGTCCGGCATTCGTGACGTATGGGACCGCGTACAGTCGTCCGTCATAGGTGGCCGTGTCCACGACCGGGGGCAGGAAGCTCTTCAGCGGGAAGCGGTCGCGCGGCAGTGGGCGGATCCAGCCGGCCGCCGCGAACTCCGAGGTCCAGTTGACGTCGATGTTCAGGACGTCGAAGCGGCCCCGGTCGCCGCCGCGCAGGTCGGTGGTCATCTGCGCATGGGTCTCGTCGGCGGAGTCCGGCAGCTCGACCAGGGTGACCCTCTCGCCGGGATGGGTGCGGTTCCAGCCCTGGAGCAGCGGGCCGAGATAGCCGGTGAGGTCGCCGGCGGTGGCCAGGGTGAGCGGGCCGCGGCCCTCGCCCGCGACCTCGTCGGCCTGTGCGCCGGAGGCGACGTACCCGGCCATGATCACGGCGAGAACGAGGAGGCCCCTACCGGCGGCGTGGATCCACCGCATAGGTTCCTCCCTGAACGCGTACACACGGCTCCGGGCACCCTCGCCCGGGAGTCAGAGGCCATGTATACCTGTTAGGTATGGGCGATACTAGGGCCTGGAGCACATTGTGAGCAGACAGGAGGACAGCACGAGTGCGCCTGCCCCTCCTGGCACTCCTCGCCCGTGGCCCGGCTCACGGCTACGAGCTGAAGCAGGACCTTGAGCAACTGCTGGGCTCCGCGTACCCTCAGCCGAACGTCGGCCAGATCTACGTCACCCTCGGCCGCCTGGAGAAGACGGGACTGATCGAGGGCGAGGACGTCGAGCAGTCCAGCCGGCCCAACAAGAAGGTCTACCACCTCACCGACGCCGGGCGCGAGGCGCTGCACGCCTGGTTCGAGGAGACCGAGGACGAGCCGCGGGTGCGGGACGAGTTCTTCATGAAACTCGCCCTCGCCCCGCAGACCGGTCTCGCCGACCAGATAGCCCTCATCAACAAGCAGCGGCGCCAGTACCTCACCACCATGCGCAACCTGTCGAAACTGGCCGCGGCCGAGAGCCGGGACAACCGAATCGCCCACCTGCTCATCGAGGGCGCGATGCTGCATCTGCAGGCCGACCTCGACTGGCTGGAGCGGTGCCAGGAGGAACTGGAATGAGCGAGCACGCTGCTGCGGTGCTGCGCGCCGAGGGCCTGGTGAAGACCCACCACGGCGAGGGCGCGCCCGCACATGCCGTACGCGGGGTCGATCTGTCCGTGGCCCGCGGCGAGTTCGTCGCGATCACCGGCCCGTCCGGCGCCGGGAAGTCCACGCTGCTGCATCTGCTCGGCGGGCTGCAGCGGCCCGACGAGGGCAGCATCTGGCTCGACGGCCGGTGCACGGACTCCTTCAGCGAGGCCCGCTGGGCGGTCGAGCGCCGCAAGGCGATCGGGATCGTGTTCCAGTTCTTCAACCTGGTGTCGAACCTGTCGGTGGCCGACAACGTCGAGCTGCCCGCGCTGCTGGCCGGCGTCCCGCCGAAGAAGGCGCGCGCCGAACGCGAGGAGCTGCTGGCCGAGCTGGGGCTCGCGGGCAAGGAGCGCAGCATGCCGGGCGAGCTGTCCGGCGGCGAACAGCAGCGGGTCGCGCTCGCCCGGGCCCTGGTCAACCATCCGCCACTGCTGCTGGCCGACGAGCCCGCCGGAAGCCTGGACAGCAAGGGCACACGGGAGGTGATGCGGCTTTTGTCCCGCTTCCACGGGCGCGGGCAGAGCATCGTGCTGGTCACCCATGACGCCCGGCTGGCGAGCGCCGCCGACCGCGTCATCAGCTTCTTCGACGGCCGCATAGCCGACGACGCGCGCCTGGACGGCGCACCCCCGTCCCGGAAGTCGGGGATCTCGGGCGTGCTGGAGCTGAGGGACTGATGGTGGTACGCGGTCCGGACAGCGCCCCGAAGGGGAGCGGGACTGTGTCCGATGTGCGGCTGCCGCCGGACGAGCCCGACCAGCCACCACGGCGCCGCACACGACCGACGGCCCATCGCGGGACGTTCAGCGGCGCAGCCGGCCGGCGCTGGGCGCACTCCGATCTGCGCACGCATCGAGGCGAGGCGCTCTTCCTCGTGCTGGCCACCGCCGGAATCGTCGCCTCGCTGCTGCTGGCCACCGCCCTGTTCGGCTACGCGACCAACCCCTGGCAGCGGATCTTCGCACAGGCCCGCGGGGCACACGTATGGATCCACACGGTCGCCTCCGCGGACACCGGCAGGCTCGCCCGACTGGACGGCGTCGAGTCCGTCGCCGGCCCCTACCGCACCGAGTCCGTCACCGTCGCCGTACGCGGCAGCCGCGCCTCCGTGGAGCTGCGCGGCGTCTTCCAGCGGCCCTCCGTCGGCCGGCCGCTGCTCACCGCCGGGCACTGGCTGGATCCGGCCGAACCGGACGGCGTGGTCCTGCAGAGCAGCCTGGCACGGGCCCTGCTGGCCGAACCGGGTGACACCCTCACCCTGCCGGGTACCGCCCGCACCCTGACCGTCGAGGGCATCGCGGACAGCGCCGAGCCGCACTACAACCCGGGCGAGCAGCCGGGGCTGGTCTGGGCGCTGCCGTCCGCCGTGCGCGCCCCCGGCGGCCAGGTGATCGGGCTGCGCCTGGCCGACCCGGGCGACACGGACTACGCGGTGCAGCGCGCCGTCACGGTGCTGGGCGCGGGCGCGGTCGGCGAGGTGTCCACCTGGCAGCAGGCGCGCGCCGCGGCCCAGGGCGACAACCGGCTGCTCGGCCAGGTGCTCGGCCTGTTCGGCCTGGGCGCACTGGTCGCCGCGGGACTGGCCGTGCACGGGGCGATCGCCACCCGCATCCGGGGGCACCTGCGGGACCTCTCGGTGCTGAAGGCGATCGGTTTCACACCCGGCCAGGTCGTCCGGGTCTTCCTGCTGCAGCACCTGGCGTACGCGCTGCTCGGCTCGGTGGCCGCCGCGGCACTCACCGAGGCCCTGGGCAGCCGGATCCCCGGCCGGCTCGGCGACGCCGTGGGCGTGTGGCAGGGACTGCCGGGGCACACCGTGGCGCTGTTCGTGGTGCCCGTCGGCGCGGTGCTGTTCATCGGCCTGACCACGGGGCTCGCGGCCTGGCGGGCCGGGCGGGTGCCGCCGGTTCCGGTGCCGCGCCCGGTCGCGCCGGCCGGCGGCGGGCTGACCGGGCCGGCCCGGCGCGCGCTCGGACTGGGGCTGCCGGCCGCGCTGGTCCTCGGCTGCCACAAGGCGTGCGCGGGACGCGGCCGGTCGCTGGCCACCGTGGCCCGGCTGACGCTGCCGCTGCTGCTGATCGTGGTGGCGCTCGGCGCCTGGACCACGATCGACCGCTTCCACGGCAGCCCGGAGCGCGTGGGCATGCCGACGGCCCTCACGGTCCGCTCCGACGGCGCCCTGGACGCGTCCGCCGTACGGTCCCTGCTCACCGCCGATCACCGGGTCACCGGCGCCTATCCCGGGGTCGAGGTCGCCGCGCTGGTCCCCGGCCAGACCGGCACCATCGCGCTGCGCGGCGTCGGCACCCGTGCCGCGCCCTACCCCTACGCCCTCGCCGAGGGCCGAACCGCACGGGGACAGGATGAGGCGGTGGCCGGCCAGGGCCTGCTGGACCTGCTGCACGCGCGGGTCGGTGACTGGGTGCGCATGACGGTGGGAGACCGGCCGCAGATCCTGCACATCGTGGGCCGCAGCATCGAAACGCAGAACGCCGGCCGGGTCGTCACCACCTCCCTGGACACGCTCCGCGAGAACGACCCGGGCCTGTCCCCCGCCTTCTACGAGCTGCGGCTGCGCCCCGGCGCCGACCCGCAGCGCGTGGCCACCGCGCTGTCCGCGGCCGGCCTGGGCCACCTGGACGTGCACCCCGTGGACAACCCCGCCGACGGGCTGTCCCCGCTGCGCGCCGTCGTCGCCGGGCTGATCGCCGTACTGGCTCTGATCGGGCTGGTCGAGCTGCTCACCGCCATCGGCGGCAGTGTCCGCGAGAGCGAGCGGGATGTGCTGGCGCTGAAGGCGATCGGCATGTCCCCGCGGCAGATCACGGCGATCACCGTCACGGCGACGAGCTGTACGGCCCTGGCCGCGGCGCTCGCCGCCACGGCGCTGGGACTGCCGCTGGCCCGCCGGCTGATCGACGCCCAGGGCAGCTCCAGCGGTATCGGTGCCGGTATCGCCCAGTCCCCCTCGCCGGCGCTGCTGCTCGCCGTGGGCGCGGCAGCCGTGCTCGGGGCGGCGGCGCTCGCCGCACTGCCCGCGGCCCGCGCGGCACGCGGACGGCTCGCGGACACGCTGAGCGCGGTGGCCTGACGGAGGTCGGAGGGCAGGGAATCAGGCAGTCGGCTTCTGCCACTGCTCGGGGTGGGCCCGGACCTTCGCGAGCAGACCGGAGAAGACGTCACCGTCGAACAGCACGCCGTTGTACTCGGCGGGGACGCGTACGTCGTTGATGTCGGCGGTGGGGGTGCCGGGGCCCTTGGGGTCCTGCGCTCCGCCCGCCTTCTCGTACGCCCTCTCCGACCGGGTCACGAACGAGCGGTACTTCATGGTCTTCACGGCCGAGTCGAAGTCCGGCCCGCGCAGTCCGGGGACCCGCCCGGCCAGCTTCAGCAGATACGCGTCGGTGAAGCCGTCGACGCTCTCGGCGGGCTGGTGGGCGTAGAGCACGTCGTGGTATTCGGCGAACCTGCCCTTGTCCAGCGCGGCCCGCAGGGCGTTGACCGCCTTTTCGGAGCCGGCGCCGGTGAGCCGGTCGTCCAGGAAGGAGGCGAGGGTGTACTGGGTCTTCGTCTCCCGCCGGACGGTCGCCGCGCGCAGCTGCGGGGCGCCGCCGGTGGTCTCGAACTCCTTGCACACGGGGCACCGCGGGTCCTCGTACAGGTGCACGGCCACCGGGGCGGCCGGGTCCCCGACCGTGATGGTCGTCCCGTCCTTCCCCAGCCGCTCGGGCACCTCCGACAGCCCGGAGTAGTGCGGCCGGGCCGGGCTCGTGGCCGTGCCCTTGGCCTTTCCGTCGGCCGTGGGCCCGCCGTCCTTGGACTCCGCCGGCTGGTGTCCGCTGCCGCAGCCGACCGCCGACACCCCGATGACGGCCGCCGCGACCGCCGCGGCGAACCCTCTGTGCACCATGCGCCTTCCTCCCCTGAAGATCACTCGAACCTTAGGGGATGCGCAAAGAGACCGCACGAAAGGGTCGCCGCGACGGCCCGGCCGGCCGGCACGGGGCCGATCAGCACGAGCCGGTCATCATGAGCCGATCCGCATGAGCCGATCAGCTCCGGCCGCGCAGCTCGCGGTACTTGGCGACCAATGCCTTGGTCGAGGCGTCGAGGCCCGGCACCTCGGCTCCCTCCGTGAGGGCCGGCTCGACCCGCTTGGCGAGGACCTTGCCCAGCTCCACGCCCCACTGGTCGAAAGAGTCGATGTTCCACACCGCGCCCTGCACGAACACCTTGTGCTCGTAGAGCGCGATCAGCTGGCCGAGGACGGACGGGGTGAGCTCCTTCGCCAGGATGGTCGTCGTCGGCCGGTTGCCCTGGAAGGTCTTGTGCGGGACCAGTTCCTCCGGGACGCCCTCCGCGCGGACCTCCTCGGCACTCTTGCCGAAGGCGAGCGCCTGGGTCTGGGCGAAGAAGTTGGCCATCAACAGGTCGTGCTGGGCCTTCAGTTCACCGCTCAGCTCGGCCACCGGCTCGGCGAAGCCGATGAAGTCCGCCGGGATCAGCTTGGTGCCCTGGTGGATCAACTGGTAGTAGGCGTGCTGCCCGTTGGTGCCCGGGGTGCCCCACACGACCGGCCCGGTCTGCCAGTCGACCTGCTTGCCGTCCCGCGCCACGTACTTGCCGTTGGACTCCATGTCCAGCTGCTGGAGGTAGGCGGTGAACTTCGACAGGTAGTGGCTGTACGGCAGCACCGCGTGCGACTGGGCGTCGTGGAAGTTGCCGTACCAGATGCCCAGCAGCCCCAGCAGCAGCGGCGCGTTGGCCTCGGCGGGCGCGGTGCGGAAGTGGTCGTCCATCAGCCGGAACCCGTCCAGCATCTCCCGGAACCGGTCGGGCCCGATGGCGATCATCAGGGAGAGGCCGATCGCCGAGTCGTACGAGTACCGGCCGCCGACCCAGTCCCAGAACTCGAACATGTTGTCCGGGTCGATGCCGAACTCGGCGACCTTCTCGGCGTTCGTGGACAGGGCGACGAAGTGCTTGGCCACCGCGCTGTCGTCACCGAGCGCGTCCAGCAGCCAGGTACGGGCGGAGGTGGCGTTGGTGATCGTCTCGATGGTGGTGAAGGTCTTGGAGGCGATGATGAACAGCGTCTCGGCCGCATCCAGGTCACGGGTGGCCTCGTGCAGGTCTGCGCCGTCCACGTTCGAGACGAAGCGGACCGTCAGCTCGCGGTCGGTGAAGCTGCGCAGCACCTCGTACGCCATCGCGGGGCCGAGGTCGGAGCCGCCGATGCCGACGTTGATCACGTTCTTGATGCGCTTGCCGGTGTGGCCGGTCCAGCTGCCGGAGCGGACGCGGTCGGCGAAGTCGCTCATCTTGTCGAGCACGGCGTGCACGGCCGGCACCACGTTCTGCCCGTCGACCTCGATCACCGCGTCGCGCGGGGCGCGCAGCGCGGTGTGCAGTACCGCGCGGTTCTCGGTGACGTTGATCTTCTCACCGCGGAACATGGCGTCCCGGAGGCCGAACACGTCCGTGGCGGCGGCCAGCTCACGCAGCAGCCGCAGCGTCTCGTCGGTGACGAGGTGCTTCGAGTAGTCGAGGTACAGATCACCGGCCTGGAGCGTGTACCCCGCGCCGCGCCCGGGATCGGCGGCGAACAGCTCCCGCAGATGGGTGTCGGCCAGCTCCTCCCGGTGCTTGGCGAGAGCGGTCCATTCGGGCGTCTGGTTGAGCCTGGTACGACCGTCTGCGTTCATTTCCGACTTCCGCCTTCTTTCGTGCCTGTCCCAGCTGTTCCAACCTAATTGATCACCGCGCGGCGCGAGCCGTCGTGACGCCGTCGTCGGGCGCAACAACAGGTACGTCCGGCTTGCCGGCCGGTATCAGCGCGGTGACGGACAGGACGAAGAAGAAAGCCGTGAGCAGGGCCGGGGTGTTCCGCCCCCAGACCGTGGCCACGGCGCCGCCGAGCAGGGCACCCAGCGGGGCCCCGGCGACGGCGAGCGTACGGAAGGCGGAGCCGACCCGGCCGAGCATGTCGGCGGGGGCTCGCTGCTGCATCAGCGTCGTCGTGTTGACGTTCCACAGCATGCCCATGCAGCCGAAGACGGCGAGCGCGGCCACCGTGGCGGCCAGGCTGCGCACGGTGCCCATCACGACGAGCGCGGCGGTCTGCACGGTGCCGGCGAGCAGGACGGTCCGCAGGGCGCCGAACGCCGCCGTGGTCCACCGGTTCAGCACGCCGCCGGTCAGACCGCCCACGGTGTACGCGGTGGCCGCCGCCGCGTACCCGGTCGTGCCCGCGTCCAGCCAGCCGGTCACGAGCACCACCAGAGTGGCGATCAGTGCGCCCATGCCGACGTTGCACAGGGCCGTGGCGGCACAGAGCCCGCGCAGCGCCCGGTCGCGCCCCAGGGTGCGCAGCCCTTCGGCGATCTCCCGGCGCAGGGTGCTGCCCGCCTGTCTCCGCGCGCGCTCGGATGCGTGTGTCCGCAGGGAGGCGACCAGCGCGGCGGCCACGAGGAACGTGATGGCGTCGGCCGCGAAGGGGACGGCCGCCCCGACGGCGATCAGCACCGGCACGACCGGCGCGCCCAGCAGACCACCGGCGATCCTCTGTCCCGTCATCAGCCGGGCGTTGGCACTGCCGAGCGACCGCCGGTCCACCAGGGCCGGCAACAGGGCCGTGGAGGCGTTGTCGAACAGCGTCTGGAGCGTGGTCAGGGTGAAGGCCAGGGCGATGAGCAGCGCGATCGAGGCGTGGCCCGAGGCGACGGCCACCGCGAAGGAACCCATGAGCAGACCGCGTACGGCGTCCACGGTCCACATCGCGCGCCGCTGGTCCACCCGGTCGGCGACGGCTCCGCCGAGCAGCCCGAAGACGATCCAGGGCAGGTAGCCACAGGCGGTCACGGAGGCGATGAGCAGGGGCCGGTCGGTCAGCGAGGCGGCGAGCAGCGGCAGCGCGGCCGTACGCAGCGCGTCGCCGAAGCTGGACAGCACGGCGGCGCTCCACAGCCGCCCGAATCCTCCGCGCCACGCGGGCGCATGCCTCTCCCCGGTCCCGACCGACGTCACAACTCCCCCTCGCGGTTTCGCCTTCACGAAAAACCGTAGAGGGTGCCACTGACAACGGGCCGGCCGCGAGCGGGCGAAGACGGCTCCGGCCAGGCACCTCAAGGCGCCCGGCCGGTGTCAAGTGCTAGATCTCGCCCCGCAGTTTGGCGAGCGCCTCGGCGAGGATCGCCTCGCCGTCCGCGTCGCTGCGCCGCTCCCGTACGTACGCGAGGTGCGTCTTGTACGGCTCGGTGCGCGGCGGGTCCGGTGGGTTGTCCCGGTCCTGGCCGGCCGGGAAGCCGCAGCGCGGGCAGTCCCAGGTGTCGGGAACCTGCGCGTCGCTGGCGAAGCTCGGCTGCGTCTCGTGCCCGTTGGAGCACCAGAAGGAGATGCGCAGACGCGGCGCGGACTCGCCGCGCTCGGCCTCGCCCATCGGCCCCGCCCCGACCCGGCTTCCCCGGATCGCGTTGCCACTTGCCACGGTCGTAACTCCCTGCGTGATGGTGCCGCGAAGCGAGTCGGCGTTCCGCTTCGCCGCGAGCGCCTCAGTCTACGTAAGGCCCAACGCGCGTCCAGTGATTGGAGTTACAAGGTCCCCGCTCATAGACGCAAGCCCCATGATAGGCCGCGCTCAGGAGCGCGTACCGAACATGGGGCCTTACGTACCGAATATGCGTGATGTGGGTGCTGCGCGGCTGTCAGCTCTCCGTCTTCAGCCTGTCGTCTTCAGCTGTTCGTCTTCATCAGGATGCCGAGGACAATGATGGACGCGAACCACAGCAGACCGATCACGATGGTGATCCGGTCGAGGTTGCGCTCGGCGACCGAGGAGCCGCCGACGGAGGACTGCATGCCGCCACCGAACATGTCGGAGAGGCCGCCGCCCTTCCCCTTGTGCATCAGCACCAGCAGCATCAGCAGCAGGCTGAAGACGATCAGGGCGATCGAGAACCCCAAAACCACGGCTGGACCAACTTCCTCGGATTCGGATGGACGACGGGGGCACAGCATTTCGGCCGTGCCCCCGCAAGGGTACGACGTATCGCCGCTACCGCCTACTCACAGCTCGTGTCACTGATCGCGGAAGCGCACGATCTTGACGAACTCGTCGGCGTCCAGCGAGGCACCGCCGACCAGGGCGCCGTCGATGTCGGCCTGGGCCATGATCTCGGCGACGTTGCCCGACTTCACGGAGCCGCCGTACTGGATGCGGACCTTGTCGGCCACGTCCTGGGAGTACAGCTCGGCGATCTTGGCGCGGATGGCGGCGCAGACCTCCTGGGCGTCCTCGGCGCCGCAGACCTTGCCGGTGCCGATGGCCCAGACGGGCTCGTAGGCGATCACGACGGTCTCGGCCTGCTCGGCCGGGAGGTCCTTCAGGCCGCCTTCGACCTGGGCGAGCGTGTGGGTGACATGGTTGCCCGCCTCGCGGACGTCCAGCTCCTCGCCGACGCACAGGATGGGGGTGAGGCCGTGCTTGTAGGCGGCCTTCACCTTGGCGTTGACCAGCTCGTCGGTCTCGTTGTGGTACTGGCGGCGCTCGGAGTGGCCGATGACCACGAACGTGCACTTGAGCTTGGCCAGCATCGGGCCGGAGATCTCACCGGTGTAGGCACCGGAGTCGTGCTGCGAGATGTCCTGGGCGCCGTACTTGATCTTGAGCTTGTCGCCGTCGACCAGCGTCTGCACGGAGCGCAGGTCGGTGAAGGGCGGCAGGACGGCGACCTCGACGGCCTCGTAGTCCTTGTCGGCCAGGGCGAAGGCGAGCTTCTGGACGTGTGCGATGGCCTCGAGGTGGTTGAGGTTCATCTTCCAGTTGCCCGCCATGATCGGCGTGCGAGTCGTCATGCGAGGTCAGTCCTCCAGTGCGGCGAGGCCGGGGAGCGTCTTGCCCTCGAGGTATTCGAGGGAGGCGCCGCCACCGGTCGAGATGTGGCCGAATGCGTTCTCGTCGAAGCCGAGCGTACGCACGGCCGCGGCGGAGTCACCGCCGCCGACGACGCTGAAGCCGTTCGAGTCGACGAGGGCCTGGGCGACCGCCTTGGTGCCCTCGGCATAGTCGGGGTGCTCGAAGACGCCCATGGGACCGTTCCAGAACACGGTCTCGGCGTCGGCGAGCTTCGAGGCGTACAGCTCTCGGGTCTTCGGGCCGATGTCCAGGCCCTCCTGGTCGGCGGGGATCCGGTCCGCGTCGACCACGGCGTGCTCGGTCGGGGCCTTGGTCTTCAGGTCCGGGAAGGTCCGGGAGACCACGACGTCGACGGGGAGCACCAGCTCCACGCCCTGCTTCTCGGCGCGCTGCATGTACTCGGTGACGGCCGGGATCTGGTCCTCCTGCAGGAGGGAGATGCCGACCTCGTGGCCCTTGGCCTTGAGGAAGGTGTAGGCCATGCCGCCGCCGATGAGCAGCCGGTCGGCCTTGCCGAGCAGCTGGTCGATGACGGCGAGCTTGTCGGAGACCTTGGCGCCGCCGAGCGCGACCACGTAGGGGCGCTTGACGTCCTCGGTGAGCTGCTTGAGGACACCGACCTCGGTGGCGATGAGGTGGCCGGCGTAGTGCGGCAGCTTCTTCGCCAGGTCGTAGACCGAGGCGTGCTTGCGGTGGACCGCGCCGAAGCCGTCACCGACGTAGACGTCGGCGAGAGCGGCCAGCTGGTCGGCGAACGCACCGCGCTCGGCGTCGTCCTTGCTGGTCTCACCGGCGTTGAAGCGCAGGTTCTCCAGGACGGCGACCTGGCCGTCGACGAGACCCGCGACCGTGTCCTGGGCGGACCGGCCGACGGTGTCGGTTGCGAAGGCCACGGCGGAGCCGAGGAGTTCACCCAGGCGGGAGGCGGCCGGGGCGAGGGAGAAAGCGGGGTCCGGGGCGCCCTTGGGGCGGCCCAGGTGCGAGGCGACGACCACCTTGGCGCCCGCGTCAGCGAGCGCCTTGACGGTGGGCAGGACGGCACGGATACGGCCGTCGTCGGTGATGGTGCCGCTCGCCAGCGGCACATTGAGGTCGGCGCGGACGAAGACCCGCTTGCCGCTCACGCCGGCGGCGAGAAGTTCGTCGATCGTCTTCATTGAGTGGACTCCTGAGGAGGGCTCGTGGTGCACCTGATCGTAAAAGGACGTGGTCCGTACGCGGGACAGGGCCCGGGCAGCGCGGCGATGCGCTGCCCGGGCCCTGGTCTCACTGCGCGGCCCTGCTGGGATCAGAGCTGGTTGCCGACGAAGACCGTGAGGTCGACGAGGCGGTTGGAGTAGCCCCACTCGTTGTCGTACCAACCGATGACCTTCACGTTCTTGCCCTCCTGGACCATGGTCAGGGAGGAGTCGAAGGTGCAGGACGCCGGGGCGTTGACGATGTCGGAGGAGACGATCGGGTCCTCGGTGTAGTCGAGGAGGCCCTTCAGCTCGCCCTCGGCGGCCTTCTGGAAGGCGGCGTTGACCTCTTCCTTGGTGACCTCGCGGCCGAGCTCGACGACGAGGTCGGTGACCGAGCCGGTCGGGACCGGGACGCGCATGGCGATGCCGTCCAGCTTGCCCTTGAGCTGCGGCAGGACCAGGGCGGTGGCCTTGGCGGCACCGGTGGTGGTCGGGATGATGTTCTCGGCGGCGGCACGGGCGCGGCGCAGGTCCTTGTGCGGGAAGTCCAGGATGCGCTGGTCGTTCGTGTACGCGTGCACCGTGGTCATCAGACCCTTGACGATGCCGAAGTTCTCGTCGAGGACCTTCGCCATCGGCGCCACACAGTTGGTGGTGCAGGAGGCGTTGGAGATGACGTGGTGGTTCGCCGGGTCGTACTTGTCCTGGTTGACGCCCATCACGATGGTGATGTCCTCGTCCTTGGCCGGGGCCGAGATGAGGACCTTCTTGGCGCCGCCCGCGATGTGCTTGGCGGCGTCCTCCTTCTTCGTGAAGATGCCGGTCGACTCGATGACGATGTCGACGCCCAGCTCACCCCAGGGGATGTCGGCCGGGTTGCGCTCGGACAGCACCTTGATGGTGTGACCGTCGACGGTGATGGTGTCGGCGGTGTGGGAGACCTCCTGCTTGAGGCGACCCAGGATCGTGTCGTACTTGAGCAGGTGAGCGGTGGTAGCGGTGTCACCCAGGTCGTTGACAGCCACAACCTCGATGTCCGCCCCCTGCTCCAGCAGCGCGCGGAAGTAGTTACGACCGATGCGGCCGAAGCCGTTGATGCCTACGCGGATCGTCACGAACCGATCTCCTCGTTGGTACGCCGGCCATGCGGTGCCGGCGAGCTCTGTTTGGGATGTCCCCGACCACCACCGACCCTACCTCCCGGAGGGCCCCGGAGTGACATCGAGACGGCCCATACACGGGCAGGCATTCCGTACCCGCCAGTAGGGGTACGGAACCTCCCGGAACGGCAGTGGATTCACCCGTATTTAGCACGGAATGCCGGGCAATTTTTGCGCTGTCTTCACTCGTTCGTGAGCGGGTCGGCTCACTTGATCAGGGGCACTTCTGCGCACCCCTGAGAGGGCTCCCGCTCACCTGTTGGAACAAGGTGAGCGGGATCTGTCAACGTGGCGGCCCTCACCCGCCGAGCGCCGCGCACGCCTTCCTCATCAGGGCTGCCCGGTCGGCCGCCGACGACACCTGCTCCAGGCCGAAACCGAGCAGCACGGTGTCGTCCGTGGTGACCGCTCCGTACGTCTGGAAGAGGGCCCGGGTGCGCGCCCAGTCCTTCAGTGCGGCCGGGCTGCCCGCGGGCGGTCCGGTCACGTGCCAGGCGCCCAGGGACGACTCGAACCCCTCGGTCTCCCTGGCCGTGCCGGCGACGACGAGCGAGGCGTCGTCGGCGAGGACTCCGTGTCCGCCGGTGCCCTGGTCCGTGATGTAGCCGATCGAGACCTCGACGGACTTCCCCGCGTAGGCGCTCAGGTCGAAGGTGAGCCGCTGCCAGCCACCGGAGCTGCCGGTGAGGCTGTTCCAGGAGCCGGTCGTGCCGGTCGTGGCGCAGGCCTTGTCCGCGAGCGTCAGATAGTGCTTCAGCCACGGGTGCTCGGCGATCAGGAACCCGGCCCCGCAGTCGGACGGCGCGGCCGTCTTGGTGGCGCCGCCGGCCTCCGGCAGGGTCGTCCAGTCGTCCGCGCCCACCGTGTGCGCCTCGATCACCGCGTGGTCGTAACCCGGCTCGGTGTCCCACAGCAGCCGGGTGGTGAGGGCCGGCTTGTCGGCGGCGCCGACGCCGGTGAGGTCGATGGTGCGGGTGAGGCGCTTGTAGGCGTCGTCGGTGTGCACGGCGGCGGCCATGTACGACCCGGAGTACGGCCCGTAGGGATTGACGGCCCCGGCGAACCGGCCCGCCCCCGCGCTCTTGAACTGCGGGTACGTGGACACCGGAAGCTCGTCGGAGG
The DNA here is from genome assembly GCF_044546895.1 of Streptomyces sp. NPDC053069. Lineage (NCBI taxonomy): Bacteria > Bacillati > Actinomycetota > Actinomycetes > Kitasatosporales > Streptomycetaceae > Streptomyces > Streptomyces sp. NPDC053069. The sequence goes on along the minus strand of NZ_JBITZN010000008.1, from coordinate 253,951 downwards.
TCACGCTGTAGGTGCCGGCCTTGTCCAGCGGGTTGCCGGGCGCGTCGCCGAGGGCGCCGGTGTAGCCGTCCAGGGCGCCGGAGCCGGTGAAGCCGGTGGCTCCCTTGGCCGAGGTACGGCTGTAGGCGCCCAGGTAGTACTGGCTGAAGTCGTCCGAGAGGCTGCCGTCGCCGAGTCTGACGCCGCCGCCGGCCAGCTCACCGGCCTCGATCAGCCTGCCGCCCTCGTTGAGGTAGGCGCGCAGCTGCAGCTGGGTGGCGTTGCCGGGGCCCTTCGTGCCGGAGTAGTGCACGACCGTCCTGAAGTGCTTCAGCACGCCGAGCGCGTCCGGGACGCCCTGCCCGGCCACGTCCCACACGATCGCCGGGTGCCCGGCCGCCTTGAGCGCGTCGACGTACTTCTGCGCCTGCGTGGCCGTCGTGCCCTCCTCGGCGACGACGAGCGTGTCGGCCCTCGGCCGCTCGGCGACGGTGTAGGTGAAGTGGGAGCCGGCGACCTTCTTGCCGCTCTTCGTCGCGCCGGTGAACCACACCTCGACCTTGTCACCCGGCCCGCCGCCCCGCACCGTGGCCCGGTACTCGTCGAAGTACAGGTCGTCCGCGCCGCCGTAGGTCTTGCCGCCCTTCCAGTGCCGCAGCGTCCCGTCGTGGACGCGTCCGCCGTTGACCCGGTACTTCAGTTCCTTGTCGCGGATCGCCTTGCGGGCGACCACGGAGACCTCCTGGTCCGCGCCCCGGGAGTACGACGTGGAGAACGCGCCCGGGGTGAAGTCGGCCGCGCTCCGCCCGACCGAGGAGGCAGGCCTGTCCGGATGTACGGCGGTCTCGGCGACGGAGAGCGCGAACGGGATGTTCTTGGCGAACTCCTGCCGGATCAGCTTCTCGTCGTCGGGGAAGCTGAACTCCGACCGGCAGTCCTCGGGCTTCCAGGCGTCGTTCGGGTCGACGTTCGACGCGGTCTGGCAGGTCGACATCTCGGGAGTGAACATCGCGACGCCGTCGACGTTCGACGCGTGCCCGTCCGCCTCGCCGTTGGTGGTGTACAGCTCCGAGGAGAGCTGCGGATGGTAGCCGGGGACGGCCGGCTTGTCCGGGGTGCCGGCGAGCGCCTGGTAGAGGACGTCGTCGGGGCTCGGCGTGGCGACCTGCCAGCCGACGCCGTACAGGAGGAGTTCGGCCGCGGAGTGGTAGTTGACGGCGTATCGGAACCCGATGCGTTTCTCGAAGCCGTCCAGCGCCTTGGTCTCGGGCTCCGACTCGGGGCTCGCGCCGCGGTAGGTCTCGCTGGTGGAGTTGGGGGACGAGCCCTCGTCGTCGTAGCCCCACTTGTAGGGGAAGTTGCGGTTGAGGTCGACGCCGTCGCCCGCGCCGATGACACCGTCGCCGTTGACGTCCCGCAGGTTCTTGCGCCACAGGCGGGTTCCGGCGTTCTTGAACGTGTAGTCGTAGCCGTCGGGGTTGGCCGAGATGACGAACCACAGCTCGGTCGAGTCGACGATCTTCCGAATGCGTTGGTCCGTGCGGTAGTTGTCCAGGTAGTAGTGCATCAGGCGCCGGGTCATCTCGGGCGTGATCCACTCACGCGCGTGCTGGTTGGACAGATACAGCACGGACGGCCTGGAGCCGTCCTTCGTCCTCCCGGCGTTCCTGGTGAGTTTGAGGGCGAGGATGTCCTGCCCGTTGATCGTCCTGCCGATGGACTCGACCTTGGTCAGGCCGGGGTTGGCCCGGGCGGTCCGGAGGATCTCCTCCTTCAGGCCGCCGCTGCCGCCGTACGGGCGGAACACGCCCTGCGACGCGGTCGTGACGCGTGCCTGTGCCCGCGCCGACAGGGTGTGCTCGGTGAGGTCGACGCCCTCTTTCCGCAGCGCCGCCGCCTGCTTGCCGGTGAGGTAGACCTCGACCTCGGTCTTCCCGGGTCCGGTGACCTGCTCGCCGAGTTCCTGCCCGTCCTGTCCGGCCGTGAGGAGCAGAGGAATCTGCTGCGGGGTGACGGCGGCGCGGTAGACCCTGATCTCGTCCGGGCCGGACGTCGCCGGGTTACCGCTCCGGGCCTGGGCGTGGGGTGCGAGGCTCGCTGCGCCGATGAGAAGCGCGCCGACAGCGAGGATCGATTTCGCTCGGTGTCTCATGAACCCCCCTAGCGGTGGTCCGCCACAGCGGCGAACAAGTTGCCAGGCTCATGTCACCTCATGATCGAGTCAAGAGCGCCTCATGGACACGCAACGCCGGTGCCGACCACCCGAATGGGCGTACGGCACCGGCGGCTTGGTACGGCGGCGGTCAGCCGGCCAGGTTGTCCGCCAGCTCCTCCGTGAGGTTCGCCTCCGTACCCGGGATGCCCAGGTCGGCGGCGCGCTTGTCGGCCATCGCCAGCAGGCGGCGGATACGGCCCGCGACCGCGTCCTTGGTCAGCGGCGGGTCGGCGAGCGCGCCCAGTTCCTCCAGGGAGGCCTGCTTGTGCTCCATGCGCAGCCGGCCGGCCGCCGCGAGGTGCTCGGGAACCTCCTCACCGAGGATCTCCAGCGCCCGCTGGACGCGGGCCCCGGCGGCCACCGCGGCACGGGCCGAACGGCGCAGGTTGGCGTCGTCGAAGTTGGCGAGCCGGTTGGCGGTGGCCCGCACCTCGCGGCGCATCCGGCGCTCCTCCCAGGCCAGCACGGACTCGTGCGCGCCGAGCCGGGTCAGCAGCGCACCGATCGCGTCACCGTCGCGGACCACGACCCGGTCCACCGTCCGCACCTCGCGCGCCTTGGCGGCGATGGACAGCCGGCGGGCGGCGCCGACCAGCGCGAGCGCGGCCTCCGGGCCCGGGCAGGTCACCTCCAGCGAGGAGGAACGGCCGGGCTCGGTCAGCGATCCGTGCGCCAGGAAGGCCCCGCGCCAGGCGGCCTCCGCGTCACAGGTGGCCCCGGAGACCACCTGCGGGGGCAGGCCGCGGATCGGCCGGCCCCGGCCGTCCACGAGGCCCGTCTGACGGGCCAGCTGGTCACCGCCCGCGACCACCCGCACGACGTACCGCGAGCCGCGGCGCAGACCGCCGGGCGCCATCACGATCAGCTCGGAGCTGTGGCCGAAGATCTCCAGGATGTCCCGCTTGAGACGGCGGGCCGCCATCGCGGTGTCCAGCTCCGCCTCGATCACGATGCGCCCGCTCACCAGGTGAAGGCCGCCGGCGAACCGCAGAATGGCGGAAACCTCCGCCTTCCTGCAGCAGGTCCGGGTGACGGGGAGCCGGGAGATCTCGTCCTTCACCGCTGCCGTCATCGCCATGGGCCGATCCTTCCATGCATCCGAAAAATACGGTCGTACGCGGCGGCCAACAGCTCCGGATCATGCCGGGGTGATCCATCGGTCCGGGCCACCGGTGCCAGCTCGATCGCGGCTCCCAGCCGTTTGGCGGCCTCGGTGAGCGAGTCGCGGTCGGGCACGGCGGCCTGGTCGGCCAGCACCACGTCCAGGGCGAGTTTAGGGGCGTGTCGCCCCAAAACCTCCAAATGACGCTGCGGGGAGAAGCCCTCGGTTTCTCCCGGCTGCGGGGCGAGGTTCAAGGACAGCACCTTGCGCGCCTTGGTCTCCGTGAGAGCGTCCAGCAGCTCGGGGACGAGCAGGTGCGGGATCACCGAGGAGAACCACGAGCCGGGGCCGAGCACCACCCAGTCCGCGTCCAGGACCGCCGCCACGGCCTCGGGCACGGCCGGCGGGTCGTGCGGCACCAGGTGTACCGACTGGACCTCGCCGGGCGTCAGCGCGACCGTCGCCTGCCCGAGCACGGTGTCCACGTCGTCCGGACGGTCAGGATCATGCCCCTTGACCAGGGCCTGCAGCTCCAGCGGTACGGCGGACATGGGCAGCACGCGCCCGTGCGCGCCGAGCAGCTTGCCGACCAGGTCCAGCGCCTGCACATGGTCGCCGAGCTGCTCCCACAGGGCGACGATGAGCAGATTGCCGACCGCGTGGTCGTGCAGATCGCCCTGCGAGGTGAAGCGGTGCTGGATGACCCGGGCCCAGGTCTGGCCCCAGTCGTCGTCACCGCACAGCGCGGCCAGCGCCTTGCGCAGGTCACCGGGCGGCAGCACGCCCAGCTCGTCGCGCAGCCGGCCACTGGAACCGCCGTCGTCGGCCACGGTGACGACGGCCGTGAGGTCGCCGGTGATCCGGCGCAGCGCGGCGAGCGAGGCGGACAGGCCCATACCGCCGCCGAGCGCGACCACCTTGGGCTGTGCGCCCCGGCGGCGGGGCCGGCCACCGCGGGCCTCGGCGGGCCGGACCGGCCGGGACTCGGCAGCCGCACGGCCCGCGCGTCCCTCCGGCACCATCCTGCGCAGCCGGCTGAGCCGCCGTGTACGTTCCGTCATTCCCGTCCCATGTCCCGGTGTACGACCACCGTCTCCACGCCCTCGGCCGCGAGGCGCGCGGCGAGCTTCTCCGACATCGCGACCGAGCGGTGCTTGCCGCCGGTACAGCCGATGGCGATGGTCACATACCTCTTGCCCTCGCGCCGGTAGCCGGCCGCGATGAGCCGCAGCAGTTCGGCGTACCGGTCGAGGAACTCCTTCGCACCGGGCTGGTTGAAGACATACGCGGCGACCTCCTCGTTGAGGCCGGTGTAGGGGCGCAGCTCCGGCACCCAGTGCGGGTTGGGCAGGAACCGCATGTCCGCGACCAGGTCGGCGTCGACCGGGAGGCCGTACTTGAAGCCGAAGGACATCACCGTGGCCCGCAGCTCGGGCTCCTCCTCGCCGGCGAACTGGGCGTCCATCTTGGCGCGCAGCTCGTGCACGTTCAGGCTGGAGGTGTCGATCACCAGGTCGGCGTCGCCGCGCAGCTCGCGCAGCAGCTCCCGCTCGGCGGCGATGCCGTCGACGATACGGCCGTCGCCCTGCAGGGGGTGCGGGCGGCGCACCGACTCGAAGCGGCGTACCAGGGCCTCGTCGGAGGACTCGAGGAAGACGATGCGCCGGGTGACGCCACGGGTGTCCAGGTCGGCGAGGGATTCGCGCAGATTGTCGAAGAAGCGCCGGCCCCGCACGTCCACGACGACCGCGATCCGCGCCACGTTGCCCTGCGAGCGGGCGCCCAGCTCCACCATGGTGGGGATGAGGGCGGGCGGGAGGTTGTCCACGACGAACCAGCCGAGGTCCTCCAGACACTTGGCCGCCGTCGACCGTCCCGCTCCGGACATGCCGGAGATGATCACCAGTTCGGGGATGGCCGCTTCGGGGGCCTGGGCGGACGTAGCGTCCGTGCTCACCTGTGCTCCGTTTTCCTGCGCCGCGGGCTGCTCACCGGCCGCGGCCTGTGGCTGGTCGGGCCCCGCTTCCCGGGGGGCCGGATCTCGCTCCGCTGTGGGCTGTGCGTCGTGCTCGGTCATGTCTCCTGCCCCCGTCGTTCGTCCGGGAGACCCGCGGTTACGGGCTCCCCCGAGGAACCCATCGTCGTATCGGGTTCCTCATCATCAATGATCTCTCCAGTCGCCGTGTTCACGGCGGGTGCGGCCGGGGCCGCCTGGGCGAGGGCCACGGCAATCGTCTCGGCCGTCTTCCGGCCTATCCCGGGCACCTCCTGGATCTGTTCGATTGTGGCGGACCGCAGCTTCTTCACCGAGCCGAAATGCTTGATGAGTGCCTGCTTGCGGGTCTCGCCGAGGCCGGGGACGTCGTCCAGGGGGCCGGACCGGAAGCGCTTGGCCCGCTTCGTCCGCTGGTAGGTGATCGCAAACCGGTGCGCCTCGTCCCGGACGCGCTGGAGCAGATACAGGCCCTCACTGGTGCGGGGCAGGACGACCGGGTCGTCCTCGCCGGGCACCCAGACCTCCTCCAGCCGCTTGGCGAGGCCGCAGACGGCGATGTCGTCGATGCCCAGCTCGTCCAGGGCGCGCCGGGCCGCGGCGACCTGTGGCTGACCGCCGTCGACGACGACCAGCTGCGGCGGGTAGGCGAACTTCCTGGGACGGCCGTCGTCGTCCTTCAGCGAGCCGGCGAGCGGCTCGCCGTCGGGAAGGGCGCTCTCGCCGTTCGCGGCGGTCCCCTCGCCGTCGGCCCACTCCCCCGTCCTCTCCTTCTCGGCGAGGTAACGCCGGAAGCGGCGGGTGATCACCTCGTGCATGGAGCGGACGTCGTCCTGGCCCGCGAAGCCCTTGATCTGAAAGCGGCGGTACTCGCCCTTGCGCTGCAGGCCGTCCTCGAAGACGACCATGGAGGCGACCACGTCCTCCCCCTGCAGATGCGAGATGTCGTAACACTCGATCCGCAGCGGCGCGCTGTCCAGGTCGAGTGCCTCGGCGATCTCCTCCAGGGCGCGCGAGCGCGTGGTCAGGTCGGAGGCACGCTTGGTCTTGTGCAGTGCGAGAGCCTGCTGGGCGTTGCGCTGCACGGTCTCCATCAGCGCCTTCTTGTCGCCGCGCTGCGGGATGCGCAGGGAGACGTTCGCCCCGCGGCGGCCGGCCAGCCACTCCTGGACCGGTTCGACCGGCTCGGGCAGCGCCGGGACCAGGACCTCCTTGGGGACCGCGTCCCCGGTCTCCTCGCCGTAGAGCTGCTGCAGGGCGTGCTCGACCAGGGCGCCGGTGGTGATCTCCTCCACCTTGTCGGTCACCCAGCCGCGCTGGCCGCGCACCCGGCCGCCCCGCACATGGAAGATCTGCACGGCCGCCTCCAGCTCGTCCTCGGCGACGGCGATGAGGTCGGCGTCGGTCGCGTCGGCGAGCACGACGGCGTTCTTCTCCATGGCCTTCTTCAGGGCCTCGATGTCGTCGCGCAACCGAGCGGCCCGCTCGTACTCCATCTCCTCGGCCGCCTCCATCATCTGCTTCTCCAGACGGCGGAGGTAGGTGCCGGTGCGGCCGGCCATGAAGTCGCAGAACTCCTCGGCCAGCTCCTGGTGGTCCTCGGGGTCGATCCGGCCGACGCAGGGGGCGGAGCACTTGCCGATGTAGCCGAGCAGGCAGGGGCGACCCGTACGGGCGGCGTTCTTGAACACGCCGGCCGAGCAGGTGCGCACCGGGAACACACGCAGCAGCAGGTCGACGGTGTCCCGGATGGCCCACGCGTGCCCGTACGGCCCGAAGTACCGGACACCCTTCTTCTTGTGACCGCGCATCACCTGCACACGCGGGAACTCCTCGTTCATCGTCACCGCGAGGTACGGGTAGCTCTTGTCGTCGCGGTACTTGACGTTGAACCGCGGGTCGTACTCCTTGATCCAGGAGTACTCCAGCTGGAGGGCCTCGACCTCCGTGGACACCACGGTCCACTCCACGGACGCGGCGGTGGTCACCATCGTCCGGGTGCGCGGGTGCAGGTTCGCCAGGTCCTGGAAGTAGTTCGCCAGGCGCTGGCGCAGGCTTTTCGCCTTTCCGACGTAGATCACCCGGCGGTGCTCGTCACGGAACCTGTACACCCCGGGGCAGTCCGGGATCTCACCCGGCCTGGGGCGGTAGCTGGAGGGGTCGGCCATGTCTCACACCCTACTGGCGCGCACCGACACCGCGTCGGGCCTGTGGACAACGCCCGCCCCGTGCCGCTCAGCCGTCCACACGCCGGCCTGTGTCCGCCTGTGTCCGCCGGTGGCAGGGCCGTTCCGATCAGGTACCGGACGGCGGGGACACCGGCGAACGACCAGGTCTCCGTCACGCGCTGATCTCCCCGCCGGGACGCCCCGGGGAGCACGCTGTTCGTGGCCGGCGGCCCTGCTCCGGTCGCTCGGCCCGACCGGCCGCGGCCATGGCGGGTTCGAGGTGTTGTCGGGGTCTGGTCAACACGCTTCAATGCGGGGGAACTCGGGGCCGTGCACGCTCGCGTACGGGCGCAGCGTGCGCAGTCACGGCGTCCACCGGCGCCCACGGGGGTGGCCCCGCACACCCGCTCAGACGGTCTGACCAGCCGTTGTGACACCTCACAGAAAGGCGCCCCGGCATGCGGCATGCCACGGAGCACGCGCACCTCCCCACCGCGGAACTGGACACGGCCCTGCGGGGCGGCCCCTTCCATGTGGCGCTGCGCGCCGCGATCGCCGCACGCGGGCTGCCGCTCCAGCGCGTCCAGCACCATCTGTCCCGCCACGGGGTGAAGGTCGGCGTCACCAGCCTGAGTTACTGGCAACAGGGCGCCCGCCGCCCCCAGCGCCCGGAGTCGTTGCGTGCGGTACGGGCGCTGGAGGAGATCCTCCACCTGCCGGACGAGTCGCTGATCCGGCTGCTCGCCGAGGCCGACGAGCGCACGGTGGCCGGCCACCCGGCCGTGCGCTCGTATCGCTCCCTGATCGAGGCCTCGGACGTGCTGGACCGGCTCCGGGCCGAGCTGGGCTGGTCCCTCGACGGCGGGCTGCGCACCGTGGGCCACCACGAATGCGTCCGCATCGGCGCCCGGCGCGAGCTGGCGGGCCGCGAGGCCCACCACATCGTGCGGGCCCACCGCGACGGCGTGGACCGCTTCCTCGCCGTGCACCACGGCGATCCCGGCTGCCGCCCGCACGACATCAGGGTCCGGGCGCTGGAGAACTGCCGCACGGGACGTGTCCGCTGGGACCAGGACACCGGCGTGCTGGTGGCCGAGCTGCTCTTCGGCACCCGACTGCGCTCCGGGGACACCTTCCTCTTCCGGTACGGCATCGAGGACGGCACGGCCGGAGCCTCCCGCGAGTACCTCCACCACTTCGGCCATCCCGGCGGCCAGTACGCCCTCCAGGTGCGGTTCGACGCGGCCGCCCTGCCGATGCGCTGCCAACGCTTCACCCAGCACTCGACGGCGGCCCCGCGCAGCGGCCGGCACGACCTGCCGGTCACCGGCCCGCACCACTGCGTCCATGTGGTCGAGCCACGGATCCGTCCGGGGATCGTCGGCATTGCGTGGGAGTGGGAGTGAAGCCGCCTGGACGTGGTGCGCTGTGGGGCTGTTGAGGGTCTGAGCTAAGGCCTGTTGGTGCGCCGGGATCCGTCGCGCCGGTCCGAAGCCGGGGCTGCCGGCTCGGCGGAAGGGCAGAGGGAGCGGGACGGCCGACGGCGCGGCGACGGATGGTGGGCCGGTCGTGGGCGGGGGGTGGGCAGGTGGTGGGCGGGTGGTGAAGGTGGCACCTGGGTGCGGGGGCGGGTAGCGGCTGCTGCTCCGCGGGCGCGATGAGGGCAGCACCTTGGCACGGGCGGCAGCCAGGGGCGCGGAGCATCAGGAGGCGGGGAGTGCCGGGGGGCGGGCGGCGGACCTCGGCGCGAGGCCGTGACGGGAGTGGCTACGCGCTTCGGGAGCAGGAGCAGCGGGCCGGGTGCGGCTGAGCGGCACGGCGGCGTGACCGCAGGCGGCGCAGCGCGGTCAGCGGGGGGCTGTGGGGCGGGACAACTGTGGGGGCGGGACAGCCGGCGGCGGCGCACGCAGCCGCGGGTGTGCTGGTGTGGGAGCGGGCCGGTCAGGCGCCCGGGCCGGCGATGATCCTTCCGTTCGTGGTCTTGACCGGCAGTGTGACCAGGGGCTCGGTGGCCGGCGACTGGACCACCTTGCCCGTCACGGCGTCGAACTGGCTGCCGTGACAGGGACAGATCAGAGTCGTGCCCTCCAGCTTGTTGATGGGACACCCCGCGTGCGTGCAGATGGTGCTGTACGCCTTCAGCTCGCCGCTCCCGTCGCGGCTGACGACGACGTTGTGATCCCGGTAGAGCTTGGCGCCGCCCTTCGCGATCTCGCTCTCGGCACCGAGGTCGACCGGCGCGGTCGGGGTGGCCGCTGCCGAGCTGACCTGCCCCGGCACCGAGCACGCCGCCAGACCGAGTCCGGCGACCGGGGCCACGGCGGCCCCTCGAAGGACGGTACGGCGGCTCGCGGAGGGGCGGGCAGGCATCTGGAACTCCACTGCTCAAGGGATGTGCAGGGCGACGATACCCGGGCAGAAGGGTCGGCCTTGGGGTGGGGGGGCCAGGCCGCGGGCCAGGGCGTCAGTGAGGTGACGGGGAGAGACGAGGGTTGGGGGCGGGGGCGGCGAGAGGAGGCGTAAACGCTTGCGCAAGCGTTTACGCGAGCACGGTCGATGGGATACCGTCCCGGCCGGAAGGGCCCACGGCCGTTCGGGCCGGCGGCTCTGTGCGGTGCGAGCAGTGCGTTCGCTCAACGCGTCCGCGGCGATCGGTTGCTGCGTCGGCGCAGTCGGCTCAGGAAGGGAAAAGCGATGACCACGATGGCGGACGTCGCGCGGAGCGCCGGGGTCTCCGTGGCGACCGTTTCCCACGTCCTGAACGGCACCCGTCCGGTGTTGCCCCACACCCGCCAGGCCGTGCTGGACGCCATCGACGCGCTCGGTTACACCCCCAACACCCTGGCCCGCTCCCTGGTGACCTCCCGCACCCGCTCCATCGGGCTCGCGGTGTCGGCGATCAGCAACCCGTACTTCACGGAGATCCTCCAGGGCGTCGAGGCCACCGCCCTGGAGGCGGGGTACGGCCTGCTCATCGCGGACCCTCACGACGACCCCGGGCACGAACGCAAGGTCGTGCAGCTCCTCCACGAACGCCGGGTCGACGGAATGATCGTCGCGCCGTCCGCGCATCCGCACGAGCTGGTCGGCTACCTCCGCCGCCATGCCGTAGCGACCGTCTTTCTGGACCGGACGATCGACGCAGACGTGCGGGACGGCACCGCGGTCGGCGGTGGAGCGCCCGGCGGGGGCACGCCCTGGTACGACCAGGTCTGCGCCGACAGCGCCGAACCGACCGCCCGCCTCGTCACCCATCTCGCCGGGCTGGGACATCGCCGGATCGGTCTGGTCGCGGGTCTGCCCGGGCTCAGCACCACCAGTGAGCGTGTCTCCGGCTACCGGGACGGCCTCACCGCCGCCGGCCTGGTCCACGACGAACGGCTCCTCGTGTCCGGCAATTCCGAGTCGGCGGGTGCCGAGCAGGCCACGGCCGCCCTGCTCGCCCTGCCCGATCCGCCCACGGCGCTCGTCACCGCCAACAACGCGATGACCATCGGTACCCTGCGCGCCCTGCGCCGGCACGGCCTGTCCGTCCCGGGCGACATTGCCTTGTGCTGTGTGGACGACTTCGCCTGGGCCGACCTGTTCTCGCCCCGGCTCACCGCCATCGCCCAGCCCAGCAGAGAGCTGGGCGCCCAGGCCGTGCAGGTGCTCCTGGACCGTCTGGACGAGCCGCGCCGGCCGACCCGGACGGTGCGGCTGCCGTGTGCGTTCGTCCACCGCACGTCCTGCGGGTGCCCGGAGGAGCCGGGCCGGTCCGAAGAGCCCGGGCACACCACGTCATCCACGCCGTCGGAGAAAGGAAACGCCTCGTGATCGTCGTCGCCGGTGAGGCACTCATCGACCTGGTGCCGCAGGGCTCGGGTGCCCTCGCGGAACTGAAGCCGGCGCTCGGCGGCGGCCCGTACAACACCGCCGTGGCCCTCGGCCGGCTCGGCTCCCGCACCGCGTTCTGCTCCCGGACGTCGTACGACGCCTTCGGTGAGGCCCTGCTCGACGGGCTGCGAGGGGCCGGCGTGGATGTGTCGGGCGTGCAGCGCGGGGCGGAGCCGACGACTCTGGCGGTGGCCACGATCGACGCCGGCGGCTCGGCCGCGTACTCCTTCTATGTAGACGGCACCGCCGACCGTCTGTTCACCACTCCCACCGCGCTGCCCGCCGGCACGCGCGCCGTGTCCTTCGGCACCTGCTCGCTCGTCCTTGAACCAGGAGCGAGCGCCTATGAGAAGCTGATGCGCTCGGCGGCCGGACAGGGGCTGTTCACCGCGCTCGACCCGAACATCCGGGCGGGGCTGATCCCGGACGCGGACGCCTACCGGGCACGTTTCAAGAGCTGGCTGCCCTCGGTGACGCTGCTGAAGCTCTCCGCGGAGGACGCCGAGTGGCTGGGCGGCACCCCGCGCGAGTGGCTGGCCGCGGGACCGGCGGCCGTCGTGGTGACCCGGGGCGGGGAGGGTCTGACCGTGTTCACCCGAGACGGCGCGGAGTACTCCGTACCGGGTGAGAAGGTCGCCGTGGTGGACACCATCGGCGCCGGGGACACGGTGAACGCGGCACTGTTGCACGGTCTTTCCGTACAGGACGCGCTGTCGGAGGAAGCGCTCGCCGCCCTGGGGACTCAGGGCTGGACGCGGCTGCTGCGCTTCGCGGCACGCGCGGCGGCGATCACCTGCTCGCGGGCGGGGGCCGAGCCGCCGTACGCGGCCGAGCTGGGTGACCTGTGAGCGGCCCCTTTTCTCCCTGCTGCTTCTCTGCTGTTTCTCTCTGCTGGTGTCAAGGTGCGGCCGGACCCGTGGTGCGGGGATGTGTCGGACCTCGGAGCCGGGGTGGCTGATGGTGGAACGAACGGCGCCCCGCGGGAAGTTCCCGCGGGGCGCCGCTCTTTGGCTGTGTGTCAGACCTTGTCTGCTGCCTGCGTCAGGCCTTGCGTGCCCGCGTCGTCTTCTTCGCGGGCGTCGTCTTCTTCGTGGTTGTGGCGGCCTTCTTGGTGGCCGTGTTGTTGGCCTTGGCCGTCACCGTCTTCTTCGCCGCCGTCGCAGCCGCGGCCGTCTTCCGGACCGTGGTCGCACGGGGTGCCGTCGCCGGGTCCGCGTCGCTGATGCGGTCGGCGCCGAGGATCTCGCGCAGGAACTTGCCGGTGTGGCTGGCCGGCACCCCGGCGACCTCCTCCGGCGTGCCTTCGGCGACCACGAGGCCACCGCCGGCACCGCCCTCGGGACCCATGTCCACAATCCAGTCGGCGGTCTTGATCACGTCGAGGTTGTGCTCGATGACGATGACCGTGTTGCCCTTGTCGACCAGGCCGCCGAGGACCGTCAGCAGCTTGCTGATGTCCTCGAAGTGCAGACCGGTGGTCGGCTCGTCCAGGACGTAGACCGTGCGCCCGGTGGAGCGCTTCTGCAGTTCGCTGGCCAGCTTCACACGCTGGGCCTCGCCGCCGGAGAGGGTGGTGGCGGACTGGCCGAGGCGGACGTAGCCGAGGCCGACGTCCTTCAGTGTCCTCAGGTGCCGGGAGATGGCCGGGACGGCCTCGAAGAAGTCGGCGGCCTCCTCGATCGGCATGTTCAGCACGTCGGCGATGGACTTGCCCTTGTAGTGGACCTCCAGGGTCTCCCGGTTGTACCGGGCGCCGTGGCAGACCTCGCACGGGACGTAGACGTCCGGGAGGAAGTTCATCTCGATCTTGATCGTGCCGTCGCCCGCGCAGTTCTCGCAGCGGCCGCCCTTGACGTTGAAGGAGAAGCGGCCCGGCAGATACCCGCGGACCTTCGCCTCGGTGGTCTCGGCGAACAGCTTGCGGATGTGGTCGAAGACGCCGGTGTACGTCGCCGGGTTGGACCGCGGGGTGCGGCCGATCGGCGACTGGTCGACGTGGACGACCTTGTCGACCAGGTCGTCGCCGTCCACGCGCGTGTGCCGTCCGGGGACGTTCCGTGCGCCGTTCAGCTCGCGGGCCAGGTGCGTGTAGAGGATGTCGTTGACCAGCGTGGACTTGCCGGATCCGGAGACGCCCGTGACGGCCGTGAACACACCCAGCGGGAACGACACGTCGATGTCCTGCAGGTTGTTCTCGCGGGCGCCGTGCACGGTGAGCTGCCGGGACGGGTCGCGGGGGCGGCGGATGTCCGGGAGCGGGATCGCCTTGCGGCCCGAGAGGTACGCGCCGGTCTGCGACTCGGTGTTGGCGAGCAGTTCCTTCAGCGAGCCGCTGTGTACGACCTTGCCGCCGTGCTCGCCGGCTCCGGGACCGATGTCCACCACCCAGTCGGCGACCTTGATGGTGTCCTCGTCGTGCTCCACGACGATGAGCGTGTTGCCCATGTCGCGCAGCCGGACCAGGGTCTCGATCAGCCGGTGGTTGTCCCGTTGGTGCAGGCCGATGGACGGCTCGTCCAGGACGTACAGGACGCCGACGAGACCGGAGCCGATCTGCGTGGCCAGGCGGATGCGCTGGGCCTCGCCGCCGGAGAGCGTGCCGGCCGCGCGGTTCAGTGAGAGGTAGTCCAGGCCGACGTCGACCAGGAAGCGCAGCCGCTCGTTGACCTCCTTCAGCACGCGCTCGGCGATCTTCTTGTCCCGGGCGTTCAGCTTCAGCCGGCCCAGGAAGTCCGCGCAGTCGCTGATCGACATCCCGGAGACCTCGGCGATCGACTTCTCCATGATCGTGACCGCGAGGACGATCGGCTTCAGGCGCGTGCCCTCACAGCTCGGGCAGGGCACCTCGCGCATGTAGCCCTCGAAGCGCTCGCGGCTGGCGTCGCTCTCGGCCTCGCTGTGGCGGCGCTTCACGAACGGCACCGCGCCCTCGAAGGGCGTGGTGTACACCCGCTCGCGGCCGTACCGGTTGCGGTAGCGCACCTCGATCTGGGTCTTGTGGCCGTACAGCAGGGCCTTCTTCGCGCGCTGGGGCAGGCCCGCGAACGGGATGTCCGTACGGAAGCCGAGGGCATCCGCGAGGGCGCCGATCAGGCGGCCGAAGTAGTCCTTGGTGTGCCCGTGCGACCAGGGGTGGATGGCGCCCTCGTCCAGGGACTTGTCCGGGTCCGGGACGATCAGTTCCGGGTCGACCTCCATGCGCGTGCCGATGCCGGTGCAGTCGGGGCAGGCGCCGAAGGGCGAGTTGAAGGAGAAGGAGCGGGGCTCCAGCTCCTCGAAGGACAGGTCGTCGTACGGGCAGTACAGGTGCTCGGAATACATGCGCTCGCGCTCGGGGTCGTCCTCGGGGAGGTCGACGAAGTCGAGCACGATCATGCCGCCGGACAGACCGAGGGCGGTCTCCACGGAGTCGGTGAGCCGGCGCTTGGCGGACTCCTTCACCGTGAGGCGGTCCACGACCACCTCGATGGTGTGCTTCTCCTGCTTCTTCAGCGCCGGCGGGTCGGAGAGCTGGATGGTCCGGCCGTCCACGCGCGCGCGGGAGTAGCCCTTGGTCTGCAGGTCGGCGAAGAGGTCCACGAACTCGCCCTTGCGCTCGCGCACGAGCGGCGACAGCACCTGGAAGCGGCTCCCCTCCGGCAGCTCCAGGACCTTGTCCACGATGGCCTGCGGCGACTGGCGCGAGATCGGGCGGCCGCACTCGGGGCAGTGCGGCTTGCCGATGCGCGCGAAGAGCAGACGCAGGTAGTCGTAGACCTCGGTGATGGTGCCGACCGTCGAGCGCGGGTTGCGCGAGGTCGACTTCTGGTCGATGGAGACCGCCGGGGACAGGCCTTCGATGAAGTCCACGTCCGGCTTGTCCATCTGGCCGAGGAACTGCCGGGCGTACGAGGAGAGCGACTCCACGTAGCGGCGCTGGCCCTCCGCGAAGATCGTGTCGAAGGCCAGGGAGGACTTGCCCGAC
Source organism: Streptomyces sp. NPDC053069 (assembly GCF_044546895.1). NCBI lineage: Bacteria > Bacillati > Actinomycetota > Actinomycetes > Kitasatosporales > Streptomycetaceae > Streptomyces > Streptomyces sp. NPDC053069. Next base: position 238,654 of record NZ_JBITZN010000008.1, on the reverse strand, counting down.
CCGGACAGGCCCGTGAAGACGATGAGCGAGTCACGAGGCAGGTCGAGCGAGACGTTCTTCAGGTTGTGCTCGCGCGCGCCACGGACGATGAGACGGTCGGCCACGCCGGTCCGCACCTTTCTTGAGAGAAGTGACAGGGGCGGGGCCCCCGTGCTTCTTCAGACTAGGGGGAGCCACTGACAACGCCGGTCGGATTGCCCGATTGCATAACAACCCCCGGCCATCCAGCATGCCCGACGTCGCCTCCGACGATATAGCACGTGCTTTCGATTTGCGGACGGGCTTCACCACCTTCACCCGAAGGTGTGGCGGGGCTAATGTCAGGCCCATGATTGATCACGCTCATGACCTGGCATGTGTACGGGACGCGACCGAACGGCTGCTGACCGCGGTCGCCGAACTGGACAACGCATCGCTCGCCGAGCCGTCACGGCTTCCGGGCTGGACTCGCGGCCACGTCCTCGCCCACCTCGCCCGCAACGCGGACGCGCTCGTGAACGTTCTGGAGGGCCGGCCCATGTACGCGAGCGCCGAGGCGCGGGACGCCGACATCGAACGCGACGCCTCGCGTCCGCTCGACGCCCAGCTCGCCGACCTGCGCGAGACGGCGGCCCGCTTCCAGGCGGCGGGGGACGCGCCGGCGGACTGGAGGCGCACGGTGGAGCTGCGCAACGGGGTCACCGACTCCGCGTCGCGCGTGCCGTTCCGCAGGTGGATCGAGGTCGAACTGCACCATGTCGATCTCGGCATCGGGTACGAGCTGGAGGATCTTCCGGCCGAGTTCACGGAGCGGGAGATCGACTTCCTCGCGGCGCGCTTCCTCGGGCATTCCGAGGTCCCCGCAACCCGTGTCACGGACGGCACGCGCGCGTGGAGCACGGGACGCGAGGCGGCCGAGCCCGAGGTGACGGTTAACGGCGCTCCGGCGGACCTGCTGGGCTGGCTCGCCGGACGTCGTGAGGGGGCCGCGCTGAAGGCGGCCGGCGGCGCGCTGCCGAAGCTGCCGCCGCTGTAGCGCGACAACGGTCCGCCGGGCACTCCCCGCTATAGGCTGATCACCATGACGTACAGCGGAGAGGTCAGGGTCGGCGGACCGGCCGACGTACACGAGCTGAAAGACCTGATGATCACGAAGATCGCGGTCGGCCCGATGGACAACAACGCCTACCTGCTGCGCTGCCGGGCCACCGACGAACAGCTTCTGATCGATGCCGCCAACGAGGCGCAGACGCTCCTCGGCATGATCGGTGACGACGGCATCGCATCCGTGGTCACCACGCATCGGCACGGCGACCACTGGCAGGCACTCGCCGAGGTCGTCGCCGCCACGGGCGCGCGTACGTACGCCGGCCGCGAGGATGCCCCCGGCATCCCGGTGCCCACCGATGTTCTCGTGGACGACGGCGATGTCATCAGGGTGGGACGTGTCGAGCTCACCGCGCGGCATCTCGTGGGGCACACCCCGGGCTCGATCGCGCTGGTCTACGACGACCCGCACGGCCACCCGCACGTCTTCACCGGCGACTGCCTCTTCCCGGGAGGCCCTGGAAAGACAACGAATCCGCGGGACTTCACCAGTCTGATGGACGGTCTGGAGGAGAAGGTCTTCGGCCCGTTGCCTGACGAAACGTGGATCTACCCGGGCCACGGGAACGACACGACCCTCGGCGACGAGCGGCCCCACCTGGCGGAGTGGCGATCCCGAGGCTGGTGAGGTGTCGGCGCGGTCCCCCGTGCCCCTTGCGCGGGCGCGTACGCACAGCGTTCACAGGACCGCAACACCCGTTCCCACTATGCGGACAGTTACGGCCATGACCTGGACAAACGTGGGGTTCGCTGCCAATCTCCCGCCATGTACCTCGCCCCTCGCACCCTGCGCCGTGCGCTGGCCGCCGCCACCGTAGCCCTGCTCGCCACCGCTGTCGGCTGTGCTCCGCAGCCCGAGGACAACGCGTCGGCAAGCCCGTCCGGATCGGCCGTGAAGAGCTGCGCCAAGGGCAAGTTGGCGACCAAGGCCTCCGGCAAGCTGACGATCGCGACGGACGAACCGGCGTACGAGCCCTGGTTCAAGGACGACAAGCCGGCCAACGGCAAGGGCTTCGAGTCTGCGGTCGCCTACGCCGTGGCCCGGCAGCTGGGTTACGGCAAGAGCGCGGTCGTATGGCAGAGCGTGCCGTTCAACAAGGCGTTCGCGCCGGGTGTGAAGACCTTCGACTTCGACATCAACCAGGTGTCGATCAGCACCGAGCGCAGGAAGGCCGTCGACTTCTCCTCCGGCTACTACGACGTGCGTCAGGCCGTCATCGCCCTGAAGGGCAGCAAGGCCGCCGAAGCGACGAGCATCACGGACCTGAAGGGCCTCAAGCTGGGCGCCCAGGTGGGCACCACGAGCCTCGACTACATCACCGACGTGGTGAAGCCGAAGCAGGAGGCCGCGGTGTACGCCAAGAACGACCAGGCCAAGTCCGCCCTGAAGAACGGGCAGGTCGACGCCGTCGTCGTCGACCTGCCGACCGCGTTCTACATCACCGCGGCCGAGGTGACGAACGCGAAGATCGTCGGCCAGTTCGAGAACCAGGGCGCCACGCCCGAGCAGTTCGGGCTGGTACTGGACAAGGGCAGCGCCCTGACGTCGTGCGTGAGCGGCGCCGTCGACGCCCTGCGCAAGGACGGCACCTTGGCGAAGCTCGAGAAGCAGTGGCTCTCCGACGCCGTCGACGCCCCGGTGCTCAAGTGACGGTCACCAAGGGCGAGTCGGCGCGGGAGGGGGCCGACGACAAGGGCGACATGACCGGCGCCGCCGCCGACGTTCCCGATGACGGCTACGTACCGTCCGAACGGCGGCTGGAGCGCGAGCGCCGTCAACGCGCGCGTGCCCGCCGCGCCACGGCCGTGGCAGCGCTCTCGACGCTGCTGACGGCTGTCGTGCTGTACCTGGTCGTGGTGAATGCGCCGGGCTGGCCGCGCACCAGGGAGACGTTCTTCAACGCGCACTACGCGCGCGAGGCGCTGCCGAAGGTCCTCGAAGGGCTGTGGCTGAACGTCCGCCTGCTCGCGGTGTGCGGCGTCGCCGTCCTGGTTCTGGGCATGCTGATCGCGATCGCGCGCACCCTGCGCGGCCCGGTCTTCTTCCCGTTGCGGGTGCTGGCGGCGGCGTACACCGACTTCTTCCGTGGCCTTCCGCTGATCATCAACCTGATGATCGTCGTCCTGGGCGTGCCGGCGCTGCGGCTGCAGGGCGTGACGGTCGATCCGGTGCTGCTGGGCGGTACGGCGCTGACCCTGACGTACGCGGCGTACGTGGCCGAGGTGTTCCGGGCCGGCATCGAGTCGATCCACCCTTCGCAGCACGCCGCGGCCCGCTCGCTGGGCCTCACCAACCGGCAGGCCCTGCGCTACGTCGTCCTCCCCCAGGCGGTACGGCGTCAGGTGCCACCACTGCTCAACGACCTGGTGTCGCTGCAGAAGGACACCGGTCTGGTGTCGATCGGCGGGGCGGTGGACGCCGTCCGCGCGGCCGACATCATCGTGGGCCGGAGTCTGAACTACACGCCGTACATCGTCGCGGGGCTGGTGTTCGTGGCGCTGACCATTCCGATGACCCGCTTCACGGACTGGGTGACGGCGCGGATGGACCGGCAGCAGGCCCAGGGAGGATCGCTGTGAGCGACGACGCGCCTGTTCTGCGGATGGAGTCCGTCCGCAAGACCTTCGGCGGCTCGGTGGTGCTGCGGGACGTCGGTCTGGAGGTCGCCCCGCACACGGTGACCGCGCTGATCGGCGCCTCCGGCTCGGGCAAGTCCACGCTGCTGCGCTGCGCCAATCTCCTGGAGGAGATCGACGACGGTGCGATCTGGCTGGACGGCGAGGAGATCACCGATCCCCGTGCCGACCAGGACGCCGTGCGGCGTCGCATCGGTGTGGTCTTCCAGGCGTACAACCTGTTCCCGCACATGACCGTGCTGGACAACATCACGCTGGCGCCGCGGCGGGTCCACGGCGTCGCCCGCGACGAGGCCGAGGAACGGGCCACAGAGCTGCTGGAGCGCCTCGGACTGGCCGCCAAGGCTCGCGCCTACCCGGACCGGCTCAGCGGCGGCCAGCAGCAGCGTGTGGCGATCGTACGGGCGCTTGCCGTGCGGCCCCGGCTGTTGCTGCTGGACGAGATCACGGCGGCGCTCGACCCCGAACTCGTGGGCGAGGTCCTGGAGGTGGTCCGGGACCTGAAGGACGACGGCATGACCATGGTGCTGGCGACGCACGAGATGGGCTTCGCGCGGGACGTCGCCGACCAGGTTTGTTTTCTGGACGGTGGAGTCGTCCTGGAGCGCGGCACCGCCGAGCAGGTCTTCGGTGACCCGCAGCAGGAGCGCACACGGCGCTTCCTGCGGCGGATCGTGGAGGCGGGCCGCCTGTGACGGCGCCGGCCCACTCGTCGAGGCAGGCCTACGCGTCGGCGCAGGCCTACGCGTCGGCCTGAGCGGCGCCCAGCATGGCTGCCACGCGCTCCACGCCGAACACATAGCCCTGCACGCCGCATCCGGCGATCACGCCGTCGGCGCGCAGCGAGACGTAGGAGTGGTGCCGGAACGATTCGCGCTGGTGGATGTTGGAGATGTGCACCTCCAGCACGGGCATGCCGTCACAGGTGTTGAGTGCGTCCAGAATCGCGACCGACGTGTGGGAGTAGGCGCCGGGGTTGATGACGATCCCGCAGTGGTCCAAGCGCGCCTCGTGGATCCAGTCGACCAGTTCGCCCTCGTGGTTGGACTGCCGGAAGTCCACCGTGCCGCCGTGCGCGGCCGCCGCCTTGGCGCACAGCGCCTCGACGTCGGCCAGCGTGTCCTTGCCGTAGATCTCGGGCTGGCGCTGACCGAGCAGATTCAGGTTGGGCCCGTTGAGGATCATGATCGGGGCGTTGGCCAGGGTGCGGGGCACGGTTCCTCCGGTCCGTTCGGGGCGGTACTCGACGACCGCTGCTCGCCCCCGGTCTATCACGCTGACCGGAGCGAAGGGCGGGCCATGCGCACCAGTGACTTCGGCGCACGCCACGGCCGCCCGGTCACCTCCGCGCGCCCCGTAACCGCCGATCACAGTGGGTAGTTGACGCGGCATGCAGCCTGTACGCGCCGTAAGTGCCCCTTCGTTGCCGAGACTCGCCGCCGCGTCGCTGGCGGGTACCGCGATCGAGTTCTACGACTTCTTCGTCTACGGGACGGCGGCGGCCCTGGTTCTGGGACCGCTGTTCTTCCCGACGTTCTCGCCCGTCGCAGGAACCCTGGCGGCGTTCGGGACGTTCGGGGTGGGATTCGTGGCCCGTCCGCTCGGCTCGGTGCTCTTCGGGCACCTCGGCGACCGGCGCGGGCGGCGGCCGGTGCTCGTCGCCTCGCTGCTGCTCACGGGCGCCTCGACGGTCGCGGTGGGCTGCGTGCCGTCGTACGGCACGATGGGCGTCGCCGCACCCGTGCTGCTGCTCGTCCTGCGCTTCCTGCAGGGGCTGGGGCTCGGCGGGGAGTGGGGTGGAGCGGTGCTGCTGACCGCCGAGCACGCGCCGGCCGGGCGACGCGCGCTGTGGTCGAGCTTCCCTCAGGTGGGTCCCGCGATCGGTTTCGTGCTCGCCAACGGTGTGATGCTCGCCCTGTCGGCGGCGCTGTCGGACGCGGAGTTCGCGCGGTGGGGATGGCGGGTGCCGTTCTGGGCGGCCGGGGTGCTGGCGCTGGCCGGGCTGTGGTTGCGCTCGTCGCTCGCGGAGAGCCCTCGGTTCCTGGAAATCGACGACCACGCGCGCGTGCCGCTCGTCGAGGTCGTACGGCATCACGGGCGGCTGGTGCTGCTGACGGCCGGCGCCCTGGCCGTCGGGTACGCGGTGTTCTATGCGGTGACGACCTGGTCGCTGGCGTATGCGACGGAGCGGCTCGGGGTGAGCCGGACGGTGATGCTGACCTGTGTCATGGCCGCGGTGGTCGTGAACGGGGCACTGACACCCCTGATGGCCCTGCTCGGCGACCGCTATGGGCGCCGGCCGATGTGTCTGACGGGGTGCTCGGCCTGCGCCGTGTGGATGCTCCCGATGGTGGCGCTGCTGGCCACCGGTGAGCCGTTGCTGATGTTCCTCGGCATTCTGGGCGCCCTGATCGCCTTCATCATCATGTTCGCGGTCATCGCCGCCTACCTGCCGGAACTGTACGAAGCGCGGGTGCGCTGCACGGGCGCGGCGGTGGGCTACAACCTCGGCGGGGTCCTCGGCGGCGCACTCACCCCGATCGTGGCCACGGCGCTGGCGGAGCAGGGCGGACGGGTGCCCTGGGCCGTGGGCGCGTATCTGACGGGCGTCGCGCTGCTCAGTCTGGGGTGCTTCGCGCTGCTTCCGGAGACGCGGCCGGTCCCGGTCCCCGCGGTGGAGCCGGCGACGGGCTGACCCGGTCCGTGCGCTACGGGTTGATCGCCAGTTCCAGGTATGCCGCGAAGAGCACCAGGTGGACCCCTCCCTGCAGAGGTGTGGCCCGTCCCGGCACCACCGTCAGGGAGCTGACCACCACGGTCAGCGCGAGCAGCAGCATGTGTGTCGAACCGAGGCCGAGGACCAGCGGTCCGGACAGCCAGACGGAGGCGAGGGCGACGGCCGGGATGGTCAGGCCGATGCTGGCCATGGCCGAGCCGAGAGCGAGGTTGAGGCTGGTCTGCACCCGGTCGCGGCGTGCGGAGCGCAGCGCGGCGATCGTCTCCGGCAACAGGACGAGCAGGGCGATGATGACACCGACGACGGCGGGGTGCAGGCCGGCCGCCTGTACGCCCGATTCGATGGTGGGTGACACGCCCTTGGCCAGGCCGACCACGCCGATCAGCGCCAGGCCCAGCAGACCGAGGCTGATCCAGGCCGTCCGCGGGGACGGGGGTGGGGCGTGGCCGTCGGCGGTGATGACCTCGCCCTGCCGGGTGATCGGCAGGAAGTAGTCGCGGTGGCGCACGGTCTGGGTGGCCACGAAGAGGCCGTACAGGATCAGCGAGGACAGTGCGGCGAAGGTCAGCTGCACGGTGGAGAACTCAGGCCCGGGCTTGCTGGTGGTGAACGTCGGCAGCACCAGGCTGAGGGTGGCGAGCGTCGCCACGGTCGCCAGGGCGGCGCCGGACCCCTCGGGGTTGAACACCGCCGTGCCGTGCCTCAGCGAGGCGACGAGCAGACAGATTCCGACGACACCGTTGCAGGTGATCATCACCGCGGCGAAGACGGTGTCTCTGGCCAGGGTGGAACTCTTGTCGCCACCGTCGGCCATGAGGGTGACGATCAGGGCCACCTCGATGACCGTGACGGCGAGGGCGAGCACCAGGGAACCGAAGGGTTCACCGACGCGGTGGGCGACGACCTCCGCGTGATGCACCGCGGCCAGGACGGAGCCGGCGAGCACCACGGTCACCAGGGCGACGACCGCGCCCGGCATCTCACGGCCCCAGGTGAACACCAGGAGGACGACCGCGAGGACGGGCACCAGGATCGTCCATTGCCGGGTGACCGACCGGAGCGGAGTGATCATGCGGCGATGGTCGCAGAGACGTACAGGATTCGCATTCCGCACTTTTCTGATGCCTACCGTCCTTTCTGCCGTGCGGACCGGCATCGGCGGGAGCGGTACCCGCTCCGCGCAGTCCGCTCCCGCCCCGGGCCGTACCGGCGCGGCCTTGATCAGGCGTCGACACTGTCCTTGGGAGGGCCTTGCACGTCGGCGCGTGCCGCCTCGACGGCGGCCTGCTTCCTGGAGGCCATCAGGCTGGTGATGGTGGTGACGACCAGGACAGCGCAGATCACTCCGAGCGAGAAGGGGATGCTGATCTCGGGGACATGGACGCCGGACTCGTGCAGGGCGTGCAGCACCAGCTTGACGCCGATGAAGCCCAGGATGATCGACAGGCCGTACGAGAGGTGGACCAGCTTCTTCAGCAGGCCACCGATGAGGAAGTACAGCTGCCGCAGCCCCATCAGGGCGAAGGCGTTGGCCGTGAAGACGATGTACGGGTCCTGGGTCAGGCCGAAGATCGCGGGGATGGAGTCCAGGGCGAACAGCACGTCCGTGGTGCCGATGGCGAGCATCACGACCAGCATCGGAGTCATGACCCGCTTGCCGTTCTGCCGGATCCACAGCTTGGTGCCGTGGTACCGGTCGGCCACGCCGAACTTGCGCTCCGCGGCCTTCAGCAGCCTGTTCTCCTCGTACTCCTCGTCCTCCTCGTCCGCACGGGCCTCCTGGACGAGCTTCCAGGCGGTCCAGATCAGAAAGGCGCCGAAGAGGAAGAACACCCAGGAGAAGCTGCCGATGATCGCGGCTCCCGCTGCGATGAAGACGGCCCGCAGGACCAGGGCTATGAGCACGCCGACAAGCAGGACGCGCTGCTGGTACTGAGCGGGCACCGCGAACTTCGCCATGATCAGGACGAAGACGAAGAGGTTGTCGACGCTCAGCGACTTCTCGGTGATGAATCCGGCGAAGAACTCGCCGGCCGGCTGTCCGCCGCCGAAGACGAGCAGACCGAGACCGAAGAGCCCGGCCAGGGCGATCCAGACGACGGTCCAGACACCGGCTTCCTTGATCGAGACCTCATGCGGCTTGCGCCCGATGAAGAAATCGATCCCGATCAGGGCGGCGAGACCCACGACGGTCAGGACCCACAGGGTCATGGAGACTTCCACTGCACCTCCGGCATTACGTAACGGCAAACACATCAGCGTCGTCGCTGCCGGAGGTCTCTTCCACCCGCGCCGGGCCGGCGCCCCGGGACCGGAACCGGTCCGTACTGACGGGTGCGCCGCAGTCAGGGAGTACTCCCCTCCGTACGGAAACGGTACCCAATCACCAAGGAAAGGTAAAGAGAAAGGGAAAATAAAGACCAAATAGCCTGGTCAGCAGTCCTTTACCTGTGCTTGGTCAGGTTCCTGGCCACCTCGGCGAGGACCTGGTGCACGATCTGGCTGCCGGCCGGCACCAGCGAGGGTTCGTAGGTCCAGGCGTGCCCGACCCAGGGGTCGGCGAGGTGATCGTCGGGCACGGGGGTGAGTCGCATCAGCGAACGCCACAGCGGATCGAGCAGGGGGCCGTAGGCCGCTGCGTCCTCGCGGTCCGCCACCAGCAGGAGGTGCACACCGACGTCGGGCCCCTCGTCGGCGAGATAGCGCAGCCGGGTCACGGCCCGGTCGTCGAAACCGTGCGGGAAGTCATTGACGATGAGCAGTTGTCGTGCGGTGTCGACATCGGCGGGCAGCGATTCGGGCGCGCCGCCGCGCACGGCCATCTGCACCAGGTCGACCCGCCGGGTGAGCTTCTCCAGCACCTCCCTCACCCCGGCCGCCCCGGTCGCGGGAGGCGCGGCGAGCACGCCGGTCCGGCTGAGCGGAGCGAACGCCGCTGCCCCGGCGCCGGCCGGGTCGATGACCTGCACGGCGAAGTCCCCCGCCGGATGCACGGCGAGCAGCCGCGCCGCGAGCGCCACCGCCGCCTCCATGGCCAGGTGCCGCAGCTGGACGGAGTCCGGGAAGCCGTCGGATGCCGCCGCCGACCCGCTGTCGAGCCACAGACCGCGCTCCAGCGGCAGTCTGACCAGCATGGGTATGCGCAGCGGCACGCTCTCGGGCAGATGCAGGTCGCCGAGGCGCAGGGCCATCGGTGGCTCGGTGGGCATGCGGTAGCCGTGCCAGACGGGGTTGTCCCAGCCTGCGTATGCGGGCGGCAGCGCGGGTTCGACCACCTCGGACTCGGCGGTCAGCTGGGCGAGATCTCGGTCGAGGACCGCGCGTGCCTGTGCCACCAGCTGCGTCCGGCGGGCGTGGGCCGCCTCACGCGCGGTCTCTCCCGCGGTGCCGAGCCGCCCACGGGGTTCGGTGAGGGCCTGGTCGAGTTCCTTCTCCAGGCGGGAGTCGGCGAACTCTACGGCGCTGCGGTACGCGGCGGTCGTGCGCGCCAGGTCCTCGAACATGCCCCAGACCTGGTTGTACAGCCGCTCCTCCATCGACCAGCCCACGGCGTCACCCGCGACGGGCGGCGCGGGCCGGCCGTCGGTGTCCGCAGCTGCCGGAGGCGGTGTGGCGTGCGGGCGGCGGCCGGGGTGCGTGTAGTCGACCCGGGCGCCGGTATCGCGCGGGCCGGTGCCGGAGGCCTGGGCGTCGTACGGGTTCCGTGCGGGATACGAGGGCGTCGGCTCCGCCGTACCGGGGGCGGGAGCGTGCGGGGGCTCCGGCGCACGGGTGTCGTACGGCGCGGAAGCCGACGTGTCCCGGGCCGCGGCGGAGGCGTCGTGCGGGACCGTCGCGGAGGTGTCCTGCGGTGCGCGGGCGGCGGTTTCGCGGCCCGAGGTGTCCTGCGGCGCCGGTGCGGTGGAGGGGGTCGGCAGTGCGCGGGACGGGCCGTGGGCCGCCGACTCATGGACTGCGGCCGCGAGGTCGGCGGCCTCGCACAGCCCCTGGTCGGCGAGGAGTGCCGTGAGCCCGGCCGCGTGGCCCTGGCCCACCGCGCGCACTTTCCAGGCGCCCTGTCTGCGGTACAGCTCCAGGGCGAGGACGGCCGTCTCGCTGTCCAGGCCGGTGAGGGTGTAGGAGGCGAGTTCGGTGCCGTCGAGGCCCTCGACCACGGTGTGGGGGGCGGCGACGGCACCGAACCGCGGCGGCGCTCCGGCTCCTGTGGGCAGGGCGAGGAAGACGTCGACGCGGTGCGCGGCCTCGGGCAGGGCGTCCAGGTCGACGGCCAGCCGGTGTTCCGTGGCGCACTGCCGGGACACCTCGATGCCGGGCAGAGCGGGCGCGCCGGGATGGGCCACCCACTGGGTGCCGTGCACCGTGCCGTTCTCGTCGCCGAGCATGGCCCCGGCCAGGACCGGTGCCCCGGCCGAGACCCGGATCGTCAGCCGGACGTGGGACAGCGGGTGGTTCTGTCCCCGCACCAGCTCGGCCGTCATCGCCGTCGCCCCCCTGTGTCGTTCTGTCGTGCGCCCTGCGCGTAGAGCGGCGGTCCTACAGGTGCGGCAGGATCGCCGGCATCAGGTCCTGGAACGTGCGGCCGTTGGTCGGGGTGCCGAGGGCCGTCATCGTCCAGCCCGAGCCCGCGCGGTGCACCTTCGCCATGATCTGGGCGGTGTAATTGCCGCCGCCGTCGAGCGTGTAGCGGGCGAGTTCCTGGCCGTTGGTCTCGTCCACGAGGCGGCAGAACGCGTTCTGCACCTCCTCGAAGGTCTGGCCCGTGAAGGAGTTCACGGTGAAGACGATCTGGTCGATGTGGACCGGGACGCGCTGCAGGTCCACGAGGATCGCCTCGTCGTCACCGCCCTGGCCGACGCCGCCGACGAGGTTGTCACCGGTGTGGCGGACGGAGCCGTCGTCGCTCACCAGGTGGCGGAAGAAGACGACGTCGACCGGCTGCTTCTCGGCGAAGAGGACGGCGGAGGCGTCGAGGTCGATCTCGCGGGTGCGGGAGCCGAACAGGCCGCGCCGTTTCGCCGCCTGCCAGCCGAGTCCCATACGGACCGCGGTCAGGGTGGCCCCGTCCTTCTTCTCCAGGCTGATGGCCTGACCCTTGCTCAAGTTGACGGACACCGCTGAATCCCCTCTCGATGGTCCCCTGTTGCCGCGCAGTGCGCGGTTGTCAAGAACCCTACGCATGTGCACCGACAGCGCCGAACCCCGGCCCGCGCTTTGTGTCGGTGTTGCAACACTTGGCGCATATGCCGAGGTCCGGCGGGGTGGCGGGGCTCAGGCGAGGCCGGCTTCCCGCATCTGGCGCAGTTCCTTCTTCATCTCCGAGACCTCGTCACGCAGCCGGGCCGCGATCTCGAACTGCAGCTCCGCGGCGGCGGCGCGCATGCGCTCGGTCATCTCCTCGATCTGCTCGGCGAGTTCGGCCGCCGGGCGGTCCGTGGGCACTGTGACCGCGGCTTTGCCCTTGGCGGCCTTGCCGGCCTTTGCGCCCTTGGCGGTCTTGTCTCCGAGTGACGGGACGGGTGCCTTGGCGCCCTTGCCGTCCTTGGACTTGCGGTAGCCGGAGCCGAGGAGCTGCTCGGTGTCGACCTCTTCGCGGGCGATCTGCGCGACGATGTCGTTGATCTTCTTGCGCAGCGGCTGCGGGTCGATGCCGTTGGCCTTGTTGTAGGCGACCTGCTTCTCCCGGCGGCGGTTCGTCTCGTCGATGGCCTTCTCCATCGCCGGGGTGATCTTGTCGGCATACATATGGACCTGGCCGGAGACATTGCGCGCCGCGCGGCCGATGGTCTGGATCAGCGAGGTGCCCGAGCGCAGGAAGCCTTCCTTGTCGGCGTCCAGGATCGCCACCAAGGACACCTCGGGCAGGTCGAGCCCCTCACGCAGGAGGTTGATGCCGACCAGGACGTCGTACTCACCGGAGCGCAGCTCGCGCAGCAGCTCGACGCGGCGCAGGGTGTCGACGTCGCTGTGCAGATAGCGCACCTGGATGCCGAGCTCCAGGAAGTAGTCGGTGAGGTCCTCGGCCATCTTCTTGGTGAGGGTGGTGACGAGGACGCGCTCGTCCTTCTCGGTGCGCTTGCGGATCTCGTGCACCAGGTCGTCGATCTGGCCCTCGGTGGGCTTGACCACGACCTCCGGGTCGACCAGGCCGGTCGGGCGGATGATCTGCTCCACGACACCGTCCGAGCGGGACAGCTCGTAGGTGCCCGGAGTGGCCGACAGGTAGACGGTCTGGCCGATGCGCTCCTGGAACTCCTCCCATTTCAGGGGGCGGTTGTCCAGCGCGGAGGGCAGGCGGAAGCCGTGGTCCACGAGCGTGCGCTTACGGGAGGCGTCGCCCTCGTACATGGCGCCGATCTGCGGGACGGTGACGTGCGACTCGTCGATGACGAGCAGGAAGTCGTCCGGGAAGTAGTCCAGCAGGGTGTTGGGCGGGGAGCCGGGCAAGCGGCCGTCGAAGTGCATCGAGTAGTTCTCCACGCCGGAGCAGGTGCCGATCTGGCGGAGCATCTCGATGTCGTACGTGGTGCGCATCCGAAGGCGCTGGGCCTCCAGGAGCTTGCCCTGTTTCTCCAGCTCGGCGAGGCGCTCCCCCAGCTCCTTCTCGATGTCGTTCACGGCCCGCTCCATGCGCTCGGGGCCGGCGACGTAGTGGGAGGCGGGGAAGACGTACAGCTGCTGGTCGTCGCTGATGATCTCGCCGGTGAGCGGGTGCAGCGTGGACAGCGCCTCGATCTCGTCGCCGAACATCTCGATGCGGACGGCCAGCTCCTCGTAGACCGGGAAGATCTCGATGGTGTCGCCGCGGACCCGGAAGGTGCCACGGCTGAAGGCCATGTCGTTGCGCGTGTACTGGATGTCGACGAAGCGGCGCAGCAGCTCGTCGCGGTCGATCTCGTCGCCGACTCTCAGGGGGACCATCCGGTCCACGTACTCCTGCGGAGTACCGAGGCCGTAGATGCAGGACACCGAGGCGACCACGACGACGTCGCGGCGGGTGAGCAGCGAGTTCGTCGCCGAGTGGCGCAGCCGCTCGACCTCCTCGTTGATCGAGGAGTCCTTCTCGATGTAGGTGTCCGACTGCGGGACGTAGGCCTCGGGCTGGTAGTAGTCGTAGTACGAGACGAAGTATTCGACCGCGTTGTTCGGCAGCAGCTCGCGGAACTCGTTGGCCAGCTGGGCGGCCAGCGTCTTGTTCGGTGCCATCACGAGCGTGGGGCGCTGGAGCTTCTCGATCATCCACGCCGTGGTGGCGGACTTGCCGGTGCCGGTCGCGCCGAGCAGGACGACGTCCTTCTCACCGGCCTCGATGCGCCTGGCCAGGTCGGCGATGGCCGTCGGCTGGTCGCCGCTGGGCTGGTAGGGGCTGACGACCTCGAAGGGCGCCACCGTGCGTTCGATGTGGGAAACGGGCCGCATGTCATCCACCGTACGACCCCGCACTGACAACAGGTCCGGATCAGCGGTTCTGCGGGGTCCGCGAGACGTGGTGCGCGGGGCGGCGCTCCTCCTGGAGGGCGGCACGGCGGTCCGGGTGGGAGGCTACGGCGGCGGCCGGGACACCCGGTTTGTGTTCGATGGGCCTGGGCACGGGCCGGCCCATGACCATCAGCGGGTCGAAGATCACCACGACGCCCGCGAGGAGCAGGAAGGCGAGCGGACCGATCAGCATCGGTGCGAGCACGGACGGCTCCGGCGCACCTCCGGCGGTGTGGGTCAGGCCGTCGAGATGGACGCCGAGGGCGGCCATGCCGGTGTAGTGCATCCCGCTGACCGCGAGCCCCATGACGAGGCTCGCCCCCACGCTCCACAGGAAGCCCCGGACGCGCCCGGCGGCCCACAGGGCTGCGGTGGCGGCCACGACCGCTATGACCACGGAGGCGGCGACGGTGAGTGTGTTGTAGGTGAAGCGCCCGTGGAAGCGCACGCCCGCCATGCCGAGATAGTGCATGGAGGCGACGCCCAGGCCGGTGATCGTGCCGCCGGTGAACAGGGGCGTGCCGGTGGCGCCCCGGTAACCGACGATGAAGATCCCGACCCCGACCATGACGACAGCGAGGCCGAGGCTCGCGTAGGTGATCGACTTGTCGTAGTGAATCGGCGTCTCCTTGATGGCGAAGCCCATCATGGCGACGAAGTGCATGGTCCAGATGCCGGAGCCGATCGCGGCGGAGCCGAGGGCCAGCCAGGCGGGCCGCCAGGAGTGCGTGACCAGCAGGGACCGGGTGGTGCAGCGCAGGCCGAGGGCGCCGCCGAGGCAGGCCATCAGATAGGCCACCAACGGGGTGACGGCCCCGTAGCTGAATCCGTCGACCGTGCCTTGCATCCGCGGCTGCCCTTCCGCCCTCTTGCGTCCCGGAATCACCGATTTGCTCCCCCGGCCCAGGACCGCGTCGGCGGTCAGGGTTGTCGCAGAGAGTATGACCCCCACCAGAATGGTCGAACGATTTTCCGGCAAAGAAACACGGCCTTGCCTCACTTGTGCGGTACCGGTGAGCGGACCTGGACATCTCCATTCGGTGTGTGGCCATCGTGCGCCGGGTACTGGTGACCGTCTGCTGTCACTCTGGTTGCTGTCGGTATTCGCTCGACGCGAGGAGTCTGTATGTATGCGCGCGTACTTGCCACCGCGGCCGCCACCGTCCTGGGGACGGCGGTCCTGCCGAGCCCCACCCCCGACACCCGGGCCGGCGACACCGGCGTGCCCGCGGTGATCGCCCACCGGGGTGCCTCCGCCTATGCTCCCGAGAACACGCTGGCCTCGATCGACAAGGCCGCGAAGCTGGGCTTCTCCTGGGTCGAGAACGACGTTCAGCGCACCAAGGACGGCGAGCTGGTCGTCATCCACGACGACAGTCTGCAGCGCACCACGAACGTCGAGCAGGCCTTCCCCGGCCGGGCCCCGTGGAAGGTGAAGGACTTCACCGCCGCCGAGATCGCCCGGCTGGACGCGGGCAGCTGGTACTCCCCGGCGTACGCGGGCACGCGCGTGCCGACTCTGAAGCAGTACATGTGCCGGGTCGAACACAACCACGAGAAACTGCTCCTGGAGATCAAGAACCCGGAGCTGTACCCGGGCATCGAGCAGCAGACGCTGAAGCTTCTGGGCAACGAGGGCTGGCTGGACCACAAGCACCTCGGGCGGTTGATCGTGCAGAGCTTCAGCGCGGACAGCATCCGGACCGTGCACCAGCTGAAGCCCGCGATCACCACGGCCTACCTCGGGTCGCCCACCGTGGCGCAACTGCGCCAGTACGCGCCCTACGCGGATCTCATCAATCCCTCGTACGAGTCGCTCTCCCCGGCGTACGTCTCCGCCGTGCACGCCGTCGACGGACCGCACGACAAGCCGCTGCGGGTGTTCGCCTGGACGGTGAACGACGCGGCCACCGCCCGCCGGGTCGCGGGCTACGGCGTCGACGGGATCATCAGCAACAAGCCCGACGTGGTGCGGGCGGCGCTGGACCCGCACTGAGCGGGACGGGCGTTGTCAGTGGCGGGTCGTACCGTGGGCGCATGGACAGCGATGGGCAGGATGAGCAGCGGGTGGCGTGGGCCGTGGTGGTCACGGACATCGGTCCGCTGATGCTGGCGGCGACCCGTGACGGCCTGGTCAACGTGGTCTTCCACGCCACGGACGCGGTGCGCGACCGCGCCCTGGAGCGGCTTGCGGCCCGGCTGGGCGGCACTCCCGTGGAGGATCCGGACTCGCCGCTGCTGGCCGAGGCGATACGCCAGCTGCGGGCCTATTTCGCGGGCGAGCGGCACGGCTTCGACCTGCCGCTGGACTGGTCGCTGAGCTCCGGGTTCAACCGGCAGGTGCTGCGCGAGCTGGCGTCCGGCGTGCCCTACGGCACGGTGGTGGGGTACGGCGATCTCGCCGGGCGGGTCGGGCAGCCCGGCGGGGCGCAGGCGGTCGGCATGGCGATGGGCGCCAATCCGCTGCCGGTGGTCGTGCCGTGCCACCGGGTCGTGGAGAGCGACGGTGGCATCGGCGGCTTCGGGAGCGGGCTGGAGACCAAGCGCAGGCTGCTCGCCCTCGAGGGCGTGCTGCCCGAGCCGCTGTTCTGACCGGGCCCGGCTAGTCGTCGTAGTGCCGGGCCTCGAAGACGTTGCCGTCGGGGTCCCGGAAGTAGAAGTTGCGCGGCGCCCTGCCACGGGCGCCGAAGGAGTCGCGGCCCATGTCGCTCATGGGTACGCCGTGCTCCTCCAGCCGGGCGCGCAGGGCGTCGAAGGCGTCGGCGGGCAGGGACAGGCAGATGTGGTTGACCGGGTGACCGGCGGCATCCGCGGCGCCGGGCAGCATGTTCATGCGCTCGGCGGAGGTGAGCGGGACGAGGTCCAGGATGGTCTCCTCGTTGACCCGCACGGAGGGGAACGCCGTCTTTCCGTCGGCGTACTCGGCGACTCTCACGGGTTCCAGGCCGACGGCATTCTGGTAGAAGCCGGTCGCGGCGACCGGATCGGTCACCCACAGGACGACGTGGTCAAGACGCGTGCTGTTCTTCCTCATGCGGCCCAGGCTGGTGGCGTCCCCCACAGGCCGCAAGCGTTTAGCGACGGCCGGCACCCGCCAGAGATGGGGAAAGGACCGACGGACAGGAGGCGGTGCGCGTGGTTGTGGTGGTGTCGCAAGAGGTCCGGGAAGCGATCGACGCACGGCGGCCGGTGGTGGCCCTGGAGTCCACGATCATCGCGCACGGCCTGCCCCGCCCGCGGAACCTGCAGGTGGCGCTGGAGCTGGAGGACGCGGTACGGCAGGAGGGCGCCGTACCGGCGACCATCGCCGTGCTCGACGGCCGCCCCCGGGTCGGCCTGGACAAGGAGCAGCTGGAGCGGGTCGCGAACGAGGACGGCATCCGCAAGCTGGGCCACCGGGACCTGCCGCTCGCCGTGGCGGCGGGTGCGAGCGGGGCGACCACGGTGTCGGCGACGGCGCAGCTGGCCGCGCTCGCCGGCATCCGGGTGTTCGCCACCGGCGGGCTGGGCGGTGTGCACCGGGAGTGGACGGTGACCCAGGACGAGTCGGCCGACCTGGGTCTGCTGGCACGCACCAGGATCACGGTGGTCTGCGCGGGTGTGAAATCGATCCTGGACGTGCCGGCGACCCTGCAGCGGCTGGAGACGCTGGGCGTGGCCGTCGCGGGGTACGGCACGGACCGGTTTCCCGGCTTCTATCTCTCGGACTCGGGGCATCCGGTCGACTGGACGCTGGAGACTCCGGAGCAGGTCGCGGACGTCATGCGGGCCCAGGACGCGCTCGACGCGCCGAAGTCGGCGCTGATCGTCGCCAATCCGGTCCCCGAGGAGGAGCAGCTCGATCCGGAGCTGCACGCGCGTGTGCTCGCCGACGCGCTGCACGCCTGCGCGGAGCGGGGCCTCACCGGACAGGCGGTCACGCCGTTCCTGCTGGACTACCTGGTCCGGCACACCGACGGCGCCTCCCTGAGCGCCAATCTGGCGGCCGTGCGCGGCAACGTACGGCTGGCGGCGCGGATCGCCACGGCGTGGACCGGGGCATGACCGCGGACGGGGCCCTGCTGGTCGTCGGAGACGTGGTCACGGATGTGGTCGCCCGGCACCGGGGCCCGCTCGCGGCCGGCACCGACACGGCCGCCGCGATCCGTACGGTGCCGGGCGGCGCGGGCGCGAACGTGGCCTGCTGGGCCGCGTACGCGGGCTGTGCGGATGTACGGCTGCTCGGGCGGGTCGGCGCGGACGCTGCCGCGTGGCACGAGCGAGAGCTGGTCGCGGCAGGAGTGCGGCCCCGGCTGGTGGTCGATCCGACGGCGCCGACGGGGACGGTGATCTGCCTCGTCGACACGGGTGCGGCGGCGGAGCGTACGTTCCTCACGGACAGCGGGGCGTCTTTGCGGCTCGAACCCGCCGACTGGTCGGACGCGTTGCTCGACGGTGTCACCCGGCTGCATCTCTCGGGCTATCTGCTGTTCACGGAACCGAGCCGGGAACTCGCCCGGACGGCGCTCGCGGCGGCACGCGCGCGTGGTGTGCCGGTCAGCCTGGATCCGGCTTCGGCGGGCTTCCTGGTGCGCCTGGGCGTGGATCGCTTCCTGGCGTTCGCGGAGGGCCTGGACGTGTTGCTGCCCAGCCGGGACGAGGCGTGTCTGCTGACGGGGCTGCCGGATCCGGCGGACGCGGCGGTCAAGCTGAGCCGTCTCGTTCCGCTGGTGGTGGCCAAGGTGGGGACGGCCGGCGCGCTGGTGGCCCGTTCCGGCAGCGCACCGGCCAGGATCGCGGCGACGCCGGCGGTCCCCCGGGACACCACGGGCGCCGGTGATGCCTTCACCGGCGCGTTCCTCGCCGCCGTGCTCGCGGGCGCGGCACCGGAGGAGGCGGCGGCGCGGGGCTGCCGGGCGGGCGCGGAGGCGGTGGAACGGGTGGGAGGCAGACCACCGGGCACGGGGGGCGACGGCCGGCACGACGGCAGGCCGGGGTGCGAGGCACACCGCCGTGTGCGGGACACGGTGGCCGGCCATCCCGAGGGGCGGACCCGTCGCGCCAAGGAGTGACGGCTGTCACCTGCCGGTGCCATGGGGACCAGCGCCATGGGGACACGGGCAGCGGTGGCTCGACCCTGTGCGGCACCGCGAGGCGTGGGCAGAGCGGTTGAAGCCGCGCGGCTGCTCTTGCGCGCCGTCGGTCCGGGCCTTCGTCCCCCACGCCGAGATCATCGGTGCGGTGACCAGGTCCATGCCGCCGGCCTCGGCGTTGGCCAGATGCCGGTCGACGTCCTCCTAGGTGGCAAGCCCAGCGGCGACGAGGCTGCCGCGGATCTGACGGACCGTCGCGGCCTCGAGGGCGGTGCAGGCGGGCGATGCCATCGGGAAGAACGCATCGGCCTCGACGCCGCTCAGGCCGGCTTCACGCAGCAGACGCGGGAGTTTACGGCCGTACGCCAGATCCGCGCCGCGTTCGGCGAGCAGCTTGCGGAAGCCCTGGCGCAGCCGGTTCGCCGGCTTCTGCTCGGGGCCGTACTCGTCGGGACAGGTCAAAGGCTGGAGAGCGGGGTCTGCGTCCTCGACCAGCAGCCGCCCGCCGGGCCGCAGGGCCTGGATCACGGACCGCAACGCCCTCTCCCGGTCCGGGACATGGACGAGGACGAGCCGCGCATGGACCAGGTCGAAGCCGGCGCCCGGTGGTTCCTGCGCGCCGACGTCGTGGACGCGTACCTCCACCGGCGGGCGGGCAGCGGCAGCGAGCCGCGAGGTGTCGATGTCGGTCGCGACGACCTTGCCGGTGGAGCCCACCTTCTCGGCGAGCCAGGACACCACTGAGGTACCGCCGGCTCCGACTTCCCAGCAGCGCCAGCCGGGTCCGACGCCGAACGCCTCGATGTGCCGGAACGTCGTGGGATCGAAGAGGGCGGCGAAGGCGTCGAAGCGCCGTGCCGCCTCGTTCTGCCGGTTGTCCAGGAGGTATCCGTCGGATGGCGTCATGCCACGATCATCCCGGTCACCCGGCTTGTCCGGACCGGCCGGCGGTTGCGTCCACAGGCGGGAACCAAGCGGAACGCTCGATTCCCACACGCTTACCCGCGCTTTGCCCTCGGCTGGCAGACTTGCCGGGCAAGGCGCGGAAGCGTTGCGCGAGGGAGATCCAAGCGAGGAGATCCAGATGTCCATGGCGGGGAATCTGCGGAAGGTCACAGGGTTGGGCGGGGTAGGCGGGCTGCGCAGGATGGCGCGGCTGGCCCGGCGGCGCCCTCGTGTGGACCTGAGTCAT
Organism: Streptomyces sp. NPDC053069; assembly: GCF_044546895.1. Taxonomy (NCBI): domain Bacteria; kingdom Bacillati; phylum Actinomycetota; class Actinomycetes; order Kitasatosporales; family Streptomycetaceae; genus Streptomyces; species Streptomyces sp. NPDC053069. The sequence goes on along the minus strand of NZ_JBITZN010000008.1, from coordinate 218,454 downwards.
CCCGCCAGGTCGCCGCTGGGCTCGTCGGTGGTGAACTGCGTGACGTATCAGGACGGCGTGCGCGTGCCGCAGTGCACGGACCTGGTGGATGCCGTGCGGATGGTGCGCAAGACAGGCGAGGGGTTCGTCTGGCTCGGGCTGCACGAGCCGACGGACCGTGAGTTCGCCGGCATCGCCGAACTGTTCGACCTGCATCCGCTGGCGGTGGAGGACGCGGTCGAGGCTCATCAGCGCCCGAAGCTGGAGCACTACGGGAACACGCTCTTCGCGGTGTTCAAGACCGTCTGCTATGTGGAGCACGAACAGCTGACGGCGACCAGCGAAGTGGTGGACACCGGAGAGATCATGGTGTTCGTCGGCGAGGACTTCGTCATCACGGTGAGGCACGGCCGGCACGGCTCACTGGGGCCGTTGCGCGAGGAGCTGGAGGCCCATCCGCATCAGCTCGCCAAGGGGCCGGCGGCGGTGCTGCACGCCATCGCGGACCATGTCGTCGACGACTACCTGAACGTCACCGACGCGGTCCAGGCCGACATCGACCAGGTCGAGACGGACGTGTTCTCGGAGAACGGCGCGCGCGTCGACCCCGGCCGCATCTACCAGATGAAGCGTGAACTGCTGGAGCTGAAGCGGGCGGTGGTGCCGCTGGCCCGACCGGTGGAGGACCTGGCCACCCGGCCGATACGGGTGGTCGCCCCGGAGATACAGGCCTACTTCCGGGATGTGTTCGACCATCTGATCCGGGCCAAGGAACAGATCGCCGCGTTCGACGAACTGCTCAACTCGATCCTGCAGGCCCACCTGGCGCAGGTGACCGTCGCACAGAACGAGGACATGCGGAAGATCACGGCCTGGGCCGCGGTGATCGCCGTACCGACCATGGTGTGCGGGGTGTACGGCATGAATTTCGACCACATGCCAGAGCTGCACTGGACGTTCGGCTATCCGCTGGTCATGGCCGTCATGGCAGGGGCGTGTCTGGTGCTGTACCGGGGCTTTCGGCGCAACGGCTGGCTCTGAGCCGCGGGGCCTGCGGCGGCCCGTCCTGATCAGCCGCTCCAGGCGGGATGGCGTGGGTCGTCGGCGCGCACCAGGACGTCCGCCGTGCCGGCCGGGTCGGTCTCGGACTCGTAGCGCTCGAAGGCGGGGAGCGTCCAGTGGTCGGCCTCGGGGGTGCGGCGGCGCAGGGCGCCCGGCGAGAGAAGGAGGTGCACGGTGAGGTCGAACGGGAACCAGTGACGCAGCAGAAGGGGGCCGTGGAGCAACAGGATCCCACGGGGCGGGAGTTGGACATAGGGGCTGCGGGTGGCCCGGTCGGTGGCCGGATCCCACAGGTCGGGCAGGACGCGTCCGTTGCCTCCGGGGTCCAGCGGGCCGAAGACCTCGCGCCACAGGGCGCCGGTGTCGAACCATCCGCCGTAGTACGACTCCGCGTCCCGCCGCCCGTGTTCCAGGCGCAGGGAGGCGGGTCGCAGGAAGCCCTCGGCGCCGACCACGAGCGAGGGCCGGCCGCGCACCCGCAGCGCCTCTCCGACCCGCTCGGCGAGGTCGCCGGGCCGGGCTGCCGGGGCCCCGTCGAAGCCAACGCGCGGCCAGGCGCTTCCGTCGGCCGGCTCAAGGCCGGCCAGCCGGTCGGCGAGCAGCTCGGCGAGCCGGTCCCAGGTGATCGCTTCGAGTCGCACGGGGTCAATGATGCCGGGTGGTGGGGAGGTGGTGCGGTGCGGATGCCTGCCAGGGAGCGGGAGGCGCCTGCGGGCGGGAGGCCCGGCCGGCGGAGGGCGAGGTGAGGGCGCCTGTCAGTGGCGGGTGGTGAATGGGCCGGGAGATGGGTCTCGTGGGTCTCGCTCCAGGTACGGGCCGCGTCGAGGAGGGGGATCAGAGCGCGGCCGAGCGGGGTGAGGGCGTACTCGACCCGGGGTGGGTTCTCGTCGTGGGCGGTGCGGGTGACCAAGCCGTCGCGCTCCATCGCGCGCAGGGTCTCGCTGAGGACCTTGGTGGACGAGATCCAGACGCCGTTGCGGCACCGTACACGGGTGTCGGTGTTCAACTTCCGGAACGGGGAGGAGGGCGGCACGCGGAAGGAAGAGCAGGAGCGGAAGAAGTAGAAGCATTAGAAGGAGTGGGGAGGGCAGGGGACGCGCGGGCGGGGACGGGGAAAGGACCGTGTATGGCGCTTCCCTCAAGTCCCCACTCCCCCGGTCGGCTTGTCGTCGTCCAGGCGCTGAAGCCCAAGCGGTGTGCCGCTTGCCGGCGCGGGCCGCTGTCGCTGCTCGTGCTGGAGGACGGGGCGCCGCGCTGCCTGCACTGCGCGGACCTCGGGCACCTGGTGTTCCTGCCGCGCGGGGACACCGCGCTGACCCGCAGGTCGAGGGAGGAGAGCGGGCTGTCGGTCGTGGTGGTGCGGTTCAACCGGCGCAAGGGCCGTTATGAGCGGCAGGGCGTGCTCGTGGAGGAGGCGGCGCTGGCCCGGGCCGAGGCCCGCTGTCTGGTGGACGCGGAGGCGCGGCGCCGGCGGCGGGCGCGGGACGCGCGGCGCAGGGCGGCCGAGGACGAACGCTTCGCGGCGGCGTTCGCGGCCGAGATCCTCCGGCTGTTTCCCGGGTGCCCGGCCGACCGCGCGCGGGCCATCGCAGCGCACGCGTCCGCGCGGGGCAGCGGGCGCGTCGGGCGCAGCGCGGCCGGGCGGGCGTTGTCGGAGGGAGCGGTGATCTCGGCGGTCGTGGCGGCCGTACGGCATGTGGACACTCCGTACGACCAGCTGCTGATGCGGGGTGTCTCCCGGTACGAGGCACGGCGCCGGATCGCCCCGGCCGTGGAGAGCGTGCTGCGGGCCTGGCAGGACGCCGGGGCGGACGTGGGCTGAGGGCAAGCCCGCCGCGCTCTTCGCTCATGGACGCCCACTGGCCGTCCCCGATATTCCCTGCTCATCCCCTGTTTCCCCTGGTCGCGATCACTCCCTGATCGCCCTGATCACTCCCTGACCACTCCCTGATCGCCCTGATCATTTCCTGCTCATTCCCCGAGGGCTCTTGGCAAGGGAGCCGGGCAGAGTCCGGCCCGGGCCCAGGGCCTCGCCAGAAAGCGCTGTCCGTCGCTCTGCGCGGTGGTCGGTGCGGACGTATCGTGGCCGGAAGAGTGCCGCAGAGCGCCGGAAGAGCGCTGCAGGACGCCGCCCGATCGGCGTACGGCCCGTCGTACACCCGGTGCCCGCGCGGCACCCCGTACGCGAGGAACACGATCATGGCCGATCCCAAGGGGTTCATGACCACGCCGCGCCAGGAGTGGCCGCGGCGGCCTGTCGAGGAGCGGGTGCGGGACTGGGACGAGGTCTACGTCCCGGGAGCACTGCTGCCCATCATCAGCAAGCAGGCCGACCGGTGCATGGACTGCGGGATCCCCTTCTGCCACGACGCCTGCCCGCTGGGCAATCTGATCCCGGAGTGGAACGACCTGGTCTCGCGGGAGGACTGGCGCGCGGCGAGCGACCGGCTGCACGCGACGAACAACTTCCCCGAGTTCACCGGCCGGCTGTGTCCGGCACCCTGTGAGGCGGGATGCGTGCTGGCGATCAACCAGCCGGCCGTCACGATCAAGAACGTCGAGTGCGCGATCGCCGACCGGGCCTGGGCGGAGGGGTTCGTCCCGGCACGGCCTCCCGACCGGCTGTCCGGTAGGACGGTCGCCGTCATCGGCTCCGGGCCCACCGGGCTCGCCGCGGCACAGCAGCTGACCCGCGCCGGGCACACGGTCGCCGTGTACGAGAAGGACGACCGGATCGGCGGCTTGATGCGGTACGGGATCCCCGAGTTCAAGATGGAGAAGCGGCATCTGGAGCGGCGGGTCGAGCAGATGCGGGCCGAGGGGACCAAGTTCCGTACGTCGACGGTGGTCGGGCGCGATGTCGGGGCGGTGGAGCTGTGCGGACGGTACGACGCCGTGGTGATCGCCACGGGGGCGACCGCGTGGCGGGAACTTTCCGTGCCGGGCCGGGAGTTGAACGGGATACACCAGGCGATGGAGTATCTGCCGCTGGCGAACCGAGTGTGTGAGGGGGACCTGGAGGTTTCACCGCTGTCCGCGGCCGGCAAGCACGTGGTGATCGTCGGCGGCGGGGACACCGGGGCGGACTGTCTGGGGACCGCGGTGCGCGAGGGGGCCGCGTCCGTGACCCAGCTGGACATCTACGCGCAGCCGGGCGCCGAGCGCGACGAGGACGTCGAGCCGTGGCCGACGTACCCGAAGATCTACCGGCTGTCGGCCGCGCACGAGGAGGCGCGGGACCTGCGGACGGCACCGGCGGCGGACGCGGACGCGCGGCTGTTCGCGGCGTCCACGCTCCGCTTCACCGGGGACGGCAGCGGGCGGGTGCGGTCGCTGCACCTGGTGGAGGTCGACGAGTTGCGGCGCCCGATGCCCGGCACCGGTCAGACGCTCCCCGCCGATCTCGTACTGCTCGCCCTCGGGTTCTCCGGGCCGGACCAGGGGGACGGGCTGATCGGGCAGTTGGGGCTGGAGCTCGCTCCGCGCGGCACGATCGCGCGGGACGACGGTTTCGCAACCAACGTTCCCGGGGTGTTCGCCGCCGGGGACGCGGCGCGCGGGCAGTCACTCATCGTGTGGGCGATCGCGGAGGGGCGGGCGGTGGCGGCGGCCGTCGACCGCTATCTGATGGGGAGTTCGCAGTTGCCCGCGCCGGTCTCTCCGAGGGATCGGCCGATGAGGGTGTAGGTGTGGCCGACGGTTTCCTGTGACCGTTCGCCGTCCTGGCCGGCGGATCGCAGGCGGTCGGGTCGTCGGCCGCGGCCGGCTCGGGTCAGCCCTTGCGCTCGTCCGTCCCCGCCACCTTGCCCGTCGACAGGGCCACCCGGTTCCATGTGTTGATCGTGCAGATCAGGGCCAGGACGTGGGCCAGTTCCTCCTCCTCGAAGAGGGCGGCGGCCTCGGCGTAGACCGTGTCGGGGACGCCCGCGTCGGCGACGAGGGTCAGGGCCTCGGTGAGCGCGAGGGCGGCCTGTTCCTTGGGGGTGAAGAAGTGCCGGGCCTCGCGCCAGACGGCGACCATGTGCAGCCGGTCCTCGCTCTCGCCGGCCTTGCGGGCGTCGTTGGTGTGCATGTGCAGGCAGTAGGCGCAGTGGTTGAGGTGCGAGGCGCGGATCTGGATCAGCTCGACCAGCGCCGGGTCCAGGCCCGCGCGGGCGGCGGCGTCGAAGCCGATGAGGGCGCGGAAGACCTTCGGGGCGGACTTCGCGAAGTCCAGTCGGGAGCGGCCGGCGTCGGCCTCGCTGATCGCGGCGGTGAAGTCGGCTGCGGTGGCGGTCGTGTTCGTCGTCATGGCTTCAACCTATGAGCCCGAAAGACCAGCTGTAGGGTGCATTTCCATGACGGAATCATGGGTCAATTCCGCGGAGCGGATCGGTGTCGATCTGCACCTGGAGCTGTCGGGTCCGGGCGGGCGGCGGGCGGCGCTGACCCGGGCGCTGCGGGAGGCCGTGCGCAGCGGGCGGCTGGCGCCCGGCACCCGCCTGCCGCCGTACCGGTCACTCGCGGCCGATCTGGGCGTGGCCCGCAACACGGTGGCGGACGCGTACGCGGAACTGGTCGCGGAGGGCTGGCTGACCGCCCGCCAGGGGTCGGGCACCCGGGTGGCCGACCGTGCGGAGCCGTTGCGACACGCCGCGCGGACGCCCGTGAAGGCACCTCCACGCCCGCGTGGCCCTCGGCACGATCTGCGGCAGGGCACGCCGGACGCCTCGGCGTTTCCGCGGGCCGCCTGGTCGGCCTGCTACCGGCGGGCGCTGCGGGCGGCGCCGAGCGAGGCGTTCGGGCCGGGCGACCCGGCCGGGCGCCGGGAGCTGCGGGAGGCGCTGACCGCATATCTGGCACGCGCGCGTGGGGTGCGGACCGAGCCGGACCGGATCGTCATCTGCTCGGGCTTCGCGCACGCGCTGCGGCTGCTGTTCGGCCAGGGGGCGGGCGCGGTGCTGCACGGCCCGCTCGGCGTGGAGGCGTACGGACTGGAGTTCCACCGGGGGCTGCTCGCCACGGCCGGGGTGCGCACGGTGCCGCTCCCGCTGGACGAGCACGGCGCACGCGTGGACGTACTGGAGCGGGAGCGGGCCGTGCTGCTCACTCCGGCGCACCAGTTCCCGACCGGCGGGCCGCTGCACCCCGGGCGCCGGGCGGCCGTGATCGACTGGGCACGCGCGCGTGGGGCGGTTGTACTGGAGGACGACTACGACGGCGAGTTCCGGTACGACCGCAGGCCCGTCGGCGCGCTCCAGGGGCTCGATCCGGAACGAGTGATCCACTTGGGGTCGGTCAGCAAGAGCCTGTCACCGGCGCTGCGGCTGGGCTGGATGGTCCTGCCGGAGCGGTATGTGGAGCCCGTGCTCGCGGCCAAGGGTGAGCGGGAGGCCTGGGCGAGCGTCCTGGAACAGCTGGCGCTGACGGAGTTCATCGTCTCCGGGGCGTACGACCGCCATGTGCGGCGGATGCGGCAGTGCTACCGGCGCCGGCGTGACCGGCTCGTCGCCACGCTCGCCGTGCACGCGCCGCATGTCGAGGTGACGGGCAGCGCGGCCGGGCTGCACGCGGTGCTGCGGCTGCCGCCGGGCACCGAGCGGTCCACGGTGAAGGCCGCCGCGTGGCAGGGTGTCGCCCTGGACGGACTGGCCGCGTTCCGGCATCCGGCGACGCGGATGCCGACGTCCGACGGGCTGGTGGTCGGCTACGCCTCACCACCGGAACATGCGTACGGCGCGGCGCTGGAAGCGCTGTGCGGGGTGCTGCCGCCGGAGTGAGGGGGCGTACACGGCGGCTTTCGTTCGCGTGGCCCGTGACGGCCGGCCGGCGGGGCGGTGTCGTCGGAGATGAAGTGCAGCAGGGCGACGAGGGAGAGGGCGACCGGTCGACCGAGGTCCAGGACCGCCGGGCTCCAGCGATATCGCGTCGGGGTCGCGCACGCCGGCATGCAGGTACTCGGTGGTGCCCTGCGGTGTGCTGCGCAACAGGGCCGCCGTGTGGGCCGGCACGATCGGGTCGTTGTCGCAGGAGACGACCCGGCCTCGGGCGCGGCCTGCTGGGCGATCTGGTGCAGGTTCGGCTCGGTGGGGATGCCGGTGTTCCGCTGGTGTCGATCACGACGACCGTGGGGTCCTGCCCTGTCATGCGGCACTCCATGGGCGTCGGGACGAGCGTCCGGCACAGCGGATGATCAAGTCGGTAGCAGGATAAGGAAGTTGAGCAAGAAGCAACACATGAACCGGATCAGGACAGCAGGAAGTCGGCCTCCCCCGCCTTGGCCCCCTCTATGAAGGCGGTCATCTCGTCCGCGGTGTAGATCAGCGCCGGGCCGTCCGGGTCGGTGGACTGGCGTACGGCGATCCGGCCGTCGGCCAGCTTCATCGCCTCCAGGCAGTTCCCGCCGTTGCCGCCGCTCCAGGGCTTGTGCCAGCCCTCGCTGCCCAGCTCCCGAGCGGGCATGCCGTTGTAGACGTGTCCGCGCGGCTCGATGCGATCCATTCACAGCTCCTTGCGGAGATCCCGGAGGATCTCCTTCGTGCGTTGTGCCGTAGCGGCCTGCGCCGCCATGCGGTCCATGACCTCGAGGTGGGTCGCCACCTCGGCGCGCGCGTCCAGGTAGACGGCGCCGGTCAGGTACTCGCTGTAGACCATGTCCGGAAGCTCCGGCACGGCGAATCGGAACAGCACGAAGGGCCCGTACGTCCCCGGGTGCGGTCCGCTCGCGAACGGGGCGACCTGGAGCGTTACATGAGGCAGCTTCGTGGCCTCGAGCAACTTGTCGATCTGCGTGCGCATCACCTCCGGAGAGCCGACCGGGCGGCGCAGGGCGGTCTCGTCCATCACCGCCCAGAAGCGGGGGGCGTCGGTACGGGTGAGCAGTTGCTGGCGTTGCATGCGCAGGGCGACATGCTGCTCGATGTCGTCCGGGCTGGTCTGGCCGATGGCTCCGGACCTGAGCACGGCGCGCGCATAGTCCTCGGTCTGCAGCAGACCGGGGACGAAGTGCGGCTCGTAGGAGCGGATGAGGCTCGCCGCGCCCTCCAGGCTGACGTGCATCGAGAACCAGCCGGGCAGGATGTCGTGGAAGCGCTGCCACCAGCCGGGCCTGTTGGCCTCCTCGGCCACCTGCACGAAGAGTTCGGCCTCGTCGTCGGCCACGCCGTAGGCCTTGAGCAGCAGTTGCACGTACGGGATCTTGAGGGCGACCTCGGCCATCTCCATGCGGCGGACGGTGGCGGGCGCGACGCGCAGGACGCGGGCGGCGTCCTCGCGTTTCAGTCCGGCGCGTTCCCGCAGCTCCAGCAGGCGCCGGCCGAGGACCACCTGACCCACCGTCGGCGCGGACCGCGGTTCGCTCACGCTCCCACCTCCATCGAAAGCTCCACCGAGAGCTCCGTCGACAGTTCCACCGACAGCTCCACCGAAATGTTTCCCGACAGCCCTGCGGCGCCATTCGAAGGTGCATTCGAAGACCGGTCGGATCTCCGATGACCCCAATTGGCGCCGCTCGACGTGCTGTTGCGAGCAGTGTGCCACGGCCTCTCGCCGCGCCACACAGCACTCTGCAATTTTCAGAGTGACACTTGCCAAGTGTTCACGGCGGGGAGATAGTGGCAAGCGTGATTCCGTCCGCGCCCTTAGGAACAGACACCGCAGACCGACCCGGTCTCGGTGCCGTCACGGCAGTCCCCCAACGGGGCACGGCCGAGCGCCGGTTCCGCTTCGAGCTGGCTGCACATCCGGGTTCCGTCGCCCAGGCGAGGCGTCTGGCGCATGCCCGGCTGACCGGCTGGTCGGTGTGCGCGGACACCTGCGACAGCGCGGCCCTGGTCATATCGGAGCTGGTCACGAACGCGATCGTGCACACCGCGAGCAGTCGCGTCGTGTGCGAGCTGCACGACCGCGACGACACGGTGCGCATAGCCGTACGCGACGAGGGCTGTGCCCCCGGCGAACCCCACCCGTCCCCGCAGCGGCCCGACGAGGAGCACGGGAGGGGGTTGCTTCTCGTCGACGCGCTGTGCCGGGCCTGGGGCGCCCATGAATGCGGACCCGGACTGCTGGTATGGGCCGAACTGGCCCGCCGGACCGACACGGCGCACGACACCTCCGAGCCGCGCAACGACCTCGGCTGGGGCGCCCGCCCCAAGCCCGGCCGCCCGGACGACCCCGACGAGGACGAGCCCCCAGAGGGCCGGCGCCGCTCTTCCGGGCAGCCCCCGCAACGGGAACCGGAGCAGCAGCCCCGGCACGGGGCACCCGATCAGCAGCCCGGGCACGGGGTACCGGAACAGCAGCCCCGGCACGAGATCCCGGAGCAACACCAAGGCCACGAGGTCCCGGAGCCCCACCGGCACCGACCCCTGGACCGGCCCCCGCACCAGCCTCTGCACCGGGCCCCTGAGCAGCGCCGCGCCGGGGAGCGCCCGTGACCGGCGGCTACGACGCCGACCGCGGGGACGGTGTCGGTCCGGCCCGCAACGGCCCGGCCGACAGCACCCGGCACACCACCACGAACCTCGGTCTCGACACCCTGGTGCGGTTGCAGCGCCGCCGGTCCGCCCCGGACGCGCCGCATCGGCTCATGGTGCCGGATGACATGAGCGCACCGCTCGGCTGTGACGCCGTTGCCGTGCCCGACCGTCTCGGCCCGCTGGTCGTACCCCGGCTGCCACGGCTGGGCTGTGTGTACGCCGACGGCGCCCGCTGGTGGTGGATCGTACCGTCGGGCTCCGACTACGCCCTGCCCTGGCCGTCCCCGGCCCACTACGTCCCAGGTGCCCTGGTCACCGGCGCTGCCCGGCTCATCCACCGGCCGGAGGGCACGGTCCCGTACACCCCGCCGATCCCGCTGTATCTGAACCTGTGCCGGGTGACGGGGACGGCCCCGGACTGGTCTCGGGCCGTCCCGGCGTAGCGCTGGGCCGGCCTCGGCCGAGGCGCCCACGGAGGTGCCGGATGCCGTTTCCTGGGCGGCTGCCGGATGTCCGTGGCACGTCGCGCAGTTCCCCGCGCCCTCTGGTTGGCTGCACCTCTGTCAGCTGATTGACCGACCTCCGTCCAGCGGCCCTGTCCCCCACCGGGGCCCTCCTCCCCGCCGGACCTCCCACACCCTGCCTTCCGCCCAGCCTTCCGCCCAGCCTCTGCCCCAGAGGAAGGCGCCGCCCTCGCCCTGGGGCCGGCTTCGCTTGCCCGCGTCGGTGGGGTGCCTCCTTCAGAGAAGGTCCCGCAGCACCCGCCCGCCCGTGCCGCCTGGGCCCCATCGCCCCAGGGCACCGGCGGAGGCATGACTGCCCGCAGGCCGCGGCGCCAACAGGCACCGCCCCGCCCGAGGCCCCCACCCCCGCCGCCCCCCGCCAAGGTCCCCACCCCGCCCCACCTCCGCGTAGAGCCCCCCGCACGCCCCCACCGCTCCCCCCGCACTTCCGCACGCGCTCTCCCCCGCCGCCGGTTCGGACAGGGATAGTGGCCCTCCGTCACGGTCCGGGAGGTCACGGTGAGGAAGCGGCGGGGGGCGCCCGAGCCCGCGGTGTCGGGGTCGGAGCGGCTGTTGTTCGGTGGGCCGCTGCGGTACGACGTGGGCTGGAGCGAGCATGAGAACGCCATCCTGAAGCTGAGCTTCCGCGCGATGGTGGTCCGGCTGCCCGGCATGCTGGCGTCCAGTCTCCGGCTGGCCCGGCAGGCCGACGCGCGGGCCGCGTGGATCGTCCTGTCCGCCGAGGTGGCCCAGGGTGCCGCCCAGGCGGTGAGCCTGCTGGCCGTGAACAGCGCGCTCGGCAGGCTGCTGACCGGCCCGGGCATCGAGCAGCGGCTGCGCTCGGCCGCCCCCGCCCTGGCCGCCATGACCGCCGTGGCTCTCGTGACCGTGCTGCTGCGGGCGGCCTCCACCCATGCCACCGGGCGGCTGGAGCCCAAGGTGGAGCGGGTCGCGACCGAGCTGTATCTGGAGCGGGCGGCGAACGTGGAGCTGGCCGCGATCGAGGACCACGCCTTTCACAAGCTGCTCGACACCGCCCAGTACGGCGCCGAATCCGCGCGCCGCATGATCTCCTACGGAACCCGGGTGATCGGTGCGCTGATCTCGCTGGCAGCCGCCGCGGGCGTGCTGGCGGTGCTGCACCCGGTCCTGCTGCCGCTGCTGGTCACCATGACCCTGCCCAGCGCCTGGAGCGCGCTGACCAACGCGCGGCGCCGCTACGAGTCCTTCCACGTCTGGGTGCAGCACGCCCGCGCCGGCCGGCTGATCAGCCATCTGCTCACCGAGCCCGCCGCGGCGCCCGAGATCCGGGTGCACGGGGTCGGCCCGTTCCTGCTGCGCCATTTCCGGTCCATGTCCCAGACGGCGGAGGCGGAACAGGCCCGGCTGTCCCGGCTCGCCGCCCGGACCGGCCTGATCGCAGCGGCCTGGACGGGCCTCGCCACACTCGCCACCTACGCCACGCTGGGCGCGCTGCTGCTGGCCGGCGCGATGGCCCTGTCCGTGGCCGGTACGGCGGTGATCGCGATCCGCACCGGTGCGGCGAGCCTGGACACGCTGGTGCTGGAGATCAACCAGTTGCACGAGGAGGCCCTGTTCGTGGGGGATCTGCAGCGGCTGTACGTGGAGGCGGCCGAGCGGGCCGTCCCGGCGGGCGGCGAGGCGCTGCCGGAGGACCCGAAGGAGATCCGGTTCGAGCACGTCACCTTCGGCTACCCGGGTGACTCGGCCCGCCCCGCCCTGGACGACGTCACCCTCACGCTGCCGCTCGGCCGGATCATCGCGCTCGTCGGTGAGAACGGCTCGGGGAAGACCACCCTGGTCAAGCTGCTCGCGGGGCTGTACACGCCGGACCGGGGCCGCATTCTGTGGGACGGTGTCGACGCGGCGCGGGCCGACCGGCGGCTGCTCGCCGAGCGCATCGCGATGGTGGCGCAGGACTTCAAGCGCTGGCCGTTCACCGCCCGGGTGAACGTGGCCGTCGGCCGTTCCTCGGCGCCCATGACCGAGGAACGCCTGGCCGCGGCGGTCGCCGAGGCAGGGGCCCAGGAGGTGGTCGCGGATCTGCCGCGCGGCCTGGACACCCTGCTGGCCCGCGACTTCAGCGGCGGGCACGAGCTGTCCGGGGGCCAGTGGCAGCGGCTCGGCATCGCCCGTGCGGCGTACCGGCGCGGGCAGGTCCTGATCGTGGACGAGCCGACCGCCGCGCTGGACGCGCGGGCCGAGCTGGAGGTGTTCGAGAAGATCCGAGCGCTGGCCGGCAGTGGGCAGACGGTCGTGCTGATCACCCACCGGCTGGCCTCGGTCCGGCACGCCGACCTGGTGCATGTGCTGGAGCACGGGCGGCTGGTGGAGTCCGGGACCCCGGAGGAGCTGCTGGCCGGGGGCGGTGTCTACGCCGAGCTGTATGCGCTGCAGGCGGAGCAGTTCACGGCGAGGGTACCGGCACCGAAGCCGGCCTGAGCGAGCTCACTCGGTGTGGTCCCCGCCCCGTACGATCACCAGGAACGTGTCCGTCGCGAGGTCCATGACGACTTCCGCCGGCAGGCCTTCATGACGCCGCGCGTGCGCGAACTCCTCCGCGGGCCAGGATCCCCGCGGACCTCCGGCGGGAAAGCGTTCGAGCACGGTTCGCCCGTTCACCATCTCGCACCTCCAGAAAGCGTCGTGCTTATGGAAGTTAACGCCCTGGAGACGGCAAACGCCTCGCTCAGTGACGGGACTGAGACATTACCGACATCCGTTCGGCGCGGACCGTGAGGATCCGTTCACTTCGTGACAGGAACCGCACCTTTCAGTACGTCACGGGAAGGGCCCGCAGCCCCCGGGCGCGCAGCGACCGCCGCCACGTCGCCTGTCCCTCGGCAAGGGCGAGTTCGGGCAGGCGTTCCAGCAGGGCCGCCAGGGCGATCTCCGTCTCCGCACGGGCCAGCGGCGCACCGAGGCAGTAGTGAATGCCGTGGCCGAGGGCGAGATGCCCGGCGGCGTCGCGTGAGAGGTCGAGGCGGTCGGGGTCGGGGAAGCGGGCGGGGTCGCGGTCGGCGGCGGACAGGGACACCCAGACCGTCTCGCCCGCCGGGATGGTCACCCCGGCGATCGTCACGTCCTCGGTGGGGAACCGGCGCATGGCGAGCAGCATCGGCCCCTCGTAGCGGGCGAACTCCTCGACGGCGGCGGGGAGTCGCTCCGGTTCCTTGCGCAGGACGGCGAGCTGGTCCGGGTGCTCCAGCAGGGCGAGCACCGCGTTGCCGATGAGCTGGACCGTGTTCTCGTACCCGGCGAAGAGGATGAGGAAGGCCAGGGACATCAGCTCGTCCTCGCCGAGCCGGTCGCCCTCGTCGCGTACGGCGATCAGGTCGGAGAGCAGATCGTCGACGGGCGCCCGGCGTTTGGCCGCGAGGAGCCGGGCGAGGAAGTCGAGCATGGCCGCCATCGCCTCCTTGGTGGCGTGCGGGCGGGCCGGGTCGGGGGCCATGAGGCTGTCGGTCCACTGCCGGAAGTCCAGCCGGTCCCCCTCCGGGATGCCGAGCAGGTCGCAGATGACGGTGATGGGCAGCGGGGCGGCGTAGGAGGCGACCAGGTCGGTACGGCCGTGCGGGCCGAGCGCGTCGAGAAGCCGGTCGGCGGTACGGCGGATCGGCTCGCGGAGTTGCTGGACTCGGCGCGGGGTGAAGGCGCGGCCGACCAGGCGCCGGATGCGGGTGTGGTCGGGCGGGTCCATGTTGAGGAGGTTGGCGTCGAGGGCGGGCGGCAGCGAGAGTCCCTTGTACGCGCCGGCCCCCTGCCGCTTGTCCAGCGAGAGCCGGGGGTCGGCGAGCGCGGCCCGGACGTCCTCGTACCGGGTGACGAGCCAGGCGGCGGTGCCGTCCGGTCCGGTGATGCGGTGCACGGGCGCGGTGTCGCGCAGGCGTCGGTAGACGTCGTAGGGATGGTCGAGGAGGCCGTCGGCGGGATCCATGGGCTTCAGCCTAGGGCGCCGGGGCGGATCGGTGGATCACCTACCCGACTGCGTTGCGTCGTCGGTGAGTTGACCGACGGCAGGGAAGGTTCTCCGGGTGCGAGGGGTGGCGGGGCGGGGTCCGTCCAGGGCGCCGGCCCGCCCCGCCGCCCGGTCCGTCAGTGGCCGGGCCCCCGGTTCAGGCGGGCCAGCAGCAGATTCGGGGCCTGCTGGCTGAAGTACGCGGCGCTGTCGACGTAGAGCGTCCCGTCGTGTACGGCGACGGAGGTCGGGTTGGCCAGCCCGTCCGCCTGTGTGAGGGCGGCGGTGCGGGTGCCGTCGGGGTGCACCTCGACGACCTCGTCGTCACCGATCAGGGCGGCGAGGACGGTGTCGCCGTACGGTGTGGTGAAGGTGAAGTCGTCGATGTGGTCGAGCCCGGTGGCCCGGGTCTCCACCGTCCCCGCGCAGCCGTTCGGCCGTACGGGAATGCGCAGCAGCGTTCCCCGGTCGCTGTTGGACACCCACACGGCACCGCCGTGGATCTTGACGCCGTTGGCGCCGAAGCCGGCGCCGGTGACGGGGACCGGGGTGAGCGCGGTGTCCTGGGCCCACACGGTCGGTGTGCCCCCCGCCTGCGGTACCCGCCACACGATGCCCTGCGCCGAGTCGGCGGCGTAGAGCACTCCGTGCCGCTCGTCGAGCGCGAGGCCGTTGGGCAGTGCGGTCGCCGGGAGCTGTGCGATCTGCCGGGGCGCGCCGCCGTCGGGGCCGATGCGCCAGATGCCGGTCTTTGCTGTGCCGGTGCCGTAGTTGACGTAGAGCGTGCCGTCGTGGGCGCGGACGATTCCGAAGACGGTCGCGGCCTTGAGGACGGGGGTGTTCGGGTTCGCCTCGGCGGGCAGGGTGGCGAGGATCGTCGTGTGCCCGTCCGGGGTGACATGGGCGATCTGCCGCGCGGAGGCGAAGGTCAGGTCGGCCGAGCCGTCGGGCTCGACCGTGATGTTCTCCGGCGTCTGCCCTGTCGCCTTGTCGAAGCGGGCGACGATGTGCGGCTGGGACACGGTCGGCTCGCCGGCGGCCGCGGGTGACGCCGCGAGCACGACGGCGGCGACGACGGCCGTGGCGGCGCCGGTCGCGAGTCTGAGGCGGGTGAGTCGGGGCATGAACCTCTCCTTGGGTGGGGAACATGGACCTTTCTCTTTGACGCGGACACGCCGCCGGGGGTTGACCCGATCCGCGTCGGCGCGCGCCTCATCCGGCGAGCGGCAGCCGGGACAGCCGTAGCCCCGTCCGTTCCCGGCGTCCCTTTTCGAACTCGGCCAGCAGTTCGGCGAGTTGCTCCAGGTGCCGGGGTGCCGGGCGGCCGGAGTCGTCGAGGTGGACGGCGCAGGCGGTGGTCGCGTCGACGAGCCGTTCGAGGGTGGCGACCATCTCGTCCGCGCCCTCGGAGTGCCGGGCGAGCGAGGGCAGTTCGGCGGCGGCGAGGGCGATGGCCGAACGGGCCTCGGCGAGGGTGCGGTAGGCCTCGCGGCGCAGGATCCAGCGGGTGGCACGGTCGGGGGACCGGCTCAGCACATGCGCGAGGTAGGCGTGCGCGGCGTTCCCCGCGGCGGCCAGCCGGGCCCGCACTCCCCCGCCCCGCTGCCCCGGCATCGGCAGATGCCCGACGACGAGCACGATCACGCAGGCCAGCAGCGTCTCCCCGATCCGGCTGACGGAGGCCTGCGGCTCACCGCCGACCATCACCAGACTGAGAACGAGTACGGTCACGACCGCGGTCTGGGCGGCGAAGTGCCGTGTGGCGACCGGGATCAGGGCCCCGCTGACGGCCACGAGCACGATGAGCCCGCCGGGCCGCGGCAGCACCGCGGCGAAGGCGGCGAACAGCACAGCGCCGAGCACGGTTCCCGCCGCCCGGCACAGCACCCGGGAGGCGAGCGGCCCGAGGTCGGGCTTGACGAGGAAGACGACGGTGGCGGGCAGCCAGTACCAGTGCTGGTGGTGGCCGTACCAGCGGGTGTGGTGCAGCGCCTGGGCGAGGGCGGCGCCGGCCCCGAAGCAGAGGGCGACCCGCAGCCCGTACTCGCGTCCGCCCGCCCCCGACGCGGCGCCGACGGCGGCACGGACGGCGTCCTTTGCACCCCGGCGCCGGGCGAGCGACCGCTGTTGTGCGCCCTCCGCCCGGTCGAAGACCTCGGCGGCGCGCAGCAGGGCGTCGTCGAGTGCGCGCAGGGCGGGGGCGGACCGGCGGGGGGCAGGCAGCGGACCGGTGGCGGTGTTGCCGCGGACTGCGGCGGCGAGCCGCCGGGGCCCTTGCGCGGCCCGCGCCGAGACCGGCTCCCCCGCCCAGAACAGCGCGGTGGCGGCCTCGGCGAGCGGAAGGGCGGCCCTGTACTGCGCATGCAGCCGGCGCTCGGCGGCGGAACTGGCGTACCGGCGCAGCCGGGGCCCGGCGAGGGCGTCCTGGGCATGGTCGAGCGCGGCGGTGAGCGCGGCCCGCCGGGCGGTGGCCTGCTCACCGCCCACGGCGTCCAGGAGTTCGGCGACGGCGTCGTACACCGCGGCGACCGCCGCCCGCTCCCCGTCGAACCTGAAGTCACCGGCGGTGGCACCGGGCGCGGGCAGGGCCAGCCGCAGGGCGAGCAGCCATCCGGCACCGGCGAGGAAGACGAGGGCGCGCAGGGGGCCGCTCTCGGCCGCCGGCATCCCTGCGCCGAGGGCGGCACCGACGAGCAGCTGCGTTCCCACGGCGGACGCGACGGGCCCGACCGCGCTGACACCGCCGGCGACCAGCCCGAGCCCGGTGAGCGCCAGGGCGAGCGGTACGGCCGCCAGCCCCTGCCCGGCATACGTGCCCACGAGCAGCCCGAGGGCACCGGCCAGCGCGGGCGCCCCGAGCCGCTTGACGGAGGCGCGCCGGCTGCCCGGCCGGTCGTTGATGCCGGCGAGCATCGCGCCGATGGCGGCCAGCACACCGTCGGGCGTCCGGCCGGCGACCACCCCGGCGAGCAACAGCGGCCCGGCGGCGAACGCGCCCCTGGTCACCGCGCTCCAGGGGACGGGACCGCGCTGTGCGCGCAGGGCATGGGCGAGCCAGGGAGGTGCGGCGAGCCGGGACACGGGACTCCTGTTCGTGCGAGGGCGGGGTGGGGGTGCCTTCGGACGACGGTGGCCGGGTGGGCTGGGCTTCCACGGTAGGGGGCGTTCGCCCGGCGAACCGGACGATCATGTTTCGGGCAGGTGAAAGGTGCCGGGACGGCCGGTTTCTTTATGAACGCAATTCCCGCGTTCCTTGCGGACGCGATTGCCCGGCGACGATCTCCTCGACCTCGGTCACGGCGCGGACCAGGACATCGGGTTCGGCCCGCAGCGCGCCCACCACCGCGTCGATCCCTCGCAGCCCGGCCCGCTCCAGCAGCCGCTTCTCGTTCGTCACCCACTCCCCGCGTGCCGCGAGGACCCCGTGGGCGGCCTGGGTGGCGGCCGTGGCGAGGGAGCCGGCGGTCTCCGTGAGGCGGCCGTGGGCGGCGTGGTGGGCCTTCGCGTAGGCGAGCGTCGCGCGGGCGGTGCCGTACCAGCGCTCGGCGGCGGTGACGCGCAGCCTGGCAGGGTAGCCGGCCGGGCGGGGCAGGGTGCCGCTGAGCACCTGGTTGACGGCCAGTTCGGCCACGATCAGGTAGGTGGGGATGCCGGCGAGGTGGAAGAGCAGCGGCTCCACCCGGAACCGTCCCGCCTCCGTCTCCGCGAGCTCGTGCTCGACCACGTCCAGATCCCGGTAGTGCACATCGACCCTGCGTCCGTCGATGTGCAGCCAGGCTCCGCCGTTGAAGACCCCGCCGCCCCATCCGCCGATGTCCGAGACCTCTCCGGGCCAGCCGACGGCTCGCAGGTCGTCCGGGTCGAACGGGCCGCGGTAGTAGATCGCCAGGTCCCAGTCACTGTCGGGCCGGTGGGTGCCCTGGGCCCGGGAACCGCCGAGGGCCACCGCTCGGACAGTGGGAAGGGAGGCGAGGCGCTCGGCGGTGCGGGCGAGGAAGTCGGAATCGGAGGGCTCGGGCACGGCACCGGAAGACTCGGGCATGCCCTCAGCCTGCCGCAGCCGTCCCGGAGTCCGCTCCCTAAATGAGATGCGGGCAGGGCCGAGAGAAAGGATTATCGGGGCGTCGTCCACCGCCCCCCAGGAGCAGCCCTCGTGATCCAGCGCGTGACCGCCCCGGCCCTCTTCCCGCCGCCCACCTACTCCCACGCCTCCGTCGTCGAGGCCGGGACGAGGCTGGCCTTTCTGGCCGGGGCCGTACCGCTCGACGAGAAGGGGGAGATCGTCGGCCCGGGTGATCCGGTGCGACAGGCCGAGCAGGTGATCGCCAATCTTCGGGATCAACTGGACGCCGTGGGCAGTGACTTGGCGCACGTGGTCACCACGGATGTGTATGTGGTGAGCAGCGAGCCCTCGGTGTTGTCCGCGGTGTGGGACGTCGTCGAGGCCTCCGGGCTGAGCGCGGGCCCCCATTCGTCGACCCTGCTCGGTGTCGCCTGTCTCGGTTACACCGGGCAGCTGGTGGAGATCACGGCCACGGCCGTGGTGCCGGAACACGGAGGAGAGCCGGTGACGGGCGAGGTCGTGTTGCGCCGGGCCGTGGCGGAGGACGGCCGGGCCGCCGCCGAGGTGTATCTGCGGTCCTTCGACGCCGCCCTGCCCACGGTCGTCCGGGCGCGCACCGACGACGAGGTGCGGGAGTACATCCGGGATGTCGTCGTCCCGTTGCGGGAGACCTGGGTGGCGGAGGCCGACGGGGCCGGGATCGTCGGGCTGATGGTGCTGGAGCAGGAGGTGCTGTCCCAGTTGTATCTGGACCCGGGGTGGCGGGGGCGCGGCATCGGTGACCGGTTCGTGGCGCTGGCCAAGGAGCGCAATCCGGGCGGGCTGTCCCTGTGGACCTTCCAGGTCAACAAGCCCGCCCACCGCTTCTACGAGCGGCACGGTTTCACCGCCGTCGAGTTCACCGACGGCAGCGGGAACGAGGAGCGGGAGCCGGACGTGCGGTACGTCTGGCGGCCCTGACCCCTGCGCGTTCCGGCTCGCCGCCACGCTGCCGCCACGCCGTCGACGTGCGCGTCGGCTACGGCAACCCTGCCGTCGTCGCCGCCGCGCACAGCACCTCGCGGAGCATCTCCGGGGTGAGCCGGCCGGTGAAGGTGTTGCGCTGGCTGACGTGGAAGCAGCCGAAGAGGGCCAGGCCGTCGAGGGGGACCCTGATGCCGTGGGCGAAGGCCGGACGGGGCCGGGGCACGGTCCAGCCCGCCTCGGTGAACGCGGGCAGCGCGGCCTGCCAGCCGAAGGCACCGAGGACGACCGCTGCCCTCAGCGTCGGGCGCAGCAGCTTCAGCTCCTGCACCAGCCAGGGGCGGCAGGTGTCACGCTCGCCGGGGGTCGGCTTGTTGGCCGGCGGGGCGCAGTGCACAGGCGCGGTGACGCGGACGCCGTACAGTTCCAGTCCGTCGTCGGCGCTGACAGAGGTGGGCTGCGAGGCGAGCCCCACCTCATACAGCGCCTGGTAGAGCACGTCTCCGGAGCGGTCGCCGGTGAACATCCGGCCGGTGCGGTTGCCGCCGTGCGCGGCGGGAGCCAGCCCGATGATCGCCAGCCGCGCGTCGGCCGGACCGAAGCCGGGCACCGGCCGCCCCCAGTACGTCCAGTCGGCGAACGCGGCCCGTTTGGTACGGGCCACCTCCTCCCGCCACTCGACGAGCCGAGGGCAGGCCCGGCAGTCCGCGACACGCCGGTCGAGCCGGGCGAGAGCGCTGCTGTCGTCCATACGGCCACCGTATGCCGGGCAGGTCGATCCGCTCGATGTGTCCCGCACCGGCACCGGTCTCTCCGCCACCCGGCCACCCCGCGCCCCGGGAAAATCGCCTCCGGCTCAGCCCGACCGGGAGTTAAGGTCGGGGACATGGCTTCCGAGGTTGCGGACGAGAACGTGAACGGTGGGACCGGCGAACCGGACGGGACCGGCTCCGCTCAGGCTGCCCAGGATGCCCCCGGGACCGGTGCCTCCGCTGATCGTCCCGCCAGGGCTGACCGGAACGTCGATCCGAAGATCACCGCCGCGGTGGCCGCCGCCGAGGCCGCGGGGCCGGGGCCGGGCGAGACGGTCCGGATCGACAGCTGGATCTGGGCCGTGCGTCTCATCAAGACGCGTTCCCTGGGCGCCACCGCCTGTCGGGGCGGCCACGTCCATGTGAACGGCGAGCGGGTGAAGCCTGCCTACTCCGTGCGCGTCGGCGACGAGGTGCGCCTGCGGCACGAGGGCCGGGAACGGATCGTGATCGTCAAGCGCCTGATCCGCAAGCGGGTCGGCGCCCCGGTGGCCGCCCAGTGCTACATCGACAACTCCCCTCCGCCCCCGCCCCGCGAGGCCGTCGCGCCCGTCGGCCTCCGCGACCGGGGCACCGGACGCCCCACCAAACGCGATCGCCGCGAACTGGAGCGCCTGCGCGGCCTCCCGGGCCCGGGCGCCTTCGGCACCTCCGGCGGCCCCGCAGGCCCCACCGGCTTCGCCGCGCTCGGCGGGCCCGGCGGATCGGGCGGGCGGGGCGGATCCGCGTCCGGCGGCCGCAGCGGATCCGGCGGAGCCGGCGGACGCGGCGGCTCCCGGTCCGGCGAGACCGGTGGATCCCGATCCGGCGGCAGCGGCAGGCGCGGCGGAGTCTGATCCGACGGGCACGACGGGTCCGGGTCCGGGTGGGACCGGCTGGGCAGCCTCGGAGGCGGTGATCCGAGGGGGAGACCCCCCAGGCAGCCACCCTGCCCGCAGGCATCCTCGTGGTCGCCACCGGCGTCATGGCCCAGCGGTGTCACCCTCGCCGCACCAGCCGCACCAGCTCCCCGTTGTGCCCGCGTCGCACCCAGGCGATCAGGGCGAGCGGCACCATGAGGATCAGCGGGGTCGCCGCGTTCTGGCCGTCGAAGACCGTGAGCTGGACGATGAACGCGCCCACCATGAGCGCGCTGAGCGCGATCGCCGCCAAGGACTGCAGTACGGGGATCAACAGCGCTGTGGCCCCGGCGAGTTCGAGCGCGCCGATGGTGTACATGGCCCCGCTGCCCCAGCCGATCTTGTCGAAGGACTCGACGGCCGAGGGATGCGCGATGAGCTTGGGCAGCGCGCTCGCGATGCCGTAGAACAGCGCGAGCAGGACCTGCACGGACCGCAGCGCGACCTGGGCCGAGCGCCTGCGGACACCGAGGGAGCCGGTGGAGGCGGCGGAAGTGGTGGTCTCGGACATGAGGGTCTCCTGGGGAAGCGGTGCCGGTTGCTTGCACCGAGGTAGACCCGGCAGGGTCCGGAAACTCATCGCGCCTTGCGCATCCCTCCCGAACGAAGCGGACGATGTTGGAGTCGGCCGGCAGGTACCGCGCGCCGCTGATGCACGCCGTGGATGCGCGTCGTTGATGAACCTCGTCACCGAAGAGTACGTTGCAAGGAGGAATGGTGATTCCGATGCGTACGGGCAGTGAACCGGTGACCGCGCGCAGTGCTCTGCGGGCGCGGTTCTGGCTGTGCATGTGGGGGCTGGCCTGGGCGGTCTTCGGTACGGCGGCGTTCGCGGTCGCCGGGCGCCCGGGCTGGGCGGCGGCCTGTGGGGTGCTGTGGCTGGTGGTCACCGCGGACATGACCATGGTCCTCAGACACATCCGGCAGGGTCCGCACTACCAGCCGGGCCGCGACGTGCCGCCGTACCAGCCGCCGGATGGCGGACCACCGTACCCGGGACCGAGGTCGAGACGGCCGTATCCGGGACCTCCGAGGCACCGGCATCCATGAGCGGCCGAGGCGCGCCGCTCAGCCGTCGAAGCGCGCCGCCTTCAGGTACTGCGGGTTCGGGTCCAGCGCGGCCGCGAGGCGGAAATGGCGTTTGGCCTGGTCGGGACGGCCCTGGCGTTCATAGGTGCGGGCCAGTGCGAAGTGCGCGAACGCGTTGTCCGGCTCCCGCTCCAGCACGATGGTGAACTCAAGCTCGGCGGGCCGCAGTTGGGCCGCGGCGAAGAACGCACGCGCACGGAGCAGGCGGGCCGCCGTGTTCTCCGGGTGCGCGGCGATGACGCCGTCGAGCAGCTTCACCGCGCCCCGCGGATCCCGCGAGTTGAGCAGTTGCTCGGCTGCACGGAAGTCGATGACATGCGTCTCCGGGGTACGTCCGGTGGAACCGCTGGTCTCGGGCACGGCAGAGTCCTTCCCTCACTGCCGCACTTCAACGCCCGCGGAGGGAGCCGCTATTCCGACCCCTGTTCCGCGGAACGCGTGCGCGCCCGCCGTACGAGGTCCTCCCACACCTCTGCAACGCGCTTGTGCAGGGCGTCCAGGGGTACGTCGTTGTCGATCAGGATGTCCGCGATCTCCCGGCGCTGCTCGCGGGTCGCCTGCGCGGCCATACGCGCGCGTGCGTCCTCCTCGGTCATCCCGCGCAGCCGGACCAGCCGGTCGAGCTGGGTCTCGGTGCTCGCGTCCACGACGATCACGAGGTCGTAGAGCGGCGCCAGTGCGTTCTCGGTGAGGAGGGGCACGTCGTGGATCACCACGGCGTCATCGGCCGCGGCGTCCTCCAGCTCGCTGGAGCGGGCGCCCACCAGGGGGTGCACGATCGCGTTGAGGACGGCGAGCTTCTCGGGGTCGGCGAAGACGATCGAGCCGAGCTTGGGCCGGTCCAGGCTGCCGTCCGCGGTGAGGACGGCCTCGCCGAAGGCCTCGACCACGGCGGCGAGGCCGGGGGTGCCCGGCGCCACGACCTCACGCGCGATGCGGTCCGCGTCGATCAGTACGGCCCCGTGCTCCACGAGCAGCCGTGACACCTCGCTCTTGCCGGCGCCGATCCCACCGGTCAGGCCCACTCTCAGCATGTCCGGAAGCTTAGGCCCTGCCACTGACAGCGGGCCCGGCGGAGGTCAGTTCTCGCCCTCCCGCTCCGCCAGGAACCGCTCGAACTCGCGTCCGATCTCGTCGGCCGACGGGATGTCGACGGGCTCGGCGAGCATGTTGCCCCGGGTCTCGGCGCCCGCGGCGGCGTCGTACTGGTGCTCCAGGCCCTGGACGAGCGCGGTGAGTTCCTCGTCGCCCTCCTGGATCTGCCGGTCGATCTCCGTCTGTGTGCGGTGCGCGTCCGTGCGCAGCGAGTGCGCGACTCCCGGCAGCACCAGCCCGGTGGCGGCCGTGATGGCCTCCAGGACGGTCAGCGCGGCGTCCGGGTACGCGGAGCGGGCGATGTAGTGCGGGACGTGCGCGGCGACACCCAGGACCTCGTGCCCGGCCTCCATCAGCCGGTACTCCACCAGCGACTCGGCGCTGCCGGGGACCTGTGCCTCGTCGAAGGGGCTGCGGTGGCCCGGGACGAGGTCGGTGCGGTTGCCGTGCGGCGTGAGCCCCACCGGCCGGGTGTGCGGGACGCCCATGGGGATGCCGTGGAAGTTCACGGACAGGCGTACACCGAGCCGCTCCACGATCTGCCGTACGGCTGCCGCGAACCGCTCCCACTCCACGTCCGGCTCGGGACCGGACAGCAGGAGGAAGGGGGCGCCCGTGGCGTCCTGGACGAGGCGGACCTCGATGGCCGGGACCTCGTAGTCGGTCCAGCGGTCCCGCTTGAAGGTCAGCAGAGGCCGGCGGGCCCGGTAGTCCACGAGCCGGTCGTGGTCGAAGCGGGCGACGAGCTGGTGGGGCAGTGAGTCGAGCAGCCGGTCGACGATCTGGTCTCCGGTCTCGCCCGCGTCGATGTATCCGTCGAAGTGGTAGAGCATGACAAGGCCGGCCGACTCCTGGGCGAGCGCCATGTCGACCACGGCGAGGCCCTTCGGCTCCCATGCGTACAAACCCTGCGGATCAAGCACTGTGACCGCTCCTCCTCGTGTTCGTCATCGTCAACACGCCCTGGAGCGGGGGCATTCCCGCGACACGCCGCTGATCAGGGATCTCGTGGAGCCGGTACGCACAAGGGGCACGGGCAACTCCCCAGGGGCGCGGGGCCGTGTCGATGTGCGGCTCCGCCGCGTGGGCGCCACAAGCCGCAGACGGCCCGCACGCGAAAGACGACGAACAGCCCCCTGAAATGCCTGAGGGGCCGTACCCGGAAAGGTACGGCCCCTCAGAGCCGGCTATCGGCTAAGCCTCAGCGGCAGCGATCAGCTCTGGCCGCCGGCCAGCTTCTCGCGCAGCGCGGCCAGCGCCTCGTCCGAGGCCAGCGCACCGGAGGTGTCGGCGCCCTCGGAGGAGTACGAACCGCCGGTCGCGGCCGGAGCCGCAGCCTCGCCACCCTCGGCCGCAGCAGCGGCGTCGGCCTCGCGGGACTTGATGACCTGCTGCTGGTGCTGCTCGAAGCGGGCCTGCGCCTCGGCGTACTGGCGCTCCCACTCCTCGCGCTGCTTCTCGTAGCCCGGCAGCCAGTCGTTGGTCTCCGGGTCGAAGCCCTCGGGGTAGATGTAGTTGCCCTGGTCGTCGTAGGACGCGGCCATGCCGTACAGGGTCGGGTCGAACTCGACCGAGGCCGGGTCGGCACCGAAGGACTCGTTGGCCTGCTTCAGCGAGAGGCTGATGCGGCGGCGCTCGAGGTCGATGTCGATGACCTTGACGAAGATCTCGTCGTTGACCTGAACGACCTGCTCCGGGATCTCCACGTGGCGCTCGGCCAGCTCGGAGATGTGGACCAGACCCTCGATGCCCTCGTCCACGCGGACGAACGCACCGAACGGAACCAGCTTCGTGACCTTACCGGGCACGACCTGGCCGATCTGGTGGGTGCGGGCGAACTGCTGCCACGGGTCTTCCTGGGTCGCCTTCAGCGACAGGGAGACGCGCTCGCGGTCCATGTCGACGTCGAGGACCTCGACGGTGACCTCCTGGCCGACCTCGACGACCTCGGACGGGTGGTCGATGTGCTTCCAGGACAGCTCGGAGACGTGGACCAGACCGTCGACGCCACCCAGGTCCACGAAGGCACCGAAGTTGACGATCGAGGAGACCACACCGGAGCGGACCTGACCCTTCTGGAGGGTCGTGAGGAACGTCTGGCGGACCTCGGACTGGGTCTGCTCCAGCCAGGCGCGGCGGGACAGGACCACGTTGTTGCGGTTCTTGTCCAGCTCGATGATCTTGGCCTCGAGCTCCTTGCCGACGTACGGCTGGAGGTCGCGGACGCGGCGCATCTCGACCAGGGAGGCCGGGAGGAAGCCACGGAGGCCGATGTCGAGGATGAGACCACCCTTGACGACCTCGATGACGGTACCGGTGACGATGCCGTCCTCTTCCTTGATCTTCTCGATGGTGCCCCAGGCACGCTCGTACTGGGCGCGCTTCTTCGAGAGGATCAGGCGGCCTTCCTTGTCCTCCTTCTGGAGGACCAGGGCCTCGATCTCGTCGCCGACGGCGACGACCTCGTTCGGGTCGACGTCGTGCTTGATCGAGAGCTCGCGGCTCGGGATGACACCTTCGGTCTTGTAACCGATGTCGAGCAGGACCTCGTCCCGGTCGACCTTCACGATGACGCCGTCGACGATGTCGCCGTCGTTGAAGTACTTGATCGTCTCGTCGATCGCTGCGAGGAAGGCTTCCTCGTTACCGATGTCGTTGACCGCTACCTGCGGGGTGGTGGCGGTGGTCTCGGTGCTGCTCGTCATGTGGGAAAGGGCTCCGGTACGGACATTGAAGTCGTAGGTACTGCTTACGCCGGGAGCCCGTTTCGCTCTGCAGAAGCCGGACAGCCAAGGAAGCGCCCCACCAGAGACTGGTGATGGCGCCTCGACAACCGAGGGGACATACAACAGATGCGAGCGCAGCCTGCTACGTCTGAGGTGCGCAGGCCCGCAGCGCAACTTGTAGCATACGGGGGCAGCCGGACATGGTCAATGCGCGAAGTCGCACACCCGGGGCAGAACCCCGCACAACCGGCAGAAGAAACGTCCCTTGAGGCCACGAGGCCCGTGGGACCGCTTCCGTCATGGACCCCTTCCGGTTGGACGGAAGAGTACGACGAGGGAGCCGATCATCCAAGAGCCGGACGCATACGAGCCCGAAGGACCCGAGGCGCACGAGCCGGAGGCCACGCGACGTGACGCGGGCGTCGCGGAGAGCACACGGGCCAACCGGGGCTGGTGGGACCGCAACGCGGACGAGTACCAGACCGAGCACGGCACGTTCCTCGGCGACGACCGCTTCGTGTGGGGTCCGGAGGGCCTGGACGAGGTCGAGGCCGAGCTGCTGGGCCCGCCGGAGGAACTGAAGGAGAAGGACGTCCTGGAGATCGGCGCGGGTGCGGCGCAGTGCGCGCGCTGGCTGGCCGCCCAGGGCGCCCGCCCGGTGGCGCTGGACCTCTCGCACCGCCAGCTGCAGCACGCCCTGCGCATCGGCGGCTCGTTTCCGCTGATCTGCGCGGACGCCGGCGCACTGCCCTTCGCGGACGGCTCCTTCGACCTGGCCTGCTCGGCGTACGGCGCGCTGCCGTTCGTCGCCGACCCGCGGCTGGTGCTGCGCGAGGTGCGCCGGGTGCTGCGGCCGGGCGGCCGGTTCGTCTTCTCGGTGACGCATCCGATCCGCTGGGCGTTCCCCGACGAGCCGGGACCCGAGGGCCTGTCCGTGTCCTCCTCCTACTTCGACCGCACGCCGTACGTGGAGCAGGACGAGGACGGCCGCGCGGTCTACGTCGAGCACCACAGGACGCTCGGTGACCGCGTCCGGGACATCGCGGCGTCCGGCTTCCGGCTGGTGGACCTGGTGGAGCCGGAGTGGCCGTCCTGGAACACCTCGGAGTGGGGCGGCTGGTCGCCGCTGCGCGGCAGTCTGATCCCGGGCACGGCGATCTTCGTGTGCGAGAGGGACTGACCGGCCCCTGCCGATCACCGGGACCATGCGCGCGTGAGGGTCTGCTTCGCCGTCGTACGACACTGGGGGCGTGATCCGTTACGACGCCCTGGACGCGCTGCCCGTGCGTTCCGCCCTGACCGCTCTGACCGAGGCCCTGGAGGATGCCGGTACCGCCGTGCTCGTGGCACCGCCCGGCACCGGCAAGACGACGCTGGTCCCGCTCGTGCTGGCGGGGCTGGTCGGCGGCGGGTGCGCGCGGCGGGTCGTGGTGGCCGAGCCGCGCCGGATCGCGGCCCGGGCGGCGGCCCGGCGGATGGCCTGGCTGCTGGGCGAGCGGCCGGGCGAGAGCGTCGGCTTCACGGTGCGCGGCGAGCGGGTCGCCGGGCGGCACACACGCGTGGAGGTCGTGACGACCGGTGTGCTGCTGCAGCGGCTGCAGCGCGACCAGGAGCTGGCCGGCGTGGACGTCGTCGTGCTGGACGAGTGCCACGAACGGCATCTGGACGCCGACACGGTCGCTGCGTTCCTGTGGGACGTACGGCAGACCCTGCGGCCGGAGCTGCGGCTGGTGGCCGCCTCGGCGACGACGGACGCGGAGGGCTGGGCGCGGCTGCTGGGCGGGGCGCCCGTGGTCGAGGCGGAGGGCGTCGCCCATCCGGTGGAGGTGGTGTGGGCGCCTCCCGCACGCCCGGTACGGCCGCCGCACGGGATGCGCGTCGATCCGGCGCTGCTGGCGCACGTCGCCTCGGTGGTGCGCCGGGCGCTGGCCGAGCGGGACGGGGACGTGCTGTGCTTCCTGCCCGGGGTGGGCGAGATCGCGCGGGTGGCGGGGCAGCTCGGGGATCTCGGAGCGGTGGATGTGCTGCAGGTCCATGGACGGGCGCCGGCTTCCGTGCAGGACGCGGTGCTCGCTCCGGGGGCGCGGCGCCGGGTGGTCCTGGCGACCTCGGTGGCCGAGTCGTCGCTGACGGTGCCCGGGGTGCGGGTGGTGGTGGACGCGGGGCTCGCGCGGGAGCCACGGGTGGACCACGCGCGTGGGCTGAGCGGGCTGACGACGGTACGCGCCTCGCGGGCCACCGGACGGCAGCGGGCGGGGCGGGCCGGGCGCGAGGCACCGGGGGTGGTGTACCGGTGCTGGACGGAGGCCGAGGACGGGCGTCTGCCGGCGTTTCCGGCACCGGAGATCAAGGTGGCCGATCTGACGGCGTTTGCCTTGCAGGCGGCTTGCTGGGGGGATCCGGACGCCTCCGGGCTGGCGCTGCTCGATCCGCCGCCGGGTGGAGGGATGGCGGCGGCGCGCTCCGCGCTGACAGCGGTGGGGGCGGTGGACTGCGTCGGTCGGGCGACTCCCACCGGAGTGCGGTTGGCTCGGCTGGGGGTGCACCCTCGGCTGGGGCGGGCGCTCCTGGATACGGCCGGCGAAGGTGCGGAAGTCGTCGCTCTGCTCTCCGAAGAAGTGCCTCGGGACTACGGGGATGATCTTGCCGGCGCGTTGCGCCGTGCTCGGCGCGGCGGTGACGCCTACTCTGCGCGGTGGACCGCGGAAGTAGGGCGGCTGCGGGCCGGCTGGGGGGAGTCTTCCCACCCGCCGTCCCCCGGCCGTCGGCCGCAGGGCGCCGTCCGGGTCGGACGAGGCACCGGTGATGACGCGCTCGCTGCGCTTGTTGCCGCGCTCGCCTTTCCCGAGCGGGTCGCCAAGCTGGACGGGGGGTCGTACCTCATGGCGTCCGGGACCCGGGCCGAGCTGGCGGAGGGGTCCGGGTTGCGTGGGGCCCCCTGGATCGTCGTCGCCGTTGCCGATCGGCCCGCCGGGAAGGGGCACGCGCGTGTGCTGCTCGGGGCTGCCGTGGAGGAGGGGGTGGCTCTCGCCGCCGCCGGGACGCTGCTCGCCGAGCGGGACGAGGTGCACTGGGCCGACGGTGATGTCGTGGCCCGGCGTGTGGAGCGGCTGGGGGCCGTCGAGCTGGCCGTGCGGCCCCTGAAGGAGACCGAGCCGGCCCTCGTACGCGCGGCCCTCCTCGAAGGGCTGCGGCAGGAGGGGCTCGGGTTGTTGCGCTGGTCACCGGACGCCGAGCTGCTGCGGCAGCGGCTGGCCTTTCTGCGGGCGCATCTCGGAGAGCCGTGGCCGGACGTGTCCGACGGTGCGCTCCACGCGCGCATGGACGAGTGGCTGGAGCCGGAGCTGAGCAGGGCGCGACGGCGGGCCGATCTCGGGCGGATCGACGCAGGGCAGGGGCTGGCGCGGTTGCTGCCGTGGGCGAGCGGGCACGCCGCGCGGCTGGACGAGCTGGCGCCCGAGCGGATCACCGTGCCGAGTGGGTCCAGAATCCGGATCGACTATCGGGATCCCCGGCGGCCCGTACTCGCGGTGAAGCTCCAGGAGATGTTCGGACTGCGCGACACGCCTGCCGTCAGCGGCGTACCGCTGCTCGTCCATCTGCTCTCCCCCGCCGGGCGGCCCGCCGCCGTCACGGCCGACCTCGCCTCCTTCTGGAAGGACGGCTACAAGGCCGTACGCGCGGAGCTGCGCGGGCGGTATCCGAAGCATCCGTGGCCCGAGGACCCTGCGACCGCCGAGCCCACCCGGCACACGAACGCGCGGCTCAGGCGCTGACCGGTTCGGGTTCCGTCGTCCGGGCCGGGGCCGGGTCCTCGGGGCGGCGGGCGCGGGCCTCCAGGTAGAGGGAGAAGGCCAGGAGCAGCAGGCCTGCCGTCAGTGAGGCCCAGGGCACGTACGAGGTGAGCATCAGGACCAGGGTGCGGTTGTGCTTGACCAGGGCGACCGTGTGCTCGGTGTAGTCCTCGCGCATCCTCACGTCCCCGGCGAACGCCGTGACCCTGTCCCGGCCGCCCAGCAGGGTGCCGCCGCGCAGCTCCTCCTTGTGGAGTTCCTCGCCGTAGACGGGTGCGCCGGTGACCGGTTCGACCCAGAACCTGCGGACGGTGCTGTACCAGCGGGTGGTGCCCGTCCTGGCGACCGATTCGGGGGTGATGCCCTGGACGGGCATGGTCTTCGGCATCGGGACCTTCGTCCAGGGGATGGTCTGTTCGAAGTAGTAGACCTTCAGGCCGCGGAAGGTCTGGGTGCCCTTGTAGTGGATGGGGCCGGCGGTGCGGGTCTGTGCGTCGAAGTACTCGTAGTCGCGTTTCTGTGTCAGGAAGGGCCACTTGAACTCGATGCCCTGACGGGTGACCGGGTCGCCGTCGACCATCTCGCCGGTGGCATGGACGGGGTCCTGGCTGTGGGCGTCGAAGATGTACCGCTCGGGGATGCGGGAGACCATCTTGCCGTCGGGTCCCTGCACGTAGGAGAGACTGTCCCAGACCACGACCGGCCGGCCCGCCGTCTTCTCGATCTTCTTCGCGGCCTCCACATTTCCCTTGAGGGTCTGCACGATGGTGACCTTGGAGACCTTCTTCGCGCGCATGGTGCCGTAGTCGAGGAGGGTGGCGCCGTTGGCCTCCAGGACCATGTCCTGGTACTGGTTCGCGGGGATCCTGGCCAGGCGCGGGAAGGCGTACCAGCGCATGAGCGGGGACAGCGCCGCACAGAAGACGGCGCAGGCGAGCAGGACCAGGCTTGCCTTGCGGCGCATGGAGGGCCTCCCTCCCGGAGGGGCGCGGCTACGGATGCGAGGGCACCGTCGTCAGCAGCGGCTCGGGCGACGTCCGGCCCGACGGCGCGCTCGTCGCGCTGATGGTGAGGACGACGGCGAGCGCGAGGGCGAGACCGGTCGCGGCGGCGATCAGGGCGCGCATGCGGACCTCCCGGCGGACGGTCTGTGTCCCGGCAGCTTGCTGATGGATCGTCAGATCCGGCACCGTAGCAACGGGCGGGCGAGATGAGAACAGGGGTGCACCCATGAACGGGTGCGCCCTCCCCGCCGGTGCGGAGAGGGCGCCCGGGGTCGCTGCGGGTCAGGAGGAGGCCGACGGGCTCGGGGACGGGGACGGGCTCGCCGAGGTGTCGTCGGCGGCGACCTTCAGCTCGACGGTGAGGGTGCCGCCGCCGGGGGTGGTGATGCGGAGCAGGAAGGTGCCGGTGGTGTCGTCCGCGTACAGCTTCGGCAGGGTCAGCAGGCCCTTGGCGTCGGTCTGGAGGCCGGTGAGGGTGCGTACGGGCTTGCCGTCGGCGTCCTTGAAGTAGGGGCCCTTGTCGTTCTCGGTGGTGTCCTTGTCGGACGTGATCAGGGTGGCGGTGGCCGCGACCTTGTCCGCGACGGCGCCCTTGTACGTCGCCTTCACCTGGACCTGGTCGGCGAACTCGCCGTCCGGGGTGCAGGTCAGCGGGGTGTCGCTGGTGCGGGCCAGGGTGTCGGCGGCGCGCTCGGTGACGGTGGCCGGGTAGTCGACGCCCTTGACCTTGCGGCCCACGACGGTGGCCGTGACCTTGAAGTCGCCGGTCTTCTCTCCCGCCTCCAGCGCCGGGGCGAGGGCGACGCCCTTGGTGTCGGTGGTGACCGTGGCCACGGTCTCGCCGCCGGTGAAGGTGGCGTCGGTGTCTCCGCTGATCGTGAACCGGACCCTGACCTTGGCGACGGACTTGTCGGCCTTGGTCTCGGCGCGGGTGCCGATCCGCTCGGTGAAGGAGTGGCCGGCCATCGCGGTGAGCTTGGCGGTGCCCGCGTCCTCCAGGTGGTCCACCGTGTCGGTGGGGGTCGGCGGGGTCGTCGGCGGGACGGGCGGCTTCGGCGGCTTGGGGTTCGGGTTCGGGCTGTCGTGCCCGTTGCCGGGCGTGCTGGGCTTGGGGTCCGGCTTGGGATCCGGCTTGTGCCGGGGCTTGGTCCTCGGCGGGTTGGAGTGCTTCCGGGGCTGGGCGCGCGGGGTGTCGTCGTCGCTGCGGTGGGCGGGCAGACCGCCGGTGCCGTCGGGCACGGAGTGGGTGCCCTTGCGGTAGTACTCCAGCCAGTTGAGGACCAGGTTCAGATAGTCCTGCGAGTGGTTGTAGCTGAGGATCGCCTGGTGCAGGTCTCGCTCGTCCGAGAGGTCCCACCCGCTGCGGCACAGGTAGTGGCCGGCGGCGAGGGCGGCGTCGTAGACGTTGTTGGGGTCTTTCCTGCCGTCGCCGTTGCCGTCGCGGCCGGCCCAGGCCCAGGTCGACGGGATGAACTGCATGGGGCCGACGGCCTGGTCGTACACGCTGTTGCCGTCGTACGCGCCGTGATCGGTGTCCTTGATGAGCGCGAAGCCGTTGCCGTCGAGGGCCGGGCCCAGGATCCGGCCGAGCGTGGTGCCGTCCGCGTCGACCCGGCCGCCGCGGGCCTGGCCCGACTCCACCTTGCCGATGGCGGCGAGCAGTTGCCAGGGCAGATTGCAGCCGGGCTTGGAGGAGCGCAGTTCGGCCTCGGCCTTCTTGTAGGCGTCGAGAACCGTCGCCGGGATACCGGCCTCGGCGTCACCCCGGGCCACGGGAGTGCCGGCGGTCGGCGAGGGACTGGGATTGGGGCTGTTGAGCGGCGGCAGGTCCGTGTAGTACGGGGAGTTGCCGGTGGCGTTGTCGTCGGAGGACGTGTCGGGTACGGGGGCGGAGGCGCCGGCCGTGGTCTGTCTGCCGTGGTCCTCGCCGGTCGCTCCCGGAGCCTGGGACGCGGACAGAGCCGCGACCGCTGCCGCGGCCACGGCGGTGGTCGCCGCTCCCTTGCGCAGCCGCCTTCCGAAATGCGCCGCCATCGAGTGAACCCCTCCTGTGGACGCCCTGCGTCCGTCTCCGTCTGTCTGCGTCTGCTCTGGTGTGACGGTTGACCCGGTGATCTGGTTGCCCTGTGTCGCCCTTGAGTCTCTGTGACGTGTGTTCGACCCCGAGCGCCCGGCAGGGGACGCAGGTGACCCTACGGCAACTTTCTTGGGGCCGGGAACCGTTCTGGCCCGTTTTCACCGGTTGGCCAACTGCCGTCGGCGCCTCCGGCTCCGGACGGGTGTCCCGCATACTGGACGGACTTGATCACCGGTCCGGCGCCGTGGCCGACGACCGTTCCAGGGGGCTCTGTTGCCGTTCACGCTCAGTCATGCCGCCGCCGTCCTGCCCGCGGTCCGCCGGGACGGGACCGGCCGTGGGCCGCTGGTGCCGGCGGTGCTCGTCGCGGGGTCTTTCGCGCCCGACATGACCTTCTATGCGGCGAGTGTCCTTCCGGGTGCCATGGAATTCGGCGCCGTCACACACTCGTTCGCCGGGGTCGGCACGGTCGATGTACTCATCTCCTGGACGCTGGTGGGGCTGTGGCTGCTCGTCCGAGAACCGTTGCTCGCACTGCTGCCCCGCAGCAGGCAGGGGCGGCCGGCCGTGCTGCTGCGCTGCGGTGCGCCACGTGCGCGGGTACGGGCCGTGTCGGTGGGGCGGTGGTACGGCTCCGCCGTGCTGGGCGCGCTGACCCATGTGGTGTGGGACGCGTTCACGCATCACGGGCGGTGGGGGACGCGACTGATACCGGCCGTCGGGCGGGGCGGCCCGGCGGGCATGCCGCTGTACTCGTGGCTGCAGTACGGCTCGTCCGTGGCGGGCGCGCTCGTCATCGCGGTGTTCGCCGTGCGTGCCCTCCGGCGGGCTCCGGCCGGAGAGCCGGTGGGGGTGCCCGTGCTGTGCGGGCGGGACCGGTGGTGGGCCGGCGCGGTGATCGGCGGCTGTGCGGTGGCCGGGGCGGTACAGCGGGCCGCGCGCTGGTGGGCGTCCAGGGGCACGCCGGAGCGGCCGTGGGAGCTGGTGCCCACCCTGTGCTTCGGGGTGGGCGCCGGGCTGGTCCTGGGGCTGGTGCTGTACGCCGTCGGCGTCAGGGTGTGGCGTCCGGGCCCGGTTCCGGACGGCCCCGGTGGGGTGGTCGGTGCGGGCCGGGCGAAGCCGGTCGCTCGGTGAGGGACGCGACGAAGACCGTGAGGGTGGGCCGGGGGCGCGATCTCGGGACCGCGGTGAGCGCGAGGGCGAGGTAGCCGCGGGCGAGGTCGGCCCACTGGCGCCAGTCCGGAGCGTGGCCCGCGTGGGCGGTCAGACCGGCGAGTCCGTGCCGCAGGTGCGTGGCGGCTCTGCGGACCGTCGCGGCCAGGTCGGCGGGGATGCGGGCGGTGCTTGCGTCGGCCGCGAGGGCCGGGACCGGCGAGGCGGGCATGGCCTGCGCCGAGGCGGTGTCCGCCCAGGCCCGGGTGTCTGCCTCGGGCGTCCGGCGGTGAAGCATGCGTATACCCATGCCCGCAGTTTTGCGGCTGTGGGGGGTGGGGGGCGTTTTGGCGGGGGCCACGTGAGTGACGGTTCCCTCCGGGGGTTCGGCCGGATTTGCGTGGGCGCCGGGTCACTGCGCAGGTGGGGTGGGCGGGAGTCGCGGGTTACGGCGCATCCGGCACCGCCGGCGTGCGCCGGGGGCTGAGCGCCGCTGCGGCGGAGAAAAAGCTGTCGGCGGCGCGCTTGTCGGCGGCGGCCGTGGTGGTTGGCGCGGTCCTCGTGTCCTCGTCGTGCTGTTGCCGGTACCGCTGCTGTGGAGGGGGCGTTGCAGGTCAGGGCGGCTGCGACGCCCCCTTCCACCGAGGCGCCGGGGGCTAGTGGGCTGCCGACTCCCAGTCCGGGCCCACGCCCACCGAGACGTCCAGGGGAGCGTGCAGCTGGACGGCGTTCGCCATTTCGCGGCGGACGATCTCCTCCGCGGCGGCCCGCTCGCCGGGGGCGATCTCCAGGACGATTTCGTCGTGGACCTGGAGGAGCATGCGGGACTTCAGGTCCGCTGCCCGCAGTGCGCTGTCCACCTTGAGCATGGCGATCTTGACGATATCGGCCGCCGTGCCCTGGATGGGCGCGTTCAGGGCCATGCGCTCGGCCGCCTCGCGGCGCTGGCGGTTGTCGCTGTTGAGGTCCGGCAGGTAACGGCGGCGGCCGAAGAGCGTCGCCGTGTAGCCCGTTGCCCGTGCCTCGTCGACCGCCCGGCGGAGGTAGTCCCGGACGCCGCCGAAGCGCTCGAAGTACGCGTCCATCAGGGCGCGTGCCTCCGCCGCCTCGATGTTCAGCTGCTGGGAGAGGCCGAAGGCGGACAGGCCGTAGGCCAGGCCGTACGACATCGCCTTGATCTTGCGGCGCATCTCCGCGTCCACCGCGCCGGGCTCGACGCCGAAGACCTGGGAGGCGGCGGTGGTGTGCAGGTCCTCGCCGGAGGTGAACGCCTGGATCAGGCCCTCGTCCTCGGAGAGGTGGGCCATCACGCGCAGCTCGATCTGGCTGTAGTCGGCGGTCATCAGGGACTCGAAGCCCTCGCCCACGACGAAGCCGCGGCGGATGGCCCGGCCCTCGTCCGTGCGGACCGGGATGTTCTGCAGGTTCGGGTCCGTGGAGGACAGCCGGCCGGTCGCGGCCACCGTCTGGTTGAAGGTGGTGTGGATACGGCCGTCGCCCGCGACGGTCTTGATCAGGCCCTCGACCGTGACCCGCAGCTTCGCCTGCTCGCGGTGGCGGAGCATGATCACCGGCAGCTCGTTGTCGGTCTGGGTGGCGAGCCAGGCCAGGGCGTCGGCGTCGGTGGTGTAGCCGGTCTTGGTCTTCTTGGTCTTCGGCAGGGCCAGCTCCTCGAAGAGGACCTGCTGGAGCTGCTTGGGCGAGCCCAGGTTGAACTCGTGGCCGGCGGCGGCGTGCGCCTCCTTCACGGCCTGCTGCACCGCGCCCGCGAACATCTGCTCCATCGCTTCGAGGTGCGCCCGGTCGGCCGCGATGCCGTGCCGCTCCATGCGGGCGAGCAGGGCGGACGTCGGCAGCTCCATGTCGCGCAGCAGTTCCGCCGCGCCGACCTCTTCGAGGCGGGTCCGGAAGGCGGCACCGAGGTCGAGGACCGCGCGGGCCTGGATCATCAGCGCCTCGGCCTCGGCGCCCTCGTCGGTGCCGAAGGCCAGCTGGCCGTCGGCCGCGGCGGCGGGCGCCAGCTCGCGGTGCAGGTACTCCAGGGACAGCGCGTCCAGGTCGAAGGAGCGACGGCCCGGCTTGACGAGGTAGGCGGCGAGCGCGGTGTCCATGGTCACACCGTCGACGGACCAGCCGTGCTCGGCGAAGACGCGCATGGCGCCCTTGGCGTCGTGGAACACCTTGGGGCGGGCGGCGTCGGCCAGCCAGTCCGCGAACGCGTTCTCGTCGGCCTCGTCCAGCTCCGCCGGGTCGAACCAGGCCGCCGCTCCCCCGGCCGCGGCCAGGGCGACCTCGGCCACCGAGCCGGTGCCCAGCGCCCAGGTGTCGACGGTGGCGACGCCCAGGGTCTCGGCGCCGTGCTCGGCGAGCCAGCCGGTCAGCTCGCCGGTGTGCAGGATCGTGCCGTCCAGCTCCACGCCGTCGGTGGCGATCGGCGTGGCCTCGGCCTCCTCGGTGCCGGGGTCGACGGCGAAGAGGCGCTCGCGCAGGGACGGGTTGCGGATCTCCAGGGTGTCCAGGACCATCGCGACGGCCTTGCGGTCGTACGCGGCCCGCTCCAGGTCGGCGACCGACCTGGTCAGCTCGACCTGGCGCTCCAGCTCGGTCAGGACGCGGTTGAGCTTGACCGATTCCAGGTGGTCGCGGAGGTTCTGCCCGGCCTTGCCTTTGACCTCGTCGACGCGCTCGACCAGCTGCGCGAACGAGCCGAACTGGTTGATCCACTTCGCGGCGGTCTTCTCGCCGACGCCGGGGATGCCGGGGAGGTTGTCGGACGGGTCGCCGCGCAGGGCCGCGAAGTCCGGGTACTGGGCCGGTGTCAGGCCGTACTTCTCGAACACCTTCTCCGGGGTGAACCGGGTCAGCTCCGAGACGCCCTTCGTCGGATAGAGCACCGTGACGTTGTCGGTGACCAGCTGGAAGGAGTCACGGTCGCCGGTGACGATCAGCACCTCGAAGCCCTCGGCCTCGGCCTGGGTGGCGAGGGTGGCGATGATGTCGTCCGCCTCGAAGCCGTCGACGGCGAAGCGCGGGGCGTGCATCGCGTCGAGCAGTTCGCCGATCAGCTCGACCTGGCCCTTGAACTCGTCCGGAGTCTTGGAGCGGTTCGCCTTGTACTCGGTGAACCGCTCGGAGCGCCAGGTCTTGCGGGAGACGTCGAAGGCCACGGCGAAGTGCGTGGGCTCCTCGTCACGCAGGGTGTTGGCCAGCATCGACGCGAAGCCGTAGATCGCGTTCGTCGGCTGGCCGGTCGCGGTCGTGAAGTTCTCCGCGGGCAGCGCGAAGAACGCGCGGTAAGCGAGGGAGTGCCCGTCCATGAGCATCAGCCGGGGACGGGGGCCGCCGGGGGTCTTGTCGGTCTTCTTCGATGCTGTCTCTGCCACGTCCCCGATCCTGCCACGCCGCACTGACAGTCCGGGTCGCGTCCGGCTGGTGGCTGTGAGCACCGGCACAGCGATCGACGAGCGAGCGACGGCCGGGGCGGGCAGGGGGCGGCACCGTTGTCGGTGGCGCGTGGGAGGATCGTCTGCGTACTCGGACCGCGCAGTCGAAGAGGAGCGTGCGATGGCGACGAAGCCGCCGAAGGGTGATCCGGTTCAGGACGCTCCGCAGGTCACGGGGCCGAAGCACGCGGCCGCGGGGCTGCCCGCCATCGGGCACACGCTGCGCATCGCCCAGCAGCAGATGGGCGTGCGGCGCACGGCGCTGACCTTGCTGCGGGTGAACCAGAAGGACGGGTTCGACTGCCCTGGCTGCGCCTGGCCGGAGCCGGACCACCGGCACAAGGCGGAGTTCTGCGAGAACGGCGCGAAGGCGGTGGCCGAGGAGGCCACCCTGCGCCGGGTCACCCCGGAGTTCTTCGCCGCGCACTCCGTGGCCGACCTGGCGACGCGGAGCGGTTACTGGCTGGGTCAGCAGGGGCGGCTCACGCACCCCATGTATCTGCCCGAGGGCGGCACGCACTACGAGCCGGTCGGCTGGGAGCGCGCCTTCGACATCGTCGCCGAGGAGATCGCCGCGCTCTCCTCCCCCGACGAGGCCGTCTTCTACACCTCGGGCCGTACCAGCAACGAGGCCGCGTTCCTGTACCAGCTCTTCGCACGCGAGCTGGGCACGAACAACCTGCCGGACTGCTCCAACATGTGCCACGAGTCGTCCGGGTCCGCGCTCAGCGAGACCATCGGCATCGGCAAGGGCAGCGTCCTGCTCGAGGACCTGTACAAGGCCGACCTGATCATCGTCGCCGGGCAGAACCCGGGCACGAACCACCCGCGCATGCTCTCGGCGCTGGAGAAGGCCAAGGCGAACGGCGCGAAGATCATCAGCGTCAATCCGCTGCCCGAGGCGGGCCTGGAGCGGTTCAAGAACCCGCAGACCCCGAAGGGCATGCTCAGGGGCGCCTCGCTCACGGATCTGTTCCTGCAGATCCGCATCGGGGGCGACCAGGCGCTCTTCCGGCTCCTCAACAAGCTCATCCTGGAGACGGACGGCGCGGTCGACGAGGAGTTCGTCCGCGAACACACCCATGGCTTCGAGGAGTTCGCAGACGCGGCCCGGGCCGCCGACTGGGACGAGACGCTGAAGGCGACCGGCCTCACCCGGGAAGAGATCGAGCAGGCCCTCGGCATGGCGCTCGCCTCGCAGCGGACCATCGTCTGCTGGGCCATGGGCCTCACCCAGCACAAGCACGCCGTCCCGACCATCCGCGAGGTGGTCAACTTCCTGCTGCTGCGCGGCAACATCGGCCGGCCGGGCGCGGGCGTGTGCCCGGTGCGCGGCCACTCGAACGTGCAGGGCGACCGCACGATGGGCATCTTCGAGCGTCCCGCGCCGGCCTTCCTGGACGCGCTGGAGAAGGAGTTCGGGTTTGCGCCGCCGCGCGAGCACGGCTTCGACGTCGTACGGGCCATCCGCGCGCTGCGCGACGGCGAGGCGAAGGTGTTCTTCGCCATGGGCGGCAACTTCGTCTCCGCCTCCCCCGACACCGAGGTGACCGAGGCCGCGATGCGCCGCGCGCGGCTGACCGTGCATGTGTCGACCAAGCTGAACCGCTCGCACGTCGTCACGGGCGCGCGGGCGCTGATCCTGCCCGCGCTGGGCCGCACCGAGCGGGACCTGCAGGCGAGCGGCGAGCAGTTCGTGACCGTCGAGGACTCGATGGGCATGGTGCACGCCTCGCGCGGGCGGCTGGCGCCGGCGGGCCCGCAGCTGAGGTCGGAACCGGCGATCATCTGCGGCCTCGCACGCCGGGTGCTCGGCGCGGACAGCGTCGTGCCGTGGGAGGAGTTCGAGAAGGACTACGCGACGATCCGGGACCGCATCGCGCGCGTGGTCCCCGGTTTCCAGGACTTCAACGCGCGCGTGGCCCGGCCGGGCGGCTTCACGCTGCCGCACGCCCCGCGCGACGAGCGCCGTTTCCCGACCGCCACGGGCAAGGCGAACTTCACGGCGGCGCGGGTGGAGTATCCCGAACTGCCCGAGGGGCGGCTGCTGTTGCAGACACTGCGCTCGCACGACCAGTACAACACCACGATCTACGGCCTGGACGACCGGTACCGGGGCATCACGGGCGGGCGCCGGGTGGTGCTGGTGCATCCCGAGGACGCGCGGTCGCTGGGATTCGCCGAGGGGTCGTACGTGGACCTGGTCGGCGAGTGGAAGGACGGCGTGGAGCGGCGGGCGCCCGGTTTCCGGGTCGTGCACTACCCGACGACCCGGGGCTGCGCCGCGGCGTACTACCCCGAGACGAACGTCCTGGTCCCGCTCGACGCCACCGCCGACACGAGCAACACTCCGGCCAGCAAGTCCGTGGTCGTACGTCTCGAACGTCACACCGGGGCCACGGACGGCCGTCTGGAACAATCGGCGACCGACTGAGCGTTTGCTCAGCCAGGAGTCAGCTGGACCAAGAACGGAGCCGGGCCCATGGGCGAGCAGCAGCGAGTGAAGTTCCCGCAGGAGATCATCGACGAGTACGCCGCGCTCGGTGTCGACCTGCCCGCCCTGTTCTCGGCCGGGCACCTCGGCACGCGCATGGGTGTGCAGATCCTGGAGGCATCGCCGGACAAGGTCGTCGGGACCATGCCGGTGGAGGGCAACACCCAGCCGTACGGCCTCCTGCACGGCGGCGCCTCCGCGGTGCTGGCGGAGACCCTGGGTTCGGTCGGCTCGATGCTGCACGGCGGCCACTCGAAGATCGCGGTGGGAGTGGACCTGAACTGCACGCACCACCGCGGGGTCCGTTCGGGCCTGGTGACGGGTGTGGCCACGCCGGTGCACCGGGGCCGTTCGACGGCGACGTACGAGATCGTGATCAGCGACGAGGAGGGCCGCCGGGTGTGCAGTGCCCGGCTGACCTGCCTGTTGCGGGACGTGAACAAGGACGACGCGGCGCGCGTCCGGGGCGCGGGCGCCTGACGTCGACTCGGCGGGGCCCACGCGGCCCCGCCAAGCCGCCGTACCCCTCGAAGACTTGACGGCAGATCAGCCGACGGCCCACGAGTCCGCCCGGAAGCCTCGTCTTCTTTTCCCCCGCGTAACTCTCCGTAATACGCGTGCAATATACATTTGTGCATTCACTCCCGCCTCCCGGTGTGGACAACGCCCCTCGGGGTCCCCGGAAGTCGCCTGCAGCAACAGTGATGCGTCATTAGCAAATCGCCTGAGACACCTGAACTGATCATGGTGGGTCCTGCGGGTTCTCAGAATGCGGACGGGGTGAATCGGCCTGAATTCCTGTTTTCCACCCCACGCTGTACCGCTCTGCATTACCCCGTGTCATAACAAGAGCGTCACAGCCTTGGTCAAGCTCTCCTCCACGTTCCCTACACACGCTTAGAGTCACCGCCAGTCACCGCTCCATCGGGAGTTCGGTACCGGCGCGGCACCCACCGCTCCCCTTGTTCCGGGGGTGGAATGTGCCTGCGGAAAGGATCGATTGTGCGACAGCGTTCTCTGGTGATTCTTACCTCCGTGCTGACCACCGGAGCTCTGACTCTCACCGCGTGTGGCTCCCGCGACAAGGACAACAAGGGCGGCGACGGCGGCAACGTGACGGTCACGATCGGCGTCGACGCCCCGCTGACCGGCCAGAACTCCGCGACGGGTCTGGGTATTCAGTACGGCGCCCAGATCGCCGTCGACGACGCCAACAAGAACAAGACCGTCCCCGGCGTCACCTTCAAGATCAAGCCGCTGGACGACAAGGCGATCCCCGCCACCGGCCAGCAGAACGCCACCCAGCTCGTCCAGGACAAGAGCGTCCTCGGCGTCGTCGGCCCGCTCAACTCCGGTGTGGCCACGCAGATGCAGCAGGTCTTCGCCACCGCCAACCTGGTGGAGATCTCCCCGTCCAACACGGGAGTCGAGCTGACCCAGGGCAAGAACTGGCAGACCAGCAAGTCCCGCCCGTTCAAGACCTACTTCCGCACCGCGACCACCGACGCACTGCAGGGTGCCTACGCGGCGGACTACGCCTACAACGGCATTCACAAGAAGAAGGCGTTCGTCGTCGACGACAAGCAGACCTACGGCGCGGGCCTCTCCAAGATCTTCAAGGAGCAGTTCGTCAAGCAGGGCGGAAAGATCATCGGCACGGACCACGTCAACACCGGTGACCGCGACTTCTCCACGCTGGTCACCAAGATCAAGAACTCGGGCGCCGACATTCTGTACTACGGCGGCCAGTACGACGAGTCCGAGGTGCTGACCAAGCAGCTCAAGGACGCCGGCGCCAAGATCCCGCTGTTCGGCGGCGACGGCATGTTCACCCCGACCTACATCAAGACCGCCGGCAAGGCCTCCGAGGGCGACCTGGTGACCTCCATCGGTGTCCCGGTCGACACCCTGCCCGCCGCCAAGGACTTCGTGGCCACCTACAAGGCCAAGAAGTACCCCGGTGACTACGGCACTTACGGCTCGTACTCCTACGACGCCACCACCGCGATCATCAAGGCCGTCGGCCAGGTCGTGAAGGACGGCAAGATTCCGTCCGACGCCCGCAGCCAGGTCGTCGACGCCGTCCAGAAGACCTCCTTCGACGGCATCTCCGGCAAGATCTCGTTCGACGAGTACGGCGACACCACGAACAAGCAGCTGACCGTCTACCAGGTCACCAAGGGTGAGTGGAAGTCCGTCAAGAGCGGCACGGCCAACCCGAAGTAACCCACCCGAGCACACCGCCTCACCAGGGCCGCGCGGCGCAGACCACCGTCACCGCGCGGCCCGCCTTCTACCCCCCTTGACTCTCCCCACCCACATGGAGGCCATGCGGTGAACACCTTGCCGCAGCAGCTGGCCAACGGGCTGTTCCTCGGCTCGATGTACGGGCTGATCGCCATCGGCTACACGATGGTGTACGGCATCGTCCAGCTCATCAACTTCGCCCACGGCGAGATCTTCATGACCGGAGGTTTCGGCGCCCTCACGGTCTACCTCGTCCTGCCGGACGGCATATCCATGTGGATAGCCCTGCCGGCGATGCTGATCGGCGGTGCACTGGTCGCCGTGCTCATCGCCGTCGGCGCCGAGCGTTTCGCCTACCGTCCGCTGCGCGGCGCGCCACGCCTCGCCCCGCTGATCACCGCGATCGGTCTGTCGCTCGCGCTGCAGCAGGCGGTCTTCAACTGGTACAACATCGACGGCGACGCCAAGTCCGCCCGGGTCTTCCCGCAGTTGCCGTTCGGCCCGCTGCACCTCGGCTCCGTGACCGTGCAGAGCGGTGACGTCTTCCTGATCATCGCTGCCCCGGTGTGCATGGCGGTCCTCGCCTTCTTCGTCCGGCTCTCCCGCACCGGCCGCGCCATGCAGGCCACCGCCCAGGACCCGGACACCGCCCAGCTGATGGGCATCGACACCAACCGCATCATCGTCATCGCCTTCGCCATCGGCGGCTTCTTCGCGGCCGTCGCCGGTGTCTCGTACGGCCTCAAGTACGGTTCCGTCTCCTACGACATGGGCTTCATCGCCGGTCTGAAGGCGTTCACCGCGGCCGTCCTCGGCGGCATCGGCAACATCTACGGCGCCATGCTCGGCGGCATCGTCCTCGGCATCGCGGAGGCCATGGCCACCGCCTACATCGCCGACATCCCCGGCATGCAGCAGCTCGGCGGCGGCGGCTGGGCCGCCGTGTGGGCCTTCGTCCTCCTCATCCTCGTACTCCTCTTCAGGCCACAGGGCCTGCTCGGCGAACGCGTCGCGGACAGGGCGTGAGCAGCATGACCGACACCACCACCCAGACCCCGGCCGAGGCTGCCGGGCGCGGGCTCGTCCCGCTGCCCCTCGCCGTCGCGCGTCTGCTGATCGCCGTCGGCGCCGTGGGCACCATCGCCAGCACCTTCCTCAGCTGGACCTGGACGCCCGAATTCCCCGGCGACCTGACCTACTACGGATACCCGGCGGGCCTGCAGACCCTTGCCCTCGTGGCCGGCGCCCTCACCCTGCTGTTCGGGCTCACTCTGTGGAACGTCAAGGGGCTGCGCTGGCTGAACCCGGCGAACGCGGCCTCCCCCGTGCTGCTGACGGCCCTGTCGGCGTTCTCCGTCTGCTGGTTCACCGGCATCGCCATCGCCGTCGACCTCGGCGGTCTGGTCAACCTCGACCCCGGCGCCTTTGTCGCGATGGCGGCCTCCGCGCTGCCCGTCGTCGGCGCCCTCGCCCTGCCCCACCCGGCTCCGGGCACCGGCCTCCGCGGCTACGTCACCAAGCCGCAGCAGCCGCGCCCCGGCACGGTGTCCCCGCTCGCCGGGCGCGGGATCATCACCGCCGGCGTCGGGATCGCCCTGGTGACCTTCACCTACGGCATCGGCATCGACAACGACGCGAGCGAGACCTTCATCGGCTTCATGCTCCTCGTCGCCTTCGCCACCTGGGGTCTCGTCCACACCGGTCTCGTCGACCGCTACGCGACGATCTCGGCACAGCACAAGGGCTTCGCCGCGACCCTCGCCTTCGTCGCCGCAGTGGTCTTCCCCTTCACCCAGAGCGACGACCACAACGCCAACGTCGGCGTGAACATCCTGATCTTCGCCACCGTCGCCCTCGGACTGAACATCGTCGTCGGCCTCACCGGTCTGCTCGACCTCGGTTACGTCGCGTTCCTCGGTGTCGGCGCCTACGCGGCCGCCCTGGTCTCCGGCTCGGAGTACTCCCGGTTCTCCGGTGTGCACTTCCCGTTCTGGGCCGCAGCCCTCACCGGCATGGCCGCCTCCCTGGTCTTCGGTGTGCTGATCGGCGCGCCGACCCTGCGGTTGCGGGGCGACTACCTGGCCATCGTCACGCTCGGCTTCGGTGAGATCTTCCGTATCACCGTCAACAACCTCGACGGCGACTCCGGGCCGAACATCACCCGCGGCCCCAACGGCATCACCCAGATCCCGGATCTGAACATCTTCGGCTTCAACCTGGGCGA
Organism: Streptomyces sp. NPDC053069; assembly: GCF_044546895.1. Taxonomy (NCBI): domain Bacteria; kingdom Bacillati; phylum Actinomycetota; class Actinomycetes; order Kitasatosporales; family Streptomycetaceae; genus Streptomyces; species Streptomyces sp. NPDC053069. The sequence goes on along the minus strand of NZ_JBITZN010000008.1, from coordinate 174,393 downwards.
GGCGCACGACATCGGGGGATTCACCCTGGGCCGGTTCGCCAACTACCTGCTCCTGATGCTCGTCGTCACGGCGATCGTCGTGCTCGTCTTCACCCGCGCCGCCGACTCCCGCATCGGCCGCTCCTGGATCGCCATCCGCGAGGACGAGACCGCCGCCACGGCCATGGGCATCAACGGCTTCCGCGTCAAGCTGATCGCCTTCGCCCTCGGTGCCTCCCTCGCGGGCCTCGCCGGCACCGTGATGGCACACGTCAACTTCAGCGTGAACCCGCAGCCCTACCAGTTCGCCGGCGCCGCCCCGCCCAACTCGGCCTTCCTCCTGGCCGCCGTCGTCCTCGGCGGCATGGGCACCGTCAGCGGCCCGCTGCTCGGCGCGAGCGTCCTCTACCTGGTCCCGGAGAAGCTCCAGTTCCTGCAGAACTACGAGCTGTTCACCTTCGGCATCGCGCTGATCCTGCTGATGCGCTTCCGCCCGGAGGGCATCATCGCCAACCGCCGCCGCCAGCTGGAGTTCCACGAGACCGGCCAGCTCGACGTACCGGCGCAAGCGACGCTGACCGACGATCCGGCCGTCACCAAGGCAGGGGCGTAAGGAACCATGACGACACCTGTACTCGAAGCCCGTGACGTCACGATGCGCTTCGGCGGTCTGACCGCCGTCCGGTCCGTCGACTTCACGGTCAACAGCGGCGAGATCGTCGGCCTCATCGGCCCGAACGGCGCCGGCAAGACCACCTTCTTCAACTGCCTCACCGGTCTGTACGTCCCCACCGAGGGCACGGTCGCCTACCAGGGCAAGGTGCTGCCGCCCAAGCCGCACCTGGTGACGCAGGCGGGCATCGCCCGCACCTTCCAGAACATCCGGCTCTTCGCGAACATGACCGTGCTGGAGAACGTCCTCGTGGGCCGCCACACGCGGACCAAGGAGGGCCTGTGGTCGGCGCTGCTGCGCGGCCCCGGGTTCCGCAAGGCCGAGAAGGAGTCCGAGGCGAAGGCCATGGAACTCCTGGAGTTCGTCGGCCTCGACGCCAAGCGCGACCACCTCGCCCGCAACCTGCCCTACGGCGAGCAGCGCAAGCTGGAGATCGCGCGGGCACTGGCGAGCGAGCCGGGCCTGCTGCTGCTCGACGAGCCGACGGCCGGCATGAACCCGCAGGAGACCCGGACGACGGAGGAACTGGTCTTCGCCATCCGGGACAAGGGCGTCGCCGTCCTCGTCATCGAGCACGACATGCGGTTCATCTTCAACCTGTGCGACCGGGTCGCCGTGCTCGTCCAGGGCGAGAAGCTCGTCGAGGGCACCTCCGAGGTCGTCCAGGCCGACGAGCGCGTCGTCGCCGCCTACCTGGGCGAACCCTTCGAGGGCGACCCCGGGGAGGCGGAGGCCGCAGAGGTCGAGGCCGCCGAGGCCGCCGCCGAGGCCGGATCCGACGCCGGTCCGGCAGAGGAGTCCGACGCCGGTCCGGCAGAGGAGTCCGACGCGGAGTCCGACGCCGGTCCGGCAGACGAATCCGACGCGGAGTCCGACGGGGCTGCCGACGCGGAGAGCACCAGCACCACCAAGGGAGAGGCCCAGTGACCGCACTGCTGGAGGTCGAGGACCTCAGGGTCGCCTACGGCAAGATCGAGGCCGTCAAGGGCATCTCGTTCAGCGTCGAGGCCGGCCAGGTCGTCACCCTCATCGGCACCAACGGCGCCGGCAAGACGACGACCCTGCGCACGCTCTCGGGGCTGCTCAAGCCCACGTCCGGGAAGATCGTGTTCGACGGCAAGCCGCTCACCGGCGTACCGGCGCACAAGATCGTCGCCCTGGGGCTCGCCCACTCCCCCGAGGGCCGGCACATCTTCCCCCGCCTGTCCATCGCCGAGAACCTCCAGCTCGGCGCCTTCCTCCGCAAGGACAAGGAGGGCATCGAGAAGGACATCCAGCGCGCCTACGACCTCTTCCCGATCCTCGGGGAGCGGCGCAAGCAGGCCGCCGGCACCCTCTCCGGCGGTGAGCAGCAGATGCTGGCCATGGGGCGCGCCCTGATGTCCCAGCCCAAGCTGCTGATGCTGGACGAGCCGTCCATGGGTCTGTCGCCGATCATGATGCAGAAGATCATGGCGACGATCTCCGAGCTGAAGTCGCAGGGCACGACGATCCTGCTGGTCGAACAGAACGCCCAGGCGGCGCTCTCACTCGCCGACCAGGGTCATGTCATGGAGGTCGGCAACATCGTCCTGTCCGGCACGGGCCAGGATCTGCTGCACGACGAGTCGGTCCGCAAGGCGTACCTGGGCGAGGACTAGGCCCGCGACGCCGGGATGATCCAAACGACACCCCCCAGCTCCGCCGGTTCGGCCGGACACCGCGGCTCCGTCGTGTCCGGTCGCGCAGTTCCCCGCGCCCCTTGGTCGGCGCGGGGAACGTCGGCGGGAAGAGTCAGCCCTTCTTGGCCGCCTTCTTCTCCTCGCTGTCCGCGATGACCGCCTCGGCGACCTGCTGCATCGACATGCGACGGTCCATGGAGGTCTTCTGGATCCAGCGGAACGCGGCCGGCTCGGTCAGGCCGTACTCGGTCTGCAGGATGGACTTCGCGCGATCGACCAGCTTGCGGGTCTCCAGGCGCTGGGTGAGGTCGGCGACCTCCTTCTCCAGCTGCTTCAGCTCGGTGAAGCGGGAGACGGCCATCTCGATGGCGGGGACCACGTCGCTCTTGCTGAACGGCTTGACCAGGTACGCCATGGCGCCGGCGTCCCGGGCGCGCTCGACGAGGTCGCGCTGCGAGAAGGCGGTGAGCATCAGGACCGGTGCGATGGACTCCTCGGCGATCTTCTCGGCCGCGGAGATGCCGTCCAGCTTGGGCATCTTCACATCCAGGATGACCAGGTCCGGCTTGTGCTCGCGGGCCAGCTCGACGGCCTGCTCGCCGTCGCCGGCCTCACCGACGACGGTGTACCCCTCCTCCTCCAGCATCTCCTTCAGGTCGAGCCGGATCAGGGCCTCGTCCTCGGCGATGACGACACGGGTCGTCAGCGGAGGCACGTGCGACTTGTCGTCGTCGGGCGCGTCTTCGGGCTGGGGCGACTCGGCGGTCACGGGGGCTCCTCGTTCAGGCAGGGCACTGCTTACAAGAGCCTACCTAGCTACGGTATGGTGGACGCGCGGAGGGTCGGGGGAAACCTTGGATTCTGCGAGCCCCGGTAGCCCAATTGGCAGCAGGCAACGGATTCAAAACCCGTACAGTGTCGGTTCGAGTCCGACTCGGGGCACTTTTCCTTGGATTCCAAGGTCAGCCCTTTTGGCGGGCCCCTCTCGATGAGGGGCCCTTCGTCGTCGTAGGCCTCCCTACTTCGGGCTGTCGTCCTCGCCGATGTGGTGCACCCTGACCATGTTGGTCGAGCCCGAGACACCGGGCGGGGAACCCGCCGTGATCACCACGACGTCCCCCTTCTCGCAGCGGCCGTACTTCAGCAGCAGCTCGTCCACCTGGTCGACCATGGCGTCGGTGGAGTCCACATGCGGCCCCAGGAACGTCTCGGCACCCCAGGTGAGGCTGAGCTGGGAGCGGGTGGCCGGCTCCGGGGTGAAGGCGAGCAGCGGGATCGGCGAGCGGTAGCGGGACAGCCGGCGGGCGGTGTCTCCCGACTGGGTGAACGCCACCAGGAACTTCGCGCCGAGGAAGTCACCCATCTCGGCGGCGGCCCGGGCGACCGCACCGCCCTGGGTGCGCGGCTTGTTCCGCTCGGTCAGCGGCGGCAGGCCCTTGGCGAGCATGTCCTCCTCGGCCGCCGAGACGATCTTCGCCATGGTGCGCACGGTCTCGACCGGGTACTTGCCCACGCTCGTCTCGCCCGAGAGCATCACCGCGTCCGTGCCGTCGAGGACCGCGTTGGCCACGTCGGAGGCCTCGGCGCGGGTCGGCCGGGAGCTGTCGACCATCGAGTCGAGCATCTGGGTGGCGACGATGACCGGCTTGGCATTGCGCCTGGCGAGCTTGACCGCGCGCTTCTGCACGATCGGCACCTGCTCCAGGGGCATCTCCACGCCCAGATCGCCGCGCGCGATCATGAGCCCGTCGAAGGCGGCCACGATGCCGTCGAGGTCCGCCACGGCCTGCGGCTTCTCGACCTTGGCGATCACCGGGAGGCGGCGGCCCTCCTCGGCCATGATGCGGCGCACGGGCCTGACGTCGTCACCGGTGCGGACGAAGGAGAGGGCGATGACGTCGAAGCCGGTGCGCAGCGCCCAGCGCAGGTCGTCCTCGTCCTTCTCGGAGAGGGCGGGGACGGAGACGGCGACTCCGGGGAGGTTCAGGCCCTTGTGGTCGGAGATCACGCCGCCCTCGACCACGCGGGTGCGGACGCGGGGGCCGTCGACGGCGATGACCTCCAGGCAGACCTTTCCGTCGTCCACGAGGACACGCTCCCCGGGGGTGACGTCGGCCGCGAGACCGCCGTAGGTGGTGCCGCACTGGTGCCGGTCGCCCTCGACGCCCTCCTCCACGGTGATGGTGAAGGTGTCGCCGCGTTCAAGGAGTACCGGTCCTTCGGCGAATCGGCCGAGCCGGATCTTCGGACCCTGAAGGTCGGCGAGGATTCCGACGCTGCGGCCGGTTTCGTCGGCCGCCTTGCGCACGCGCTGATATCGCTCCTCGTGTTCGACGTGCGTGCCATGGCTGAGGTTGAACCGGGCGACGTCCATTCCGGCCTCGACCAGTGCCTTGATCTGGTCGTACGAGTCGGTGGCGGGCCCCAGAGTGCAGACGATCTTTGCTCGGCGCATAAGTCGAGCCTAGGCCTTACCCGCGGGTAGCGATTCCGGAGCGGATGTCCGCTCAACAACCTTTGGGTGAAGCCTTATTGACAAGTGTTGAATTGTGCGGCGACTCGCTCCGATGAGCGAGCCGGCCGGCCGTTCCCTACCTCACTTCGACCAGCGGTGTGAGCCGCGGTGCCTGCCGGGCCCGCGGGATCCGGGGCCGGGACTCCTGGAGGCCGAAGGTGGTGAAGGCCGTGCGGGTGGGCAGCGTGTACGGCTCCTTTCCGGTGAGGGAGTTGAGGATGCCGGCGCTGCGCCAGGCGGCGAGGCCGAGGTCGGGCGCGCCGACACCGTGGGTGTGCAGTTCGGCGTTCTGGACGTACACCGAGCCGGTGACCGAGGGGTCGAGGACGAGCCGGAACTCCTCGTCGATCCGCGGGCGTTCGCTGCTGTCGCGGCGCACATAGGCGTCGAGCCCGGCGAGCAGGCGGCCGAGAGGGCGCTCCCGGTAGCCGGTGGCGAGGACGACGGCGTCCGTCGTCAGCCGGGAGCGGCTGTTCTGCTGGAGGTGTTCCAGATGCAGCTCGATCTTGGTGGTGGCGATGCGGCCCGCCGTACGGACCCGGACGCCGGGGGTGAGGACGGCGTCGGGCCAGCCGCCGTGCAGGGTGCGCCGGTACAGCTCGTCGTGGATGGCGGCGAGGGTGCCGGCGTCGATGCCCTTGTGCAGCTGCCCCTGGGCGGCGACCAGCCGGTCGCGGACGGGCTCGGCGAGGGCGTGGAAGTAGCGGGTGTAGTCGGGCGTGAAGTGCTCCAGGCCGAGCTTGGAGTACTCCATCGGCGCGAACGCCTCGCTGCGGCCGATCCAGTGCAGCTTCTCGCGGCCGGCGGGGCGGTGGCGCAGCAGGTCGAGGAAGACCTCGGCGCCGGACTGTCCGGAGCCGACGACGGTGACGTGCTCGGCGGCCAGGACGGCGGAGCGGTGGTCCAGGTAGTCGGCGGCGTGGATGACGGGCACGCCCGGGGCGTCCACCAGCGGCTGGAGCGCGTCGGGCACATAGGGAGCGGTGCCGACGCCGATGACGACGTTCCGGGTGTAGGTACGGCCCAGGGCCTCCGTCTCGCCGTCGGCGCCCAGCTGGGTGAAGTCCACCTCGAACACGTCCCGTTCGGGGTTCCAGCAGACCGAGTCGACCTGGTGGCCGAATCTCAGCCCGGGCAGGCTCTGCGCGACCCAGCGGCAGTAGGCGTCGTACTCGGCGCGCTGGATGTGGAAGCGCTCGCCGAAGTAGAAGGGGAAGAGCCGTTCGTGCGTTCTGAGGTAGTTCAGGAAGCTCCAGGGACTGGTCGGGTCGGCGAGGGTCACCAGGTCGGCCAGGAAGGGCACTTGGATGGTGGCACCCTCGATGAGCAGGCCGGGGTGCCAGTCGAAGCCGGGGCGCTGTTCGTAGAAGACGGCGTCCAGTTCGGCGAGCGGATGGGCGAGGGCGGCCAGGGAGAGGTTGCACGGTCCGATGCCGATACCGACCAGGTCGCGGGGGGAGGCCGGCTCGTGGCATGGGGGGTTGGTCATGCGAGGGTGCCTTCTTCCACGAGTTTCAGGAGCTGGGCCAGGTCGCCCGGCCGGGTGTGCGGGTTGAGGAGCGTGGCCTTGAGCCAGAGCCGGCCGTCGAGCCGGGCGCGCCCCAGGACGGCCCGGCCCTCGTGCAGCAGCCTGCGGCGTACGGCGGCCACGGTGTCGTCGGCGGCGCCTGCGGGCCGGAACAGGACCGTGCTGATCACCGGCCGGTCGTACAGCTCGAAGCCGGGGTGTTCCTGGATCAGCGCGGCGAACTCGGCTGCCCGGGCGCAGACGTGGTCGACCAGGGCGCCGAGTCCGGTGCGGCCGAGGGTCTTCAGGGTGACGGCGGTCTTGAGGATGTCGGGGCGGCGGGTCGTGCGCAGGGAGCGGTCGAGCAGGTCGGGGAGTCCGGCCTCGGTGTCGTCGTCGGCGTTCAGGTAGTCGGCACGGTGGTGGAGCACGGCGAGTTCGGCGGGGCGGGCGACGGCGAGGAGGCCGGCGGCGACCGGCTGCCAGCCGAGCTTGTGCAGGTCGAGGGTGGCGGTGTGGGCGGCCTCCAGGCCGGCGAGTTTCTCCCGGTGCCGGTCGCTGAAGAGGAGGCCACCGCCGTAGGCGGCGTCGATGTGCAGGCGGGCGCCGTGGGCGGTGCACAGTCCGGCGATCTCCGGCAGCGGGTCGATGAGCCCGGCGTCCGTGGTGCCGGCGGTGGCGGCGACCAGCAGTGGGCCGGAGAGCGCGGTGAGGGCCTCGTCGAGGGCGGCGAGGTCGAGCGTCCCGGCCGCGGCCGGGACGACGACCGGGTCGGGCAGGCCGAGCAGCCAGGCGGCGCGCGGCAGCGAGTGGTGGGCGTTGGCCCCGCACACGAGGCGCACGCTGCCGCCGTGGGCCTCGCGCGCCAGCAGCAGGGCGAGCTGGTTGGACTCGGTGCCTCCGGAGGTGACGAGGGCGTCGGCGAGCCCTGCGGCGTGGGCGAGTGCGCGAGTGACGGCGGCTTCCAGGGCGGAGGCGGCCGGGGCCTGGTCCCAGGAGTCCAGGGACGGGTTGAGGGCGCTGACGGCGAGGTCGGCGGCGGTGGCCACGGCGAGCGGGGGGCAGTGCAGATGGGCGGCGCACAGCGGGTCGGCCGGATCGGCGGCGCCCTCCGCCAGGGCCTGCACGAGCGCGTGCAGGGCATCGGGGTCGCCGTGGTCCGCCAGGACGTCCCCGAGGACATCGGCGACGCGCGCGGCGACGGCCTCGGGTCCCCCGGCGGGCAGCGGCCCCCCGCGCTCCCGGCTTCCGGCCGCGAGCGCGTCGAGGACGGTGCCGAGGAGGGGGCGCAGGGTGCCGGGACCGTGGGGGCCCGAGGCGAGGGGCGGCGTATGCAGAGGTTCCGCACCGCTCATCGGCTGTCCTCCCGCTCATAAGCTGACCTTCGGTATCCAGCTTGTACGGGAAGAGGACCGCTTGTCCCGAAAGAACGACGATCGCACCCGAAAGTGGGTACTGCCGTGTGAGGAAGGCGTGTTGGGGAAGAGCCTGGGTTTCGGGCGAGCCGTTCAGCCCCCTCCGCCGGAGTCCTCCCCGTGGTCCCGGGCCCGCTGAGCGCCGGCGCGACGGCAGGGACCAGCCACGCCCCGGATCACCGGATCTGCTTCTCCGGCAGCCCCTTTCCCTTCCGTTCCTCCTGTCCGCCGTTCTCCGCCTGCGCCCCCTGCTCCTGCCTGCCGCGCACCCGCAGGGCGCGGGCCAGGTCGTCGAGACGGTCGGCGAGGGTGCGGCGCAGGGCCGGGGTGGGGTCGGCGTCGCGCAGACAGGCCTCCCCCAGCCGCAGGTTCTCGGTGTCGACGGCATGCGCCGGGAAGGCCCAGCGGCCGGCTGCGACCGCTATGGCGGGGCCGCGCCGGGCGCTGACGGCGACCGCGTCCGCGTAGAAGCGCGGCACGTACTCCCGCACCAGACCGGCCTGTTCGGGCTGCCAGAAGCCCTGGGCGGTGGCCGTGAAGAGGTAGTTGGACAGGTCGTCGCCGGCGAACATCGCCTCCCAGGCCGCGCGCTTGGCGTCCGGGTCGGGCAGGGCGGCCCGGCAGCGGGCGGCGCCCTCCTGGCCGGTGGCGGAGGGGTCGCGCTCCAGCTCGGCGGCGATGGCGGCCTCGTCGGTGGCGCCGAGCGCGGCGAGCCGGCCGAGGATGCGCCAGCGCAGCTCGGGGTCGAGTTCCGGACCGCCGGGCACCGTGCCGTCGGCGAGCCAGGCGGCGATGGTGTCGGGGTGGGCGGCCACGGAGATCAGGTGCCGTACGGCGATCAGGCGCAGGCCCGGGTGGTCGCCGTCCTCGGTGCGGCGCAGCAGGTCGCGGCAGAGGGCGGTGAGGGTCGACAGGGCGGCCGGGCGGTCCTCGGGCCTCAGGTACTGGTCGGCGATCTGCCCGGAGGCGAAGGCGAGGACGCCCTGGGCGAGGGCCAGGTCCGTCTCGCGCGGGAGGTGGGCGCGGGCCGCCTCCAGGTAGGCCTCGGGCGGGAGTTCGCCGTCGCGCACGGCGTCCCGCAGGGCGTTCCAGACGACCGCGCGGGTGAGCGGGTCGGGCAGGCCGGACAGGCCGGAGCGGACCGTGGCGAAGGACTCGGCGTCGAAGCGGACCTTGGCGTAGGTGAGGTCGCGGTCGTTGAGCAGCAGCAGCGCGGGACGCTTGCCGATGGGCTGCGGGGCGGTCTGCGGGACGTCGACGTCGAGGCGCTCGCGCAGCACCAGCCGGCCCTCGTCGGCCACGTCGTGGTCGTACAGGCCGGCGGTGAGGCGGTGCGGGCGGGCGCCCGTGCGGTCGACGGTCAGGGTGCAGCTGCCGTCGGCGGCGGCGATGACCGGCGTGAGCTGGTCCACGCCGGTGGTGCGCAGCCAGCTGTCGGCCCAGGCGGGCACATCGCGGTCGGTGGCGGAGGCGAGGGAGTCGATGAAGTCGGCGAGGGTGGCGTTGCCGAACCTGTGCCGGGCGAAGTGGGTGTTGATGCCGGCGAGGAAGTCCTTCTCGCCGAGCCAGGCGGCCAGCTGGCGCAGCGCGGAGGCGCCCTTGGCGTAGGAGATGCCGTCGAAGTTGAGCAGCGCGGAGGCCGTGTCGTCGACCTTCTCGGGGGCGACCGGGTGGGTGGTGGGCCGCTGGTCGGCGTCGTAGCCCCAGGCCTTGCGGGTCACGCCGAACTCGGTCCAGGGACCGGTGAAGCGGGTTGCCTCGGCGGTGGTCTGGTAGCCCATGTACTCGGCGAAGGACTCGTTGAGCCAGATGTCGTCCCACCACTTGAGCGTGACGAGGTCGCCGAACCACATGTGGGCCATCTCGTGTGCGATGACCATGGCGCGGGTCTGCCGCTCGGTGTCGGTGACGGCGGAGCGGTAGACGAAGTCGTCGCGAAAGGTGACCAGGCCCGGGTTCTCCATGGCGCCCGCGTTGAACTCGGGGACGAAGGCCTGGTCGTAGGAGTCGAAGGGGTACGGCTCCTCGAACTTCTCGTGGTAGCGGTCGAAGCACGCGCGCGTGACGTCGAAGATCTCGTCGGCGTCGGTGTCGAGGTACGGCGCGAGGGAGCGGCGGCAGTGGATGCCGAAGGGCAGTCCCTGGTGCTCGGTGCGCACCGAGTGCCAGGGGCCGGCGGCGACGGCGACCAGGTAGGTGGAGATCAGCGGGGTGGGTGCGGCCTGCCAGACGCCGTCGCCCCGGTGCTCGGTGACGCCGTTGGCGAGTACGGTCCAGCCCTCGGGCGCCTTGACGGAGACCTCGAAGACGGCCTTGAGGTCGGGCTGGTCGAAGGCGGCGAAGACGCGCTGGACGTCGTCCATGAACATCTGCGTGTAGACGTACGTCTCGCCGTCGCTCGGGTCGGTGAAGCGGTGCATGCCCTCGCCGGTACGGGAGTAACGCATGGCCGCGTCGACACGCAGTTCGTGTGCGCCCGCGGCGAGGTTCGTCAGCGCCAGCCGGCCGTCCTGCAGCGACTCGGGGTCGAGGGGCGCCCCGTCGAGCGTGACAGCGCGCAACTCGGCGGGCTTCAGCTCGACGAAAGTGTCCCCGGCGGACCGCGCGGTGAACCGGATCACGGTACGGGAGTCGAAGGTCTCGTCCCCGGTCGTGAGGTCCAGTTCGACGGTGTAGCGGTGGACGTCGAGGAGCTGTGCTCGGAGCTGCGCTTCGTCGCGCGTGAGTACGGACATGCAGGCCATGCTGCCTGATCCCGCTGACACCGCACAGAGGGTGGGCAGCTTCACGCCTTATGTCCCACTCGTCCCCCAGCCACTCCCCCGAGCCGGTCCCGCGAGCCAGTCCCCCGACCCCGTGTCCCGACCCGTCCCCCCGACCCGGCCGCGCGCGCCTCGGCGCGAGATCAGGCCTGCGTCTGCTGTCCGTTGGCGGCGTCCTCGGCGATGCGCTCGTGGTGGCGGATCACCTCCGCGATGATGAAGTTCAGGAACTTCTCCGCGAAGGCCGGGTCGAGTTTGGCGTTCTCCGCCAGGCGGCGCAGCCGCTCGATCTGGCGGGCCTCACGGGCCGGGTCGGCGGGCGGCAGCTGGTGCACCGCCTTGAGCCTGCCGACCTGCTGGGTGGCCTTGAAACGCTCGGCGAGCAGGTGGACGACGGCCGCGTCGATGTTGTCGATGCTGTCGCGCAGCCGCTCCAGCTCCTGACGGACCTCGGGGTCCACGTCACCGTTTCCGATGTTGCTGGTGGTCATGGGCGTCAGCCTAGGGGGTCGCCGGGCCCGGCCTCGGCGGTGTCCGGAGAGTGGATCATCGGCGGATCCTCGGGGTCCGGGACGCGGTCGCTCCAGCCACCGGGGACGGTGCGGCCCTGCTGGGCGCGGAAGCGGGCCGGTGCGAGGCCCACGCGGCGGGTGAACAGCCGGGAGAAGTAGGCGGGGTCGTCGTAGCCGACGCGGCGGGCGACGGCGGCGACGGGCAGCTCGGTGGCGGCGAGGAGTTCCTTGGCGCGGCCGAGGCGGATGCCCAGCAGATAGTCCTTCGGGCTGCAGCCCGCGGCCCGGCGGACGGCGCTGCGCAGCTCGGCGGGGGTCATGCCGTGCACGCGCGCGTGGTCGGCGACGCTCATCGGCGTGCAGGCGTCCCGCGCGAGCGCCTCGAGCACCTGGTCGCCGTCCGGGGCGAGGTCGGCACGGGCACGGCGCAGGGTGACGAGGAGCTCGTGCACGGCGGCGCCGGTCTCCACCTCCAGCAGCGGGTTGCCACGGCGGGCGGCACGGGCGATACGGGCGACCACCGCGCGGGGCCCGGAGGCGTCGGAGAGCGGGACGACGGGCCGGTCCGGCTCGATGTAGCCGAGTTCGGTGTATGTGGCGGTTGCGGGTCCCGCGAAGTCCACGAAGCCCTCGTCCCAGCCGGTGTCCGGGTCGGGCGCGTAGTGGTGGGACACACCGGGGGTGAGCCAGAGCAGCGCGGGCGCGGTGACGGTCGTACGGTGGGCAGCACGCCGTGCTGGAGGCCGACGCCCAGGCACACCAGGCCGAGGCCGTGGTGGGCGGGGCCGGGGCTGAAGAACCGCATCCAGGTCTGGTACATCGGTGCTCCTCCCGGCGTCGGCGGCCGCGGACTTTTGTCCAAGCAGCGCCGATCTTCGTCCATGGTGCTGACCGCCGGAAGGGGTGAGGCTGAGGCGCATGAGCGAGTTCACGGTGGGGGCACGCGACTTCCTGCTGGACGGGCGGCCGCTGCGGCTGCTGTCCGGGGCGCTGCACTACGTCCGGGTGCACGAGGGGCACTGGCGGCACCGCCTTGCGATGCTGCGTGCGATGGGCCTGAACTGCGTGGAGACGTATGTCCCCTGGAACCTGCACCAGCCCGCCCCGGGCGACTACCGGGACGTGCAGGCGCTCGGCCGGTTCCTGGACGCGGTGCGGGAGGCCGGCCTGTGGGCGATCGTGCGGCCGGGCCCCTACATCTGCGCCGAGTGGGAGAACGGCGGACTGCCGCCCTGGGTGACGGGCGAGCCGGGCACGCGCGTGCGCACGCGTGACGAGCGTTATCTGTCGCATGTGAAGCACTGGTTCCACCATCTGATGCCCCAGGTCGTGCCCCGGCAGATCGACCGCGGCGGCCCGGTGATCCTGGTGCAGGCCGAGAACGAGTACGGCAGCTACGGCAGCGACACCGGCCATCTGGAGGAGCTGGCCGCTCTGCTGCGCGCCGAGGGCGTCACGGTACCGCTGGTCACCTCGGACGGCCCCGAGGACCACATGCTGACCGGCGGCTCGCTGCCCGGGGTGCTCGCCACGGTCAATTTCGGCTCCCACGCGCGCGAGGCCTTCGGGACACTGCGCCGACACCGCCCCGAGGGCCCGCTGATGTGCATGGAGTTCTGGTGCGGCTGGTTCGACCACTGGGCCGGCGAGCATGTCGTACGGGACCCGGAGGAGGCCGCCGGGGCGCTGCGGGAGATCCTGGAGTGCGGGGCGTCGGTGAACCTCTACATGGCGCACGGCGGCACCAGCTTCGGCGGCTGGTCGGGCGCCAACCGGGGCGGCGGCGAGCTGCACGAGGGCCCGCTGGAGCCCGATGTGACCTCGTACGACTACGACGCCCCGGTGGACGAGTACGGCCGCCCCACGGAGAAGTTCTGGCGCTTCCGCGAGGTGCTGGCCGCGTACCACTCCGAACCGCTGCCCGAACTCCCGCCCCTGCCGGCCCCGTTGGCCCGCCCGACGGAGGTCACGTTCGACGGCTGGGCGCCCTTGGGTGACGTCCTGGAGACACTGGGCGGCGCGGAGACGGTCGCACCGCTGCCGCCCTCCTTCGAGGAACTGCACGTCACCCGCGGCCTGGTGCGCTACCAGGTCGACGTGCCCGGCCCGCGGCAGCCGTACCCGCTGACCCTGCGCGGGCTGCGGGACCTCGCGGTGGTGTACGTCGACGGGGAGCGGGCCGGGGTGCTCACCGAGGAGGAGCCGCGCCTGAAGGAGCCGGTGGCGGGCCCCGCGCGCGTGGAGCTGTGGGTGGAGTCCCTCGGGCGGGTGAACTACGGGCCGCGCTTCGGCGAGGTGAAGGGCATCACCGGCGGCATCCTGCACGAGCGGCAGTTTCTGCACGGGGTACGCGCGCGTGGCCTGGATCTGGGCGCGTTCGACGGGGGCGTGGACGCGGTGCCGTTCGGTGCCCTGCCGCAGGAGGGCGCACCGGGCCTGTACCGGGGCTCGGTCGTGGTCCACGGAGCCGGCGACGCCCGGCTGGAGCTGCCCGGCAGGACCCGTGGCTTCGTCTGGATCAACGGCTTCAACCTGGGCCGTTACTGGTCGGTGGGCCCCCAGCGGTCCCTGTACGTCCCCGGCCCGGTGCTGCGGGAGGGCGCGAACGAGGTGTGGGTGCTGGAGCTGCAGCAGACGGACGCGGACCACCCGGCGCCGCCCCGTCTGCTGCCCGTGTGACCAGCCGTCCCCGCCGCCTACAGTGGAAAGGGGTTCCGGCGTCTTTGGGGGTGCGGACGTGGCGAACGGCGGACCGGTCCAGCACGGCTACCCGCACCTGGAGACGGTGCGGGCCGCCATCACCGCGCTGTACAAGCGCCTGTCCTACACCACCGTCCAGACGTTCTCGACCAGCGTGGTCCCCGCCGACGTGGCCTTCTGCGACACCGACGACCTGCATCTGGGCGCGCAGCGGGTGGCCCGCGAGATCGTGCGGCACTTCCGGCTGCCGGACGCGCGGCTGATCGTCGGCTTCCGGGAGATGACCCATGCGGCGAACGTCGAACTGGCGGCCGGCCCCGAGTACTTCGTGGAACTGAACGACCGTTTCCGCACCCACCGCAGGGACATCGGCGCGGCGCTCGCCCACGAGGTGGCGCACGTCTACCTGCACCGCCTGGACCTGTCCTTCCCGACCACGGCGGAGAACGAGATCCTCACGGACACGGTGACGACCTACCTGGGTGCGGGCTGGCTGCTGCTGGACGCCTACCGGGAGGACGCGGTCTCCTCGCAGAAGCTCGGCTACCTCACCCCGGAGGAGTTCGGTTACGTCCTGGCCAAGCGGGCGCTGCTCTTCCAGGAGGACCCCTCGGTGTGGTTCACCAGCCCGCAGGCCTACGACGCGTACGGCAAGGGGATGGCCCTGGCCCGCCGGGACGAGCAGCAGCCGCCGCTGACCGGGGCCGGCTGGGCGGGCCGGCGGCGGTACGCCCACGACCGCCGGCACGCGTCCGGTGTCCAGCCGACGGCCGCCTACGCCTTCTCCCCCGACCCCGCCGGCCGGCTCCGGGTGACCTTTCCCTGCCCTACCTGCCAGCAGCGGATCAGGGTGCCGGTGAAGGGGCGGGTGCGGGCGCGGTGCGGCTTGTGCCGGACGGTGCTGGAGTGCGACACATAGGTCCACGGCACCGCGCCGGGGGCTCCGTGTGTCAGCCGAGCTGCTCGGACGCCGCCCGCCGGGGAAGCGCCGCACACAACACCCCGCACGCCACGAACACCCCGGTCACCCACGGCATCGCATCGCCCAACGCCCTGGTCATTCCCTCCCCGACGGCCCCGAAGAACACCGTGCCGATCACGGCGGCCCCCACCGCTCCCCCGAACTGCTGAGCCGTGGAGAAGATCCCGGACGCCCCGCCGGCCAACTCCCCCGGCACCGCCGACAGCACCACGTTCACCAGCGGCACCACCAGGAAGCCCAGCCCCGCCCCGGCGACGAGCAGCCCCGGCACCAGCGGCCACGCCCCGGTGTGCGCGGCCTGCGCCCCCTCGGCCACGGCCCCGACCCAGCCGAGGCCGCCGGCCATCATCAGCGCCCCGGCACCGAGCACCAGCCGCCCGTACCGTACGGCGAGCCCGTCCGCGGCCGGCGCGGTGAGGAAACCGCCCGCCGAGAAGGCGACCGTCACCAGCCCGGCCTGCATCGGCGTGTACTCCTCGCCGGCCTGCAGCCAGACCGCGAAGGCCAGGAAGAAGCCCTGCATACCGACGGAGAACAGCAACTGGACGAGCACACCCACCGAGAACACGGGGAGCCGGAAGGCACGGGCCGGCAGCAGCGGCACCGTCCCGGGCCGGTGCCGCCGGGCCTCGTACACCCCGAGCCCCACCACGGCCACGGCACCCGCCCCCAGGCAGGCCCAGCCCCACAGCGGCCAGCCGTTCTCCCGGCCCTGCACCAGCGGCAGCACGATCGCGACCAGGCCCCCGGCCAGCAGCACACTGCCCACGACGTCCGGCCGGCCCGCCGACCGCTCCCGCGTGGCGGGGACCAGCAACAGCCCGCCGACGAAGGTCGCCGCGGCCACCGGCACGTTCACCAGGAACACCGAGCGCCAGCCCCAGCCGAACAGGTCGGCGTCCGTGAGCACCCCGCCGAGCAGCAGCCCGACGGCGGAGGCGAACCCGGCGACGGCGCCGTACATCCCGAAGGCGGCCCCGCGTTCCCTGCCCTGGAAGAGGGTGCGGAACGAGCCGATCACCTGCGGCACCAGCACGGCCGCCAGCACGCCCTGGACGGCGCGGGCGGCGATCAGCTGCCCCGGTGACCGGGCGATCCCGCAGGCCAGGCTCGCCAGTCCGAAACCGGCCGTGCCGGCGAGGAAGAGCGAGCGGCGGCCGATGCGGTCGCCGAGGTGGCCGGAGACGATCAGGGCGGCGGCGAAGCCGAGCAGGTAGGCGGAGACGACCCATTGCAGGTCGCTGGCCGAGGCGTGCAGATCACGGCTGATGGAGGGCACGGCCACGTTGACGATCGTGGTGTCCAGCAGATCCATGAGCGCCGCGATCATCATCACGACGGCGGCGGCCCAGCGGCGCGGATGGGGTGCCGTCGCGCCGGCGGGATGTTCGGCGAGCGTTGCGGACATGACGGTCTCCTCGGCTCCTGGACGGGATTTATTTCGTTCGACCTAACGAAAGAGTTGCACCGACGCAGTCGTTGCCGCAAGTAGTTAGTTCGATCGAACGAAATTTTTGCTAGCATGGAGACATGGCCGAGGAAGACGAGAAACGGGACGAGACGGCGCGGTCCGAGGCGCTGGAGCAGCTCATGCAGGTGGGCCGGGCGCACAGCGCGGTCACGGTCATGTTCCACTCGGCGGTCGCCGCCAAGCAGGGCCTGAACGCGACGGAGACGAAGACCCTCGATCTCCTCCAGCGGCACGGCCCGCTCACCGCGAAGGACCTCGCCGGGCTGACCGGACTCGCCCCCGCGTCCGTCACGGGGCTGCTCGACCGGCTGGAGGGCAAGGGTTTTGTGCGCAGGGTCGGGCACCCGACGGACAAACGCCGGGTGCTGGTCGAACTGAACCAGGGCAAGCTCGCCGAGCTGGCCGCGTTCTTCGAGGACTGGGCGCGGGACGTCGTCGAGGCGTGCGAGGAGTTCAGCACGGACGAGCTCAGGACGGTGATCCGCTTCCTGTCGGTGATGAGCGAGCGGCAGCACGCGGCGGCGGCCCGCCTGACCGGCTGACCATCGCTACGCCCCGTAGACCGCCCCCGGCCGCGCCGCCTCCGCCAGCAGCTTGCGTGCCGTCTCCCCCGCCTCGGCCGGCGTCCGGCGTGTGCCCTGGTCGGCGGTGGGGCCCGGCCGCCAGCCCTCCATGACGGTGATCCGGCCGCCTTCCGCCTCGAAGACCCGGCCGGTGACCCCCGCGCTCGCGGCCGAGCCCAGCCAGACCACCAGCGGGGAGACGTTCTCGGGGGCCATGGCGTCGAAACCGGTGGCCGGGGCCGCCATGGCCTGGGCGAAGGCGCGTTCCGTCATGCGGGTGCGGGCGGCGGGCGCGACGGCGTTGACCTGTACGCCGTAGCGGGCGAGTTCGGCCGCCGCGACCAGGGTCAGCCCGACGATGCCGGCCTTGGCGGCGCTGTAGTTGCCCTGCCCGACCGAGCCCAGCAGACCGGCCCCGCTGCTGGTGTGGACGATCCGGGCCTGCGGGACACGCCCGGCCTTGGCCTCGCCCCGCCAGTGCGCGGCAGCGTGCTTCAGGGGCAGGAAGTGCCCTTTGAGGTGAACGCGGATCACGGCGTCCCAGTCGTCCTCGTCGAGATTGACCAGCATCCGGTCGCGCAGGAACCCGGCGTTGCTCACGAGCGTGTCGAGCCGGCCGTACACGTCCAGGGCGGTACGGACCAGGGAGGCGGCGCCGTCGGTCGTGGCGATGTCACCGCCGTGCGCGACCGCCTCGCCGCCGGCGGCCCGGATCTCCGCGACGACGGCCTCGGCCGGGCTCTCCGCGCCGGGCGCCCCGTCCAGTCCCACACCCAGGTCGTTGACGACGACCCGGGCGCCCTCGGCCGCGAAGGCCAGGGCATGCGCGCGGCCGAGCCCGCGGCCGGCTCCGGTGACGGCGACCACCCGGCCCTCGCAGATTCCGCTCATCTCACTTCTCCCTGTTGACGGTTGCGGCGTCCAGAAAGACGGGCCGCTCCCCGCCCCCGTGCACGTGCAGACTGGCTCCGCTGATGTAGGCGGCGGCGTCGGAGGCGAGGAAGACGGCGGCGGACCCGATGTCGGCCGGGACGGCCAGCCGGCCGAGCGGGACGGTACGGGAGACGGCGGCGATGCCGTCGGGGCCGCCGTAGTGCAGATGCGACAGCTCGGTGTGGACCATGCCGACCACGAGCGTGTTGACGCGGACCTCCGGCGCCCATTCCACGGCCATGGAGGCGGCCAGGTTCGCCAGACCGGCCTTGGCCGCGCCGTACGCCGCCGAACCGGGCGAGGGCCGGCCGCCGCTGACGCTGCCGACCATGACGACCGAGCCCCGGCTGCGCCGCAGGTGCTCGTGCGCGGCGAGCGAGGCGGTCAGCGGGGCGATCAGATTCAGTTCGACCACCCGGGCATGCCGTTCGGCGTCGGCGTCCGCGAGCCGCCGGTAGGGCGTGCCGCCCGCGTTGTTGACGAGGACGTCGAGCCGGGGCAGCGCGGCGAAGAAGGCCCGTACGGCGGGCGGGTCGCGCACATCGAGTGGGGCGAACTCGACGCCGTCCAGGGGCTGTTCGGGCGGCCGGCGGGCGCAGGCCACGACCCGGGCACCGGTCTCGGCGAACGCCCGGGCGATCCCGGCTCCGACCCCCCGGGTGCCGCCCGTGACGACCACGGTTCTGTCACTGGTCCTGTCGCCGGTCGTGTCGCCGGTCCTGTCGCGCGGCAACTTGTCCACAGGCTCTCCCGCTTGTCTGCGCAGACTGCTAGCTTCGAAGCCTCGCACCTAACAAATGTTTGGTGGAAAGGTAGCTGATGCGCCCATGGGTGTCTCCTGTTCGTCCCCGGAAAAAGGGATTTCCGTGGTCACGGTCGACTTCCCACCGGTGAACGCACTGCCGGTGCGCGGCTGGTTCGACCTGGCCGACGCCGTGCGCGCCTCGGGCCGCGACGCCGGTGTCCGGTGCGTGGTGCTGACCGCCGAGGGCCGCGGGTTCAACGCAGGCGTGGACATCAAGGAGATACAGGCGCAGGGGCAGCAGGCGCTGATCGGCGCCAACCACGGCTGCGCCGAGGCTTTCGCGGCGGTCTACGACTGCGCGGTCCCGGTCGTCGCGGCGGTGCAGGGCTTCTGCCTGGGCGGCGGGATAGGCCTGGTGGGCAACGCGGACGCGATCGTGGCGAGCGAGGACGCCGCCTTCGGTCTGCCCGAGCTGGACAGGGGCGCGCTGGGGGCGGCGACCCATCTGGCCCGGCTGGTCCCGCAGCACGTGATGCGCGCCTTGTACTACACGGGGCGCACGGCGAGCGCCGAGGAGCTGCACCGGCACGGGTCGGTGTGGCGCGTGGTGCCGCGTGCGCGGTTACGGGCGGCGGCGCTGGAGCTGGCCCGCGAGATCGCCGCCAAGGACGGGCGGCTGCTGCGCATGGCCAAGGCCGCCATCAACGGCATCGATCCGGTCGACGTACGCCGCAGTTACCGGTTCGAACAGGGCTTCACCTTCGAGGCGGGCCTCAGCGGCCTGGCCGACCGGGTGCGCGACACGTTCGGGAAGGAGGGGGCATAGATGGGTGACAAGACGATGACCGCCGACGAGGTGGTCTCCCGGCTGGAGAGCGGAATGGTCCTCGGCATCGGCGGCTGGGGTTCCCGCCGCAAGCCGATGGCACTGGTCAGAGCCCTGCTGCGGACCGGGATCAGCGACCTCACGGTCGTGTCGTACGGCGGCCCGGACGTAGGGATGCTGGCCGCGGCCGGCCGGATCCGCAAGCTGGTCACCGCCTTCGTCACCCTCGACTCCATCCCTCTGGAACCGCACTACCGGGCGGCACGCGAGCGCGGCGCCTTCGAGCTGATGGAGATCGACGAGGCGATGTTCATGTGGGGGCTGCGCGCTGCCGCGCACCGGCTGCCCTTCCTGCCGGTCCGGGCGGGCCTCGGCTCGGACGTCATGCGGGTCAACCCCGGCCTGCGGACGGTCACTTCGCCGTACGAGGACGGGGAGACGTTCGTCGCCGTGCCCGCCCTGCGCCTGGATGCCGCCCTGGTGCACGTCAACCGCGCCGACCGGCTGGGCAACGGCCAGTATCTCGGCCCGGACCCGTACTTCGACGACCTGTTCTGCGAGGCGGCGGACGCGGCGTACGTCTCCTGCGAACGGATCGTGGACACGGCGGAGCTGACGAAGGCGGCGGCGCCGCAGACCCTGCTGGTCAAGCGGCATGTGGTGACCGGGGTCGTGGAGGCCCCGGGCGGCGCGCACTTCACGTCCTGCGCCCCCGACTACGGCCGGGACGAGACGTTCCAGAAGCGGTACGCGACCACGCCCTGGGCCCGGTTCGCGGCGCGCTACCTGGCCGGCGACGAACGTCACTACCGGACGGCGGTCGAGGAGGAGTCATGAGCGGAGCCGACCCTGCGGCCGCCCCGGTCGGACACGGCGTCGCGTCCCGCGCCGAGTACTGCGTCATCGCCTGCGCCGAGGCCTGGCGGGACGGGGGCGAGATCCTGGCGAGCCCGATGGGCCCGGTCCCGTCGGTGGCCGCCCGTCTCGCCAAGCGGACCTTCGCACCCGACCTGCTGCTGACCGACGGGGAGGCGATGCTCGTGGGCCCGGACGGCACGGTCGAGGGCTGGCTGCCGTACCGCAGGCATCTGGAACTGGTCACCGGGGGCCGCCGGCACGTGATGATGGGCGCGAGCCAGATCGACCGGTACGGCAACCAGAACATCTCCTGCATCGGCGACTGGGCGAAGCCGGCGCGGCAGCTGCTCGGGGTGCGCGGGGCACCGGTCAACACGCTGAACAACCCGACGAGTTACTGGATCCCGAAGCATTCCCGGCGGGTCTTCGTCGAGAAGGTCGACATGGTGTGCGGGGTCGGGTACGACCACGCGGCCGGTGCGCGGTACCACCGCATCCCGCGGGTCGTCTCCGACCTCGGCGTCTTCGACTTCGCCACGCCGGGCCGCACGATGCGGCTGGTCTCGGTGCATCCGGGGGTGACGGTGGAGCAGGTGCAAGAGGCGACCGGGTTCGACCTCGTGATCCCGGACGAGGTGCCGTACACGCGTGCACCGACGGCCGCCGAACTGCTCCTGATCCGTGAGGTGATCGATCCCGGCAACACCCGGGCCGGGGAGGTTCCGGTCTGATGGACACCGCGCTGACCCGGCTGGTCGGGGTCCGCCATCCGATCGTCCAGACCGGGATGGGCTGGGTGGCCGGCCCGCGGCTGGTCTCGGCCGCGGCGAACGCGGGCGCGCTCGGCATCCTGGCGTCCGCGACGATGACACGGGACCGGCTGCGCGAGGCGATACGGGAGGTGCAGTCCCGTACCGACGCGCCGTTCGGGGTGAACCTGCGCGCCGACGCGGGCGACGCGGCGGACCGCGTGGAGATCATGCTGGCGGAGGGCGTCCGGGTGGCGTCCTTCGCGCTGGCGCCCACGCGTGAGCTGATCACCGCGCTCAAGGAGGCGGGTGTGGTCGTCGTCCCGTCGGTCGGTGCGCGCCGGCACGCCGAGAAGGTGGCCGCCTGGGGCGCGGACGCGGTGATCGTGCAGGGTGGCGAGGGCGGCGGGCACACCGGCGAGGTGGCGACGAGCGTGCTGCTGCCGCAGGTGGTGGACGCGGTGGACATCCCGGTCGTGGCGGCGGGCGGCTTCTTCGACGGGCGGGGTCTGGTGGCGGCGCTGGCGTACGGGGCGGCCGGGGTGGCGATGGGCACGCGCTTCCTGCTCACCTCCGACTCGACGGTGCCGGACGCGGTGAAGGCCCGGTACCTGGCGGCGACGGTCCGGGACATCACGGTCACCCGGGCGGTGGACGGCCTGCCGCACCGGGTGCTGCGCACGGACCTGGTGGCCACGCTGGAGCGGTCGGGCCGGGCACGGGTCCTGGCCCATGCGATAGGGAAGGCGGCCGGTTTCCGGCGGCTGTCGGGGCTGACCTGGCGGCAGCTGGTCCGGGACGGACTCGCGCTCAAGCAGGGCAAGGAGCTGTCCTGGAGCCAGGTCCTGCTGGCCGCGAACACGCCGATGCTGCTGAAGTCCGCGATGGTGGACGGCCGTACTGACCTCGGCGTGATGGCGTCCGGGCAGGTCGCCGGGCTGATCGACGACCTGCCGTCCTGCGCGGAGCTGGTGGAGCGGATCGTGGAGGAGGCGGAAGAGGTACTGGAAGGGCTTGCGGGGCCGGGAGCACTCAGAGGCGTTCGATGATCGTGACGTTGGCCTGGCCGCCGCCTTCGCACATGGTCTGCAGGCCGTAGCGGCCGCCGGTGCGTTCCAGTTCGTGCAGCAGGGTGGTCATCAGGCGGGCGCCGGTCGCGCCGAGCGGGTGGCCGAGGGCGATGGCGCCGCCGTTGACATTGACCTTCTCCGGGTCGGCGCCGGTCTCCTTCAGCCAGGCCAGGACGACCGGGGCGAAGGCCTCGTTGATCTCGACGAGGTCGATGGCGTCGATGGTGAGGCCGGTCCTCTTCAGGGCGTGCGCCGTGGCCGGGATGGGGGCGGAGAGCATCCGGATGGGGTCCTCGCCGCGCACGGAGAGATGGTGGACGCGGGCGCGCGGGCGCAGCCCGTGGTCGCGTACCGCCCGCTCGGAGGCGAGCAGCAGGGCGGCGGCGCCGTCAGAGACCTGGGAGGAGCAGGCGGCGGTGATGGTGCCGCCGTCGAGGACGGGTTTCAGCGCGGCCATCCTCGCCGGCGTGGTGTCCCGGCGCGGCCCCTCGTCCACGGCGACCTCGCCGTAGGGGACCGTCTCGCGGGCGAAGCGGCCGGTGTCGATGGCGCGGACCGCCCTTCGGTGGGAGCCGAGGGCGAACTGCTCCTGCTCCTCGCGGCCGATGCCCCACTTGGCGGCGATCATCTCGGCACCGGTGAACTGGTTGACGGGCTGGTCGCCGTAGCGGGCGCGCCAGCCGGTGCTGCCGAGGAAGGGCCCGTCGGTCAGACCGAGGGGTTCGGCGGCCTGGCGGGAGGCGAAGGCGATGGGGATCTGGGACATGTTCTGCACCCCGCCGGCGACCACCAGGTCCTGGGTGCCGGACAGCACGGCCTGCGCGGCGAAGTGCACGGCCTGCTGGGAGGAGCCGCACTGCCGGTCGACGGTCACACCGGGCACCTCCTCGGGGAGCCCGGCGGCCAGCCAGCAGGTGCGGGCGATGTCCCCGGCCTGCGGCCCCACCGCGTCCAGACAGCCGAAGACCACGTCGTCCACGGCGGCCGGGTCGATCCCGGCGCGCGCCACCAGCGCCGTCAGCACATGGGCGCCCAGGTCGGCGGGATGGACGGCGCCGAGCCCTCCCCCGCGCCGCCCGACGGGTGTGCGGACCGCTTCGACGATGTAGGCCTCGGCCATGGCAACTCCCTCACAGGAAAGGGGCGTTATGCGAACGGTGTCACTCACGTACGGCGATCCCGTCCAGCACCATCGACAGGTACTGGCGGGCGATCTCCTCCGGGCTGTGCTGTCCGCCGGGCCGGTACCAGGAGGCGGCGACCCACACGGTGTCGCGCACGAACCGGTAGGTGAGGCGGACGTCGAGGTCGGCGCGGAAGGCGTGCTCGGCGACCCCGCGTTCCAGCGTGCTGAGCCAGGCCTTCTCGAACCGGCGCTGGGACTCGGCGAGGAACGCGAACCGGTCCTGGGCGGCGAGTTGCCTGCTCTCCTTCTGGTAGATCGCGACGGCCGCGCGGTGCCGGTCGATCTCCCGGAAGGACTCGGTGACGAGCGCCTCCAGCGTCTCGCGGGGCCCGAGTCCCGCGGCGAGGACGGAGTCGTAGCCGTCCCACAGCTCGTCGAGGAAGGAGCGCAGGATCTCCTCGAGCATCGACTCCTTGGAGTCGAAGTGGTAGTACAGGCTGCCCGCGAGCATCCCGGCGTGGTCGGCGATCCTGCGGACGGTGGTGGCGTTGTATCCGTGCTCGGCGAAGACCTCGGCAGCGGTGCTGAGGAGCTCGCCGCGCCGGGCCGCTGCCGGGGTCACCTGGGGCTTCTTCTTGGTCGGCACGCACCCATTGTGGTCTGTCCGTCAGGGATGCTGGCTGCTGACGGCGACGACCTCGCCGGTCAGATAGGAGGAGTAGCCGGAGGCCAGGAAGACGATCACGTTGGCCACCTCCCAGGGCTCGGCGTACCGTCCGAAGGCTTCCCGTTCGGTCAGTTCCCGCAGCAGTTCGGGCGAGGTGACCTTCGCCAGGTGCGGGTGCATGGCGAGGCTCGGGGCCACCGCGTTGACCCGCACGCCGTACGCGGCGGCCTCGATCGCCGCGCAGCGGGTCAGGGCCATCACCCCGGCCTTGGCGGCGGCGTAGTGCGCCTGACCGGCCTGGGCGCGCCAGCCGACGACGGAGGCGTTGTTGACGATCACCCCGCCGCCGGTCTCCCGCATCGCCCGCAGGGCGGCGCGCGTGCACCGGAAGGTGCCGTTCAACGTGACGTCCAGGACTCTGGACCACTGCTCGTCGGTCATGTCGACGAGGTCGGAAGTGCCGCCCAGGCCGGCGTTGTTGACGACGACGTCCAGCCTTCCGTGCTCGGCCGCGGCCGCCTCGAACAAGGCCCGCACCTGGCCCTCGTCGGTGACGTCGCACGGTACGGCGGTCACCCGGGCCGGGAACTTGCGGCCGAGTTCGGCCTCCTGCTCCTTCAGCCGGCGCGTGTGCGCGTCGCTGATCAGCACATGCGCGCCCTCTTCCAGGAAGCGGCGCGCGGTCGCTCCGCCGATGCCGGCGCCGGCCGCCGCGGTGATGACGGCGGTGCGGCCCCTGAGCAGTCCGTGCCCGGGCACGTAGGCCGGGCTCTCGACGCCTGTCATGGGGCCACGCTAACCTACCAAACACTTGTTAGGGAAGCTGCCGGAAGGGAGGCGACGGCGGTGGATCTGTCCCACTCCGAGGCGGACGAGGCGTTCCGTGCCGAGGCCAGGGCCTGGCTGCAGGCGCATGTGCCGCGCGCACCGCTGCCGTCCCTGGAGACGGCGGAGGGCTTCGCGGCGCACCGCGCCTGGGAGGCCGAACTCGCCGCGGACCGCTGGTCGGTGGTGTCCTGGCCGGAGCGGTACGGCGGCCGGGACGCGGGACTGCTGCGCTGGCTGGTCTTCGAGGAGGAGTACTGGGCGGCGGGCGCGCCGGGCCGGGTCGGCCAGAACGGCATCAGCCTGCTCGCCCCGACGCTCTTCGACCACGGCACCGAGGAGCAACGCGCACGCGTGCTGCCGCCGATGGCCACCGGCGAGGTGGTCTGGGCGCAGGCCTGGTCCGAGCCGGAGGCGGGTTCCGACCTGGCCTCGCTGACCTCCAGGGCGCTGCGGACGGACGGCGGCTGGCTGCTCAGCGGGCACAAGACCTGGTCCTCGCGGGCGGCCTTCGCCGACCGGGCCTTCGGCCTGTTCCGCAGCGACCCGGGCACCCCGAAACCCCATCAGGGGCTGACGTACCTGATGTTCGACCTGCGGGCACCGGGCGTCACGGTCCGTCCGATCGGCCGCCTGGACGGCAAGCCGGCCTTCGCCGAGCTGTTCCTGGACGACGTGTTCGTGCCGGACGAGGACGTCATCGGCGAGCCCGGGCAGGGCTGGCGGATCGCGATGTCCACGGCGGGCAACGAACGCGGGCTGACCCTGCGCGCACCGGGCCGCTTCCTCGCCTCGGCGCACCGGCTGGCCGAGCTGTGGCGGGCGCGCGGCTGCCCGGAGCACGCCCGAGCACGGGTGGCCGACGCCCTGATCGGCGCCCGTGCCTATCAGCTGTTCACCTACGCCGCCGCCTCCCGCTTCCTGGAGGGCGCGGAGCTCGGCGCCGAGTCCAGCATGAACAAGGTCTTCTGGTCCGAACTGGACCTCGCGCTGCATGAGACGGCCCTCGATCTGCTGGGTCCGGAAGGCGAGGCGGCGGACACGGACTGGTCCGAGGGGTACGTCTTCTCGCTCGCCGGTCCTGTCTATGCGGGCACCAACGAGATCCAGCGCGACATCATCGCCGAGCGGCTGCTCGGCCTGCCGAAGGGACGCCGCTGATGCGCTTCCTCGTCGACGCCGAACAGCGTGCCTTCACCGACTCCCTGCACGCGATGCTGTCGGCCGCGGACACCCCGGCGGTGATCCGGGACTGGAGCCGCGGCGACCATGCGAGCGGGCGCGCGCTGTGGTCGCGGATCGCCGAGGCGGGGGTGTTCGGCCTCGTGGTACCGGAGGAGTACGGCGGGCTGGGGCCCCATCCCGTGGAACTGGCGCTCGCCTTCGTGGAGTTGGGGCGGCATGCGGTGCCGGGTCCACTGGCGGAGACGGTCGCCGCGGCGGTCCTCGTCCAGGGCCTGCCCTCGGCCAAGCGTTTCCTGCCGGGACTCGCGGCAGGGACGGACCTGGCGACGGTGGCGGCGCCCATCGGGCACGCCCTCGGCACCGGAGCCACCACTCAAACATCCGCCGGCCACGCCCTCGACGCCGACGCGGCCACCGTCCGCCTCGCGCTCACCGCCGACGGTCTCCGCCTGTCCGCCACGGCCGCCGGTCCCCTGCGCCGCTCCTTCGACCCCGCCCGCCGCCTCACCCCGCTCACCCCGGACGGCGAACTCCTCACCCCCGATCCGCCGCGCGACCGCGCCCTCACCTGGGCCCGCCTGGCCACCGCCGCCCAGGCTCTCGGCGTCGGACTCGCTCTCCTCGACCGCACGGTCGCCCACGTCCGCCGGCGCACTCAGTTCGGCGTCCCCGTCGGATCCTTCCAGGCGGTCAAGCACCGTCTCGCGGATGCCAGGACCGCACTGGAGTTCGCCCGTCCCCTGGTCCTCGGCGCCGCGCTTTCCCTGCGCCCCGCGGACGTGGCCGCCGCCAAGCTCACGGCGTGCGAGGCGGCGTACGGCACGGCCCGTACGGCACTGCAGCTGCACGGCGCGATCGGCTACACCGCGGAATACGACCTGTCCCTGTGGCTGACCAAGGCCCGCGCGCTGCGCACGGCGTGGGGCACGCCGGAGGAGTGCCGGGAGGCGGTGCTCGCCGACGCGGTCGGGAGAGCCGGGCCGTGAGTCACGCAGGCCGCACGACGCCCGCGGCGCGTGCCGCCGCGAGCCACTGCGGGAACTCGCCGACGAGCCGGTCGTACAGCTCGGCGTCACAGACGCGCCGCGGGTCCTGGCCGGCGTGGAAGAAGCCGGCGTTGTCGACGATCCGCTTGCCCGGTACGGCCAGCTCGTCCAGCTTCCGCAGGAACTCGAACTGCCGGCTGCCGGGGTCGCCGAAGCCGACGAACTGCCAGAACAGGGGGAGTTCGGCCGCCTTGCACAGATAGCGCTCGGCGGCGAGCTTGTTGATCGGTCCCCCGTCGGTCTGGAACACCACCAGGGCGGGGTCGGTGGCGCCGCTGTCCAGGTAGTGGTCGATAACGGCGTCCATCGCCAGGTGATAGCTGGTCCTGCCCATGTGCCCGAGTCCGGTCACGATCCGCTCGACGCTGTTGTGGTGGCGGTCCAGGTGGATGTCGGTGACCGCGTCGACGTCCGTGGAGAAGAACACCACCGGCACCCGGCCGTCGTCGTCCAGATGTGCGGACAGGCCCAGCACCCGGTCGGCGAGCAGCTGCACGCTGCCGTCCTTGTAGTACGGCTTCATCGAGCCGGAGTAGTCGACCACCAGATAGACCGCGGCGCGCAGGCCGTCCAGGCCGTGCTTGGTGAGCGACACCCCGGCCGACTTGTAGGCGCCGACGAGCGCGGGCGCGGTCTGCTCCACCTTGCGCAGGCTGATCGCGGCCATGGTCTCCCCCTGGGCTGGTCAGGCGCCCGAGCCTACATGCTGCGGCGCCTGCCCAGTCCGGTCGGGGACAGTGGGCAGGCGCCGCGGTGTTCCGTACGCCGTTGTACGGGACGTTCTTCGGGGTGCCGTCAGACCGCCAGGGCGCGGTCCGTCGGGCGGATCGGGGCCGGCAGGTCGCTGGCACCGGTCAGGAACCGGTCGACACCGCGGGCGGCCGAGCGGCCCTCCGCGATCGCCCACACGATGAGGGACTGTCCGCGGCCGGCGTCACCGGCGACGAACACACCCGGCACGTTGGTCTGGAAGTCGGCGTCGCGGGCGATGTTACCGCGTTCGTCGAGGTCCAGGCCGAACTGCTCCACCAGGCCGTTCTCCCGGTCGGTGCCGGTGAAGCCCATGGCGAGGGTGACCAGCTGGGCGGGGATCTTGCGCTCGGTACCCGGCTTGGAGGTCAACTTGCCGTCGACGAACTCCACTTCCGCCAGGTGCAGCCACTGGACGTTGCCGTCCTCGTCGCCCTCGAAGTGGGTCGTGGAGACGGAGTAGACCCGCTCGCCGCCCTCCTCGTGCGCGCTGGTGACCTTGTAGAGCATCGGGAAGGTCGGCCAGGGCTGGTTGGTCGGGTGCCGCTCGTCGTTCGGGCGGGGCATGATCTCCAGCTGGGTGACGGAGGCCGCGCCCTGGCGGTGGGCGGTGCCCACGCAGTCCGCGCCGGTGTCACCGCCGCCGATGACGACGACGTGCTTGCCCTCGGCCGAGATCGGCGCGGTGACGTAGTCGCCCTCCTGGACCTTGTTGGCCAGCGGCAGGTACTCCATCGCCTGGTGGATGCCCTTGAGCTCGCGGCCCGGCACCGGCAGGTCGCGGGCCGTGGTCGCACCGGCGGCGATCACGATCGCGTCGTACCGCTTCTTCAGGTCGGTCGCCTTGAGGTCGCGGCCGATCTCGATGCCGGTGCGGAAGCGGGTGCCCTCCGCGCGCATCTGCTCGATACGGCGGTTGATGTGCCGCTTCTCCATCTTGAACTCGGGGATGCCGTACCGGAGGAGGCCTCCGACGCGGTCCGCGCGCTCGTAGACGGCGACCGTGTGGCCGGCCCGGGTCAGCTGCTGGGCGGCGGCGAGACCCGCCGGGCCCGAGCCGATGACCGCGACCGTCTTGCCGGACAGGCGCTCGGGGATCTGCGGGGCGACGTCCCCGGTCTCCCACGCCTTGTCGATGATCGAGACCTCGACGTTCTTGATGGTGACCGGCGGCTGGTTGATGCCCAGCACGCACGCCGACTCGCAGGGGGCCGGGCAGAGACGACCGGTGAACTCCGGGAAGTTGTTGGTCGCGTGCAGCCGCTCCTGGGCGGCGGCCCAGTCCTCGCGGTAGGCGTAGTCGTTCCACTCGGGGATCAGGTTCCCCAGCGGACAGCCGTTGTGGCAGAACGGGATGCCGCAGTCCATGCACCGGCTGGCCTGCTTGCTGATGATCGGCAGCAGGGAGCCGGGGACGTAGACCTCGTTCCAGTCCTTGACGCGCTCACCGACGGGCCGGGTCTTGGCGACCTCGCGGCCGTGGTTCAGGAAGCCCTTCGGGTCAGCCATTGATCGCCGCCTCCATCATCTTCTCGGTGATCGCGGTCTCGGAGAGACCGGCTCGCTCGGCGGCGTCCTTGGCGGCGAGCACTGCCTTGTACGTGCTGGGGATGATCTTGCTGAAGCGGGCCACGGCCGCGTCCCAGTCGGCGAGCAGCTTCTCGGCGACCGTCGAGCCGGTCTCCTCGGCGTGGCGGCGCACCACGTCGTGCAGCCACTGCTTGTCCGTGTCGTCCAGCGCCTCGACCGAGTCGACGTTGCCGACGTTGACGTTGTCGCGGTCGAGGTCGATGACGTAGGCGACACCGCCGGACATGCCCGCCGCGAAGTTGCGGCCGGTCGGGCCGAGGACGACCGCGTGACCGCCGGTCATGTACTCGCAGCCGTGGTCGCCCACGCCCTCGGAGACGACCAGCGCACCGGAGTTGCGGACGCAGAACCGCTCACCGGTACGGCCGCGCAGGAACAGCTCGCCGCCGGTGGCGCCGTAGGCGATGGTGTTGCCCGCGATGGTCGAGTACTCGGCGAGGTGGTCGGCCGCACGGTCCGGGCGGACGACGACGCGGCCACCGGAGAGGCCCTTGCCGACGTAGTCGTTGGCGTCGCCCTCCAGGCGCAGCGTGACACCGCGCGGCAGGAACGCGCCGAAGGACTGGCCGGCCGAGCCGGTGAAGGTGATGTCGATGGTGTCGTCGGGCAGGCCCGCACCGCCGAACTTCTTCGTCACCTCGTGGCCGAGCATGGTGCCGACCGTGCGGTTGATGTTGCGGATGGCGACCTGGGCGCGCACCGGCTGTGCCTCGGTGGCGTCGTTCGCGGCGAGGGCGTCGGCCGCGAGCTTGATCAGCTCGTTGTCCAGCGCCTTCTCCAGGCCGTGGTCCTGCTCGATCAGCTGGTGGCGGACCGCGCCCTCGGGCAGGTCGGGCACGTGGAACAGCGGCTCCAGGTCCAGGCCCTGCGCCTTCCAGTGGTCCACGGCGCGCTCGACGTCCAGCACCTCGGCGTGGCCGACGGCCTCCTCGATGGAGCGGAAGCCCAGCTCGGCCAGCAGCTCGCGGACCTCCTCGGCGATGAACTGGAAGAAGTTCACCACGTACTCGGCCTTGCCGGCGAAGCGGTCGCGCAGCGTCGGGTTCTGGGTGGCGATACCGACCGGGCAGGTGTCCAGGTGGCAGACGCGCATCATCACGCAGCCGGAGACGACGAGCGGAGCGGTCGCGAAACCGAACTCCTCGGCGCCGAGCAGCGCGGCGATGATCACGTCTCGGCCGGTCTTCAGCTGGCCGTCGGTCTGGACGACGATGCGGTCGCGCAGGCCGTTGAGCAGCAGGGTCTGCTGGGTCTCGGCGAGGCCGAGCTCCCAGGGACCACCGGCGTGCTTCAGCGAGGTCAGCGGGGAGGCACCCGTACCACCGTCGTGGCCCGAGATGAGCACGACGTCCGCGTGCGCCTTGGACACACCCGCGGCGACCGTGCCGACGCCGACCTCGGAGACCAGCTTGACGTGAATCCGCGCCTGCGGGTTCGCGTTCTTGAGGTCGTGGATCAGCTGGGCCAGGTCCTCGATGGAGTAGATGTCGTGGTGCGGCGGCGGGGAGATCAGGCCCACGCCCGGGGTCGAGTGACGCGTCTTGGCGACCCACGGGTAGACCTTGTGGCCGGGCAGCTGGCCGCCCTCGCCGGGCTTGGCGCCCTGGGCCATCTTGATCTGGATGTCGTCCGCGTTGACCAGGTACTCGGAGGTGACGCCGAAGCGGCCGGAGGCGACCTGCTTGATGGCGGACCGGCGGGCCGGGTCGTACAGGCGCTCCGGGTCCTCGCCGCCCTCACCGGTGTTGGACTTGCCGCCCAGCTGGTTCATGGCGATGGCGAGGGTCTCGTGCGCCTCCTTGGAGATGGAGCCGTACGACATCGCGCCCGTCGAGAACCGCTTGACGATCTCGGAGACCGGCTCGACCTCGTCGATCGGGATCGGCTGACGGTCGGACTTGAAGCCGAACAGGCCGCGCAGCGTCATCAGGCGCTCGGACTGCTCGTTCACCCGCTCGGTGTACTTCTTGAAGATGTCGAAGCGGCCGGTGCGCGTGGAGTGCTGGAGGCGGAAGACCGTCTCCGGGTCGAACAGGTGCGGCTCGCCCTCGCGGCGCCACTGGTACTCGCCACCGATCTCCAGCGCACGGTGCGCCGGGGCGATGCCGGAGGCCGGGTAGGCCTTGGCGTGGCGGGCGGCGACCTCCCGGGCGATGACGTCGATGCCGACGCCGCCGATCTTGGTCGCGGTGCCGTTGAAGTACTTCTCCACGAAGGCCTCGTCCAGGCCGACGGCCTCGAAGACCTGGGCGCCGCGGTAGGAGGCGACGGTGGAGATGCCCATCTTCGACATGACCTTGAGCACGCCCTTGCCGAGGGCGTAGATCAGGTTCTTGATGGCCTTCTCGGGCTCGATGCCGTCGATGAAGGTGCCCGCGCGCAGCAGGTCCTCCACCGACTCCATCGCCAGGTACGGGTTGACCGCGGCGGCACCGTAGCCGATGAGCAGGGCGACGTGGTGGACCTCGCGGACGTCACCGGCCTCGACCAGCAGGCCCACCTGGGTGCGCTGCTTGGTGCGGATGAGGTGGTGGTGCACGGCCGCGGTGAGCAGCAGCGACGGGATCGGCGCGTGCTCGGCGTCGGAGTGCCGGTCCGAGAGGACGATCAGCCGGGCGCCGTTCTCGATGGCCGCGTCGGCCTCGGCGCAGATCTCCTCGATGCGCGCGGCGAGGGCGTCACCGCCGCCGGAGACCCGGTACAGGCCGGACAGGGTCGCGGCCTTGAAGCCGGGCATGTCGCCGTCGGCGTTGATGTGGATGAGCTTGGCCAGCTCGTCGTTGTCGATGACCGGGAAGGGCAGGGTGACCGAGCGGCAGGAGGCGGCCGTCGGGTCGAGCAGGTTGCCCTCCGGGCCCAGCGAGGAGCGCAGGGAGGTGACCAGCTCCTCGCGGATCGCGTCCAGCGGCGGGTTGGTGACCTGCGCGAACAGTTGGGTGAAGTAGTCGAAGAGGAGGCGCGGGCGCTCGGACAGGGCCGCGATCGGCGAGTCCGTGCCCATGGAGCCGATCGGCTCGGCGCCGGAGCGGGCCATCGGGGCGAGGATGACGCGCAGCTCCTCCTCGGTGTACCCGAAGGTCTGCTGGCGGCGGGTGACCGAGGCGTGGGTGTGGACGATGTGCTCGCGCTCGGGCAGGTCGCCCAGCTCGATCTCGCCGGCCTCCAGCCACTCCGCGTACGGCTTCTCGGCGGCCAGGGACGCCTTGATCTCGTCGTCCTCGATGATGCGGTGCTCGGCGGTGTCCACGAGGAACATACGGCCGGGCTGCAGACGGCCCTTGCGGACGACCTTGGCCGGGTCGATGTCGAGCACGCCGACCTCGGAGCCGAGGACGACGAGGCCGTCGTCGGTCACCCAGTAGCGGCCGGGGCGCAGGCCGTTGCGGTCGAGCACGGCGCCGACCTGGGTGCCGTCGGTGAAGGTGACGCAGGCGGGGCCGTCCCAGGGCTCCATCATCGTGGAGTGGAACTGGTAGAAGGCGCGCCGGGCCGGGTCCATGGAAGCGTGGTTCTCCCACGCTTCGGGGATCATCATCAGCACGGAGTGCGGCAGCGAACGGCCGCCCAGGTGCAGCAGCTCCAGCACCTCGTCGAAGGACGCCGAGTCGGAGGCGTCCGGCGTGCACACGGGGAAGATCCGCTCAAGGTCGCGGTCGCCGAAGAGGTCCGAGACCAGCTGCGACTCGCGGGCGCGCATCCAGTTGCGGTTGCCCTTGACGGTGTTGATCTCACCGTTGTGCGCGACGAAGCGGTACGGGTGCGCGAGCGGCCACGACGGGAAGGTGTTCGTGGAGAAGCGCGAGTGGACGAGCGCGACGGCCGAGGCGAAGCGGCGGTCGGACAGGTCCGGGAAGAAGGGCTCCAGCTGGCCGGTGGTCAGCATGCCCTTGTACACGATCGTGCGGGCGGAGAGGGACGGGAAGTAGACACCGGCCTCCCGCTCGGCGCGCTTGCGCAGCACGAACGCCTTGCGGTCCAGCGCGATGCCCTCGCTGGCGCCGTCGGCGACGAAAATCTGCCGGAAGACCGGCATGGTGGAACGGGCGGTGGCGCCCAGCAGCTCCGGGGCGACCGGGACCTCACGCCAGCCGAGGACGGTGAGGCCCTCCTCGTCGGCGATCGTCTCGATCTGCGAGACGGCGGCAGCGGTCCCGTCCTCCGGCAGGAAGGCGATGCCCACGGCGTAGGAGCCCGCCGCGGGGAGGTCGAATCCGGCCACCTCGCGGAAGAAGGCGTCGGGCACCTGCGAGAGCAGACCCGCGCCGTCGCCCGAGTCGGGCTCGGAGCCGGTGGCACCGCGGTGCTCCAGGTTGCGCAGCACGGTGAGCGCCTGCTCGACCAGCGTGTGGGACGCCTCGCCGGTAAGGGTGGCGACGAAACCGACACCACAGGCGTCGTGTTCGTTGCGGGGGTCGTACATACCCTGCGCAGCAGGGCGAGCATCCATGAACGACCAGTTCTGGCCATTCGCGGAATGCTGGGACGGCTGGCGCGGCGTACGCATCGGCTCTCCCGTCGTCGTCATGAGGCATGTGGCAAGTGCCGAGGGACGACGTTGGCCCTCTGCGTGGAGTGCAAAATTTCGTGCAGATTACATGATGGGGTGGTACCCGGGAAGCGGATACTCCGTTCCAACATGCGGACGCCACGGGGTCCGTGGCAACGGTGCCGCACGGTCCGCGGCGGGTGCCGCTCAGCGGCGGCAGACATACGAGGAGGACCGTCGCGACAAGATCGATCGGATCGGCGTCCGGCGGCCCGAGGGGGCGGGGCGAGCGTCTTCGCTCTTCCCACAGGGGTGCGGCAGGCGTCATTGCCTGCGGCGCTTACGGCTCATGCCCGGTGGTCATGCATCTGAAACCAGCGAGTAACGGCTATTTATGCGGCCCATCGCATAAGTAGCGGCGTCGCTATCCTACGGCCGTTCCGAACAGGCTGCCCAGGGCGTACGTCACACCGGCCGCGGCACCGCCCAGCGCGAGCTGCCTGAGGCCGCTGTACCACCACGTCCGGGCGGTCACCCTGGCCACCACGGCGCCACAGCCGAAGAGCCCCGCGAGGGCGAGCAGCACGGCGGGCCACAGCGCGGTGGCGCCGAGCAGGTACGGCAGCACGGGCAGCGCGGCACCGAGGGCGAAGGACCCGAAGGAGGAGACGGCGGCGACGAGCGGCGAGGGCAGGTCGCCGGGGTCGATGCCCAGCTCTTCCCGCGCATGGATCTCCAGGGCCTGCTCGGGGTCCTGGGACAGCTGGCGGGCGACCTCCCGGGCCAGGCCGGGCTCCACACCCCGGGCCACATACAGCGCCGCCAGCTCGTCCTGCTCGTCCTGCGGATGCTTGCGCAGCTCACGGCGCTCGACGTCCAGCTCAGCCTCGACCAGCTCCCGCTGCGAGGCGACCGACGTGTACTCACCGGCCGCCATCGAGAAGGCGCCGGCGGCCAGCCCCGCGAGGCCGGTGATGACTATGGTCTGATGACTCACGGACCCGCCGGCGACACCCGTCATCAGGGCGAGGTTGGAGACCAGGCCGTCCATCGCGCCGAAGACCGCAGGGCGCAGCCAGCCGCCGTTGACGTCGCGATGCGTGTGGTTGTCGCGGTGCGCCTCGTGCAGCGCGGCCTGCGTTTCGATGACGGCCATGGGGACCCCCGGATAGCTTAGCCAAAGCTAACTTTGGACGAGTTCTACTTTTCGACAATACTGAACCTACGCCGATTCTTCCGCTCCCGCCAGCAAGGAAAGGCTCGGCTAACCTGCAGCTTTGCCTGACGGCAGGCCGATTTCGCTCATCCGCGCAGCAGCATGCTCAGATGCCGAGCGGGTGACTCCGGTGGTGCGGAGGCTCGCGCGGGCGCGCGCCGTGGGACACATCCGCAAAGGGTCTTCGTGGTCCCGCTGAAGGAGGCCGCCCATGGCATCGATCGCCCGCACTCCCCCGCTCCCGGCGCCCGACGACGCCACGGGACTCCGCGAGCGGGCCCGCGGCGCGCTGCTCGGCCTGGCCGTCGGGGACGCGCTGGGAGCGCCCGCGGAGAACCTGAAGCCGTCCGAGATCCGCGCCCGCTGGGGACGCATCACCGGGTATGTGGCCAAGAAGCCGTGCGGCACGGACGACACCGAGTACGCGATCTTCTCGGGGCTGCTGCTCGCCCGGCACGGCTCTGCACTCACTCCGGCGCATGTGGAGGCGGCCTGGCACGAATGGATCGCCGACCGGGCCGAGGGCCCCTTCCGGGGTGCGGGCTTCAGTGAGCGCGGCACTCTGGAGAACTTGCGCCGCGGCCTTGCGGCCCCCATCTCGGCCCAGCACCGGCATGCCTGGAGCGACGGCCTGGCGATGCGCGCGGCACCGTTCGGCGTCTTCGCGGCCGGCCGTCCCGCCGAAGCGGCCCGCCTGGTGGCGATCGACGGTTCGGTCAGCCATGAGGGCGAGGGCATCTACGGCGGCCAGGCGGTGGCGGCCGGGGTGGCGGCGGCGATGACCGGCGCGCCGGTTCCGGTGGTGATCGCCTCCGCCCTGGCGGTGATCCCCGAGGACTCCTGGACGGCACGCTCCCTACGGCGTGCGGTGGCCGTGTCCCACCGCGGCGAACGCGCGGTCCGCTGCGCGGTCGTCATCGGCGGCTATCCCTGGACCGATCTGGCCCCCGAGGCGGTCGCCCTCGCCTTCGGCGCGTACGCGGCGGCCGACGGCGACTTCGTCCAGGGCGTTCTGACCGCCGTCAACATGGGCCGCGACGCGGACACGACGGCGGCGGTGGCCGGCGCCCTGTCCGGCGCGACCCACGGCATCACGGCGATCCCGCCCCACTGGGCCGCCCCCATCGGCCCGGCCCGCGGCCACTGCCTCCCCTCCATGGCCGGCCACCACGTCCTGGACGTGGCAGAGCTGCTCGTCCCGGGGGAGGGCGGGAAGTGGGGGGCGAGGGTGACGCTTCCGGGGGCCCTTCGGGAGGGACCGGCGGACGCTCGCCCCGGCTCCCTTCGGGACGGGGCGCAGGGCGCGGTGTCCGGGTTGCTCGCGGAGGGGTCGGGGGGTGCACTGCCGGGGACGCTTCGGGAGAGGACGGGGACTGCACTTCCGGGCACGCTGCGAGAAGGAGCAGGAAGTGTTCTGCCGGGGGCGCTGCGCGAAGGAGCAGGAACTCCTCTTCCGGAGACGCACCGGGAAGGGACAGGAACTGTTCTCGCTGGGGCGCTGCGCGAAGGAGCAGGACCTGCTCTTCCGGGCACGCACCGAGAAGGGAGAGGAACCGTTCTCCCGGGCACGCTTCAAGAGCGAGCAGGAACTGCACTTCCGAACGCGCACCGGGAAGGAACGAAAGAGACGGGGGCTGCCCTGGTGAGCTCGCTCCCCGTCTGTCTCCCGCCCGCCCCCGAGGCCGGCGGCGCGCCCGGGCCGTTCGCGCCCGCCCCTCAGCCCGCCGAGTCGGGTGGCCGGGTGGGCGAGCGGGGGTCCAGCGGGCGGAGCCCCCTGGTCGGGGCGGGGAACTCCGGCACGCAGGACAGCGAGGGCCGGTCATGACGGCGCGCCGTATCGAGGGCCTCCTGCTCGGACTGGCCGCAGGCGACGCCGCCGGCTGGCCGGCAGCACGGCACCGAGCCAGCCGTATGCCCGAGTGGACCCGGCGTCTCACCCGCGAACTGGACACCTTCGCCGAGCAGAACGCCACCACCACCCTCCCGGTCCCGATCGCCCTCAACCAACCTCCCGATCCCCTCCGCCTCGGCCCCTCCGACGACGCCGAGTGGGCGGCCTTCGCCGCGGAGGCGGTGCTGCGGGCGGGTGACGACGACGCCCTCGGCGACCTCAGCCGGGAGCGCCGTACGCGCGCCGCCATCGACCTCACCTGGACCGCCGTGGCCGCGGAAGTCGCCGCGGCGGCGGACCGCGCCCCCGAGGTCGAGTCCGCCGTACTCCCCCTGCGCGCCCGTATCTCGGTGCGGGCCGGCCTCGGCAATCTCGCCGCCGGCCTGCGCCCGCCCGCCACCGGCCACGACAACCCGCACTACTTCGACGACGCCGCCTGCGTCCGCGCCTGCGTCCTCGCCGTCGCCCATCCCGGGGACCCCGAACGCGCAGCCGCTCTCGCCGAGTTCGACGCCCGCTACACCCAGGACGGCGACGGCGTGCACGGCGCCCGGGCCATGGCCGCGGCCCTCTCGCTCGCCCTCGCCGACGCCGCGACGGACACCTGTGTGGCCGCCGCGCTCGCCGAACTCCCCGCCGACACGGAGATCGGCCGCAACGCCCGCCACGCGCTCGCCCTCGCCGTGGACAGCGAGTCCGCCTTCGCCCTCGTCCCGCTCCTGGAGCACCAGATCGTCGACCACGTCTACAGCTACGGCATCGCAGCCGCCGAGACCGTCCCGGTCGCCCTCGCCCTGGCCACCTCCGCCCGCGGCCGTATCACCGAGGCCGTGCCCGCCGCCGCCTGCCTGTCCCGGGTCGCGGACTCCGCCCCCGCCCTCGCGGGCGCCCTCACCGGAGCCCTCGGCGGCGGCGCGGCCGTCCCCGGGAGCTGGCGGGACGCCTGCCGCACCCTGTCCGGCTGCGCGCTGCCCCGCCTGGCCGGCACCGACCTGGTGGAACTCGCCGGACTCCTGGAAGCCGCACAACCGGCCCGCCCAGGAGGATGATTCGGGGCATGACGCGCAAGGAGCTCAAAGGGCTCAAAGAAGAAGGCAGCCGGCCCCCTTCGGACCCTCCCGTGCACGGCCTCGACGACCGGATCACCGGCGCGCTCGTCGGAGCCGCCGTCGGCGACGCCCTCGGCGGCCCGGTCGAGGGCTACTCCCCGGAGCAGATCACCGAGCGCCACGGCGGCCGCGTCCACGGCATCGTCGGCCCCTGGCACGGCGACGCCTGGCGCACCGCCCGGCCCATCGCCCCGTACCACAAGGGCGACGGCCACGTCACCGACGACACCCTGATGACCCACGCGCTGGTCCGGGTCTACGACCGCGTCCGCGACCACCTCGACGCGTACGCCATCGCCGACCACCTGGTCCCGGACCTGATGACGAACCCGCGCTGGATCCCGGAACTGGAGACCGAGGCCCTGCCCCTGCACCGCCTCTTCCTCGCCGAGAAGTGGCTCGTGGCCCGGCTCGCCCACGGCCACGTCGACCCCCGGGAGGCGGGCGTCGGGAACATCGTCAACTGCGGCGCGGCGATGTACATGGCCCCCGTCGGTCTGGTCAACGCGGCCAACCCGGCCGCCGCCTACGCCGAGGCGCTGGACATCGCCGGCGCGCACCAGTCGTCGTACGGCCGTGAGGCGGCCGGTGTCCTCGCCGCGGCCGTCGCCGCCGCCGCGGCACCGGGTGCGACCCCCGACTCCGTCGTCGGCGTCTGCCTGTCCCTGGCGAAGGACGGCACGCGCGAGGCGATCGAGAAGGTCTGCGAAGTGGCCGGCGGTCACACCGACTTCGAGTCGGCGCTACGACCGCTGCGCGCGGCGGTGGCCCCGTACGACACCGTAGGCCCGGACTACCGCGCGCCCTCCCTCGCCGCCCGCCGCCCCTCCCGGCTGCACGCGATCGAGGAACTGCCCGTCGCCCTCGGCATGCTGCTGGTCTCCGGCGGCGACTACCGGCACGCCGTCCTCGGCGCGGTCAACTACGGCCGCGACTGCGACTCGATCGCCACGATGGCCGGTGCCCTCGCGGGCGCCCTCGGCTCGCCCGTCCCGGAGGACTGGGCCAAGACGGTAGCCGAGGCCAGCCGCCTGGACCTGTGGGCGCCGGCCCGTACGCTCACCGAGGTCACGCGGGAGGTCTTCGCACGTGACGTACGGCGGCGCCGCGCCCATGAGCAGGCGTTCACGGCCCTCGGAGGAACTGCATGCTCCGACTGACCTGGGTCCAGCCGGAGGACCTGCTGGGCCACGAACTGCGCCAGGCCCGCCTGGACGGGCGGGAACCGTCGGCGATCGAGGCGCGCTGGCGAGCGGCGGGCGGTCCGGACG
Source organism: Streptomyces sp. NPDC053069 (assembly GCF_044546895.1). Taxonomy (NCBI): domain Bacteria; kingdom Bacillati; phylum Actinomycetota; class Actinomycetes; order Kitasatosporales; family Streptomycetaceae; genus Streptomyces; species Streptomyces sp. NPDC053069. The sequence continues at coordinate 135,310 of NZ_JBITZN010000008.1, read as the reverse complement.
CGCCGCCCCGCGCGGGCGCGTCCGCCCACGGCGTCTCGCGGTACCTGCGCCTGCTGGCGGAAGACCTGCTCGACGAACTGGCCGACCTGCCCAGTGCGTTGGCCGAGGACGAGCCGACCGATCTGGCTCGGATCGAGTCCCTGTGTCCGGACTGGCCGTCGACGCCACCGAGCTGCGCTCGACCGTCGTCCCGCGACCGAGGGCACGATGTGGTTGCTCGCGCCAGCGCGGCGGCAGCCGCATGTCGAACAGAGCCCCGCGCCCCTTCGGGGCGCTCGCAGCCTGCGCCCACCCCGGCCGCCCTGGAGGCCGCCTGGCTGGGCCGCGCCATCGGGTGCCTCCTCGGGAAACCCGTCGAAAAACTCCCCCTCGACGGCATCCGCGCTCTCGCCCGGGCAACCGGAAACTGGCCCCTCGGCACGTACTTCACGGCACAGGGCGTCCCCGAAGACGTTCTCGCGCAACACCCCTGGAACCGCCGCTCGGCCAAAACCTCCCTCGCCGAGAACATCGACGGCATGCCCGAGGACGACGACCTCAACTACCCCCTGCTCAATCTCCTGCTCCTCCAGCGCCACGGAAAGCACTTCACCACCGCCGACGTGGCACGGCTCTGGCTGGACGAGCTCCCGCCCGGCCGCACCTTCACCGCCGAACGCATCGCCTGTCGCAACCTCCTCTCCGGCATCGAGCCCCCGCACACCGCCCGCCACCGCAATCCCTACCGCGAGTGGATCGGCGCCCTGATCCGCGCCGACGTGCACGGCTGGACCAACCCCGGCGACCCGGCCGCCGCCGCCGGACAGGCGCACCGCGACGCGGTCCTCACCCACACCGCCAACGGCGTCTACGCGGCGATGTTCACGGCCGCCGTCATCGCCGCCGCCGCGACCGGCACCCAGGACGTGCACGCCTGTCTGCGCACCGGCCGACGCGTCATCCCGCCCCGCTCCCGGCTCGCGCGGGCGATCGACCACGCCGTCGAACTGGCCGCGTCCCACGAGGACTTCGACGCCGTCGTGGACGAACTGCACGCCCGCTACTCCCCCGCCCACCACTGGGTGCACGCCATCCCCAACACCGCGCTGCTCGCCGCCGCCCTCACGCACGCGGACGGCGATTTCACCGGCTCCATCTGCCGCGCGGTGTCGGGCGGCCTGGACACCGACTCCAACGGCGCCGCGGCCGGCAGCATCGCCGGACTGCTCGCGGGCGAACCCGCCGCCCTCCCCGACCGCTGGCGGGCCCCGCTGAAGAACCGGCTCGCCACCACCGTCGGCGACTTCGACGGCACCGGCTTCGACACCCTCGCCCACCTCACCCATCTGGAGGCGACCCGCTCATGACCCACATCGTCGTCCTCGGCAGCACGAACATGGACCTCGTCACCTATGTCACGAAGGCACCACAGCGCGGCGAGACCGTGACGGGGCGCGCATTCCACACCGTCCCCGGCGGCAAGGGGGCCAACCAGGCGATCGCCGCCGCCCGGGCCGGCGCCTCCGTCTCGATGATCGGCGCGGTCGGCAACGACGCCTTCGGTCTGCGGCTGCGCGACACCCTCGAACACTCCGGTGTGGACACCGACTTCCTGCGGACGGTCGAGGGCCCGTCCGGCACCGCGCACATCGTGGTGGACGACGAGGGTGCCAACTCCATCGTCGTCATCCCCGGCGCGAACGGCACCGTCGACCATCTCTCCCCCGGCGACGAGGGCGTGATCGCCTCCGCCGACGCCCTGCTGCTGCAGTTGGAGATCCCGCTGGCCGCGGTCGTCGCGGGCGCTCAGGCGGCACGCCGGCACGGGGTCCGTACGGTGCTCACCCCGTCGCCCGCCCAGCCGCTGCCCCCCGAACTCCTCGCCGCCACCGACCTGTTGGTGCCCAACGAGTACGAGGCGGTCACGCTCACCGGCCGCACCGACCCGCGCGATGCCGCCGCCGCCCTGCTGGACCTGGTGCCGGAGGTCGTCGTCACCCTGGGCGCGACCGGCAGCCTCTACCTGGCCCGGGGCACCGAGCCGCTGGTGATCCCGGCGCCGCGGGTGACCGCCGTCGACTCCACGGGCGCCGGCGACACCTTCGTCGGCGCGCTCGCGGTGGCCCGCGCCGAGGAGAAACCGGTACGGGAGGCCCTGTCCTGGGCGGCGGCCGCCGCGGCGATCTCCGTCCAGCGGGCCGGGGCGTCGGCGTCGATGCCGTACCGCCCGGAGATCGACGCCCAGTGCACCGCATGAGTACGACGAGGGCGAGGACGACGCCCGCGCCACTGACCGGTCTGCGGGTACTGGACCTGGCGACGCTGTTCGCGGGCCCGCTGGCCGCCACGCTGCTCGGTGACTTCGGCGCCGAGGTGATCAAGGTCGAGCACCCGGGGCGGCCGGACCCCTCCCGTGGGCACGGCCCGGCCAAGGACGGCATCGGCCTGTGGTGGAAGGTACTCGGCCGCAACAAGCGGACCATCACCCTGGACCTGTCCACGCCCGGCGGCCGTGCCGTCCTGCTCCGGCTCGCCGCCACCGCCGACGTGGTGATCGAGAACTTCCGCCCGGGGACCTTGGAGAAGTGGGACCTGAGCTGGGAGGAGCTGTCGGCCGCGAGCCCTCGGCTGGTCCTCGCCCGGGTGACGGCCTTCGGCCAGTTCGGCCCGTATGCGCACCGCCCCGGCTTCGGCACCCTCGCCGAGGCGATGAGCGGCTTCGCCGCGATCACCGGCGAGCCGGAGGCACCGCCGACGCTCCCGCCGTTCGGGCTCGCGGACTCGGTCGCGGGCCTGGCGACCGCCTACGCCGTGCTCACCGCGCTGGCCGCACGGGAGCGCACCGGCAGCGGGCAGATCGTCGACATGGCGATCATCGAGCCGATGCTGTCGGTCCTGGGCCCGCACCCCACCTGGTACGACCAGCTCGGTCATGTGCAGGAACGCACCGGCAACCGCTCCGCGAACAACGCCCCGCGCAACACCTACCGCACCGCCGACGGTCGCTGGGTCGCCGTCTCCACCTCCGCGCAGTCGGTCGCGGAGCGGGTGATGCGCCTGGTGGGCCGTCCGGAACTGATCGAGGAACCCTGGTTCGCCACCGGCGTGGACCGCGCCGCGCACGCCGACGTCCTGGACGAGGCGGTCGGCTCCTGGATCGCCGCCCGCACCCGCACCGAGGTCCTCAGCGCCTTCGAGAAGGCCGAGGCCGCGGCGGCCCCGATCCATGACGTCCGGGACGTCCTGGCCGACCCCCAGTACCGGGCCCTGAACACGATCACCACGGTCCTCGACCCCGAACTGGGCCCGCTGCGCATGCAGAACGTGCTCTTCCGGCTCTCCGCGACCCCCGGCGCGATCCGCTGGGCCGGCCGTCCGCACGGTGCCGACACCGAGGCCGTGCTCACCGAGCTGGGCCTCACCCCGGCCGAGATCACCTCCCTGCGCGCGGAGGGAGCCCTGTGACCGGGGCCCCGCTCACCTGGCTCTATGTCCCCGGCGACCGTCCGGCCGTGGTGACCAAGGCGCTGGCCGCGGGCGCCGACGTGGTGGTGATCGACCTGGAGGACGCGGTCGCCCGGGACCGCAAGGAGTACGCCCGCGCGGCCACGGCCGAGCTCCTCACCGAGCCCCAGCCGGTCCCGGTGCACGTCCGTCCCAACGCCCTGGACAGCCCCTGGGCCGCCGCCGACCTGACCACCCTGGCCGCGCTCCCCGGCCTCTCGGGTCTACGGCTCCCGAAGGTGACCGCCCCGGCGCAGATCAGGCAGGCCGCCGCGGCCACCCCCGTCCCCCTGTACGCCCTGCTGGAGTCGGCGCTCGGCATCGAGCACGCCTACGCCATCGCCACCGCGCACCCCGCCCTGCGAGGCATCGCCCTCGGTGAGGCGGACCTGCGGGCCGACCTGGGGGTCCGGGCCGACGCGGGCCTCGACTGGCCGCGCTCCCGGGTGATCGTCGCCGCCCGGGCCGCCGGCCTCGCCGCACCGCCCCAGTCGGTCCACCCCGACATCCGCGACCTGGACGGCCTCGCCGCGTCCTGCGCCCATGGCCGGGCCCTCGGCTTCCTGGGCCGTGCCGCGATCCACCCCCGGCAGCTGCCGGTGATCGAACGGGCCTACCTGCCCACACCGGCGGAGATCGAGCACGCGGAGACGATCCTCAAGGCAGCGGCCACGAAGGAGGGCGCCCAGGCGCTCCCCGACGGCCGCTTCGTCGATGCGGCGGTGGTGGCGATGGCCCGGCGCACCTTGTCGTTGGCCTTCAGAGGCTGAACAGCCGAGGGCGCCCGGAACGGACTCCGGGCGCCCTCGGCGTCGTACGACCAGCCGTCAGCTCTTCTTCGTCGCCGACCCGGCCTCGTCCTTCGCCTCCGCGTCGGAGGGCTCGCCCTGGTCCTCCGCCTCGGCAGCAGCAGCCGGCTCGTCACCGGTCCCCTCGGAAACGGCCGCCTCGGAAACGGCCCCCTCGGAAGCGGCCTGGGGCTCCACGACGGCTTCCCTGCCCGGCCGCTTCTTCGACGACACGACGAGGTACGTCACCGCGAGCAGGAACACGATCAGCGCGGTCCAGACGTTGAGGCGGACGCCCAGGATGTGGTGGGCGTCGTCGACGCGCATGTACTCGATCCAGCTGCGGCCCGCGCAGTACGCGGCGACGTACAGGGCGAACGCGCGGCCGTGGCCCAGCGTGAAGCGGCGGTCGGCCCAGATGACCAGCAGGCCCACGCCGACGCACCACAAGGACTCGTAGAGGAACGTGGGGTGGTAGTAGCCCGGCACCCGGCCGCCCTCGGAGGAGGTGATGTGCAGTGCCCATGGAACGTGGGTCTCATGGCCGTACAGCTCCTGGTTGAACCAGTTGCCCCAGCGGCCGATGGCCTGTGCGAAGGCGATGCCGGGCGCGACGGCGTCGGCGTACGCCGGCATCGGGATGCCCCGGCGCCGGGCGCCGATCCACGCGCCGAGGGCGCCGAGCGCGATCGCGCCCCAGATGCCCAGGCCGCCCTCCCACACCTTGAAGGCGTCCACCCAGTCACGGCCGTCGCTGAAGTACAGCTCGTAGTCCGTGATCACGTGGTACAGCCGGCCGCCGACCAGGCCGAACGGCACGGCCCAGACCGCGATGTCGGCGACGGTGCCGGCCCGCCCGCCGCGGGCGATCCAGCGCTTGTTGCCGAGCCAGACGGCCACGAAGACGCCGATGATGATGCAGAAGGCGTAGCCGCGCAGCGGGATGGGGCCGAGGTACAGCACCCCGCGCGACGGGCTGGGAATGTAGGAAAGTTCCATGGCAGGTCCGACGCTACCGTGCCGGGCCGCGGGGACCGCAAGCAGCCCGGCTACGGGTCCATAACGGGGGCGTGAGAAAAACGGACGGGGCCGGGGGCGGTCCTTACCCGCGGTCGGCCGCCTCCACCATCTGCTTGAGCTTGGCCGGGGTCATGGTCTGGTCCTGGTAGATGTTCTTCCCGCCGAGCAGGACCGTGGGCGTGCCGGTGAAGCCGCCGGTCTTGAAGGCGTTCTGGGACTTGTTCACCCAGCCGTCGTGGGTGCCGTTCTTGACGCACTTCTGGAAGGCAGGGGTGTTCAGACCGCCGACCTTTCCAGCCAGGTCGATCAGCTTGGTGTTGTCGGCGTACGCGTCGTCGGTTTCCTTGGGCTGGTTGGCGTACAGCACGTCGTGGTAGTCGCGGAACTTTCCGGTGTCCTGGGCGCAGGCCGCGGCGTTGGCCGCGCGCAGGGAGCCGGTGCCGCCGAGGTTGCCGTCGATCAGCCGGACCAGGTGGTAGTCGATTCTGAGCTTGCCGGAGTCGGCCAGCTGGTGGAGCGTCGGGCGATAGGCGATCTCAAAGGCCTGGCAGGCCGGGCAGCGCAGGTCCTCCCAGACGGTGAGCGTGGACTTGGCGCCGTCCTTGCCGACCGGGATCGCGAGGCTGTCCTTGCCCTGCGCGCCCGAGGGCGCCACGACCGGGCCCGCCTTCGCACCCTTTTCCTTGCCGGCGTTGGCGGCGAGCACGCCGATCACCGCCGCGAGGCCCAGGACGCAGACGATGCTCGCGCCCACGATGAGCGTGCGCCGCCGCTTGTCCGCGGCCTTCTGCTTCTCGCGCTCGACCGCCAGCCGCTCCCGGGCGGTGCGCTTTCCGTCACGGTTCTTCTCACTCACACCCCCAGAACGAACCGGGGAGGCGCAGCGCGCCTCCCCGGTCCCAGGTCCACTCGTTCGAGTGACCGAATGTTCTGATAGGGAAAACGACCGGCGGTCACGCCTGTCCGCGCACGCCCTTCGCCAGCTCCCCGGCCAGCTCGCGGACCGCCGCGAGACCCGACGCGTGGTCGGGGGCGTCCAGCATCCGCTTCACGAACGCCGAGCCGACGATCACCCCGTCGGCGAAGCCCGCGACCTCGGCGGCCTGGGAGGCGTTGGAGACGCCGAGTCCGACGCACACGGGCAGTTCGGTGCCGGTGGCGCGGGTGCGCTCGACCAGGTTCTGGGCCTGCGCGCCGACGGACTCGCGGGTGCCGGTGACACCCATCAGCGAGGCCGCGTAGACGAAGCCGCTGCCCGCCGCGGTGATCTCGGCGAGCCGCTGGTCCTTGCTGCTCGGCGCCACGACGAAGACCGTCGCGAGGCCGTGCTTCTCGGCGTGCTCCCGCCACAGAGCCGACTCCTGCACGGGCAGGTCGGGCAGGATGCAGCCCGCGCCGCCCGCCTCGGCCAGCTCGGCGGTGAACCGCTCGACGCCGTAGCGGTCGATGGGGTTCCAGTACGTCATGACGAGCACCGGCTTGCCGGTCGCCGCGTGGGCCTCCCGGACCGTCCGCATGACGTCGGCGATCCTGACGCCGCCCCGCAGGGCGATGTCGTCGGCGGTCTGGATGACCGGGCCGTCGAGGACGGGGTCGCTGTGCGGCAGACCCACCTCCACGACATCCGCCCCGCCCTCGAAGACGGCCTTGATCGCCTCGATGCCGCCGTCCACGGTCGGGAACCCGGCCGGGAGGTAGGCGATGAGCGCGGAGCGGCCCTCGGCCTTCGCCGCTGCGAGGGTGTCGGTCAGCAGCTGGACGTTTCCGCTCACTTGGCGTCCCCCTCGATCTCGGCGGTGTCGGCTTGGTCGGCGGCCACCTCGGCGTCGGTGTCGTACAGGCCGAAGTAGCGGGCGGCGGTGTCCATGTCCTTGTCGCCGCGGCCGGAGAGGTTGACGACGATCAGGCCGTCCCTGCCCAGCTCCTTGCCGACCTCCAGGGCACCGGCCAGGGCGTGGGCGCTCTCGATGGCCGGGATGATGCCCTCGGTACGGGACAGCAGGCGCAGGGCCTGCATGGCCGCGTCGTCGGTGATCGCGCGGTACTCACCGCGGCCGGAGTCCTTCAGGTAGGAGTGCTCCGGTCCGATGCCCGGGTAGTCCAGGCCCGCCGAGATCGAGTACGGCTCGGTGATCTGGCCCTCGTCGTCCTGCAGGACGTAGGACCGGGAGCCGTGCAGGATGCCGGGCTCGCCCGCGGTCAGGGTGGCCGCGTGCTCTCCCGTCTCGATGCCGTGTCCGGCCGGCTCGCAGCCGATGAGCCGGACGCCCTCGTCGGGGATGAAGGCGTGGAAGAGTCCGATGGCGTTGGAGCCGCCGCCGACGCAGGCGATGGCGGCGTCCGGGAGGCGCCCGGCGCGCTCCAGCAGCTGGCGGCGGGCCTCGACGCCGATCACCCGGTGGAAGTCGCGGACCATGGCCGGGAAGGGGTGCGGTCCGGCGACGGTCCCGAACAGGTAGTGCGTGTGGTCCACATTGGCGACCCAGTCGCGGAACGCCTCGTTGATGGCGTCCTTCAGGGTGCGGCTGCCGGACTTCACCGCGACGACCTCGGCACCGAGCATGCGCATGCGGGCCACGTTCAGCGCCTGGCGCTGGGTGTCGACCTCGCCCATGTAAATGGTGCAGTCGAGGCCGAAGAGGGCACAGGCGGTGGCCGTGGCGACGCCGTGCTGGCCGGCGCCGGTCTCGGCGATGACCCGGGTCTTGCCCATCCGCTTGGTGAGCAGGGCCTGGCCGAGCACGTTGTTGATCTTGTGGGAGCCGGTGTGGTTGAGGTCCTCGCGCTTGAGGAACACGCGCGCGCCACCCGCCTCCGCGGCGAAACGGGGGACCTCGGTCAGTGCCGACGGCCGGCCGGTGTAGTGGACGAGCAGGTCGTCGAGCTCTCGGGCGAACTCGGGGTCGTGCTTGGCCTTGTCGTACTCGACGGCGACCTCGTCCACAGCGGCGACGAGGGCCTCCGGGATGAACTTGCCGCCGAACGCGCCGAAGTAGCCCTCGGCGCTGGGGACTTGACCCTGCGGGTCAGGGAAGAAGAAATCGCTGGGCATGCCAGAACCTCACGGTGAGTGCGTGTGAAAGACACTGTTCGCCGTGGAGGCGGAGCCTGTCGGACGACCTCAGGCCGTGTGCGGCCGGTCGTGCCCGCGCGGCGGTAGCCGCACGTCGAACAGAGCCCCGCGCCCCTGGGGGGCGCACTGCCATCGACGTCCGTTCACCTGCCCGGGCTCGTCACCGATGACGTACCGCACCCTGCGGCCGTGGACACGCCTCGCCGGGGCACGGCAGCCCCTCGGGCGGCAGCCGCGCGCAAGGCGGGCGTACCGGTCCACGGTCGTCACGGTCGCAGTCATCGGGGTCAGCCTACCGGGTGATCAGCTCCGGCCGTGCCGCAGCGCGGGATGCTCGCCCGCGGCGACCAGGTCGGAGACGGCGGTCTTCGGGTCACGGCCGGTGACCAGGGACTCGCCGACCAGGACCGCGTCGGCGCCGGCGTTGGCGTAGGCGATCAGGTCGTGCGGGCCGCGGACACCGGATTCGGCGACCTTGACGATGTGGTCCGGGATCTCCGGTGCGACCCGCTCGAACGTGCCGCGGTCGACCTCGAGCGTCTTCAGGTTGCGCGCGTTGACGCCGATGATCCTGGCACCCGCGTCCACGGCCCGCTCGACCTCGTCCTCGTCGTGGACCTCGACGAGCGGGGTGAGGCCGATGGAGACGGCGCGCTCGATCAGCGACTCCAGGGCCGACTGGTCCAGGGCGGCCACGATCAGCAGCGCGAGGTCGGCGCCGTACGCCCGGGCCTCCCACAGCTGGTACGAGGTGACGATGAAGTCCTTGCGCAGCACGGGGATGTCCACGCGCGCGCGGACGGCCTCCAGGTCGGCCAGCGAGCCGCCGAAGCGGCGCTGTTCGGTGAGGACGGAGATGACGGCCGCGCCGCCCGCCTCGTAGTCCGCGGCCAGCCCGGCCGGGTCGGCGATCGCGGCCAGCGCGCCCTTGGAGGGGCTGGAGCGCTTGACCTCGCAGATCACCTTCACGCCGTCGCCCTTGAGCGCGGCCACCCCGTCCTTGGCGGCGGGAGCCTTGGCCGCGCGCTCCTTGAGCTCGTCGAGGCTGACGCGTGCCTGCCGCTCCGCGAGGTCGGCACGGACTCCGTCGATGATCTCGTCGAGCACACTCACGCGAGCGGCCCCCTTTCAGACGGTGGTTCCTTCAGATTTTGAAAACCTGTGGTCACTGCGATGGTATCCGGAGCTGCCTGGAGCCCTCGCATCCGGTGGACGCCGGTCCCACTTCCTGGACGTCCGCCGGGTGATCAGGGATGCAGCCAGCCGCCCGACGGCAGGTTCCGGACCGCCGTGAACACCAGCAGCACCGCACCGGCGGCCCAGAGGTGCACCGGTCCCAGGCCCACGCGCATCGGCCGGCCGCGCGCCGCGCGGATCACCCACACGGTCCACAGCACGGCGAAGCCCAGGTAGGCGGCGACACCCAGCGCGTTGTCGCGCAGGGCGGTGAGAAGGTCGCCGTGGACGAAGGCGTGCGCGCTGCGCAGGCCGCCGCAGCCGGGGCAGTACAGGCCGGTGATCCGGTACAGCGGGCAGACGGGGTAGTGACCGGGTTCGTTCGGGTCGACGGCACCGACGTAGGCGAAGGCTCCGGCGACGGCGGTGAGGAGCCCGACCGGGATGGCGAGGCGCCGCCACAGCGGGTCTGCAGGGGCGGCATACCGGGCCGGGGGCGTGACTGCGGATGGAGCCGGGGGACTGTCGGCGTTCACTCGGACATTGTCCCCTGAAGCCGACGGCACTGCAGCTCCCCGGGGCGCGGGGGTGGGCACGGCCCCGGCGGCACGACTGCCCGCAGCTGCGTCCGTACACCGCGAGGGGCGGCCCGCATCCTCTCCGGATGCGGGCCGCCCCTCGGGAAAGCAGTGTCCGCGCTCAGCTCTCCGCGCCGACCGGCTCGCGGGTCGCGGCGGGCGCCCCGGCCACCAGGAGGGGCTTCCGGTCCGCGCCGAGGCCCATGGCCTTCATGATGCCGCCGACCACCGCGCCGCCGAGGGCGAGCACCATGCCGGCCCAGAAGCCGACAGCGTTGGCCATCACCATGAAGGCGCCCGCGACGCAGAAACCGATGAAGGAAATGATGACACCGGTCCAGGCGGCCGGGGTGTGACCGTGGCTGCTGCCCGCCATGTCTGTGCTCCTCGTTGCTGTGTACGTGTCCCAGGAGAGCGTCGTACGTGTCGTACCGCTCCGAGCCCGCCCGTCACTGTCCGAGCCGGACGCTCGGCGTCCATTGTCCCGTACGGGATCGCCCGCCGGACGCGGGGGTGGCGTCTGTTTCGCCACACCCGGGGCGGGGGTCAGGCGCCCGTCGGATCCTCGCCCCGGTCCAGGGCCTTCCAGATCTCCTCGGGCCGCTCCGGGTCGACCGGCCGGGCCCTGCGGCGCGGGCGGTCGGTGCCGCGCTCGTAACGGCCGGACATGGCGGGCCACAGGCTGCCGTAGCGCAGGGCGAGCAGACCGGCGAGCAGGATCAGCACACCGCCGACGGCCGCGACGTACGGCCAGCCGGTGTGGCTGAGCGCGGCGACGGTGGCGGAGGTGTCGCCGCTCGCCTGGGCGGCCTTCTCGTCCAGTGCGGAACTGTCGGAGGCGGCGACGAGTGCGGCGGCGGTGATGCCGGCTCCGGACAGCGCGAGCAGCCCGGCGACGACGAGCCGGCCGGCCCTGCGGACGGCGAAGACGGCGACGAGCGCGGCGAGGCCCACTATGGCGAGGGCCGCGGGGACGCCCGTGACGTCGCTGCCCTTGGCGGTGAGCGGGAACGCGCCGCCGGCCACCGTCGCGGTGCCCTCCGCCCAGCGCTGCCGGGTCGCGAGCAGCGCCACGGCCGCGCCGAGCGCACCGCACAGGAGGGCCACGGCGAGGCTCCGCCGGCCGGACCGGACGGGCGCGGCGGCTTCGGTACGGGGGTGAGGTACAGCAGTCACGCGTACCACTATCGCCTGAACCCCGCGCGAGCCGACACCCGGGTCCGTCAAGCCATGGGCGGGTCGAGTTTCAGCCATGATCCGCTCAGGAACGGCACATGAACTCTCAGGAACCGCGAAGGAAGGTTCCCAGTTCAACATCCATCTTGTTGACGTGACCCCGCCATCCGTACGTCCCGTACGCGCACACCTCGGCGCTGAACGACGTCACCGGCGGCTCCAACGGCAGCTGCGGCGGCTCGTACCTGTGCACCGGCACCACCGGCTACGACGGGCCGTCGGGGCTCGGCACCCCGAACGGCACCGCCGCGTTCACCGGCTGAACCCTCCTATGAGCTGAGCCGGTTGGCCGTGTGCACCGCGCGGAGGACCGCCGCCGCCTTGTTGCGGCACTCCTGGTCCTCCGCCACCGGGTCGGAGTCGGCGACGATGCCGGCTCCGGCCTGCACATATGCCGTGCCGCCCCGGAGCAGCGCCGTACGGATGGCGATCGCGGTGTCCGAGTCGCCCGCGAAGTCCAGGTAGCCGACACAGCCGCCGTACAGGCCGCGCCGGGACGGCTCCAGTTCGTCGATGATCTGCATCGCGCGGGGCTTGGGCGCGCCGGAGAGGGTGCCCGCCGGGAAACAGGCGGTGAGCACGTCGAAGGCGGTGCGGCCCTCGGCGACCCTGCCGGTGACCGTGGAGACGATGTGCATCACGTGCGAGTAGCGCTCGATGGACATGAAGTCGACCACCTCGACCGAGCCGGGCTCGCAGACCCGGCCGAGGTCGTTGCGGCCGAGGTCGACCAGCATCAGGTGCTCGGCGCGCTCCTTGGGGTCGGCGAGCAGCTCCTCGGCGAGGGCCTGGTCCTCCTGCGGGGTGGTCCCGCGGGGCCGGGTGCCGGCGATGGGGTGGACCATCGCCCGCCCGTCCTCGACCTTCACCAGCGCCTCGGGGGACGAGCCGACGACGTCGAAGCCGTCGAAGCGGAACAGGTACATGTACGGGGACGGGTTCGTGGCCCGCAGCACCCGGTAGACGTCCAGGGCACTGGCGGTGCACGGGGCCTCGAAGCGCTGCGAGGGCACGACCTGGAAGGCCTCGCCCGCGCGGATGCGTTCCTTGATGTCCTCGACGGCCACCTGGAAGTCCGGGCCGCCCCACAGCGCGGTGTACTCGGGCAGCTCGGAGGGCGGCAGGACGGCCGGGGGCTGGGCGACCGCGCGCGTGAGGTCGGCCTCCATGGCGTCGAGGCGGGCCACGGCGTCGGCGTAGGCCTCGTCCACTCCGGTGTCGAGGTCGTTGTGGTTGATCGCGTTGGCGATCAGCAGGACCGAGCCCTCCCAGTGGTCCATGACGGCGAGGTCGCTGGTCAGGAGCATGGTCAGCTCGGGCAGGTTCAGGTCGTCGCGCTCGCCGGGGCCGATCTTCTCCAGGCGGCGGACGATGTCGTAGCCCAGATAGCCGACCATGCCGCCGGTGAAGGGCGGCAGGCCCTCCTGGTGAGGGGTGTGCAGGGCCTGGATCGTCGCCCGCAGGGCGGCCAGCGGGTCACCCTCGACGGGGACGCCGACGGGCGGGGTGCCGAGCCAGTGGGCCTGTCCGTCGCGCGCGGTCAGCGTGGCGGCGCTGCGGACTCCCACGAAGGAGTAGCGGGACCAGGAGCGGCCGTTCTCCGCGGACTCCAGCAGGAAGGTGCCGGGGCGCTCCGCGGCGAGCTTGCGGTAGAGCGCGACCGGGGTGTCGCCGTCGGCGAGGAGCTTGCGCGTGACCGGGATGACACGCCGGTCGGTGGCGAGCTTGCGGAAGGTCTCGAGGTCCATGGCGGCTGACCTTACTGATCAGTGGTCCGGACGGCGGAATCGGCGTCCCTGAGGAGCACGTCCTCGTCGAAGCAGGTGCGCGCGCCGGTGTGGCAGGCCGCGCCCAGCTGGTCGACCTTGACCAGCACGGTGTCGGCGTCGCAGTCCAGGGCGACCGACTTCACCCACTGGACGTGGCCCGAGGTGTCGCCCTTGACCCAGTACTCCTGGCGGCTGCGGGACCAGTAGGTGCAGCGGCCGGTGGTCAGCGTGCGGTGCAGCGCCTCGTCGTCCATCCAGCCGAGCATGAGCACCTCACCCGTGTCGTACTGCTGGGCGATGGCGGGCAGGAGTCCGTCGGAGCTGCGCTTGAGGCGGGCGGCGATCTCCGGGGCGAGGCCGCTGGGGGGCACACTGCGGGGCGAAGCGCCTCCGTCGGGGGCGGTGGTCGGGCGACGGGCGGGAGTACCGGTCGTACGGGTCATGGGTGCCATTGTGCCGCGCGGGTACGACAACGCCGGTGCCGTGTCCATTGGATGGTCACGGCGGCGCGACGGGGTGGTGACGGTTGGGCGGACGCGGCGCCTGGTCGTAGGCTGATCACATGTCGACCTTCGCCAAGCGTGAACGGCTTCTGCTCGCCGACCTCTTGGAAACCGTCGGTCCGGACGCGCCGACCCTCTGCGAGGGCTGGCGCACCCGGGACCTGGCCGCGCATGTGATCGTGCGCGAGCGCCGCCCGGACGCGGCCGGGGGCACGCTGATCAAACAGCTCGCGCCGCGCCTGGAGAAGGTGATGGCCGAGTACTCCGCGAAGCCGTACGAGGAGCTGATCCAGCTGATCCGTACCGGCCCGCCGCGCTTCTCGCCGTTCCAGCTCAAGCAGGTCGACGAGGCGGCCAACATCGTCGAGTTCTACGTCCACACCGAGGACGTCCGCCGTGCCCAGCCGGACTGGAGCCCGCGTGAGCTGGACCCGGTCTTCCAGGACGCCCTGTGGTCCCGGCTGGAGCGCACCGCGCGGCTGGTGGCCCGGGGGGTGCCGACGGGGCTGGTGCTGCGCCGCCCGGACGGGCAGACGGCGGTGGCGCACCGGGGTGCGCCGGTGGTGACGGTGACCGGAGAGCCGTCGGAGCTGCTGATGTTCGCGTTCGGCCGGCAGAACGCGGCGAAGGTGCAGGTGGACGGCGACGCGGACGCGATCGCCAAGCTGCACGAGTCCAAGCAGCTGGGCATCTGATCCGGGCGGTCGGGCAGCCGACCGGGCCCGGGCTTCGGGAGCCGCACCCGCTGGGGTCCGGCGCGGCCGGTCCGGTCGGCGCGGTGCGTGATCAGCCGGGCAGTTCCGCGCGGCGCAGGGCCGGTACGACGAGGAAGACGAGCCCGCCGAGGCCGCACACGGCGGCGCTGACCACGTAGACCGGCCCGAGCCCCCAGACGCCGATCGCGGTGGCCGCGACGGGCATGCTCAGCGGGGTGAGACCGAGGCTGACCAGGCTGGAGACGGCAGTGACGCGGCCCAGGCGGGCGGGGTCCGACTGGGTCTGCAGCAGGGCTCCGCACAGGGCGCCGCTGAGCCCGGTGAGCAGGCCGACGAGCAGGGCCGTACCGACGGCCGCCGCCAGGGTCGGCGCGAACGCGAGGGCGCCGACGGCCACGGATCCCGCGGCGCACGCGCACCCGGTGACCAGTCCGGCGCGCGGCAGCCGTCCGCGGACCGTCAGCAGCAGCGAGGCGGCTCCCGCACCGACCCCGAATCCGGCCAGTACCCAGCCCATGCCGGAGGCCCCCCAGCCGCGATGGTCGGCGAGCAGCGTCAGGCCGACGTTCAGCGGACCGACGAACCCCAGGTCGCCGAGGGCGATGGCCAGCATCAGCGGGGCCAGGACGCGGTGCCGGCGGATGTACCGCAGACCGACGCGAAGGTCACTCCAGACGGTACCCGCCGCACCGGGCACGTCGTCCCGCACGGTCCCCGGCACCGCGGGCGCGTCGTCCCGGGTGGTTCCCGGCACCGCGGGCGCGTCGTCCCGGGTGGTTCCCGGCACCGCGGGCGCGTCGTTCCGGGTGGTCCCCGGCACCGCGGGCGCGTCGTTCCGGGCGATCCCCGGCACCGCGGGCGCGTCGTCCCGGGTGGTCCCCGGCACCGGAGGTGCATCACCGTCGGCGAACCCCCGCACCGCAGACGCATCCCCCTCAGCGACCCCCAGCACCACGGTCGCGTCGCCCCGCGCGACCCCCCGCACCGCAGGTGCCTCGCACCGGCCGACCGCCGGCACCGCAGGCGCATCACCCCGGCCGACCCCCGGCACCTCAGACCCACCACCCCAGGCGACTCCCAGCACCTCGGACACGTCATCCCCGACCGTCCCCGGCACCTCGGACGCGTCCCCCCGCACCGGCCCCGCCTCCCGCGCCGCCCGGTGTGCCGGCAGGTCCCGTACCTGTACGGACAGCAGCAGTGGCACGGAGACGGCGATGAGCAGGCCGGCGAGCGCGAAGGCCGCCGGCGCGCCGCCGACGGCCACGCCGAGGCCGCCGAGCGGTGCGCCGACGACGCCGGCGAAACGGATGGCGAGGCCGCGCATGCCCTGGACCCGGGCGAGCTGGTCCTTCTCGGTGAGGCGGGCCGGGAGAGCGCCGACGGCGGGCATGAAGACGGCGTCGACGGTGCCGAAGACCAGCGCCAGCAGGGCGAGTGGCCACAGACCGGGGCGGGTGACGGCCAGCAGGGCGGCCACGGCGAGGACCGCGGCGCAGCGCACGGCGTCACTGCCGATGACGACCCGGCGCGGCCCGAACCGGTCGGCGACGACTCCCCCGCCCAGCATCAGCACGGCCCTGGGCAGCGCGCTGGCCGACATCACCAGCCCGGCCTGCGCAGGCGTCCCGGCCCGCACGGCGGCCCAGGACAGGGCGAGGTAGTAGATGTTGTCGCCCAGCATCGAGGAGGTGTAGGCAGCGAGCCAGCGCCGGACGTTGGGGTCGCGGTGGGCCTGCGGGGCGGTCGCCGGCGGTATGAGCGTGGTGGTCACGGAGGAGGGCCCTCTCAGACGCGGAACGGGAAGCCGTACACGTGCAGCGCGACGTGCTCGCGCCCTTCGGTGTCGCCGGCGGCCTCTCGGGCGCGCCCCTGCTCGTCGTAGCGTTTGAGCAGGTCGTGCATGTCCTTCTTCAGTCCGGCCAGTTCCTCGGCGGTCAGCCTGAGCAGCGACTCGGAGTCATGGGCGGCCGTGTTCCACTCCGCGCCCCAGTGGGCCCGCTCGTCCAGGTATCTGCGGTACATCTCGGCGCGCTGTTCCAGGAACATGCGCGAGGCCGCCAGATGGGCGGCCACCTTCTCGGGGGCGTCCTGGAAGTCCTGGTCGCGGATGGAGACGCCTTCGGAGGAGGGCTGCCACCAGCGCTCGCGGGCGTCCGCGCTGCGCGGCTCGGCCTCCTCCACCAGGCCGTGCTCGGCGAGCTTGCGCAGGTGGTAGCTGACCAGCGAGACGGCCTCGTCGACCTGTTCGGCGAGCTGCGAGGCGGTGGCCGCCTCGGCGATGAACAGCAGCCGGTACAGCTTCATGCGCAGCGGGTGCGCGAGCGCCTTCAGGGTGCCCACGTCCGTGATCCGGCGCTCCTCTTCCTGTGCCATACCCCCACGCTAGATACGAAAGAAAAGTTGCACAACAGATTTTGCGCAACTTCCCTTTCGCATCTGCCCTGCATCAGCGGGGCGTCACCGCACCGGGTGCCCGGCCTCCCGCAGCGTCTGCTTCACCTCGCCGATCCTCAGGTCGCCGAAGTGGAAGACCGACGCGGCCAGTACCGCGTCCGCGCCGGCCTGGACGGCCGGCGGGAAGTGGGCCAGTGCACCGGCGCCGCCGGACGCGATCACCGGGACGGTCACGTGCTTGCGGACGGCCGCGATCATCTCCAGGTCGTAGCCGTCCTTCGTGCCGTCCGCGTCCATCGAGTTCAGCAGGATCTCGCCCGCGCCCAGCTCGGCCGCCCGGTGCGCCCACTCCACGGCGTCGATGCCGGTCCCTCTGCGGCCGCCGTGGGTCGTCACCTCGAAGGAGCCCGACTCGGTGCGGCGGGCGTCGACCGACAGGACCAGGACCTGGCGGCCGAAGCGCTCGGCGATCTCGCGGATCAGGTCCGGACGGGCGATCGCGGCGGTGTTCACGCCCACCTTGTCGGCGCCCGCCCGCAGCAGCTTGTCCACGTCCTCGGCCGTGCGGACACCGCCGCCGACCGTCAGCGGGATGAACACCTGCTCGGCGGTGCGGCGCACCACGTCGTACGTCGTCTCCCGGTTGCCCGAGGACGCGGTGATGTCCAGGAACGTCAGCTCGTCGGCGCCCTCGGCGTCGTACACCTTCGCCATCTCGACCGGGTCGCCCGCGTCGCGCAGGTTCTGGAAGTTGACGCCCTTGACGACCCGGCCGTTGTCGACGTCCAGGCAGGGGATGACTCGGACCGCCACGGTCATGAGGTCACGGCTCCTTAGGAGGCCCTACTGGCCTCTGAATGCTTCTAGTTCCACTTCGACCAGGATGCGCGGGTCGACGAAGCCCTCGACGACCAGCAGGGTCGAGACCGGGCGTACGGAGTCGAAGATCTCCTTGTGCGCCCGGCCGACGGCGTCCACGTCCCGCACATGGGTCAGGTACATCCGCGTACGGATGACGGAGTCGATGCCGAGTCCGCACTCGCCGATCGCCTCGATGGCGCTGGTGAAGGCCACTTTGGCCTGTTCGTAGGGGTCGCCCTCGCCGTACAGCACATCGCCCCGGAAGGACGTCGTGCCCGCCACCAGCACACGGTCGCCCGCCGCCACGGCACGTGCGAAACCGAAACTCTCTTCCCAGGGACTTCCGCTCTGCACGCGCCGCACGGCTTCGGTCATGACGACACAGCCTCCAAGGCCTCTTCCAGGGTGAACGCCTTCGCGTACAGGGCCTTCCCGACGATGGAGCCCTCGACACCGAGGGGTACCAGCTCGGCGATGGCCCGCAGATCGTCCAGGGACGACACGCCGCCCGAGGCCACGACCGGGCGGTCCGTCGCCGCGCACACGTTCTTCAGCAGCTCCAGGTTCGGGCCCTGCAGCGTGCCGTCCTTGGCGATGTCGGTGACGACGTACCGGGCGCAGCCCTCCTTGTCGAGGCGTTCCAGCGTCTCGTAGAGGTCGCCGCCGTCGCGGGTCCAGCCGCGGCCGCGCAGGGTGGTGCCGCGCACGTCCAGGCCGACCGCGATCTTGTCACCGTGCTCGGCGATGACCTTGGCGACCCACTCCGGGGTCTCCAGGGCGGCCGTGCCGAGGTTGACGCGCGTGCAGCCGGTGGCCAGGGCGGCGGCCAGCGAGGCGTCGTCGCGGATGCCGCCGGACAGCTCCACCTTGATGTCCATCGCCCGGGCGACCTCGGCGATCAGCTCGCGGTTGTCGCCCGTGCCGAAGGCGGCGTCCAGGTCGACCAGGTGCAGCCACTCGGCGCCGGAGCGCTGCCAGGCGAGGGCGGCCTCCAGCGGGGAGCCGTAGGAGGTCTCGGTCCCGGACTCGCCGTGCACGAGGCGGACGGCCTGGCCGTCACGGACGTCGACGGCGGGGAGGAGTTCGAGCTTGGCCATGGTCTACAGGGTTCCGATCCAGTTGGTGAGGAGCTGGGCACCGGCGTCGCCGGACTTCTCGGGGTGGAACTGGGTGGCCCACAGGGCGCCGTTCTCCACGGCGGCCACGAACGGCTTGCCGTGCGTCGACCAGGTGACCTTGGGGGCCTCGATCACCGGGTTGTGCGTCTGAAGGGCCCAGTCGTGGACGGCGTAGGAGTGCACGAAGTAGAAGCGGGCGTCGGCGTCCAGGCCGGCGAACAGCTGGGAGTCGGCCGGGGCCTCAACGGTGTTCCAGCCCATGTGGGGCACGACGTCGGCCTGGAGCGGCTCGACCGTGCCGGGCCACTCGTCCAGGCCCTCGGCCTCCACGCCGTGCTCGATGCCGCGCGCGAACAGGATCTGCATGCCGACACAGATGCCCATCACGGGCCGCCCGCCGGACAGCCGGCGGTCCACGACCCAGTCACCGCGGGCGGCGCGCAGGCCCTGCATGCAGGCGGCGAAGGCACCGACGCCCGGCACGAGCAGTCCGTCGGCGTTCATGGCCTTGTCGAAGTCGCGCGTTATCTCGACGTCGGCGCCCACGCGCGCGAGGGCACGCTCGGCGGAGCGGACGTTGCCGAAGCCGTAGTCGAAGACGACGACCTTTTTCGTTGCAGCGCTCAATTCCACACCTCCAGCCGCATGACGCCCGCGACGAGGCACAGGCCCGCGCCGATGGAGAGCAGCACGATGAGGCTCGTGGGCATCTTCTGCTTGACGAAGGAGATGATGCCGCCGACCAGAAACAGGCCGACGACGATCAAAAGGGTCGAAACACCGTTCATGGGTTTACAGCGCGCCCTTCGTGGAGGGGAGGATGCCGGCCGCGCGCGGGTCGCGCTCGGAGGCGTAACGCAGCGCCCGGGCCAGGGCCTTGAACTGGCACTCCACGATGTGGTGCGCGTTGCGCCCGTAGGGCACGTGCACGTGCAGCGCGATCTGCGCCTGGGCCACGAAGGACTCCAGGATGTGCCGGGTCATCGTGGTGTCGTACTCGCCGATCATCGGCGCCATGTTCTCGGGCTCGGTGTGCACCAGGTAGGGCCGGCCGCTCAGGTCGACCGTCACCTGCGCCAGCGACTCGTCCAGCGGAACCGTGCAGTTGCCGAAGCGGTAGATGCCCACCTTGTCGCCGAGCGCCTGCTTGAAGGCGGCGCCGAGTGCGAGGGCGGTGTCCTCGATGGTGTGGTGGGAGTCGATGTGCAGGTCGCCGTCGGTCTTCACGGTCAGGTCGAACAGGCCGTGCCGGCCGAGCTGGTCGAGCATGTGGTCGTAGAAGCCGACGCCGGTGGCGATGTCGGTCCGGCCGGTGCCGTCGAGGTCTATCTCGACGAGGACCGAGGTCTCCTTGGTGGTGCGCTCCACGCGTCCAACGCGGCTCATGAACCCTGCTCCTTCTTCATCTCACGGACCGCGTCGAGGAACGCGTCGTTCTCCTCCGGGGTTCCGGCCGACACCCGCAGCCACCCCGGTACACCGTTGTCCCGGACCAGGACGCCCCGGTCGAGGATCTTCTGCCAGGCCTCGTGGGCGCTCGCGAACCGGCCGAACTGCACGAAGTTGGCGTCGGACTCGACGACCTCGTAACCGGTCGCGCGCAGCTCGGCGACCAGCCGGTCCCGCTCGGCCTTCAGCTGCTCGACGTACTTCAGCAGCGTGTCGGTGTGCTCCAGCGCGGCCAGCGCGGTCGCCTGGGTGATCGCCGACAGGTGGTACGGCAGCCGGACGAGCTGGACGGCGTCCACGACCGCCGGGTCGGCGGCGAGGTAGCCGAGGCGCAGGCCCGCCGCGCCGAACGCCTTCGACATGGTCCGGGAGACGACCAGGTGCGGCCGTCCCTCCAGCAGGGGCAGCAGCGAGTCGCCGTGGCTGAACTCGATGTACGCCTCGTCCACGATCACCATCGACGGCTTGGCCGCCTGGGCCGCCTCGTACAGCGCGAGGACCGTCTGCGGCGGGACCGCGTTGCCCGTGGGGTTGTTGGGGGTGGTGATGAAGACGACGTCCGGCTTGTGCTCGGCGATCGCCCGCTCGGCGGCGGCGAGGTCGATCGTGAAGTCCTCCTTGCGGGGACCCGAGATCCAGCCCGTGCCCGTGCCGCGCGCGATGAGCGCGTGCATCGAGTACGACGGCTCGAAGCCGATCGCGGTACGGCCCGGTCCGCCGAAGGTCTGCAGCAGCTGCTGGATGACCTCGTTCGAGCCGTTGGCGGCCCATACGTTCTCGATGCCGAGCGGGTACTTGCCGGTCTTCGTCAGGTACTTGGCCAGCTCCGTGCGCAGCTGGACCGCGTCCCGGTCGGGGTAGCGGTTCAGGTCACGGGCGGCCTCCCGCACCCGCTCCGCGATCCGCTCGACCAGCGGCTCCGGCAGCGGGTAGGGGTTCTCGTTGGTGTTCAGCCGTACGGGGACGTCCAACTGGGGCGCGCCGTAAGGGGACTTGCCGCGCAGCTCGTCCCGTACGGGAAGATCGTCGATCCTCACGTCGCTCACTTGCTCTCGGGTACCTTCCAGCCGAACCTCGCCTTGATCGCCGCGCCGTGCGCCGGCAGGTCCTCCGCCTCCGCCAGCGTCACCACGTGATGCGCGACCTCGGCCAGCGCGTCCTTCGTGTAGTCGACGATGTGGATACCGCGCAGGAAGGACTGCACGGACAGGCCCGAGGAGTGGCAGGCGCAGCCGCCGGTGGGCAGGACGTGGTTGGACCCGGCCGCGTAGTCGCCGAGCGAGACGGGGGCCCAGGGGCCGATGAAGATCGCGCCCGCGTTCTTCACCCGGTCCGCCACGGCCGCCGCGTCGGCGGTCTGGATCTCCAGGTGCTCGGCGCCGTACGCGTCGACGACCCGCAGGCCCTCCTCGATGCCGTCGACCAGCACGATCGCGGACTGCCTGCCCCGCAGCGCGGGCACGATCCGGTCCTCGACGTGCCTGGTGGCAGCGACCTGCGGCTCCAGCTCCTTCTCCACCGCCTCCGCCAGCTCCACGGAGTCGGTGACCAGCACGGCCGCCGCGAGCGGGTCGTGCTCGGCCTGGCTGATCAGGTCCGAGGCCACGTGCACCGGGTCGGCGGTGTCGTCCGCGAGGATCGCGATCTCCGTCGGACCGGCCTCCGCGTCGATGCCGATCTTGCCGGTGAAGAAGCGCTTGGCGGCGGCGACCCAGATGTTGCCGGGGCCGGTGACCATGTTGGCGGGGGGGCAGGACTCGGTGCCGTAGGCGAACATCGCGACGGCGGTGGCGCCGCCGGCCGCGTAGACCTCGTCCACGCCGAGCAGCGCGCACGCGGCGAGGATCGTCGGGTGCGGCAGGCCCCCGAACTCGGCCTGCGCCGGGGAGGCGAGCGCGATGGACGCGACGCCGGCCTCCTGCGCCGGTACGACATTCATGATCACGGAGGAGGGGTAGACGGACCGGCCGCCCGGCGCGTACAGCCCGACGCGCTCGACCGGCACCCACTTCTCGGTGACGGACCCGCCGGGCACGACCTGGACGGTGTGCGTGCTGCGGCGCTGCTCGCGGTGGACCAGACGGGCGCGGCGGATGGACTCCTCCAGGGCCGCGCGCACGGCCGGGTCGAGGGCCTCCAGCGCGTCGGTGAGCGCCCGGGCCGGGACACGGACGGATTCCAGCCGTACTCCGTCGAACTTCTCGGCGAAGTCGATCAGCGCCGCGTCGCCACGATGATGCACGGCCTCGCAGATCGGACGCACCTTCTCCAGGGCGGCCTGAACGTCGAAGTCGGCTCGGGGCAGCAGGTCGCGCAGGGCGGGGCCCTCGGGAAGGGCGTCGCCACGCAGATCGATTCGGGAAATCACAGTCCCAATTCTCTCAGACCGGCGTCGCGAGCCGGTGGCGCGTATCAATGGCTGATACAGAACGTGGCCGAACTCGGAAGATCACCCTCACCTTTAGTGTTCCGGACGTCACACAGCGGGCATGAACGGCTGTACGAAAGTACGGGACCAGGAGAGGACAAAGGTGACCGAGGGGGCCGGCTTCGTCGCCGGAGACCTGCCGGAGGGGCTGACCGCGGCCGAGGCGGGCATGTGGCAGGCCTTCCGCAACGGCACTGTGTACGACCTGAGCAGCGGGGACACCGTCGTGGACGACCCGCACGGCGAGCACCCCTGGGGCGCCGGGCGCGCGGTGCGGGCGCGGATCGTGGCCTGGCTGCTGCTGGACGGTCCGCCGGCGCTCGCGGGGCGGGTGTCCTCGCTGAAGCTGACCGGGGTGCGGATCACCGGCACACTGGACCTGTCGGGCGGCACGGTACAGCCGTACGTCGAGCTGCGCGGCTGCCGCTTCGACGAGGAGGTCCGGCTGCCAGAGGCCCGGTTCACGACCCTGCGCCTGGTGGACTGCGCGGTGCCGCGCCTGGAGGCCGCCCGGGTCCACACCGAGGGCGACCTGCATCTGCCGCGCTGCCGTTTCCAGCAGGGCGTCCGGCTGACGGACGCGCACATCGGCACCGATCTGCTGCTCAACCAGGCGGTCGTGCACCGCGACCGCAGCGGGCGGTCGATCGCGGCGGACGGCCTGACGGTCGGCCAGGACCTGCAGGCGGAGCTGCTGGAGTCGCACGGCGAGCTGAGCCTGCGCGCCGCGCAGGTCGGCGTCTCGCTCAGCCTGCGCGGCGCGAAGCTCGACAATCCGTACTCCCGCTACGCCCTGAACGCCCCCCAGCTGACCGTCGAGCGGACCCTGTATCTGACGCCGGCCGGCGTGGGCAGCCCGCTGTTGAGCGGTACCACACCCGCGCGCGGGACGCGGATCCAGCCGTTCGAGTGCCGGGGCGGGCTGCGGCTGGACGACGGACGTTTCGGGGACGCCGTCGACCTGGAGCGGGCGCGGTTCGTCCTCGCCGACGACCAGGTGCTGTCGATGCGCCGGATGCAGACGCCGGAGCTGCGCTTCCTCGGGGACGCCCCGCAGTGCGGCCAGGTGCTGCTGTCCGGTGCGCGGATCGTCAACCTGGTGGACCGCGCGGCCAGCTGGCCGGGTCCGGGCAGTCTGCACATGGGCGGCTTCACCTACGAGAACCTGGTCCCGCGGGGCCCGTTCCCGCTGACCCGGCGGCTGGACTGGGTGGCGGCGGCCACCGCCGAGTACAACCCGGAGCCGTACGAGCGGCTGGCCGCGGTGCTGCGGGAGGCCGGGGAGGACGAGGACGCCCGGGAAGTGCTGCTCGCCAAGCAGCGCCGGCGCCGGGAGACGCTGCCACCGGCCGCGAAGGTCTGGGGATACGTCCAGGACCTGACGGTCGCCTACGGCTATCGGCCGGGCCGGGCCGCCGTGTGGATGGCGGTGCTGTGGGCGGCGGGCACGCTGGCGTTCGCGCACGCGGACCATCCGCCGATGAACCACGACGGCCACCCGTACTGGAGCCCGGCCCTGTTCACCCTGGACCTGCTGCTGCCGGTGATCGACCTCGGCCAGGTCGGCCAGTGGCAGCTGCGGGGCGTCTGGCAGTGGCTGGCGGCCGTGATGATCATGCTCGGCTGGATCCTGGCGACGACGGTGGCGGCAGGGGCGACCCGGCTGCTGAGACGGGGCTGACCCGCGCAGGAAACGGGACGGGACGGATACACCCGAACAAAAGTTGAACAGTCACCTTTACCGGTCCTTGACCCAGGACCGTACAACTTTCCGCGACTTCGGCCAACCCTCTGGCGCACCGCCCACCTGCGGTCTTTCAATGGTCGACACCATGGCTCTGCTGCCTTCGTTCATCCGCCCCACTCGGATGACCAAACGCTCCGCACGCCCGGCCGGCCGTCCGCCGTCCGGCGACGAGGCCGTGCTCGACGCACCCGACGACCGGCTCTCGCCCGCGCTGGTGGCGGCCGGCCGGGGCGAGTACGACGCCGCGGCCCGCCTGCTGGCCGCCACCCGCGCCGCCGCCGCCTGGGAGAACCACGAGCGGTACGTGCGGCGCCTGGCCGCCTTCGCCGGCTCCCGCCGCGAGTGGTTCACGGCCTGGCGCGCCGCCGCCCCGGACGACCCCGGACTTCTGGTGGTCCAGGCGCAGCTGGCGGTGGACCGGGTCTGGCCCTCACCGGCCCGCGCCGAGCTGCTGCGCGAGGTGAGCCCGCTGATCACGGCCGCCGCCCGCGCCGACGACCGCGACCCGGTGCCCTGGCGGATCGCGCTGGACCACGCGCGCGGCTCACGGGCCGGCCACCGGTACTTCGAGGAACTGTGGGCGGCGGCCGTCCGGCGCGCCCCGCACCACTACGGCTGCCATGTGGCCGCCCTGCGCTACCTGGCCGCCTCCTGCTGCGTCCAGTGGGGGGACACCCCGCACACCCCGCGTGCCTCGCACCGCGAGTGCTTCGACTTCGCCGACCAGGCCGCTCAGGACGCCCCGGCCGACTCGCTGGTCCAGGCCCTGCCGGCCCGGGCCGCGTTCGGCTACCTGACCGACGGCTGCGGGCCCGAGGTACCGCGCTCCCGGCTGGACGCCGCGGCCGACCGGGCGCTGGCGCTGTCCGCCCGTTTCCCGGCGGCCGACCCGTGGCCCGCCGAGGTCCGCAACAAGCTCCTGTACGTCCTGATGCGCCTGGACCGCTGGGAGGACGCCCGTGCCCAGCTGGGTCTGATCGGCCCGTACGCCACGTCCTTCCCCTGGGAGCGCTTCTCCGACGACCCGCTCGGCCACTTCCTGCGGCTGCGCGAACACCTGCTGACGCCGGGTCCGCGGCCCCTCCCCGCGGGGCTGACGACCTGGCCGCCGGTCCCGCTGGGCGAGCGCGGCGGACACGACCGCGCCGGTGACCACTAGGCTGGGGCGCCGTGACCACCGTCCGTCTCCCGCTCTTCCCGCTGAACACGGTGCTGTTCCCGGGGCTCGTGCTGCCGCTCAACGTCTTCGAGGAGCGCTATCGCGCCATGATGCGCGAGCTGCTCAAGACCCCGGAGGACGAGCCGCGCCGGTTCGCCGTCGTGGCCATCCGCGACGGCCACGAGGTGGCGCCGAGCGCCCCCGGCATGCCGGACCCCACGGCACAGCCCGACCGCGGGCCGTCCGCGGGCTTCGGCCCGGACCCGCTCAAGGCCTTCCACTCAGTGGGCTGTGTCGCGGACGCGGCGACCATCCGGGAGCGGGCCGACGGCACGTTCGAGGTACTGGCGACGGGTACCACCCGGGTACGGCTGGTCTCGGTCGACGGGTCGGGGCCGTTCCTGACCGCGGAGCTGGAGGAGCTCCCGGAGGAGCCGGGTGACGAGGCGGGCGCGCTGGCCGAGGGGGTGCTGCGCTCCTTCCGCCAGTACCAGAAGCGGCTGGCCGGCGCCCGCGAGCGCTCGCTGTCCACGGGCGCGGACCTGCCCGACGACCCGTCGGTGGTGTCCTACCTGGTGGCGGCGGCGATGGTGCACGACACACCTACCAAGCAGCGGCTGCTCCAGGCGCCCGACACCGCGTCCCGGCTGCGTGACGAGCTGAAACTCCTTCGCGCGGAGACGGCCATCATCCGTAGCCTGCCGTCACTGCCCGCGTTCGAGCTGACGCGTACGCCGACCAGTCTGAACTGAGAGACCAGCACGCACCGATGGCGAAAAAGCCCAAGAAACAGCAGCAGTCCGGGGGCACCCCCGCGACGGTCGCCCTGACGTCGGCCGGCCTGGACTTCACGGTCCACGCCTACGACCACGACCCCGCGCACCCGTCCTACGGCGAGGAGGCGGCCGAGGCCATGGGAGTCTCGCCCGACCGCGTCTTCAAGACCCTGGTGGCGGACGTCGACGGCGCCCTGACGGTGGCGGTGGTACCGGTGTCCGGCTCGCTCGACCTGAAGGCCCTGGCGGCGGCGGTGGGCGGCAAGCGGGCGACGATGGCCGACCCGACACTGGCCGAGCGGACCACGGGGTACGTGCGCGGCGGCATCTCACCGCTCGGCCAGCGCAAGAAGCTCCCGACGGTCCTGGACGACTCCGCGAAGGCCCACGAGACGATCTGCGTGTCGGCGGGCCGCCGGGGGCTGGAGGTGGAGCTGGCCCCGGGTGATCTGGCGAAGCTGACGGGCGCGGTGCTGGCACCGATCGGCAGAGGCTAGCGGGCCCGGTGCCGTGCGGGTCGGCCGAGACGCGGTGCCGACCCCGGACAGAACGGGACCCGTCAGCCCGGGGCCGCCCGAGCATGCGCCTGGCCCACGGCCGACCGGGCCCGTGCGCTTCCGGCGACCGGGACCGGTCCGGCGCGCGGGCAGCACGGGGCCGGTCGGGCGGGCAGAACCCACGGCCGGCCGGGCCGGTGCGCTTGCGGCCCACCCCGGACCGGTCGTGCGGGTGGGAAACGCGGGGGCCAGGGGGCGGAGCCGCCTGGCTACGGCGCCTGCGGATACGTCTCCTCGGGATCCCGGGGCCCGAACAACGCCGTGAGCCCGAGATGGACCAACAGCGCGGCCAACGGCCACGCCAGCAGCGCACCCTTCGCCCCCAACTTCAACGGCGCCGAGAAGGTGACCCCCTTCCCCACCGCCTTCGCATGCGCGAGCACGTCGGACTCGGGCCCCAGCCATGCCCCCAGCCGCCACGCCAGCAACGACCCGAGCAGCGCGCCCAGGCCCAGTGCCACCGCTATCGGCACGCCGCCGCGCCGGCGCAGCAGAAAGACGGCCACCGCGCTGACGAGCCCGAAGCCCAGCCCCAGCAGGGTGAACGTGCCGTCCACCCCGACCGCCTGCTCGCCCTCGCTGTCCTTGAGATAGACCACCCAGCCGCCGCCGGCCCGGTCGCCGACCAACGGCACATGCGGCGCCAGCCACCACCACAGCAACCCCAGCAGCACCCCGCCCAAAGCGACGGCCGCCGTGATCACGGCGGCATCCCGCACTTCGGTCTTCATCCCGGGGCCGTCCTGTTCATACCTTGCCTCGCCCGGCGCCCCGGCAGGCGGCGGCGCCTGCCGGACCTCGTGCGGGGAGTTGTCGTGCGGTGGCGGAGTCAACGGTGCGGTCACCCTGCCATCGTGCCAGGTGGCGCCGTGCGCCGCGTCACCGGACGGCGGCCCTGCGGTACGCCCAGGTCGCGACGGCCAGCGAGACGACTCCGACACCCGCGCACACCCCCAGGTCGACGAGCACGACGGCCCAGTCCGGGTGTGCCCCGAAGGTCCGGGCGTACGCCTCCACGCCGTAGGTCGACGGCAGCAGATCCCGCGCCAGCCGGATGATCTCCGGCATCCGGTCGGCCGGGAGCACCCCCAGCAGCAGCGCCGCCGACATGCCCAGCTGCCCGAGCAGCGTGGCCAGCTCGGGCCGCGGCGCGAGCAGCCCGCAGGCGGCGCCGAGCCCGGACAGCGCGGCCCCGGCCAGCGGGATCACGGCCAGCAGAATCCACAGGTTGGACAGCGGCAGCCCGAACAGCACGCACCCGAAGACGGCCGTCACCAGCGTCCCCGGCACCGTGAAGGAGGCGTACGCAGCCGCCGCGCCCAGCACCACCGCGGCCGGCGGCACGGGCAGCGTGGCGTAATGATCGAGCCCACCGCTCGCCCGCAACTGCCCGAAGTACTGCGACAGAAGATTCAGGGCCACGTACGCCACGACCAGGACCGACGACCCCGCCACCACCGACTGGGCCTCACTGCCGCTGTCGACGACACCGCGCATCATCACGGCGATGCCGACGGACTGGAAGGTGGCGACGAACAGCAGCGGGATCCGCGCCACCCGGGCCCTGGACAGCTGCGCCCGGTAGACGGCCACCAGCGACGGCCACAGCCGTGCGGGCGGCCCCAGCTCGGCCGCGGCCGGCGTCGTCTCGGGCACGACCCGGCCGCCGCCCGGCAGAACCTCGGCGGGTACGACACTCACGACGAGCTGCTCCTCTTTCCTACGGCAGTCGTACGGACCACCGGGACGGCAGTCGCACGGACCACCGGGACGGCGGTCGCGCGGACCCCTCCGGCAGTCCCATGACCCCATACGCAGGGCACGACCGCCGCGCTCACGCCTTCACCAGCCCCTGCCGTGCCGCGCCGCCCAGCGCCAGATAGACGTCCTCCAGGCTGGGCGTGGCGAGTGTGAAGTCGTCCAGCGCGGCGAAGGCGGCCCCACCGGTCACGGTGGCGACGGCGGCGCGGGCCTCCTCGGGCCCGAGCCGGAGGGTCCAGCGCCGGCCGGACTCCACCGCACGCTCACGCAGCACGGCCACCTCGGGCACCTCCAGCGGTGCCTGCTCCCGCCACACCAGCTCGACCCGCACCTCGCCGGCGACCTGTTCCTTCAGCCCGGCCGGGGTGTCGCAGGCGATGACGCGGCCCCGGTCGATGACGGCGACCCGGTCGAGCACGGTCTCGGCCTCGATGACGTTGTGGGTGACCAGCAGCACGGTCGTACCGCGCTCGGCGCGCCGCCGGTCCACGGCCGCCCAGACCGCGCGCCGGGCCACCGGGTCCATGCCGGTGGTCGGCTCGTCCAGCACGAGCAGCGGCCGCTCGCCGACGAGGGCGGCGGCGAGGCAGGCGAGCCGTCGCTGCCCGCCGGACAGCTTCTTGAGCGCCCGCCCGGCGATCGGCGCGAGCCCCAGCTCGTCCAGTACGGCGTCCCGCTCGGCCCGCGCCCGGTGTACGTCCAGGCCACGCAGGCGTCCCGTGGTCTCGGCGGCGAGGGAGACGGTCAGCTCGTCCAGCGCGGAGGACTCCTGGCCCAGGTAGGCGAGGATGCGCGCGGCGCGCTCCGGGTGCCTGACGATGTCGTGCCCGAGGATCTCGATGCTGCCGCTGTCCGGCCGGAGCAGCCCGGTGAGCTGCCGTACGAGCGTGGACTTGCCGGCGCCGTTCGGCCCGAGCAGCCCGAACACCTCGCCGCGCCGCACGTCCAGCTCGATCCCGTCGGTGGCCGGCACCGCCGGGGTCCCCGGCGCACCGCGCCGTCCCTTCACGGCCGGGTAGGTCTTCCGGAGCCCGCGCACGCGTACGACCTCGTCATGCCGAAGTGCCTGTGCCGCGCGCGTACTCACAAGGGACGAGGGTACGGGGTCGGGGGCCTTTACTCGCCTTTGGGGCCACTTCCGTACGTCCTCCGCAGGAAATCCCGCCGCAACGCGCTCGGCTCACTCCCCCGCCATGCTCTCCGCCGCAGCCGGAACGTCGATCTCCCGCCAGAACCCCGCCCGAATGGCGTAGCGGTCGTGCTCGTCGATCTGGTCGTCCTTGTGGGCGAGCAGCCCGAACCGCGCGGCGTACCGCAGCAGCTCCCCGTCGATGCGGTGCGGGATGCGCGGATACATCTGCGACAGCTTCTGCAGATGACCCTGGTCGCCGAGCCGGGACATCCAGCGGCGCGCGAAGACCTGCCCCACCTCGTACGGGTCACCGCCGACGGTGGTGATGTCCTCCTCACGGTCGGCCCACCGCTGCTCGGCCGTGGTGAGCTGGGCGAGGGTCGGCATGGAGGCGACATCGGGCGGCTCGGCGACCCCGCCCGGCCGGTCCACCCACCCCTTGTCGGAGGACCAGCGCAGGGTCGCGGTCGCGGGGTGCTGGACGGGCTGGCTGCCGGGGGCGCGCAGCGCGGCCAGGTCCTTCGGCGTCGGTACGCCCTTGGAGGCGGCGGCCCGCTCCTGGGTGCCGTTCCCCGCCGCGGCGGCGGCCGGCGGGGGCGCCCCCTGCTCGGCCGACCGCTCGGCCGCGGCCGAGAGCGCCGACTCGGGCAGGGGCGCGGAGAGGATCGCGGCGATCTCGGGCCGGGGCGCGGGCGGCGGCGCGCAGACGCTGGTCAGTTCCTTGGCGCGGACGGCCTGGGTGATCCAGGCGCGGTCCAGGACGCGCCGCTCGTCGGCCTCGGCCACCAGGTCCTCGGACTGGTTGTAGTCGCCGTCGGCGGCCTGTACGGCCCACAGGTGAACGGCGACGCCGTGTTCCTTGGCGGCCATCATGCCGGGCAGCAGATCGCCGTCGCCGGTGACGAGGACGATGTCGGAGCAGGCGCGGTTGCGGGCCAGCTCGGTCAGCTCGGCGTGCATGGCGGCGTCCACGCCCTTCTGCGCCCAGCGTCCGTCGCTGCGGGTGAGGGCGCCGAGGCGGACGGTGACACGGGGCATCACGCGCAGCCGGCGATGCTCCGGTTGGGGGACACGGTCGGGGGCGCCGTCGAACCAGTAGATGCGCAGCAGCGGGCGCTCGGTCTCCGACTCGGCGCGTTCACGCAGGGCCTGGATCAGCGCGGTGTGATCGACGGCGATCCGGGACCGCGAGGGCTCACCGGCGAGGAGGCTGGCGGCGGCTCCCAGCAGGTACCCGGCGTCCACCAGGACGATGCAGCGGTCCACGCGACTCACCCTCTTCCCGGGAGGTTTTGCTTCGGACTTCCTTCGAGTCTGCCCGACCGCGCGGAGGTTAACGGCCCGAACTCGATCTTCGGCGTGGCGTTTGCGGAATCCCGCCGCCCCACCACCCCTGTTACAGAGGGTAATTATCCGACATGCGCCTGATGTCAGCGTATGTGAATCTGGTCCCGGCCCTGGCCCCTAGATCCCCCACAGGAGGCAGATCACCATGGCCAAGAACAAGAACCGCAAGCAGGGTGGCCCGCAGAACCGCGCTCCGCAGGCCGAGCAGGCTCACGAGCACGGGCAGCGGTCGCAGGAGGCCCACGAGTCTCCGGTGGCGCACATCCAGGGCAGCTCCGCGGATGTTCCTCGCAAGAAGCAGAAGAGCTTCGGCCACAACTAAAGGGCAGTTGAAGCCCAGGCACAGTGAAGGGGCGCACCCGCGCAGGGTGCGCCCCTTCACACGTCATCGGCTCAGCCCGCCAGGCAGGACGGGCCGAGCAGCACCTTCAGGTCGCCGAACAGTGCCGGGTCGGGCTTGACCCGGTGCCGGTCCAGGCGCAGCACGGTGGTCTTGCGCGGGCCCTGGAGCTTGATGCGGACCTCGCTGTCGCCCTTGTGGTGGCTGAGGATCTCGCCGAGCCGGCTGACCATGGGCGGAGTGACCTTCACGGCCGGGATGGTGAGGATCACCGGTGCGTTGGTGCCCGCGTTGGACAGGTCCGGGACCATCAGCTCCATGGCGACGAGCCGCGGCACGTCCTCGCGCTTGTCGAGGCGGCCCTTGACGAACACGACCGCGTCCTCGACGAGTTGGGTCGACACCAGCTGGTAGGTCGCCGGGAAGAACATGCACTCGATGGAGCCGGCGAGGTCCTCGACGGTGGCGATCGCCCAGGCGTTGCCCTGCTTGGTCATCTTGCGCTGCAGGCCCGAGATGATGCCGCCGATGGTGACGACCGCGCCGTCCCCGTGCTCGCCGCCGGTGAGCTGGGCGATGCCCGCGTCGGCCTTGTCGGCGAGGACGTGTTCCAGACCGAAGAGCGGGTGGTCGGAGACGTACAGACCGAGCATCTCCCGCTCCTGGGCGAGCAGGTAGGTCTTGTCCCACTCGTCGGGGGAGAACTCCACGTCGAGTCCGAAGCCGGGTTCGCTGCCGGTGTCCTCGCCCATGCCGCCGAAGAGGTCGAACTGCCCCTCGGCCTCCTTGCGCTTGACCGCGACCACGTTGTCGATCATCGGCTCGTACTGCGCCATCAGACCCTTGCGGGTGTGGCCCATCTCGTCGAAGGCGCCGGCCTTGATCAGCGATTCGGTGGTGCGCTTGTTGCAGACCACCGCCTCGACCTTGTCGAGGTAGTCGGGGAAGGAGACGTACTTCCCCTTGGCCTTGCGGCACTTGATGATCGACTCGACGACGTTGGTGCCGACGTTGCGGACGGCGGACAGGCCGAAGAGGATCACGTCGTCGCCCTGGGCGGCGAAGTTCGCCTCGGACTCGTTGACGTTCGGCGGGAGCACCCGGATGCCCATGCGGCGGCACTCGTTGAGGTAGACCGCGGACTTGTCCTTGTCGTCCTTGACGGACGTCAGGAGCGCGGCCATGTACTCGGCGGGGTGGTTCGCCTTGAGGTAGGCGGTCCAGTACGAGACCAGGCCGTACGCGGCGGAGTGCGCCTTGTTGAAGGCGTAGCCGGCGAAGGGGACCAGCACGTCCCACAGGGCCTGGATGGCCTCGTCGCTGTAGCCGTTCTTGCGGGCGCCGGCCTGGAAGATGACGAAGTTCTTCTCCAGTTCCTCCGGCTTCTTCTTGCCCATGACGCGGCGGAGGATGTCGGCCTCGCCGAGCGAGTAGCCCGCGATGATCTGGGCGGCCTTCTGCACCTGCTCCTGGTAGACGATCAGGCCGTAGGTGACGTCCAGGACCTCCTTGAGCGGCTCCTCCAGCTCCGGGTGGATCGGCGTGATCTCCTGCTGCCCGTTCTTCCGGAGGGCGTAGTTCGTGTGGGAGTTCATGCCCATCGGGCCCGGCCGGTACAGGGCCGACACGGCGGAGATGTCTTCGAAGTTGTCGGGCTTCATCAGCCGCAGCAGGGACCGCATGGGGCCGCCGTCGAACTGGAAGACGCCGAGGGTGTCGCCGCGCTGGAGCAGCTCGAAGGTCGTGGGGTCGTCCAGCGGCAGGGACAGCAGGTCGATGTCGAGGCCCTTGTTGGCCTTCACCATCTTGACCGCGTCGTCCATGATCGTGAGGTTGCGCAGGCCCAGGAAGTCCATCTTCAGCAGGCCGAGCGACTCACAGCTCGGGTAGTCCCACTGGGTGATGGTCACACCGTCGGTGTGCCTCACCCAGACCGGGACGTGCTCGGTGATGGTCTCGCTGGACATGATCACGCCGGCGGCGTGCACACCCATCTGCCGGACCAGGCCCTCCACACCGCGCGCGGTGTCGATGACCTTCTTCACGTCCGGCTCGTTCTCGTACATCCCGCGGACCTCGCCGGCCTCCGAGTAGCGGGGGTGGCTGGGGTCGGTGATGCCGGACAGCGGGATGCCCTTGCCGAGGACGTCGGCGGGCATGGCCTTGGTGATGCGGTCACCCATCGCGTACGGGTAGCCCAGCACGCGCGCGGAGTCCTTGATGGCGTTCTTGGCCTTGATGGTGCCGTAGGTGCCGATCATGGCGACCTTGTCGGCGCCGTACTTCTCGGTCACGTACCGGATCACCTCGACGCGCCGGCGCTCGTCGAAGTCGATGTCGACATCGGGCATCGAGATGCGCTCGGGGTTGAGGAACCGCTCGAAGATCAGGCCGTGCGGGATCGGGTCGAGGTCGGTGATGCCCATGGCGTAGGCGACGATCGAGCCTGCGGCGGAACCTCGGCCGGGGCCGACCGCGATGCCCTGCTTCTTGGCCCACATGATGAAGTCGGCGACGACGAGGAAGTAGCCGGGGAAGCCCATCGAGATGATGGTGTCCATCTCGTAGTCGGCCTGCTTCTGGCGGTCCTCGGGGATGCCGCCGGGGTAGCGGCGCTCCATGCCGCGGCGGACCTCCTCCTTGAACCAGGTGACCTCGGTGTAGCCCTCGGGGATGTCGAACTTGGGCATGAGGTCGCGCTTCTCGAACATGCCGGTGGTGTCGACCATCTCGGCGACGAGGAGCGTGTTGGCGCAGCCCTCCTGCCAGGCGTCCGAGGAGTCGATGGCGTACATCTCGTCCGTGGACTTCAGGTAGTAGCCGGTGCCGTCGAACTTGAAGCGGTCCGGGTCGGAGAGGTTCTTGCCGGTCTGGATGCACAGCAGGGCGTCGTGGGCGCCCGCCTCGTGCGCGTAGGTGTAGTGCGAGTCGTTGGTGACCAGCGGGGGGATGCCGAGCTTCTTGCCGATCTCCAGCAGGCCGTCACGGACCCGGCGCTCGATCTCGATGCCGTGGTCCATCAGCTCCAGGAAGTACTTGTCCTTGCCGAAGATGTCCTGGTACTCGGCGGCGGCCTTGAGGGCCTCGTCGAAGTGGCCGAGGCGCAGCCGGGTCTGCACCTCGCCCGAGGGGCAGCCGGTGGAGGCGACGATGCCCTCGGACCACTGGGCGATGGTCTCCTTGTCCATCCGGGGCCACTTCTGCAGCCAGCCCTCGGCGTAGGCGTCCGAGGAGAGGCGGAAGAGGTTGTGCAGACCCGTCTTGTTCACGGCCCACATCGTCTTGTGGGTGTAACCACCGGAACCGGAGACGTCGTCCCGCTTCTGGTGCGGCTGGCCCCAGAGGATCTTGCGCTTGTTGCGCCGGGACTCGGGGGCGACATACGCCTCGATCCCGATGATCGGGGTGATTCCGGCCTTCTTCGCGGTGTGGAAGAAGTCGTACGCCCCGTGGAGGTTGCCGTGGTCGGACATGGCGATGTGCGTCATGCCCATCTCGTTGCAGGCGTTGAACATGTCCTTGAGCCGCGCGGCACCGTCCAGCAGCGAGTACTGGGTGTGGACGTGCAGGTGCGTGAACGGCGGCTTTGACACGGTATGGCCTCCAACGGAAACACGGGGCGACGGGTTGGCGGACGGTTCTGGGGTCAGCGTCGAAGTCTATGCCCCGGCACTGACACTCGCGGGCCTCATCCGCGTACCTTCATGCGGGAACCGGGCACTCCCGCGCGGCGTCGCCCGTTGGAGACGGCGGAAGCGCCGTCGTACCCATTCATGCACATTCATGCACCACTCCCGTACCAGGAGGCATCTCGCGATGTCGGTCCCCCAGCTCAGCGACGAGCAGCGCGGCGAGGAGATCCTCGCCGTCTTCGACACCGCCTTCGGCCGGCTCCTGGCCGCCGACCCGGCCGCGTTCCGGGTGAAGTTCCGGAAGATGGCGGCCTCGGCCTTCGCGTTCTACCGGGGCACGGCGTGCCTCTTCTACCACGACCTGGACGCGGACAAGCGCGGCGGGCCGTACCTGGACGACCGCACCTCGCGGGTGTGGATCCACGGCGATCTGCACGCGGAGAACTTCGGCACGTACATGGACTCGAACGGCCGCCTGGTCTTCAACGTCAACGACTTCGACGAGGCCTACGTCGGCCCGTTCACCTGGGACCTGAAGCGCTTCTCCGCCTCGATCGCGCTCATCGGGTACGCGAAGGCGCTCAGTGACGAGCAGATCACCGAGCTGGTGTCGGTCTACGCGGCGGCCTACCGCGAGCGCATCCACGCCCTCGCCACGGGCGCCAAGAGCGACGAGGTGCCGCCGTTCACCCTGGACACCGCTGAGGGCCCGCTGCTGGGCGCGCTGCGTGCCGCCCGCTCGCTCACCCGCTTCGAGCTGCTGGACTCGATGACCGAGATCCGCGACTTCGAGCGCCGCTTCGCGCCGGGCGGCGGCTCCATCGAGCTGGACGCCGCCACCCGCTACAAGGTCCTCGCCGCCTTCGACGGCTACCTGGAGACCCTGCCGGACTCCTCCCTGGCCCGCCCCGACTCGTACCGCGTGAAGGACGTCGTCGGCCGCCGCGGCATCGGCATCGGCTCGGCCGGCCTGCCGTCGTACAACATCCTCCTGGAGGGTCACAGCGACGCCCTGGAGAACGACGTCGTGATCTACATCAAGCAGGCCCAGACCCCGGCCGTCTCCCGGCACATCACGGACCCGGCGATCGCCGGCTACTTCCAGCACGAGGGTCACCGCACGGTGATCTCCCAGCGCGCCCTGCAGGCGCACGCCGACCCGTGGCTGGGCTGGACCGAGCTGGACGGCGCGGGCCAGCTGGTCGCCGAGGTCTCGCCGTACGCCGTCGACCTGGACTGGGGCGACATCGACGACCCCGAGGAGATCGCGGCCGTCGTCGCCGACCTGGGCCGGGCCACCGCCACCATGCACGCGGCGGCGGACGACCAGTCCGGCGAGTCCCTGGTGCCGTTCTCCACCGAGCGGGCCATCGACGCGGCGCTCGCGGCCGACGAGGAGGGCTTCGCGCCCCTGCTGGTGGACTTCGCGCACGGCTACGGCGCACGCGCGCGTGCCGACCACCAGATCTTCGTCGACCTGTTCCGCAACGGCCGGATTCCGGGGCTGTAACCTTCGCGCGCTCACAGGCACCCTTTAGGGGTCTCTTAACCGCGTACGTGACAGACTCTGCTTTCACCATGGACATATCCGGGACCCAGCTCAGAGCCGTGCGCGCGGCGCTGTTCACGGCTGTCGTCGTGACGCTCAGCACCGCGTCGCACGTGCTGCTGTCGGGGGCCCCGCTGCCGGTGGCGACCGTGCTGGCGGTCTGTGCCGGCGTGTTCGTCACCGCGTACGCGCTGGCGGGCCGCGAGCGCGGCTTCGGCCGGATCGCGGCCCTGCTGATCCCGCTGGAACTGGCCGCCGACACGGTGTTCACCACCGGCCAGCACACCTGTTACGGCAGGGCGGGCGGCCCGGTCGCCGGCCCGCTGCACGCTTTCGGCTTCAAGGTGCTGTGCGAGGGCGGTGCCGTCGGCAGCCCGCTGGCCCGGGTGACCGGGGCCCCGGGCCGCCCCGACGCACTGCTGGCGCACGCCAGTCCGGCGGCCGCCTGGCTGCTGCTCGCCGCGCACATCGGCGTGGGCCTGCTCGCCGCCGCCTGGCTGCGCCGGGGCGAGCGGGCGCTGGTCCAGCTGCTGCGCGCGGTCGCCGCCACCACCTTCCGGCCGCTGCTGCTCGCGGTGGCCGCGGTCACCGTCCGGCTGACCCCGGTCCGCCGGCTGCCGCGCCCGGCCCCGCGCCGGGCCGCCGCCCGCGACCGGCTGCTCGTGCACTCCCTGGGACGGCGTGGACCGCCGTGCTCGCCCGCTGCCGCCCTGTGAGCGGCAGCACCTGAGCACGACCAGTCCCCCACACGTATCCCGCGTACGACATGTGCGCGTCCCACATGGAGATCACCAACATGAGCAAGCGGAACAGCCAGACGGCGAAGACGGCGGCCCGGGAGCGGCTGCGCCAGGAGCGCGAGCGGCAGGCCAAGCGGGACAAGGCCAAGCGGCAGATCATCGTGGCCGCCTCGGTCGTGGCCGTGCTGGCCGCGGCCGGCGGCATCGGCTACGCCATCGTCCAGGCGACCAAGCCCACCGGGTGGGACGCCGCGAAGACCAAGAAGCTCGTGAAGCCGGCCAACACCACGGGCGCGGACGGCACGACCGTCGTCATCGGCAAGAGCACCGCCAAGAAGACCCTCACCATCTACGAGGACCCGCGGTGCCCGGTCTGCTCGGAGTTCGAGCAGAGCGTCGGCCCGACGGTGAAGAAGGACATCGACGAGGGCAAGTTCAAGCTCCACTTCGTCGGTGCGACCTTCCTCGACAACAACCTGCCCGGTGTGGGCTCCAAGAACGCGCTCAGCGCCCTCGGTGCCGCGCTCAACGTCAGCCCTGAGGCGTTCCTGGAGTACAAGGCCGCGATGTACTCGGCGAAGTGGCACCCCAACGAGACCGACGACAAGTTCAAGGACGACGCCTATCTGATCCAGATCGCCGACACCGTCCCCGCCCTGAAGGGCAACGCGGCGTTCCAGAAGGCCGTGAAGGACGGCACCTACGACCGGTGGGCGCTGGAGGAGTCGAAGATCTTCGACAAGGACGGGATCCGGGGCACCCCCACCCTGAAGATGGACGGCAAGAAGCTGACGGGCCCCGACGGCCAGAACGCGCCGTCGAACCCGGCCGACTTCAACAAGGCTCTCGACGCGGCCCTCAAGGGCTGACGGCTCGTCGGAAACCGCCGTTCACGTGAAGAGCGGGCGAACTTTCGAAGTTCGCCCGCTCTTGCCCATACCGATCAGTAACCTGATCGGTCGTGACCAGTCGATACAGAGCATCCGAGGCGTCCAAGGGCCTCAACTCCCTCTCTCCTCGCCGCCGTACGGTCGTCAAGGCCGCGGCGGCGACCGCTGTGCTGGCCGGCCCGCTCGCCGCCGCCCTTCCGGCGCGCGCCGCCGACCAGGCCCCCGCCTTCCTGCACGGTGTCGCCTCCGGTGACCCGCTGCCCGACGGCGTCCTGCTGTGGACCCGGGTGACCCCGACCCCGGAGGCCACGCCCGGCTCGGGCGTCGGTCCGGACACCGAGGTGAACTGGGTCGTCGCCAAGGACAAGGCGTTCACCAGCATCGTCGCCAAGGGCTCCGTCACCGCGACCGCCGCCTCCGACCACACCGTGAAGGCCGACGTCCGCGGTCTGGAACCGGCCACCGACTACTGGTTCCGGTTCTCGGCCGGCGCCACCGACTCCCCGCCGGCCCGTACCCGCACCGCGCCCGCGGCGGATGCGAACGTGTCCGGGCTGCGCTTCGGGGTGGTCAGCTGCGCCAACTGGGAGGGCGGCTACTTCGCCGCCTACCGCCATCTCGCGGCCCGCAGCGACCTGGACGCCTGGCTGCACCTCGGCGACTACATCTACGAGTACAAGTCCGGCGAGTACGCGGCGCGCGGCAGGGTCGTCCGCCCGCACGCGCCCGCGAACGAGATCATCACGCTCGCCGACTACCGTGTCCGGCACGCCACGTACAAGACCGATCCCGATCTGCAGGCCCTGCACCTGAAGGCGCCGGTCATCGCCATCTGGGACGACCACGAATTCGCCGACAACGCCTGGTCGGGCGGCGCCGTCAACCACACCGAGGGCGCCGAGGGCACCTGGACCGCCCGCAAGGCGGCCGCCAAGCAGGCCTACTTCGAGTGGATGCCGGTCCGCACCGCGATCGAGGGAACCACCTATCGCCGGCTGCGCTTCGGCAAGCTCGCCGATCTCTCGCTGCTGGACCTGCGCTCCTTCCGCTCCCAGCAGGCGTCCACCGCCAGCGGCTCGGTGGACGACCCGAACCGGACGATCACCGGCCGGGCCCAACTGGACTGGCTGAAGGCCGGGTTGAAGGCCTCCGACACCAGGTGGCGGCTGGTCGGCAACTCCGTGATGATCGCGCCGTTCGTCATCGGCTCCCTCACCGCCGACCTGTTCAAGCCGCTCGCCAAGCTGCTCGGCCTGCCGCAGGACGGCATCGGCGTCAACACCGACCAGTGGGACGGCTACACCCACGACCGCCGTGAACTCCTCGACCACCTGCGCGCGAACGCCATCGGCAACACCGTCTTCCTGACCGGCGACATCCACATGTCCTGGGCCAACGACGTGCCGGTGGACGCGGGCACCTATCCGCTGTCGCCGTCGGCGGCCACCGAGTTCGTCATCACGTCGGTGACCTCCGACAACCTCGACGACATCGTCAAGGTCCCCGAGGGCACGGTCTCCGCGCTCGCCGCACCGGTCATCGAGGCCGCCAACCGGCACGTCCACTGGGTGGACACCGACCGGCACGGCTACGGCGTGCTGGACATCACCACCGACCGCGCGCAGATGGACTACTACGTCCTGTCCGACCGCACCGACGCGAACGCCACCTCCAAGTGGGTGCGCTCCTACCGCACCCGCAGCGGCACCCAGAAGGTCGAGCGGACCTACGACCCGGTGTAGCCGCGGGCTACGCCGACTGCAGGCTGTCGAGGAAGCCGAGCGCCACCCGCCAGGTGGCCTCGGCGGCCTCGGCGTCGTAGTCCGGCAGCCCGGGGTCGGTGTAGAGGTGCCCGGCGCCGGCGTACCGGTAGACCTCCACATCGGCTCCGGTCCGGCCCATCTGCAGATACCAGGCGCTCAGCCAGTCGTCCGTCTCGAACGGGTCCGGCTCGGCCACATGCAGCTGCACCGGCAGCCCGTCCACGTGCGCGGTCGGCGCGATGTCCGACGTGCCGTGCAGGAGCAGCAGCCCGCGCGCCTTGTCGTCGCCGAGGGCGAGGGTCTGGGCGATGGAGGCGCCGAGCGAGAACCCGGCGTACACCAGTCCTCGCTCCGAGTACGGCGCCGCCGCCAGCACGGCCCGCTTCAGCAGCTCCTCCTTGCCGATCCGCTCGTTGAACTCCATGCCCTCCTCGACGGTGCCGAACGTGCGCCCCTCGAAGAGGTCGGGCGTCCACACCTCGTGGCCCGCCGTGCGCAGCCGGTCCGCGGCGTCGCGCACCGCGGGCCTGAGGCCGTAGGTCGAGTGAAAAAGCATGATGTTCATGAGGCCATGGTGCCAGCCGGTGCGGCAGCGCCTGAGCCGCCGTACCCAGGAACACGCCGAACTCACATGTTCATGGCCGCCGAGCGCCGGTTAGAAGCGGAGGCATGGAAAACCTGCTCCGCCCTGTGATCGTGATCGGCGGCTCGGTGCTGATCACCCTGGCCGTCGGCTGGGCCACCGACCGGCTGCTGTGCAAGGCCGACGCGCGCGACCACGACACCCCTCTGTGGGGGCTGCTGCGCCGTGGCCGCGTCCCCTACCAGCTCGTGCTGTGCGCCGCCCTGCTGCGAGGGTCGTACGACCAGGCGAAGCTGCTGGAGCGGCACCAGGCCGGAATCGGCAGGACGCTGACGCTGGTGCTGATCGGCTCAGCCGCCTGGCTGGTGATCCGGATCGCGGCGGCGGTCGTCGAGACCACCTACAGCCGCTATGCCCGCGCCCACCGGGACCCGGCCCGGGTGCGCAGGGTGCGCACGCAGGTGGAGCTGATCATGCGGGTGGTGTCCGCGATCGTGATCGTCGTGGCGATCGCCGCGATGCTGCTGACGTTCCCCGCGATGCGCGCGGCCGGCGCCTCCCTGCTGGCCTCGGCGGGCATTCTCGGCATCGTGGCCGGCGTCGCCGCCCAGTCGACCCTGTCCAATATGTTCGCCGGGCTGCAGATCGCCTTCGGTGACATGGTGCGTATCGGCGACACGGTCGTCGTGGACGGCGAATGGGGCACGGTGGAGGAGATCACGCTGACCTTTCTGACGGTACGGACCTGGGACGAGCGGCGGATCACCATGCCGGTGTCGTACTTCACCTCCAAACCCTTCGAGAACTGGTCGCGGGGGACCCCGCAGATGACGGGCATCGTCTACTGGCACCTCGACCACAGCGCGCCCGTCGAGGCGATGCGCGAGAAGCTGCGCGACATCCTGCGCCAGTGCCCGGCCTGGGACGGCCGCGCCTACGGCCTGGTGGTGACGGACAGCACACCCACCACCATCCAGGTGCGCGCGCTGGTGACCGCGAAGGACGCCGACGACATCTGGACGGTGCGGGTCACGGTCCGCGAGCAGATGATCACCTGGCTGATGGCCGAGCACGCTTACGCGCTTCCCCGCGTCAACACCTCCGAGGCGGTGCTCCCGCCGCAACGCCTCCCGTCCTGCGACGGCGCCTCACTCCGCAAGGACCACGACCTCCCGCGCACCCGCCGCAGCTGACGCCGGAGCCTTCGACGGCCGCGTCCGGCACGGCCGTTGACCTGGACGACCTGTGACATGGCCCGGCATGCTCATATGACACATGGTCACTGTCACCGCAGACTCCGCACGTCCAGATGCCTGAGCACCCGGTCCACGATCTCCGGATCCGCCCCCGGCTCGCTGCGCGCCGCCAGCACCTCGTGCCGGGCCGCGCTCAGCATCTCGTTCTGGATGTGCCGCACTCGCTTCAGCCGCCGGGCCCGCTGGTGCTGCGCCTCCCTGCGCTCCTCCTCCCCCATGTCGGGACTGATCCGGATCCCGATGTCGAAGGCGCGCCGCAGCATCTGCTCGGACAGGTCCTCGGGCAGGTCCTCCACCTGCTCGATCTCCCGCAGCCGGCGCTTGGCCGCCTTGGCCGCCCGCACCGCCAGCTCCTTCTCGAACTCCTTCTCCCGTTCGGAGTCGGCCCGCACGCCGAGCCACCTCACCAGCGACGGCAGCGTGAGCCCCTGCAAGACCAGTGTGACGATGATCACACCGAAGGCGATGAAGACGATCTCGTCCCGGTCGGGGAACCGGGATCCGTCAGCGGTCTTCAGCGGGACGGCCAGCGCCAGCGCCACCGAGGCCACCCCGCGCATCCCGGACCACCACATCACGACGGTCTCCCGCCGGCTCACCGGGATCTCCTCGTCGTAGTCCCGCCGCGCGTGCAGCCGCTTGGTCAGCCAGGTCGCCGGCAGCAGCCACAGCAGCCGTACGACGATCACCACGCCCACGACGGCGGCGGCCCAGCCGAGCATCTCGCCCCACCTCCCCTGGGCCGTGCGGATGGCGTTGTGCAGTTCCAGGCCGATCAGCCCGAAGGCGACGCCCGTGACGAGGGTGTCGATGATGTCCCAGAAGGTGTGCCCGGCCAGCCGGGTCATCACGTCGTCGGCGTCGG
The DNA here is from genome assembly GCF_044546895.1 of Streptomyces sp. NPDC053069. NCBI lineage: Bacteria > Bacillati > Actinomycetota > Actinomycetes > Kitasatosporales > Streptomycetaceae > Streptomyces > Streptomyces sp. NPDC053069. The sequence continues at coordinate 92,618 of NZ_JBITZN010000008.1, read as the reverse complement.
TGGCGTACTCGGCGAGGAAGAGCGCCGTGGTGAGCACCGCCAGCACCCCCGAGCCGCGCAGCTTCTCCGCGAGCACGTAGGAGGCGTAGGGCACCAGCAGGGTCATGCCGATCTGCAGGGTCGGATCGCCCAGCAGGTCCATGAGCCGGTTCGCGCCCCAGCCGAGCACCAGGCCCACGGCCACCGCGACGACGGCGGACAGCACGAGGTCCAGGCCGGCCCGCCACGGTGAGAACGAGCCGCTCACGGCCGCGGCGATCGCCACGTGGTACAGCACGATGGCCGTGACGTCGTTGAAGAGTCCCTCGCCCTCCAGGATCGACACCAGGCGGCGCGGCAGCCCGAGCCGTCCGGCGACGCTGGTCGCGGCGACCGGGTCGGGCGGGGCGATCAGCGCGCCGAGCGCGACGGCGGCGGCGATCGGCAGCCCCGGCACGATCGCGTTGGCGACGAACGCCACGCACACCGTCGTCACGAACACCAGGGCGACGGCCAGCAGGAAGATCGGCCGGATGTTGGCCGCGAACTGGCGCCAGGAGGTACGCCGTACGGCGGCATAGAGCAGCGGCGGCAGCAGCCCGGGCAGGATCAGGTCCGGCGGGATGTCCACGTCGGGCACGAAGTCGGCCACCGCGAGGACCCCGCCGAACAGCGTCATCAGCACCGGCGCCGGCACCCCGAACCGGTCCCCCACCGGGACGCTCACCAGGGCCCCGAGCAGCAGTACGAACAACAGGGCCAACTGATCCACGGCCGGCACTCCGGGAGTCGACGATCACACGGCAGGCTTCAAGCCTGCCATCCGGCCGCCGGGGACGCAGGCCCCCCGACGACGCGGCGGACGCCTACAGGGCGCGGCGCATCGCCCGGTGCGGAATGCCGGCGTCCGGGAACTCCGGGCCGTACGCCGCATAGCCGAGGCGTTCGTAGAAGCCCAGGGCGTGTGTCTGCGCGTGCAGGTCCACCGCGGTGAGGCCACGCGCGCGTGCCGCGTCCTCGATCGCCCGCACCAGCGCTGCGCCGACACCGAGCCCGCGGGCCTCGCGGGAGACGGCGAGCCGCCCCAGGGAGCCCACCGACGCGTCACCGCCCGTCTTCGCCGCGGCGGCCTCGCCGTGCAGCAGCCGTCCGGTGCCGAGCGGCACACCGTCCTCACGGACCGCCAGGACGTGCACCGCGACCGCGTCATGGGCGTCGTACTCGATGTCCTCGGCGACGCCCTGCTCGACGACGAAGACCTGCTCGCGGACCGCGAAGCACGCCTCGCGGTCGGCGGGGTCCTCGGCGATCCGGACGGTGTACGGCGCGCTCACGCGTAGGTGTCCTCGCGGACCTGGTCGAGGGCCTTCTGCAGGTCCTCGGGGTAGTCGCTCGCGAACTCCACCCACTGGCCGTCCCCGGGGTGTTCGAAGCCGAGGCGCACCGCATGCAGCCACTGGCGGGTCAGGCGCAGCCGCTTGGCGAGGGTGGGGTCGGCGCCGTAGGTCAGGTCACCGACGCAGGGGTGGCGGTGGGCGGCCATGTGGACGCGGATCTGGTGGGTGCGTCCGGTCTCCAGCTTCACGTCCAGCAGCGAGGCGGCGCGGAACGCCTCGATCAGGTCGTAGTGCGTCACGGAGGGCTTGCCGTCGGCCGTGACCGCCCACTTGTAGTCGTGGTTCGGGTGGCGGCCGATCGGCGCGTCGATCGTGCCGCTCGTCGGGTCCGGGTGGCCCTGGACGAGGGTGTGGTAGCGCTTGTCGACCGTGCGCTCCTTGAACTGGCGCTTGAGCGAGGTGTACGCCCGCTCCGACTTGGCGACCGCCATCAGGCCCGAGGTGCCGACGTCCAGACGGTGCACGATGCCCTGGCGCTCGGCGGCGCCGGAGGTGGAGATCCGGTACCCGGCGGCGGCGAGACCGCCGATGACGGTGGGGCCGCTCCAGCCCGGCGACGGGTGCGCGGCCACGCCCACCGGCTTGACGATCACGACCACGTCCTCGTCGTCGTGCACGATCTCCATGCCCTCGACCGGCTCGGCGACCACCTGCACCGGCGCGGGCGCCTGCGGCATCTCGACCTCCAGCCAGGCGCCGCCGCGCACCCGCTCGGACTTGCCGACCACCGCGCCGTCGACCTGGACCTTGCCGGCCGCGGCCAGCTCCGCCGCCTTCGTGCGGGAGAAGCCGAACATGCGGGAGATGGCGGCGTCGACGCGCTCGCCCTCCAGGCCGTCGGGCACGGGCAGGGTACGGATCTCGGGAATCGTGCTCACCCGTCGAGTATGCCGGACGGGCCGGACCGCCCCGAACGCGCCTGTGGACAACTCCTGCGCGGGAGGGCGGCCCTCAGTCCTTGTGGACCGTGCCGTCCGGGTCCAGGCCGCGGAAGGACAGCAGCACGATCAGGATGCCGCCGCACACGATCGCCGAGTCCGCCAGGTTGAACACGGCGAAGCCCTTGGGAGCGATGAAGTCCACGACCTTGCCCTCGAAGACCCCGGGCGACCGGAAGATCCGGTCGGTGAGGTTGCCGAGGGCACCGCCGAGCAGCAGGCCGAGCGCGATGGCCCAGGGGTAGCTGTAGAGCTTGCGGGCCAGGCGGATGATCACCACGATCACGGCCGCGGCGATCAGGGTGAAGATGATCGTGAAAGCCGCGCCGAAGCCGAAGGCCGCGCCCGGGTTGCGGATGGCGTTCAGCTCCAGCCAGTTCCCGATCAGTTTGATCGGCTCGTGCCCTTCCAGCTTGGCGACCACGAGCGTCTTGCTGATCAGGTCGAGCGCGTACGCGAACGCGGCCACCGCGAAGAGCAGGGCGATCCGGCGCCCGCGGCGGTCCCGTACCGGGGCCGGGACCTGCTGCTCGTCCGCCCCGGCCGCCGCCGTCCGCTCGCCGCTGCCGTCCGGGGTGTCCGGCGTACCGATGATGCGCTCCGCCTCTGCCACGTGAGTCCCTCAACCTAGGTGCCTGACTGAGGACGAGACTACGGCACGGCCCGGCGCGCTCAGGAGCGGCGTTCCTGCTTCTGTTTGCACTCCACGCACAGCGTGGCCCGCGGAAAGGCCTGCATCCGGGCCTTGCCGATGGGCTTGCCGCAGTTCTCGCACAGGCCGTAGGTGCCCGCGTCCAGCCGTTCCAGGGCGTGCTGGTTCTGGATCAGCATCTCGCGCGCGTTGGCGGCCAGCGCCAGCTCGTGCTCGCGCGTGATGTTCTTCGTACCGGTGTCGGCCTGGTCGTCTCCCGCGCCGTCGCCGGAGTCCCGCATCAGGCCCGCCAGGGACGCCTCGGAGGAGCTGATCTCGTTCTGCAACCGCTCCACCTCGGACAGCAGCTCGGCACGGGCCTTCGCGACCTCTTCCGGGGTCCAGGGTTCCTCGCCGGGGCGCACCGCCAGTTCGCCGGGCTCCGCCGCGGCGACCCGCGCCTTGGGAACGGCGGTCTCCGCCGTGGCCGTGCCAGGAGTCTTCTTCGCAACCACTGTCGTGGCTCCCGTCTGCTTCGCGGCCCGCGCCGCGCCCGCTTTCTTGGCCCTGCTCGTGTGGGCCGCCTCCGTGGAGACGCCCTCGGCGGCCGTCTTCGTGCCGCCGGCCTTCTTCGCCGCCGGCTTCCTGACGGCCGTCTCCTCCGCCTCCGCCACCCCCTTCGCCGCGGTCTTCTCCCCGACGGCCTTCATGGACACCTGCTTCTTGGACACCTGCTTCTTCGGAACCGCTGCCCTGTCCGCCACCGCCTCGCCGACGACCGCCTTCCTGGCAGCCGCAGCCGCCTTCCCTCCGGCCCCCTTCTCGACGGCCGCTTCCTTGACCAGCACCTTCTTGCCGACCGTCGCCTCCGCCCCGGACTTCTTGGCGGCGATCTTCTTGGCTGCGGTCTTCTTGGCTGCGGTCTTCTCGGCAGCCGTCCGCTTGGCGCCCGTCCTCTCGGCGGCCGTCCTCTCGGCGGCCGTCTTCTTTGCTGCCCTCTCCGCGGCGCCCGTCCTCTCGGCAGCCCTCTCCTTGGTGGCCGTCTGCTTCGCCGTGGTCTTCTTTGCGGCCGTTTTCCGGGCGGCGGCCGTCGCCCTGGCAGCCGTCCCTTTCACCGCCGCCTTCGTGGCGGCCCGTTCTGCGCCCGCTCCCCCCGTGTCCTTTCCCCCGGACCCCTTCCCCCCGGTCGCCCCCTTCTTCCCGGCCACTCCCTTGGCCTCACCGCCGGAGGCAGCCGCACCGGAGGCAGCCGCGCCCCTGCGCCGGCCGGTCGCCGGCTGCTGTACGGCGGTCTTTTTCGCCACCATGGCCGCGGCCCCTTCACATATTGTGATCTTGCTCGCGAATCGTGCTGGGACGATAAATCGACTTGAGTCCCGCGGCAACGGGGCACACCGCCCGATTCGCCCGCCCGCACCCCCCGCGCAGCGGGCCTGCATCCGTTGTGCCCAGCTCCCCGCCGGGTAATCCGCCGGAGCCGGGCCTCGCCGGACCCGAGCGCACGCCCCCTCGCCATTCGGGTCACCCCGGCCCCTCGCACCGCCCGCCGCGGCACCGCACGGAAATCCGGTCGGCCGCTGTCCGCGCGGCGCCGTACACTGGGCGGAGCGAAAAGCGTGGATGGGGACGAGTAGCGGCGTACGCAGCCGAGAGCGATCCGGGGACGGTGTGAGCCCGGGGGCGAGCGCGACGTGAAGATCACCCCGGAGCCGCCGGAAGAAAGCCACAGCCGCAAGGCGAGCGCGAGTAGAACCGGCTTCGCGACCCCAATGAGGGGGCTCACCGGCGCGTACGGCGCGACGGAGGGCCAAGGAGGGTGGTACCGCGGGAGCGCGCCGCACACGGCGTAGGCAGGATCGAAGGCTCTCGTCCCTCCGACGGAAGGCAGCAAGTCCGTTGGAGGATGCTCGCAGATGACAGCGCCGACGTACCGCCAGGTGCCCGCACAGGTCGACCTGCCCGCTCTTGAGCACGCCGTGCTCGACTTCTGGCGCGACCAGAAGATCTTCGCCAAGAGCCTGGAGCAGTCCGAGGGCCGCCCGGAATGGGTGTTCTACGAAGGCCCGCCCACCGCCAACGGCATGCCCGGCGCCCACCACATCGAGGCGCGCGTCTTCAAGGACGTCTTCCCCCGCTTCCGCACCATGCGCGGCTACCACGTGGCCCGGAAGGCCGGCTGGGACTGCCACGGCCTCCCGGTGGAGCTGACGGTCGAGAAGGAGCTCGGCTTCAGCGGCAAGCAGGACATCGAGGCGTACGGCATCGCCGAGTTCAACGCCAAGTGCCGCGAGTCCGTGCTCCGCCACACCGACGCCTTCGAAGCGCTCACGACCCGGATGGGCTACTGGGTCGACCTCAACGACGCGTACGTCACGATGGCCCCCGAGTACATCGAGTCCGTCTGGTGGTCGCTGAAGGAGATCTTCACCAAGGGCCTGCTGGTCCAGGACCACCGCGTCGCCCCCTGGTGCCCGCGCTGCGGCACCGGCCTGTCCGACCACGAGCTGGCGCAGGGCTACGAGACGGTCGTGGACCCGTCCGTGTACGTCCGTTTCCCGATCACCTCCGGTCCGCTCGCCGGCCAGGCCGCGCTCCTGGTGTGGACGACGACCCCCTGGACCCTGGTGTCCAACACGGCGGTCGCCGCGCACCCTGAGGTCACCTACGTCGTCGCGACCAACGGCGAGGAGAAGCTCGTCGTCGCCGAGCCGCTCGTGGGCAAGGCGCTCGGCGAGGGCTGGGAGAGCACGGGGCAGACCTTCACCGGCGCCGAGATGGAGCGCTGGACGTACCAGCGTCCGTTCGAGCTGGTGGAGTTCCCCGAGCCCGCCCACTTCGTGGTGAACGCCGACTACGTCACCACCGAGGACGGCACGGGTCTGGTCCACCAGTCCCCCGCCTTCGGTGAGGACGACCTCAAGGTCTGCCGCTCCTACGGCCTGCCGGTCGTGAACCCGGTCCGGCCGGACGGCACCTTCGAGGAGGACGTCCCGCTGGTCGGCGGCGTCTTCTTCAAGAAGGCGGACGAAAAGCTCACCGAGGACCTTCAGCAGCGCGACCTCCTCTTCAAGCACCTGCCGTACGAGCACAGCTACCCGCACTGCTGGCGCTGCCACACCGCGCTGCTCTACTACGCGCAGCCCTCCTGGTACATCCGCACGACGGCGATCAAGGACCGCCTCATCCAGGAGAACGAGAGGACCAACTGGTTCCCGGCAACGGTCAAGCACGGCCGTTTCGGCGACTGGCTGAACAACAACATCGACTGGGCGCTGTCCCGCAACCGCTACTGGGGCACCCCGCTGCCGATCTGGCGCTGCGAGGACGACCACCTCACCTGCGTCGGCTCCCGCGCGGAGCTGACCGAGCTGACCGGCACGGACCAGTCGGGCCTGGACCCGCACCGCCCCTTCATCGACGAGGTCACCTTCGCCTGCCGCCACGACGGCTGCGGCAAGACGGCCACGCGCGTGCCGGAGGTCATCGACGCCTGGTACGACTCGGGTTCCATGCCGTTCGCGCAGTGGGGCTACCCGTACAAGAACAAGGAGCTGTTCGAGAGCCGCTACCCGGCGCAGTTCATCTCCGAGGCGATCGACCAGACCCGCGGGTGGTTCTACACGCTGATGGCCGTCGGCACGCTCGTCTTCGACAAGTCGTCGTACGAGAACGTGGTCTGCCTCGGTCACATCCTCGCCGAGGACGGCCGCAAGATGTCCAAGCACCTGGGCAACATCCTGCAGCCGATCCCGCTCATGGACCAGCACGGCGCGGACGCGGTCCGCTGGTTCATGGCGGCCGGCGGCTCCCCGTGGGCGGCCCGACGGGTCGGCCACGGCACCATCCAGGAGGTCGTCCGCAAGACGCTGCTGACGTACTGGAACACGGTCGCCTTCCAGGCGCTGTACGCCCGTACGTCGAACTGGGCGCCGTCGGCGGCCGACCCGGCGCCGGCCGACCGGCCACTCCTGGACCGCTGGCTGCTGTCGGAGCTGCACGCGCTCACCGACCAGGTGACCCAGGCGCTGGAGGCGTACGACACCCAGCGCGCCGGCAAGCTGCTGTCCGCGTTCGTCGACGACCTGTCGAACTGGTACGTCCGCCGTTCGCGGCGCCGCTTCTGGCAGGGCGACAAGGCCGCGCTGCGCACGCTGCACGAGGTGCTGGAGACGGTCACGAAGCTGATGGCGCCGATCACCCCGTTCATCACCGAGCGGGTGTGGCAGGACCTGGTCGTGCCGGTGACCCCGGGCGCGCCGGAGTCCGTGCACCTGGCCTCCTGGCCGGAGGCCGACCTGTCGGCGATCGACCCGGAGCTGTCCCGGCAGATGGTCCTGGTCCGCCGGCTGGTGGAGCTGGGCCGGGCCACGCGCGCGGAGTCGGGCGTCAAGACGCGTCAGCCGCTGTCGCGCGCGCTGATCGCGGCGACCGGCTTCGAGTCCCTGGACCCGGAGCTGCACACGCAGATCACCGAGGAGCTGAACGTCTCCTCGCTGGCGTCGCTGTCCGAGGTCGGCGGCAGCCTCGTGGACACGACCGCCAAGGCCAACTTCCGGGCGCTGGGCAAGCGGTTCGGCAAGCGGGTGCAGGAGGTGGCCAAGGCCATCGCCGGTGCCGATGCCGCCGCGCTGTCCCTCGCCCTGCGTGAGGGCACGGCCTCGGTGGAGGTCGACGGTGAGACGGTCACCCTCGCTCCGGACGAGGTGATCATCACGGAAACCCCGCGTGAGGGCTGGTCGGTGGCCTCCGACTCCGGGGCCACGGTCGCGCTGGACCTGGAGATCACGGAGGAGCTGCGGCAGGCGGGGCTGGCCCGTGACGCGATCCGGCTGATCCAGGAGGCCCGCAAGAACAGCGGTTTGGATGTGGCCGACCGGATCGCACTGCGCTGGGCATCGACCGACCCTGCGGTGGTCGCTGCGCTGGCCGAGCACGCGGAACTGATCGCCGAGGAGGTCTTGTCGACCGACTTCCAGCAGGGTGAGGGCGACGGCAGCTTCGGCGAGCCGTTCACCGACGAGGGGCTGTCCCTCACGTTCCGGCTGCGCAAGGCGTAAGCGCCGAGCGGTGTGAGAAGGGCCCGGCTCCATTGAGGAGGCCGGGCCCTTCTCACACATGCGAGTAACGCAACCCGCGTAAAAAGGGCGGGCCCCCAGGACCGAAGTCCAAGGGGCCCGCCCTATTGAGCGCTGCCGACGCCGTTGTCGTACTAGTGCCCGGTGCTCAGTTGTCGTCCTCGTCGATCAGGAACCCGCGCATCGGCGAGGGTGCCTGGCCCATCGGGGACGGGCCCTGCGGGCGGACCGGGGCCATGGGCTGGGTCATGGCCGGGGTCATCTGCTGCTGGCCGCCGTAGGACGGGGCGGACGGAGCGGGGTTGCCGCCCATCGTCTGGTTGCCGCCGTACGACGGGGCGCTCGCGCCGGCCGGAGCCATGGAGGGCGCCGGGGACGGCGGCAGGGACGCGGTGGCCGGGGTACGCGGCGGGGCCAGCGAGTCGTCGGCCTGGGTCTCCAGCTGGCGCAGCTGGGACTCCAGGTACGACTTCAGGCGCGTGCGGTACTCGCGTTCGAAGCCGCGCAGGTCCTCGACCTTGCGCTCCAGCGTGGCGCGGGCGGACTCCAGGGAGCCCATCGCGACACGGTGCTTCTCCTGCGCGTCCCGCTCCAGGGCGTCGGCCTTGGCACGGGCGTCACGCTCCAGACCCTCGGCGCGGCTGCGGGCCTCGCCGACGATCTTGTTGGCCTCGGAGCGGGCCTCGGCGATCGCCTGGTCGGCGGTCTGCTGGGCCAGCGAGAGGACACGGGCGGCGCTGTCGCCACCGGGGCCCTGACCGGGGCCGCCCATCGGACCGCCCATGGGGCCGCCCATCGGACCGCCCATCTGCTGCTGCATGGGCGGCTGACCGCCCATCGGGCCCTGGCCCATCGGACCCTGACCCATCGGGCCGGGACCCTGCGGACCGCCCTGGCCGCCGGGACCGGCGGGCAGCTGCGGGGCACCGCTCGGCAGCTGGGGCGGACCACCCATGGGGCCACCCATCTGCTGCTGCGGCGGGCCCGATATGCCGGCGGGCACCGGCGCGCCGGGACCTCGCATGCCCTGCTGCTGAGGATGCTGCTGCTGGTCCTGCTCCGGCGGGCCCTTGCGCATGTTCTGCTGGTTCTGCGCGGCCGCACGGGTCGCCGCGGCCAGCTTGGCGCGCAGGTCCTCGTTCTCGCGGAGCAGACGGGTCAGTTCGGCTTCGACCTCGTCGAGGAAGGCATCGACCTCGTCCTCGTCATAGCCTTCTCGGAGGCGGACGGTCGTGAACTGCTTGTTCCGCACGTCCTCGGGGGTCAACGGCATCTCTTCACCTCAACGTAGTCATCGGCAGTCGGCAAGACCGTATCGTCCATCCTCATCCCACGAAGTTCCCCGTGATCGAGAGGAGGATGTAGACGATGATCATCAGTACGAAGAAGGACAGGTCGAGCGCCACGCCCCCGAGACGCAGCGGCGGAATGAACCGCCGCAGAAGCTTCAGCGGTGGATCGGTGACAGTGTAGGTGGCCTCCAGTACGACCACCATCGCCTTGCCGGGTTGCCACGAGCGGGCGAACTGGAACACGTAATCCATGACCAGCCGGAAGATGAGCACGGCGAGGAACACCAGCAGCGCGGTGTGGACCACCGTGACGAACACGCTCATGGCCTGCGCTTCCCTCTCCCCTGTTCCATGCTCTTCCGAGCCTCGATCCGGTTGTTGCGTCTCAGCTCTGGTTGAAGAACCCGCCCTCTGCGATGCGGGCCTTGTCCTCCGCCGTGACATCGACGTTAGCAGGAGACAACAGGAACACCTTCTGCGTCACCCGCTCGATGCTGCCGTGAAGACCAAACACCAAACCGGCCGCAAAGTCGACAAGTCGCTTCGCGTCTGTGTCGTCCATCTCAGTCAAATTCATGATCACCGGCGTGCCCTCACGGAAGTGTTCCCCGATGGTACGGGCTTCGTTGTAGGTCCGGGGGTGAAGCGTGGTGATCCGGTAAGGCTCTCGCTCGGACACAACCTTGGGCATGATCACCGGTGCGTTCTTCTCGAGGGACTGACGTTCTTGTGTGATGGATGCCACGGGCGCGATCCGCGCGGGGCGTCCGGTTTCCGCGGCGAGCGCCGTCGAACGGGCCACCGGCTCACGCGGCGCGGGCGGTTGCACGATTCGCACCTCTTCATCCCTTTGGGGCTGATGTGCGCTGTGCGACGAGTGTGACGATTCATGCCGTCGGTGGTCCCGCTCGGGCTCCGGGTCCAACTCGGGTTCGAAGTCGTCGTCGGGGTCGAATCCGCGGCCGTCGTACCCATCGTCCTCCACGAGGCCGAGGTAGACCGCCATCTTGCGCATCGCGCCGGCCATGCTCTGAGTCCTCCGCTCTGTGGTGGATCGGCTGACGACTGCCAAGTGCCTGCGATCCACGTGGTCGTTGTGCCCGCCTTCACAGGCATTGACCATATTTTCTGCTGTGGTCCGACTTCCTGGCGACGTTACCCGAGCCTGGGGCGGACTCCGAGTACCGCAGTGCCGACGCGCACATGTGTCGCTCCGGCGGCCACGGCCTGTTCGAGGTCCGCACTCATCCCTGCTGACACCATGGTTGCAGCCGGATGGGTTCGGCGCAGGTCAGTCGACAAATCCATGAGCCGCTGAAACGCCTCCTGTTCGCGTCCCGCGTACTCCCCGGTGAGCGGAGCGACGGTCATCAGTCCGTCGAGCCGCAGCCCGGGCGCCTCGCCGACGAGGTCGGCCAACTCTTCGATTCCGGCCGGGGACACGCCTCCGCGCTCGCCGCGGCCGCTCACGCCCGCGTCCAGCGCGACCTGGATCAGGCAGCCGACCTCGCGCTCCGCCCGCACCGCCTCCTTCGACAGCGCGGTGACGAGCCGGGCGCGGTCGACGGACTGCACGACATCGGCATAACCGACTACCGAACGAACCTTGTTGGTCTGCAATTGACCGACAAAGTGCCATTTCAGTGGCAGATCCGCGCACGCGGCGGCCTTCGGGGCCGCGTCCTGGTCACGGTTCTCGGCGACATGACGCACACCGAGTTCCGACAGGATCCGCACATCGCTCGCCGGGTAGGTCTTGGTGACCACGATCAGGGTCACCTCCTCCCGCTCGCGCCCCGCCGCCACACACGCGGCGGTGATGCGCTCCTCCACTTTCGCCAGATTTCCGGCGAGTTCGGTCTTACGGTCCGTCATGCCCCATCAGTCCAGCCACACATAGCCCGCGAGCCGCCCGGTCGTGCGGTCACGGCGGTACGAGAAGTGGTCGTCCGACTCCAGCGTGCACACCGGTGACTGCGCCCGGTCGCACACCCCGAGCCGGTCGAGCTGCGCGTGCACCCCGGCGCTCACATCGACCGCCGGCGTGCCCCAGCTCGTCTCAGCGTGCGCCGCCGGCTCGACGGCCGCCACCTCGGCGCGCATCGCCTCCGGCACCTCGTAGCACCGCCCGCAGACGGCCGGCCCGGTGCGCGCGACGATCCGGCCGGGCTCGGCGCCGAGTTCGGCCATGGCCCGTACGGCCGCGGGGACGACCCCCTTGACCATGCCGGGCCGTCCGGCGTGGGCGGCCGCCACGACCCCCGCCACGGGGTCGGCCAGCAGCACCGGCACGCAGTCGGCGGTGAGGACGGCGAGGGCGGGCCCGCGGCGGGTGGTGACGATCGCGTCGACCTCGGGCACCGGGCGGTCTTCCCAGGGCTCGTCCACCACGGCCACATCGGCGCCGTGCACCTGGTTCATCCAGACGACCAGGGCCGGGTCGAGGCCGAGCGTCTTGGCGGCGATGTCCCGGTTGGCCCGTACGGCCTCGGGGTCGTCGCCGACCGCGCCGCCCAGATTCAGCTCCTCATACGGAGCGGCGCTCACCCCGCCCCACCGGTCGGTGAAGGCGAAGTGCGCGCCGCTCACGCTCTCGCGCCGTCCTATCACTTGAGGAAGTCCGGGACGTCCAGTTCCTCGGCCGCGCTGTCCGAGTAGGTCCGGGGCGCCGGCGTCACCGGCGGGGCGACCGGGATGTCGGGCACCGGCTCGGGCGCCGGCTCCGGCTCCTCCTTCGGCGTCACGCTGCCGAGCGAGCCGAAGGCCGGCCGGCTGGGCTCGGCCGGGCGTGCCGGGGCGGGCTCCTCGCGGCGGGGGGCCGTCGAGGACGAGGCCGACCCGAGGACGTTGTCCCGGCGGGCCGGCGGCTGGCCGCCGTCGAAGCCGGCGGCGATCACGGTGACCCGTACCTCGTCGCCGAGGGCGTCGTCGATGACCGCACCGAAGATGATGTTGGCCTCGGGGTGGGCGGCCTCGCTGACCAGCTGGGCGGCCTCGTTGATCTCGAACAGGCCGAGGTCGCTGCCGCCGGAGATGGAGAGCAGCACGCCGCGGGCGCCGTCGATGGACGCCTCCAGCAGCGGCGAGGAGATCGCCATCTCGGCGGCGGCCACCGCGCGGTCGTCGCCGCGGGCCGAGCCGATGCCCATGAGGGCGGAACCGGCCTCGGACATGACCGACTTCACGTCGGCGAAGTCGAGGTTGATCAGACCCGGTGTGGTGATGAGGTCGGTGATGCCCTGGACACCGGAGAGCAGGACCTGGTCGGCGGACTTGAACGCGTCCAGGACCGAGACCTGGCGGTCCGAGATGGACAGCAGCCGGTCGTTGGGGATCACGATGAGGGTGTCGACCTCTTCGCGCAGTTCGGCGATGCCGTCCTCGGCCTGGTTCGCGCGGCGCCGTCCCTCGAAGGTGAACGGGCGCGTGACCACGCCGATGGTGAGGGCGCCGAGGGAGCGCGCGATGTTGGCCACGACGGGTGCGCCGCCGGTGCCGGTGCCGCCGCCTTCACCGGCCGTCACGAAGACCATGTCGGCCCCCTTGAGGACCTCCTCGATCTCCTCGCGGTGGTCCTCGGCGGCCTTGCGGCCGACGGCCGGGTTGGCTCCGGCGCCGAGTCCGCGGGTGAGTTCCCGGCCGACGTCGAGCTTGACGTCGGCGTCGCTCATCAACAGCGCCTGTGCGTCGGTGTTGATGGCGATGAACTCGACGCCCTTGAGACCGACCTCGATCATCCGGTTGATGGCATTGACACCACCGCCGCCGACACCGATGACCTTGATGACTGCGAGGTAGTTCTGCGGTGCTGCCACGTCGAAGGCCTCTCGCCTCGAATTACGTTGTCGCCGCCGTGCGGTGCCCCGCGCCGGGACGACGGATGCCGAATGGGACGGTCCGTAGCGCCGACCCGAACCCTAACCCTGAAGTTTAGGGTTACCAGTGTGTCTGTTCCCTGGAGTCTTCTGAACAGGACACTAAGTCGACAAGTGGCGCCCGTTCAACGAACACGCCGAACCTCCCGTTTTTCTTTTCACCCTATGTGATCAGCCGTAGCAGTGCCCAACCAGGGTGCTGGCCTGCGCTGATGTGCGTCAACTCCGCGATGACGCAGGGGCGGTGGGGACGCTGACATCGAAGTGCCGCGCGCCGGGAGCTGCTTTCATGAGAGCTGTGAGGGTCCGTGCCTTGGCACGGCCGTTCTCGCCGCTGCCCCACAGGACCGTGCGGCCGTCGGCCAGCACCAGCGAGATGGCGTCAAAGGAACGGATTTGGACGGTCCGGGTCCGCTTCGCGACGGCGGCCGGCAGATCGCCGGCCACCCGGACCGCCTCACGCACCAGCCGGTCGGTGCCGAAACGCCGGAAGCCGGCGGCGCCTGAACCCGTGCGGGAGACGGACAATTCCAGCATCGGAACGGCATTCGGCGCCTGTGAAACCGTGGCGAAACGGACACCTTCGTCATCGACTTCGGTGAAGTCTCCGCCCTTTCGGAGCAGTAGAACCGGAGTGCGCTCAGTCACTTTCAGCCCGATTCCATGGGGCCAGGAACGGACTACATCAACCGCGTCAATCCGGGGCAATTTCCGGCGCAATCGTGCCTCGATGCCCTCGGTGTCGACGGAAATCATCGGCGCACCGACCGGCACCGCCGCCGCGTCGCGCACCTCGGCGGACGTGAGTACGCGCGTGCCGGACACCGACACATGGTCGACGCGCAGCCATGAGGAGCCGTACAACACCCAGGCGGTACCGGCACCGAGGAGCACGGCGGCGGCCACAGCCAGAATGACGATCGTACGAAGGCGCAGTTTCCCGGACCGTCGGCCGGGCGGCGGACCGGACGACTCCTGCTGGCGTTCACCGCGCTCGGCGGTAGTCGGTCCGGCCACCCTCACTGCCCTTTCGTCATACGGTCCTAACGGCGCGAGGCGATCGCCTCGTACACCATGCCGACGAGCAGCTCGTCGGCGTCCCGGCGGCCGAACTCGCTTGCCGCTCGGGACATCTCGTACAGCCGGTGCGGGTCGGCGAGCACGGGCAGGACGTTCTGCTGCACCCACTCGGGCGTCAGCTCCGCGTCGTCGACGAGGAGTCCGCCGCCGGCCTTGACCACCGGCTGGGCGTTGAGCCGCTGTTCGCCGTTGCCGATGGGCAGCGGGACATAGGCGGCCGGGAGCCCGACGGCGGAGAGTTCGGCGACGGTCATCGCGCCCGCGCGGCAGAGCATCATGTCGGCCGCGGCGTACGCGAGGTCCATCCGGTCCAGGTAACTTACCGGGACATAGGGCGGCATTCCCGGCATCTGCTGCACCTGCGGCAGTTCGTTCTTCGGGCCGACCGCGTGCAGGATCTGGATGCCCGCCTGCTGCAGCCACGGGGCGACCTGCTGGACCACCTCGTTCAGCCGCCGGGCACCCTGGGAGCCGCCGGAGACGAGCAGTGTGGGCAGGTTCGGGTCGAGGCCGAAACGGTGGCGGCCCTCGGGACGGGCGGCGGCGCGGTCCAGGGTGGCGATGGAGCGGCGCAGCGGGATGCCGATGTAGCGGGCGTCGCGCAGCTTGCTGTCCGGCGTCGAGACGGCGACCCGGGCGGCGTACCTGGAGCCGATCTTGTTGGCCAGGCCCGGGCGGGCGTTCGCCTCGTGGATCACGATGGGCACGCCGAGCCGCTTGGCGGCCAGGTAGCCCGGCAGGGCGACGTAACCGCCGAAGCCGACCACGACGTCCGCCTTGGTGCGCTCCAGGATCTGCTCGGCGGCCTTGATCGTGCCGCGCAGCCGGCCCGGGACGGTGATCAGCTCGGGGGTTGGCTTGCGGGGCAGCGGCACCGCCGGGATCAGCGCCAGCTCGTAGCCGCGCTCCGGGACGAGCCTGGTCTCCAGACCGCGTTCCGTGCCCAGGGCCGTGATCCCCACGGTCGGGTCCTGCCTGCGCAGGGCGTCCGCGAGGGCGAGCGCGGGCTCGATGTGGCCCGCGGTGCCCCCGCCGGCGAGTACGACATGCACCGAAATTCACCGCTCTCCGGACGAACGCGCCGATGAGGCACGCCGTCGCATCGTGTTCCATCTCCGAGGCGCCCGGCCGGAACCGGAACCTCCCGCCCGCTTTCTACCAAAGCGGGGTTGCCGCATCGCAAGCGCTGCCCGCGCAGCGGGCTCGTCGCGCGCGAAGGCGATCAGCAGCCCGATGGCGAACATGGTCGGCAGCAGGGCGGATCCTCCGTAGGAGAACAGCGGGAGGGGGACGCCGGCGATCGGCAGCAGACCGAGCACCGCACCGATGTTGATCACCGCCTGGGCGGTGATCCAGGTGGTCACGCCTCCCGCGGCATACCTCACGAAGGGGTCCTCCGTGCGTCCGGCCACGCGGATACCCGCATAGCCTAGAGCCGCGAACAGGGCGAGCACCGACAGCGTCCCCGCCAGGCCCAGTTCCTCACCGGTGACGGCGAAGATGAAGTCGGTGTGGGCTTCCGGCAGTTGACCCCATTTTTCCACACTTGCACCGAGTCCGGAGCCGAAGAGTCCGCCGGAGGCGAGGGCGTAGATGCCGTGCACGGCCTGCCAGCAGTCGGCGACGCCGGCCTTGGGCTCGGTCGCGCCGATGCAGGAGAGCCGGGCCATCCGGTTGGGGCTGGTCTTGATGAGGACGAAACCGATCAGGGCGGCGATCTGCAGCACCACGGCGAACAGCCGCGTCGGCGCCCCGGCGAGCCACAGCAGGCCGAACAGGATCGCCGTGAGGATGATCGCGGTACCCATGTCGCCGCCGAGCATGATCAGCCCGAGCAGCACAAAGGCGACCGGTACCAGCGGCACCAGCATGTGCTTCCACTGGGTCAGCAGCTTCCGCTCCTGCTTGCGCGCGATCAGGTCCGCACCCCACAGCACCAGGGCGAGCTTGCCGAACTCGCTGGGCTGGATCTGGAAGGAGCCGCCGAGGGAGATCCAGTTCTGGTTGCCGTTGACCGCCATCCCTATCCCCGGCACCTGCACCAGGGCCATCGTGAAGACGGCACCGGCCAGGATCGGGTACGCCAGCGCCCGGTGCAGTTTCACCGGCATGCGGGAGGCCGCGAACAGCAGTACGCCGCCCAGCGCGGCGGCCAGCAGCTGCTTGCGGAAGAAGTACGACCCCGGCAGCGACATCTGCAGCGCGGTGATCTGGGAGGCCGAGTAGACCATCACCAGGCCCAGCACGATGATCAGCACACTGCCGCCGAGGATCAGGTAGTAGGCGGTCAGCGGGCGGTCCCAGGCCTTTCGCGCGCGGGTGTAGAGCCGTTGTACGGGGTTGTCGCGCGAGGACCCGGGAACGGCGGGACGCCGGGACGCCCGTTGCACGGGTGGCCGGCCGGTACGGCTACTGGGCATCGGCGCCTCCGCTGAACGTCGACCGTCCCACGCGTCCCTCCCAAGATCCGCCCGGCAGGCGGCCGGGGTCAGGCTTCGAGTTCGCGGACCGCCGCCGCGAACGCGTCACCGCGCTGGTTGTAGTTGGTGAACATGTCCATGGAGGCACAGGCCGGGGCCAGCAGCACCGTGTCACCGGGCTGCGCGAGCCGCTTCGCTTCCGTCACCGCCTGGAGCATCGCCCCAGTGTCGGTCCGGTCGAGGTCCACCACGGGTACTTCCGGCGCGTGTCGCGCGAGGGCCTCGCGGATCAGGGCGCGATCGGCACCGATCAGTACGGCACCGCGAAGTCGCTTCGCCGACTTGGCGACGAGCTCGTCGAAGGTCGCCCCCTTCGCCAGACCGCCCGCAATCCATACAATCGACTCATATGACGCCAAAGATGCTTCGGCGGCATGCGTGTTGGTCGCCTTGGAGTCGTCCACGTACGTCACCGAGTCGATGTCGGCGACGCGCGCGATGCGATGGGCGTCCGGCCGGAAGGCCCTGAGGCCCTCGCGCACGGCCTTGGCGGACACCCCGAAGGCACGCGCGAGGGCCGCCGCGGCAAGGGCGTTGGCGATGTTGTGCGGGGCCGGCGGGTTGACGTCGGAGACCTCGGCCAGCTCCTGGGCGTTCTTCTGCCGGTTCTCCACGAAGGCGCGGTCGACCAGGATGCCGTCAACGACGCCGAGTTGGGAGGGTGCGGGGGTGCCGAGGGTGAACCCGATGGCCCGGCAGCCCTCCTCCACGTCCGCCTCGCGCACCAGGTCCTCGGTGGCCTTGTCCTCGACGTTGTACACGCAGGCGACCCGATTGCCCTCGTAGATACGGCCCTTGTCGCGGGCGTAGGCCTCCATGGAGCCGTGCCAGTCCAGGTGGTCCGGCGCGAGGTTGAGGACCGCGGCCGAATGCGCCCGCAGGGAGGGCGCCCAGTGGAGCTGGTAGCTGGAGAGCTCCACGGCGAGGACGTCGTAGCTCTCCTCGCCGAGGACCGCGTCCAGCAGGGAGACGCCGATGTTGCCGACGGCGGCCGTGCGCAGGCCCGCGGCCTTCAGGATCGACGCGAGCATCTGCACGGTCGTGGTCTTGCCGTTGGTGCCCGTGACGGCCAGCCAGGGCGCCGCGTCGGGCCCGCGCAGGCGCCAGGCCAGCTCGACGTCGCCCCAGACCGGCACGCCCGCCTTCCCGGCCGCCAGGAACAGCGGCTTGTCGGGCTGCCAGCCGGGCGCGGTGACGATCAGCTCGGTGCCCTCCGGCAGTGAGGCCCCGTCGCCGAGCCGCACGGTGATGCCGAGCGCCTCCAGTTCGGCGGCCTGCTCACGCGCGCGTGCGTCGTCGCCGTCGTTGACGACCGTGACGATCGCCCCGCGCGCGTGCAGCACCTTGGCCGCCGGGACGCCGGAGACGCCGAGCCCGGCGACGGTGACGTGCTTGCCCTGGAAGTCGAAGAGCTCCGAGGTGGAGGTCACTTGTCCGCTGCCCATCCTGCGTAGAAGAGGCCCAGTCCGACGATCACACAGATGCCCTGAATGATCCAGAATCGGACCACGACCAGGACCTCGGACCAGCCCTTGAGTTCGAAGTGGTGCTGCAGGGGCGCCATCCGGAAGACACGCTTTCCGGTGAGCCGGAAGGAGCCGACCTGGATGACGACCGACATGGTGATGAGGACGAACAGGCCGCCCATGATGGCCAGCAGCAGCTCCGTGCGGGAGAGGATGGCCAGACCGGTGAGGACACCGCCGAGGGCGAGCGAGCCGGTGTCGCCCATGAAGATCTTCGCCGGCGAGGTGTTCCACCACAGGAAGCCCAGGCAGGCGCCCATCAGCGCGGAGGCGATCACCGCGAGGTCGAGCGGGTCGCGCACCTCGTAGCAGGCGGCCGGGTTGGTCAGGGTCTGCGCGTTGGCGCAGGACTCCTGGAACTGCCAGGTGCCGATGAACGTGTAGGCACCGAAGACGAGCACGGAGGCGCCGGTGGCCAGACCGTCCAGACCGTCGGTGAGGTTCACGCCGTTCGACATCGCGAGGATCATGAACAGCGCCCAGATCACGAACAGGACCGGGCCGATCTTCCAGCCGAAGTCGGTGATGAACGACAGCTTGTCGGAGGCCGGGGTGTTGCCGCGCGCGTCGGCGAACATCAGCGACAGCACCGCGAAGCCGATGCCGACGATCAGCTGGCCGGCCATCTTCGCCTTGGCCCGCAGACCCAGCGAACGCCGCTTGACGATCTTGATGTAGTCGTCGAGGAAGCCGACCAGGCCCATGCCGAACATCAGCCCGAGGACCAGCAGCCCGGAGTAGGTGGGCGGGTAACCGGTGATGAGCTTGCTCAGGAAGTACGCCGCGATCGTCGCCAGGATGAAGGCGATGCCGCCCATGGTCGGCGTACCGCGCTTGCTGGCGTGCTCGCGCGGGCCGTCGTCACGGATGTACTGGCCGTAGCCCTTGCGGGCGAGGAGCTTGATCAGCAGCGGGGTGCCGACCAGCGTCAGGAAGAGGCCAATGACTCCTGAGAACAGGATCTGCTTCATCATCGGGCGGCAACCTCACCCTCGGCACCGGTCTCGAGGAGCGCCTGGGCAACGCTCTCGAGCCCCACCGAACGGGACGCCTTCACGAGTACGACGTCCCCCGGGCGCAACTCGCTGCGCAACAGGTCGATCGCCGCCTGTGCGTCGGACACGTGCACCGACTCCTCACCCCACGAACCCTCGTTATATGCGCCCAGTTGCAGCCAGGAGGCTTCGAGCCCCCCGACGGCGACGAGCTTGCTGACGTTGAGCCGGACGGCGAGCCGTCCGACGGCGTCGTGCTCGGCGAGCGCCTCGTCCCCCAGCTCGGCCATCCGGCCGAGCACCGCCCACGTGCGGCGCCCCTTGCCCATGGCCGCGAGCGCCTTCAGGGCGGCCCGCATGGACTCGGGGTTGGCGTTGTAGGCGTCGTTGACGATGGTCACGCCGTCCGGGCGCTCGGTGACCTCCATGCGCCAGCGGGAGAGGGAGCCCGCCTCGGAGAGCGCGGTGGCGATCTCTTCCGCGGACATGCCCAGCTCATGGGCGACGGCGGCCGCGGCGAGCGCGTTCGACACGTGGTGCTCACCGTACAGGCGCATGGTCACATCGCATGCACCGGAGGGTGTGAGAAGCCTGAAGGAGGGCTGTCCGCTGTCCGTGAGTCGTACGTTCTCGGCGCGTACGTCCGCTTCGGCCGACTCTCCGAAAAGGACCACCTTCGCCTTGGTACGCGAGGCCATGGCCCTGACCAGCGGGTCGTCGGCGTTGAGGAGGGCGGCGCCGCCGTCCTCGGCCGACGGAAGGCCTTCGACGAGCTCGCCCTTGGCCTGCGCGATCTGCTCGCGGCCGCCGAACTCGCCGATGTGGGCGGTGCCGACGTTGAGCACCAGGCCGATCTTCGGCGGGGTGAGGCCGGTGAGGTAGCGGATGTGCCCGATGCCGCGGGCACCCATCTCCAGCACGAGGAACTGTGTCTCCTCGGTGGCGGACAGGGCGGTCAGCGGCAGCCCGATCTCGTTGTTGAGCGAGCCGGGCGTGAACACGGTCGGCGCCTTGCGCCGGAGCACCTGCGCGATCAGGTCCTTGGTGCTGGTCTTGCCCGCCGAGCCGGTCAGGGCGACGAGGGTCGCGCCGAGCCGCTCGACCACGTGCCGGGCGAGGGCGCCGAGGGCGGCCTGGACGTCCTCGACGACGATCGCGGGCACGCCGACCGGGCGCGACGCCAGTACGGCGACCGCGCCCGCCTCGACGACCTGCGCCGCGAAGTCGTGGCCGTCCACGCGCTCGCCGACGAAGGCGGCGAACAGGCTGCCGGGCTCCACCTCTCGGGAGTCCCGGACGACCGGGCCCGTGACCTGCGTGGACGGATCCGGTATGTCGTGCGTCTGCCCGCCGACGACTGCTGCGATCTCGGCGAGGGAGAGGGCGATCACAAGTTCATCCCCTGGGTCTTCTGGATTTTCATCCCTGGGTTTTCTGGATGGCTTCGCGGAGCACCTGGCGGTCGTCGAAGGGACGGACCACGCCGGCGATGTCCTGGCCCTGCTCGTGGCCCTTGCCCGCGACCAGCACGGTGTCGCCGGCCCGGGCGCGGCCCACGGCGGCGGCGATCGCGGCGGCCCGGTCCTCGAACAGGAGCACCTCGCCGCGCTCGTGCGCGGGCACGGCGGCCGCGCCCTGGAGCATGGTCGCGAGGATCGCGAGGGGGTCCTCGGAGCGGGGGTTGTCGGAGGTCAGTACGGCCGTGTCGGCGAGCCGGGCCGCGGCGGCGCCCATCGGGGCACGCTTGGTCCGGTCACGGTCGCCGCCGCAGCCGAGGACGACGTGCAGCCGGCCCTTGGTGACCTTGCGCAGCGCCTTGAGCACCGACTCCACCGCGTCGGTCTTGTGGGCGTAGTCCACGACCGCGAGGTAGGGCTGCCCGGCGTCCACGCGCTCCAGGCGGCCGGGCACGCCCGGTACGGCGGCGATGCCGTCGGCGGCGGCCTGCGGGTCGAGGCCGGCCGCGGCGAGGGCGACGATGGCGGCGAGGGTGTTCGCCACGTTGAAGGGGCCCGGCAGCGGCGACTTGGCGTGGACGCGCTCGCCGTTCGGGCCGACGACGGTGAAGGTCGAGTCCATGGGACCGACCTGGACGTGCTCGGCGCGCCAGTCGGCGTCGGGGTGCCCCTCGGCGGAGAAGGTGACGACCGGGACGGTCGCCTCCTCGGCGAGCCGGCGGCCGTACTCGTCGTCGGCGTTGACCACGCCGAGCCTGCTGCGTTCCGGCGTGAACAGCTGCGCCTTGGCCCGGAAGTAGTCCTCCATGTCGGAGTGGAACTCCATGTGTTCCGGGCTGAGGTTGGTGAACACGGCGATGTCGAAGACGCAGCCGTCGACCCGGCCGAGGACCAGGGCGTGGCTGGACACCTCCATGGCGACCGCCTCGACGCCGCGTTCGCGCATGACGGCGAAGAGCGCCTGCAGGTCGGTGGCCTCGGGGGTGGTGCGCTCGGACTTGATGCGCTCGTCGCCGATGCGCATCTCGACCGTGCCGACGAGACCGGTGGACTTCGCGGTGCGCAGACCGCCCTCGACCAGATAGGCCGTGGTGGTCTTGCCGGAGGTACCGGTGATGCCGATCTGGAGCAGGTCCCGGCCGGGGCGGCCGTAGATCGTCGCCGCCAGCTCGCCCATCCGTCCGCGCGGGTCGTCGACGACCAGGACCGGCAGTCCGGTCGCGGCGGCGCGCTCGGCGCCCGTCGGGTCGGTGAGCACGGCGGCCGCGCCCAGGCCGGCGGCCTGGGTGACGAAGTCGGCGCCGTGCAGACGGGCGCCCGGGAGGGCGGCGTACAGGTCGCCGGGGCGGACGGCGCGCGAGTCGTGGGTGATCCCCGTGATCTCGGCGGCGGCGTCCGGCACGGCGGCACCCAGCTGATCGGCCAGTTCCGCGAGGGGTGTGGCGGAGACCTCGGCCGGTCGCGGCGGTCCCGGATATGTCACGGAAGCGCCCTTCTGGGTGGTTTGGGACTGATCAGCGTGTGGCACGGCGGTGAGCGTACCCGGCGCACCCGCTCCGGAGCGAAGTGAGGGGCGCAGGGCGCCTTGGTTCCCGGGTTCCGGGGTGATCGTTGTCACGGCTGGTTCCTGGTGTTTCCGAGGTGCTGATCAGGGCTTGTAGTCGACGGGCAGGTTGGCGGGCTGCGCCCCGGTCGGCGGCACCTGCAGCGTCTTCAGCGCGAACTCCATCACCTGCTTGTAGATGGGACCGCAGATCTGGCCGCCGTAGTAGCTGCCGGAGGTGGCGTTCTGGATGGCGCAGTAGACGGTGATGCGGGGGTTGTCCGCGGGCGCGAAGCCGGCGAACGACGAGGTGTATCCGTGGTACCTGCCGGTGGCCGGATCCACACGGTTGGCCGTGCCGGTCTTGCCCGCGACCCGGTAGCCGGGGATGCGGGCCTTGATGCCGGTGCCCTGCTCGTCGTCCACGACGGACTCCAGCATGTGGGCGAGGGAGGCGGCGGTCTTCTGGCTGACGACCCTGGTCTTCCTGGGCTTGGGCGCGGGGGTGAAGCGACCGTCGGGACCCTTGGTGCCGCGCACCAGGGTCGGCTGGATCCGCACCCCGCCGTTGGCGATGGTCGAGTACACGGAGGCGGCCTGCAGGGCGTTGAGGGAGAAGCCCTGGCCGAAAGGAATCGTGTACTGCTGCGAAGTGGACCACTTCCGGTACGGCGAGAGGATGCCGGGGGTCTCGCCGGGGAAGCCGAGTCCGGTGTAGCTGCCGATGCCGAACTTGCGCAGGTAGGAGTAGAGGACCTTGTTCGCCTCGGACTGCGTTCTGCCGAGCTGGCCGGTGGCCAGGATGGTGCCGATGTTGCTGGACTTGGCGAGGACGCCGTTGAGGGTGAGGTACCAGGTGTCGTGGTCGACGTCGTCCGAGAAGAGCCGGTCGCCGCGGTGCAGCCGGTTGGGGACGACGACGTGGGTGAGCGGGGTCGCGGCGTTCTCCTCCAGCACGGCCGCCATGGACATCACCTTGGCGGTGGAGCCGGGCTCGTAGGCGTCCTGGAGGGCCGCGTTGCCCATGGCCTCCGCGTCCGCCCTGGACAGGTTGTTCGGGTCGAAGCCGGGTGCGTTGGCCATGGCCAGGATCTGGCCGGTGCGGGTGTCCTGGACGACGACGTACCCGCGGTCCGCGCCGGACTTCCTCACCTGGTCGGTGATGGCGTTCTGCGCGGCCCACTGGATGTCGCGGTCGATGGTCAGCTCGACGTCGGAGCCGGGCACGGCAGGTGTCTCGTTGGACCCGGCCGTGGGCACCTCGCGCCCGCCGGACTGGGCATAGCGGATCTTGCCGTCCTTGCCCGCCAGCTGCTTGTTCATCTCCTGCTCGATACCGCCGCCGCCCTGCCCGTCGGAGTTGACCCACCCCAGTATCCCGGCGGCGAGGTCACCGTTGGGGTACACGCGCTGGCTGCTGGGGTCGGCGAAGACACCGGCCAGCACGTTGGCGGTGGTGTGGTCCGTCTCCGCCTTCTTGGCGAGCGCGCTCTTCAGGTCCTTGATCTGCTTCCAGACCTGCGGGGTCTGCCGGGTGGCGAGCCGGGTGTACCGGGAGCTGCTGTCCTTGGGCCGAAGTCTGTTCACGATCTCGGCCTGGCTCTGCCCGAGGATCGGCGAGAGCAGCGCGGCGGCCTGCTCCGGCCCGTCGTCGATCTTCAGCTGCTTCCTGCTGAACATCGTGGGGTCGGCCGTGATGTCGTAGGCGTCCTCGCTGATGGCGAGGGCCACACCGTTGCGGTCGGTGATGCCGCCGCGGTCGGCGGCCAGCGTGTGCACGACATACCGGTTCTGCTCGGCCCGGGCGGCGTACGCGCTGGCGTCGACGGCCTGCACCTGGAGCAGCCGTACGACGAAGGCGAGCAGCACCAGGGTCAGGGCCAGGCTGACCATCCGCAGCCGGGGCCGGGCGCTGCCGAGCCGGAGGGGGCGCTGGGCCGGGGGCCGTGCGCCGCTCGGCCGCCGGGCCGGACGCGCACCGGGCCCGGGCTGCCGCCGCACGGCACTCCTCGGCCGCGGCGGCTTCGCAGGCCCCGGCACACGACGGCGCGGCGCTTCCCTGTCGGACACTTCCGTCACCTGCCAGGAGTCGGGGTCGCAATGGACTGGGGGACGGCGCGCACCCGGGCCCGCGCCGGACGACAGCGCGACGCACGCGGGGCCGCACCCGAACCGCACCGGAACCGGCGACCAACCGCACCGCCACCCGGGCCGAGCGCATGCACAGGCCCCGGCACACGACGGCGCGGCGCTTCCCTGTCGGACACTTCCGTCACCTGCCGGGAGTCGGGGTGGGGATGGGCTGGAGGGCGGTGGGCGGCGGGGGTGCGGCCGCCGCCGGGGCGGAGGGTGCGGGGACGGGCTGGGGCTGTCCCTGCGCCGGTGGGGCGGAGGCGGGCGTGGACGGGGGTGCGGAAAGGGCGGCGGCCGGGGCCATGGCCTCGGGGGCGACCGGGGCGGTGAGGGCGGCGGGCCCGGGGCTCGCGACTTGCGGTACGCCCTTGACGGTGCCGTCGGGGTCGAGGAAGGCCGGGTCGCCGCCGGGGACCATGCCGAGTCGGCGGGCCCGGCGCTGGAGGGCGGCGGGGTCCGAGTAGGCGTCGATGTCCCGCTGGAGGGCCTGTTCCTCGTCGGTGAGGCTCCTCGTCTCCTTCTGCAGGGCGTCGAGTTTGAAGGAGCCCTCGCTGAGCGCGGAGTTCAGCACCAGCAGCCCGATGAGACCGCCGCCGAGCAGCAGGACGACGAGCAGGACGAACGGGGTGCGGGCGGCCCGGGCGCGGCCGGCCGGGAAGAGCCGGGCGAGCCGCGCGGCCCGCCCTCTCAGTGCGGGTTTCCTACTCACGGCTCCCCCGGTCAGTTCGGGAATCCAACCGACCCGTCCGGCTCACTCGGCGTCCTCCCTGATGCGCTCGGCGCCGCGCAGCCTGGCCGGTGCGGCCCGGCGGTTCTCGGCGACCTCTTCCTCGGTGGGAAGTTCGGCACCCCGGGTGAGCAGC
Source organism: Streptomyces sp. NPDC053069 (assembly GCF_044546895.1). Taxonomy (NCBI): domain Bacteria; kingdom Bacillati; phylum Actinomycetota; class Actinomycetes; order Kitasatosporales; family Streptomycetaceae; genus Streptomyces; species Streptomyces sp. NPDC053069. The sequence continues at coordinate 67,354 of NZ_JBITZN010000008.1, read as the reverse complement.
TTGAGCCGCGGCTGGTAGCGCTCGGGCACGACCGGCAGCCCGGGCGGCGCGGTGGACGCGGCGCCGGCCGCGAACACCTGCTTGACCAGCCGGTCCTCGAGCGAGTGGTACGAGAGCACGGCGATGCGCCCGCCGACGTCGAGGGCCTTCACCGCAGCGGGGATCGCCCGCTCCAGGACGGACAGTTCCCCGTTGACCTCGATCCGCAGCGCCTGGAAGGTGCGCTTGGCGGGGTTGCCGCCGGTGCGCTTGGCGGCCTGCGGGAGAGCGTCCCGGATCAGCTCGACCAGCCGGGCGCTGTTGCTGAACGGCTCCTTCTCACGCTCGCGCACGATCGCGGCCACGATCCGCTTGGCCTGCTTCTCCTCGCCGTAGGCGCGCAGGATGCGCACCAGTTCACCCGCCGGATAGGTGTTGAGGACCTCGGCGGCGCTGACGCCGGTCGTCTGGTCCATCCGCATGTCCAGCGGCGCGTCCTGGGCGTAGGCGAAGCCGCGGTCGGCCTCGTCCAGCTGCATGGAGGAGACCCCGAGGTCGAACAGGACGCCCTGCACGCGCGCGATGCGCAGCCGGTGCAGGACGTCGGGCAGCTCGTCGTAGACGGCGTGCACGAGGGTGGCGCGCTCACCGAAGGGCGCCAGCCGCTCGCCGGACAGCCGCAGCGCCTCCTTGTCCCGGTCGAGGCCGATCAGCCGCGCCTCGGGGAACCGGGTCAGCAGCGCCTCGCTGTGCCCGCCGAGCCCGAGGGTGCAGTCGACGACCACCGCTCCCGGGCGCTCCAGGGCGGGCGCCAGCAGGTCCAGGCACCGCTGGAGCATCACCGGGACGTGTCGACTCTGGCTCAAGGGGGCCTCTCACTCTTCCGGCGCGATGACGCACGCACCGCCGGGTCCCCGCCAGCTCGCGAAGGGGAGGCCTGCCGGCGCCGGAAGCGTCAGCCGGACCGGGAGCGGGAGGAGGCCGAGCCGTACGTACGCGCCGCGCACGTGGGGAGACGGCCCGGGTGTGAGCCGGGGTCTCCGGGGGTTTCACCAGCAGGGAGAGCCGCGTCTCCCGCTTCGCGCCACTTTAGTCCACCGTGTCTCGCGGTCAATCAACCGGCCTGCGCGTCGCCTACCGCATCGCGGCGGGAGCCGCAATTCGACGGTGTTCACCCGTCCGGACCATGTTCGTCCCACCTGTGGGTTGGCTCACAACAAGCCGTGATGACGTTCTTTGTCCCCTATCACAGCAAGCCAGGCCCTGCCGTGACCAGTAACGTCATGACTATGACGACTTCTGCAGCAGTTCCCACTGGATCCGAAGGCGCCATACCGAATGGCGGCACCGTGACCGATCGCCTGGTGGAGGCCAACCAGCGGTACGCCGCCGAGTTCACCGACCCGGGCATGGACGCCCGTCCCGTTCTCAAGGTCGCCGTGGTGGCGTGCATGGACGCCCGCCTCGACCTGCACAAGGCGCTCGGCCTGCAGCTCGGTGACTGTCACACCATCCGCAACGCGGGCGGTGTCGTCACCGACGACGTGATCCGCTCCCTGACCATCAGCCAGCGCGCGCTCGGCACCCGCAGCGTCGTGCTCATCCACCACACCGGCTGCGGCATGGAGTCCATCACCGAGGACTTCCGGCACGACCTGGAGATGGAGGTCGGCCAGCGCCCGGCGTGGGCGGTGGAGGCCTTCCGGGACGTCGACCAGGACGTACGCCAGTCCATGCAGCGCGTGCGCACCTCGCCGTTCCTGCTGCACACCGACGACGTGCGTGGTTTCGTCTTCGACGTGCGCACCGGTGCGCTGCGCGAGGTCGACCCGGCCTGACCGGGCACACCGGCCGGCCGCCCCGAAAGCATCCCGGCGCCCCCGTATCGAAAATGCGGTCGAAAAAGACGTAAGACCGACATCGTGCGGGCAGTTGTCCACAGGCGAGTGACACGAATCGGTAACGGCGGCAAGAATGCGGGGTGTGACATCACGCGGAACTGTTCCCGCGTGGTGTCCGTGTTTCGGGGTGGGCCGGTTTCGCAAGCAGCGTCGGCCCGGAAAGAACGGGCCGAGGAGGGCCGGGTGACGACCTATGACGATCGAGCGAGCCTCACAGATCTGACCGCCACGGTGGAACGGGTGCGCGGTTCGGTGGAAGGCGTGATCGAGGGCAAGCCCGAGGTCGTACGGCTCGCGCTGACCGTGCTGCTCGCCGAGGGCCATCTGCTGATCGAGGACGTCCCCGGGGTCGGCAAGACGATGCTGGCCAAGGCGCTGGCGCGGTCCATCGACTGCTCGGTGCGGCGTATCCAGTTCACGCCCGACCTGCTGCCCTCGGACATCACCGGGGTGTCCATCTGGGACCAGCAGCGCCGGGACTTCGAGTTCAAGCCGGGCGCCATCTTCGCGCAGATCGTGATCGGCGACGAGATCAACCGCGCCTCGCCCAAGACCCAGTCCGCGCTGCTGGAGTCCATGGAGGAGCGGCAGGTCACCATCGACGGGCAGACGTACGAACTGCCCAGTCCCTTCATGGTGGTGGCCACCCAGAACCCGGTCGAGATGGAGGGGACCTACCCGCTGCCCGAGGCCCAGCGCGACCGCTTCATGGCCCGCGTCTCCGTCGGCTATCCCAGCGTGGAGGCCGAGTTGCAGATGCTCGACATCCACGGCGGAGTGAGCCCGCTGGAGGACCTGCAGCCGGTGGCGCACGCCCACGAGATCGTGAAGCTGATCGAGGCGGTGCGCACCGTACACGTCTCCGAGCCGGTCCGGCGGTACGCGGTGGAGCTGGTCGCCGCCACCCGCACCCATCCCGACCTCAGACTCGGCGCCTCCCCGCGCGCAACGCTGCACCTGCTGCGCGCGGCGAAGGCGTCCGCGGCCCTCGCCGGCCGGGAGTACGCGCTGCCGGACGACGTCCAGGCGCTCGCCGTCGCCGTTCTCGCACACCGCCTGCTGCCCACCGCGCAGGCCCAGCTGAACCGTCGTACGGCCGAGCAGGTCGTGCAGGAGATCCTCCAGCGCACCGCCGTGCCCGCGGCACCGGGACAGCAGGCACCGGGCTTCGGCGGCCTCGGCCGTGGCGTCCCGGCGTATCCCCAGCAGCCTCCGCGGAGTCTGTGATGAGCACCGGGGGGAGCGGGCAGGCGGAGGCCGGCCGCGGGGAGACGGGCGGCGTCCGTACGGCCCTGGCGGGTCTGACGACCCGTGGCCGTTCCTTCCTGGCTGCCGGGATCGCGGCCGCGATCTGCGCGTACGTCCTGGGCCAGAGCGATCTGCTGCGGGTCGGCCTGCTGCTGGCCGCGCTGCCGCTGATCTGCGCGACCGTGGTGTACCGCACGCGCTACCGGGTGGCCGGCACCCGCCGGCTCGCCCCCGGGCGGGTACCGGCGGGCAGCGAGGCCCGGGTGCATCTGCGGATGGACAACGTCTCCCGGCTGCCCACCGGCCTGCTGATGCTCCAGGACCGGGTGCCGTACGTCCTCGGACCACGGCCCCGTTTCGTGCTGGACCGGGTGGAGCCGGGCGGCCACCGCGAGGTGTCCTACCGGGTCCGCTCCGACCTGCGCGGCCGGTACCCGCTGGGCCCGCTCCAGCTGCGCCTGACGGACCCCTTCGGGATGTGCGAACTGACCCGCTCCTTCTCGGCGTACGACACCCTGACCGTCATCCCTCGCGTGGAACCGCTCGCCCCGGTCCGCTTCAGCGGCGAGGCCCAGGGGTACGGCGACGGGCGGCAGCGCTCGCTGGCCCTCGCGGGCGAGGACGACGTGATCCCGCGCGGCTACCGCTACGGCGACGATCTGCGCCGGGTGCACTGGCGGTCCACCGCGCGCTACGGCGAGCTGATGGTGCGCCGCGAGGAGCAGCCCCGGCGCTCGCGGTGCACCGTGCTGCTGGACACCCGGGGCGGTGCCTACGAGGGCGCGGGCCCCGACTCGGCCTTCGAGTGGGCCGTCTCCGGTGCCGCCTCGGTGCTGGTGCACATGCTCGAACGGGGCTTTTCGGTACGGCTGCTGACCGACAGCGGCAGCGTGGTGCCCGGCGAGGGCGCCGACGGGTTCGCGGGGACCGGCCAGGAGACCGCGGAGGCGGCCGGGCTGATGATGGACACCCTCGCGGTGATCGACCACTCCGACGGCACGGGCCTGTCCCGGGCCTACGACGTGCTGCGCGGCGGCAACGAGGGCCTGTTGGTCGCCTTCCTGGGCGATCTGGACGAGGAGCAGGCCGCGACGGTCGCCAAGATGAGCCGCCGCAGCGGCGGTGCGGTCGCCTTCGTGCTGGACCCGGACACCTGGGTGCGTGAGTCGACCGACGTGCCGGGGCCGGACGACCCGCACACCGAGCGGCTGCGCATGCTGCGCGAGGCGGGCTGGACGGCACTGAGCGTGCCGCGCGGCGCCGCGCTGAACGGACTGTGGCAGGGGGCGGACCGGGAGCGCTCCGGTCTGGCCGCCGTGAGCGGGGAGGCGAGGGCATGAGCGGGCGGGCACGACTGGCGCTGTGTGCGGCCGCGGCCACGCTGATGGCCTCCTGCTCGCTGCTGCCGCTGGTGGCCGAGCCGACCTGGCTGCTGCAGCTGGTGCCGCTGGTGGCCGTGCAGACCGGGGTGGGTGCGGCGGCCCGCCGGGTGCCGCTGGGCCGGCCGCTGACCGTGGCGGCGCAGGCGCTGGCCACGCTGGTGCTGCTGACCCTGGTCTTCGCACGGCAGCACGCGGTCATCGGGCTGCTCCCCGGCCCGGACGCCTTCCGGCACTTCGCCGACCTGCTCCAGCAGGGCTCGGACGACGTCAACGAGTACGCGATACCGGCGCCGCTCACCGACGGCATCAAGCTGATGCTGATCGGCGGCGCCCTGCTGATCGGCCTGCTCGTGGACACGCTCGCGGTGACCTTCCGCAGCGCGGCCCCGGCCGGGCTGCCGCTGCTCGCGCTGTACTCGGTGGCCGCCGGGCTGTCCCATGGCGGGGCTGACTGGCTGTGGTTCCTGGTGGCGGCGGCCGGCTATCTGATGCTGCTGCTCGCGGAGGGCCGGGACCGGCTGGCCCAGTGGGGCCGGGTCTTCGGCGGCGCTCCCCGTTCTCCGGGCTCCCCCGAGGCCGGCGCGGTGGCCCCGGTGCGCACGGGACGCCGGATCGGCGCGGTCGCGCTGGGTGTGGCCCTGATGGTCCCGCTGGTCCTGCCCGCGATGCAGGGCGGCCTGCTCGACGCCGCCGGCACGGGCGTGGGGGTGGGCAGCGGCCGGGGCACCGGGGGCGGCGCGGTCAACCTGCTGGTGGCGCTGCGCGACAACCTGAACACGGACAACGACCGCCAGGTGCTGTCCCTGAAGACCAGCAGCAACGACACCTCGGGCCTGTATCTGCGGATCGCCTCCCTGGACGACTTCGACGGCACCACCTGGAAGCCGGCCCAGCGGCACGTCGTCGGGGTACCGGACCGCTTCCCCACACCGATCGGCCTCGGCGCGGACGTCAAGCGCAGCACGGTGACGACCATGGTCACGGCGGCGGACTGGTACGCCCAGGACTGGCTGCCGATGCCGTACCCGCCGAGCGGGGTGAAGATCGGCGGACGCTGGCGCTACGAGCCGGTCGGCATGGCCGTGGTCGGCGACCACGGCCAGACCACGCGCGGGGCGGCGTACCAGGTGACCAGCCTGGATGTGCAGCCGACCGCGGCGCAGCTGTCCTCCGCGCCGGAGCCGCCCGCGGTCCTCAAGCGGGAGTACACCCAGGTGCCGACCACGCTGCCGAAGGTGGTCGCCAAGACCGCCAAGGAGATCACGGCGGGCGCGAGGAGCCACTACGAGGAAGCGGTCAAGCTCCAGGACCACTTCGCCGTCACCGGCGGCTTCCAGTACGACACCCAGGTGGAGGTCGGCCGCGGCCCGGGGGCCATCGCGAACTTCCTGAAGAAGAAGGAGGGCTTCTGCGTCCACTTCTCCTTCGCCATGGCGGCGATGGCCCGCACCCTCGGCATCCCGGCCCGGGTCGCGGTGGGCTTCGCGCCGGGCACCCCGCAGGCGGACGGCACCATCGCGGTGAGCCAGAAGGACGCGCACGCCTGGCCCGAGCTGTACTTCGAGGGCGCCGGCTGGACCCGCTTCGAGCCGACCCCGACCCGCGGTACGACGCCGTCGTACACCCAGTCGGACACGCCCGGCACCTCGCTGCCGGACCAGGACCTGCCCTCGCACCACTCGTCCACGGCGCCCTCGGCGGCGCCCTCGGCGAGCGAGAGCTGCACGCCCCAGCTGATCAAGCTGCAGGGCTGCGACACCGCGTCCGCCGCGGCGGCCCCGAGCAGCGGCGGCGCCGGGTCGGGCCCGGGGTGGTATCTGCTGATCGGCCTGGCCGCGCTGGTGGTGCTGGCGGTGCCGTGCTCACCGCTGCTGTGGCGGCTGCGGGTGCGGTCGGTGCGGCTGGGCGGGCACGCCCGGTCCGAGCAGGGCGCGGCGGCGCACACCCTGGCCGCCTGGCAGGAGCTGACCGACAGCGCCTGGGATCACGGCATCCCGCCGGACGAGTCACTGACCCCGCGCAGGGCGGCCGACCGGATCGTCCGGCTCGGGCAGCTGGACCCGGCGGCCGGTGCCGCGGTGCACCGGGTCGCGGACGCGGTGGAGCAGGTGCTGTACGCTCCCCGGCCGCGCCCCGCGGCAGGCGCGGCCGAGGACGTGCGCCGGGTGATCGAGGGGCTGCGCGGCAGGGCCGGCACCGGCGGACGGCTGCGGGCTCTGTTCCTGCCCCGCTCGTCGGTGCGGGTGGTGTGGGCGGTGGCGGCCAGGTGGGCATCGCTCCGGTCACGGGCGGCGGCCAGGGCCGGCCTGCGCCGGCCGTCGCAACAGCAGGGCTGAGACGACGTCGAGGGGCGACCACCGGTGGTGGTCGCCCCTCGATCTCGTCTGTCTGCGGGTGTCTGCCGGCGGCGCGGAAACCGCCGTACGGCTACCGGCCCTGTTCGTCCCGGCGGCGCTGCCAGCGCTCCTCGATGCGGTCCATCATGGAGCGCTTCGGCCGCGCCGGGCTGCGGACGGCGCCCGCGGGCTGCTCGCCCGGCTTCGGACCCTTGCGCCAGCCCGTGACGGCGAGTACGGCACAGCCCAGCATGACGAGGAAACCCACCACGCTGACCCAGATCAGCTGCGCGACCATTCCGGCCATGAGGAGCGCGATACCCACGAGGAAGCCTGCGACCGCCTGGTAGACCCGCCGCCGGGTGTACGTGCGCAGCCCGCTTCCCTCAAGCGCCGACGCGAACTTGGGATCTTCGGCGTACAGCGCTCGCTCCATCTGCTCGAGCATGCGCTGCTCGTGCTCCGAGAGCGGCACGGAGTCCTCCTCATCGTGCAGTCGCCGGGGCGACCCGGGGGGTCCCTTCAGGATAGGCAGGGAATCGCCCCCGTGAAACCCGCCCCTCTACGCCAATTGGCCAACCTGAACCGCCATGACCGTCCCGGCTCGCTGAGGCTTCCATTCCCCGGCGGCCGACCCGTCATGCCGGGTGGTGTACCTCGATCATACGGCGCAAACCCCACGATCGGGCGTCTTGTGGCGTACTCCATCCGCTGCCAAGGCCCTGATCAGCGGCGGGTCACGGCAGTCCGCTCAGGCCTGGGGCGCACCCTGCGTCTCACCGAGGACATGCAGCTGGGTGGCGACGGAGTGGAACGCGGGCAGCTCGGCCGCGGCGGCCTCCAGCTTCAGGAGCGCGTCGAGGGCGCCGGGTTCGGTGTCCACGAGGACGCCGGGGACGAGGTCGGCGAAGACCCGTACGCCGTGCACGGCACCGACCTTCAGGCCCGCGCCCTCGACCAGCGCGGTGAGCTGCTCGGCGGTGAACCGGCGGGGCATCGGGTCACCGGTGCCCCAGCGGCCGTCGGGGTCCGTCAGCGCCTGCCGGGCCTCCGTGAAGTGGCCGGCGAGGGCGCGGGCGAGCACGGCGCCGCCGAGGCCGGCGGCGAGCAGGCTGAGGACGCCCTCGGAGCGCAATGCGGCGACCGCGTTGCGCACGCCCTCGGCCGGGTCGTCGACGTACTCCAGGACGCCATGGCACAGCACGGCGTCATGGCCACCGCGCTCGACCACGTCGAACAGCCCGTGCGCATCGCCCTGGACGCCCCGGACCCGGTCGGCGACACCGGCCTCGGCGGCCCGGCGCTCCAGTGCGAACAGCGCGTTCGGGCTGGGGTCGACCACGGTGACGCGGTGACCGAGCCGGGCTACGGGCACGGCGAAGTTGCCGCTGCCGCCGCCGGTGTCGAGAACGTCCAGCGACTCCCGTCCCGTGGCCTTGACCCGGCGGTCGAGGGCGTCCCGGAGGACCTCCCAGACCACGGCGGTACGGAGAGAGGAGCGGGGGCGGCTCGGGTCCGACACGGCAGTTGACTCCTCGGCAGGGCTCGGAAGGCTTCGGGTGACTCCACCCTATTGCCTCCGGTGCCCTGCCTGGTCACCTCGGCCGGGGACGGCCGGTGGGTCTCGCGCGACGCTCGCGGCCCCTCGCGCCTCCGGCCGGTGGTCAGCCGGCGTCCGGAAGGTCACCGCGCGCTCTCGGGCCGTCCGGCTCACCGGTGTCCTGACGGGGCTGGGGCAGAACGGGCTGGAGGACGAGCATCCGCTCGACGATGCGCAGGAACATGCCCACGTCCCGTATCAGGTCGTCGGCGTCCCGTCGGCTCGCCGCTCCCTGGATGCCGGCCTCGGCGCGGGCACGGCGGGCGGCGCCGGAGGCGAACAGCGCGCTCCACTCGGTCAGTTCGGGGGCGATCTCGGGCAGCACTTCCCAGGCGCTGCGGATCCGGGCGCGGCGGCGCGGGGAGGTCTCGGGGCGGCCCAGGGCGGCGAGCACCGCGGCGGCGGTGCGCAGGGCGGCGAGGTGGGCCGTCGCATAGCGCTCGTTCGGTGTTTCCAGGACGGTGGCCTCGTCCAGTCCGGCACGGGCCTGGGCGAGCAGGTCGAGGGCGGCGGGCGGGGCCGTGGCCCGGCGGAGCACGGGGTGCACGTCGCTCGCCGGGCCGGTCAGTGAGGGGGCAGGGCCGGTGGCGCGGCGCCGGCGGGCGGCGGCTGCGGACGGGCTGGCCATGACGAACCTCCTGTCGTCTGGGTGACGGCACGAATGCCGTATGTGCCCATCGTGAGGTATGGCACTGACAATCCGTTCTGACCTGGGGCTTTGCCTCGATCACAGATTCGGGCGTATTTTTGCACTGACCAGTCAGTTCAAAAACAACAGCAGGGGGGCTTGTGGACGGCATGCACGTCCGGGCCGAGGGCCTCGGGCTCAAAGGGCCGCGAGGGTGGGCCTTCCGAGGCATCACCCTCGACGCGGGACCCGGCTCACTCATCGCGATCGAGGGACCGTCCGGCTCCGGCCGCACCTGTCTGCTGCTCGCGCTCACCGGACGGATGAAGCCCACCGAGGGAGTGGCCACCGTCGGCGGATTCAAACTCCCCCGGCACATGGCCGGGTTGCGCCGCGTCAGCGCGGTCGCCAACGTGGCCGGGGTGACGGACCTGGAGCCGGCCCTGACCGTCGGCGAGCACCTGCGCGAACGGGCCCTGCTGCAGAGCCGCTTCGGCGACTCCCTGCGCGACCTGCTGCGCCCCCGCCCCCAGCGCACGCACGAGGCACGGCTGCGCGTCGACGCGGCCCTGGCCGCCGCCGGACTCGATCTCGAAACGCTGCCCAAGGGCTCCCGGACGGCCGTGCGTGACCTGGAGCGACCGCAGGAACTGCGCCTGTCCCTCGCGCTGGCCCTGCTGGGGCGGCCCGGACTGCTCGGCGTCGACGACATCGACATGAAGCTCTCGGACGGCGAGCGCGCCGAACTGTGGGACGTGCTGCGGTCCCTCACGCGCGCGGGGACGACGGTGGCGGTCGTGTGCCGCACCGCCCCCGGTGACTGCGTCGTCGTACGGACGGGACCCGCGGACACCGAGGCGGAGGCCGGCCGGAGCGGCGAGACGCAGGGCCGGACGGACGGCGAGACGGACAGCCGGACCGACGGCGAGACGGACGCCCGCAAGAGCGGCGGGAACAGCGACCCGAAGGAGGACGTCGATGCGCTCGCCTAGGCTGGCCGCGCTTGAGCTGAGGCGCTTCGGGCGCGGGAGGCTGCCGCGCGCCGCCCTAGTCGCCCTGCTCGTGCTGCCCCTGCTCTACGGCGCCCTGTACCTGTGGTCCTTCTGGGACCCGTACGGCCGTCTGGACCGCATCCCGGTGGCCCTGGTGAACGACGACAAGGGCGCCACGGCGGGCGGGAAGAAGATCACCGCCGGTGACGACATCGTCGACGGGCTGCGCGACAGCCGCACCTTCGCATGGCACCAGGTGAGCGACGAGGAGGCCCGCCGGGGCGTCGAGGACGGCACGTACTACCTGTCGCTGACCCTGCCGGCCGACCTCAGCCGGCGGATCGCCTCCAGTTCCGGCGACTCCCCGCAGACCGGCGCCCTTCAGGTGCGCACCAACGACGCGAACAACTACATCGTCGGCCAGATCTCGCGCAGCGTCTTCAACGAGGTCCGCTCGGCCGCCTCCACGAAGACCTCGCGCACCTTCCTGGACAAGATCTTCGTCTCCTTCTCCGACATCCACGACAAGACCGTCACGGCCGCCGAGGGCGCCGACAAGCTGAACACCGGTATCGGAAAGGCGGAGAAGGGCTCCAAGGACCTCGCCGACGGGCTGAAGGACGCCAAGAGCGGCAGCGGCAAGCTGGCCACGGGCCTGAAGAAGCTCAACACGGGCGCCGGTGACCTGCAGGACGGTTCGCGGCAGGTCGCCGACGGCACGAAGGCACTCGCCGACAAGGTCAACGGTGTCTACGGCACGGCCGGCCCCTTCCTGAAGGACAACGAGAAGACCATCGGGGACACCGCCCGCCTGGTCTCCGACTCGGCCAAGACCGTCAAGGACAATCTCGACGTCCTGGTGAAACACGCCCCGGGCGCCGCGAAGCTCGCCCACGCGAACGCCGACATCCTGGACGCGATCTACAAGGCGCGCTGCGAGACCGCCGCGATACCCGACCCGAACTGCGCCGACCTCAAGCGGGCCAGGACGGCCACCGCCGAGGTGGCCACCGTCGCGGACGACCTCAACACACTCGTCGCCGACCAGGACGGCGACCTCAAGACGATGCGGGACAACCTCGGCACCCTCCAGAAGCAGGCCACGGCACTCGAACAGCGCGCGCCCCATCTGTACGAGGACGTCGACGACGCCGTCACGAAGATCAACGAGCTGAACACCGGCGCACAGAAGGTCGCCGCCGGCGCCAAGAAGCTGCACACCGGCCTCGGCACCGCCCAGACCGGCGCGACCACGCTGGACAAGGGCATCGGCACGGCCGCCTCGGGCGCGCAGACCCTGAACGGCGGCTTGTACAAGCTGTCCGACGGCTCGGACAGGCTCGCCGGCGGACTGCACGACGGCGCCGGGAAGATCCCGGACTACGACAAGAAGGACCGCGACCAGCGCACCGGCGTGATGGCCGACCCGGTCCAGCTGGCCTCCCACGACCTGCACAAGGCACCGAACTACGGCACCGGCTTCGCCCCGTACTTCATCCCGCTGTCGCTGTGGGTGGGCGCGATGGTCGCCTACATGCTGATCCCGCCGCTCAACCGGCGTGCCCTGGCGGCCGGTTCGCCGGCCTGGCGGATCGCGCTCGCGGGCTGGCTGCCGGTGGCCGCGGTGGGCGTGCTCCAGGTGGTGGCCCTGATGGCCGTACTGCACTGGGCGATCGGTCTGCAGATGCTGCGCGCGGCGGGCACGATCGGCTTCCTGTGCCTGGTCACGGGGTGCTTCGCGGCGATCGTGCAGTGGCTGAACGCCCGCTTCGGCGCGGCCGGCCGGATCCTGGTACTCGCGCTGCTGATGCTCCAGCTGACCTCGGCGGGCGGCACCTATCCGGTGCAGACCAGCCCGCGCTTCTTCAACGCGATCCACCCGTTCCTGCCGATGAGCTACATCGTGGAGGCGCTGCGCCGGCTGATCACGGGCGGCGGGCTCGGCCCGGTGTGGCAGGCGTGCGGTGTGCTCGCCGCGTTCACCGCGGGCGCGCTCGCGCTGACCGCCCTCGCGGCCCGGCAGCGCCAGGTGTGGACGCTGGACCGGCTGCACCCCGAGCTGAGTCTGTGATCGGCAAGCGGCCACCGCACGCGCGCGTACCTGTGAGAATCAGGGCCATGGAAAGCAGCAGCGCCAGGTCAGGCGGCAGCACGCGCCGCGAGGCCACCCGGCAGAAGCTCTACGAGGCGGCCGTCACGCTCATCGCCGAGCAGGGCTTCTCCGCCACCACGGTGGACGAGATCGCGGAGCGGGCCGGGGTCGCGAAAGGCACGGTCTACTACAACTTCGCGAGCAAGTCTGTCCTCTTCGAGGAGCTGCTGCGGCACGGTGTGGGCCTGCTCACCGCCTCCCTGAAGGAGGCGGCCGAGCAGACCGCGGCCGAGGGCGGCAGCAAGGTGGACGCGCTGGACGCGATGGTCCGCGCGGGCCTGGTCTTCATCGATCGCTACCCGGCCTTCACCCAGCTGTACGTGGCCGAGCTGTGGCGCACCAACCGGGCCTGGCAGTCCACGCTGATGGTGGTCCGGCAGGAGGCCGTCGCGGTCGTCGAGGGCGTGCTGCGCGAAGGCGTGGCGGCCGGCGAGTTCAGCGACGAGATCGACGTGCAGCTGACGGCGGCCGCGCTGGTCGGCATGGTCCTGGTGGCCGCGCTGGACTGGAAGTCCTTCCAGCCGGAGCGCTCGCTGGACGACGTCCACTCCGCCCTGTCCCGGCTGCTCCAGGGCCGCGTGAGCGGCAAGGGCTGAACACACGAGGAAGGCGCCGGTCCGCTGCCGGACCGGCGCCTTCGCACTCCCCGTACTCCCCCGTACGGTCTTCCCCCGATGGTCCCCCGTGGGTGGTCGTCCCCGGGTCCCCCGACTCGCTTCCGCCGACGGATCGGCGGAAGGAGCGGCCAGGTGGCGAGCCCCGTTCCGCCGCCCCGTGCCGGCGGTGCCGGGCCGCGCCCCTTGCCGTGCCTCCACTCTGCCGTTCGCCCAGGTCGCGGCCCATCCGCGCACATACTCATCTCGCGGCCTGAGTACGCATACTCAGACACCCGCACGCGACCCCACGCCCGCGGACCGGATTGTCAGTGGCGGTCGATAAAGTCGCAGGCATGGCACGGATTGCGGTGATCGGCGCCGGGATGGGCGCGATGGCGGCCGCTGCCCGGCTGGCCGTCGCGGGCCACCGGGTGGCGGTGTACGAGCGTACGGAGACGTACGGCGGCGCGGTGCGCCGGTTCGAGCGGGACGGGTTCGCCTTCGACACCGGCCCGGGACTGCTCACCCTGCCGGCCGTGTACCGCGACCTGTTCGTCAAGACCGGCAAGGAGCCGCTGGAGGACTGCGTCGAGCTGGTCCAGGTCGATCCGTCCGCGCGGCATGTCTTCGCGGACGGCACCGAGGTGTCGCTGCCGAACGCCTCGCGCGCGGGTGTGGTCGCGGCCCTGGACGAGGCGCTGGGTGCGGGCGCGGGCGAGCGCTGGGGGGCGTTCCTGGTGCGGGCCCGGGAGGCCTGGGACCGCACGCGCAGGCCGCTGCTGGAGGAGCCGCTGTGGCCGAACTGGCAGGTGCTGGCCGAGAAGGAGCCGTATCCGGCCGTCCCGCACCGGCGCCTGCTGCGCACGCGGTACGCGCGCACGCTGTCCGAGATCGGCTCCCTCGAACTGTGCGACGAGCGTCTGGCGGCTCTGCTGGAGAGCTCCGCCCTCGCCTACGGCCTCGATCCGCGGACCGTTCCGGCGAGCGCGGCCGTGCTGCCCTACATGGAGCACGCCTTCGGCACCTGGTATGTGCGCGGCGGCATCCGAGAGTTGGCGCGCGCGGTGTACGAGCGGTGCGTGCAGCGGCGGGTCGAGTTCGTCTTCGGGGCGGAGGTCGTACGGATCCTGGAGAAGGAAGGCCGTGCGGCGGGCCTGGAGTTGAGGGACGGGACGGTGGCCGAGGCGGACTTCGTGGTGGCCGGTGTCGCCCCGGACGCCCCCGGCCGGACGGTCACGGGCGCGGTCCGGCGCGCTGAGGGCGCGGTCGCGCCGCAGCGCGGGATGCCGAGTCGGCTGACCGTGCTGCTGGCGCTGCGCGGCGGGCGGCCCGAGGGTGCTGCCCACCGGACCGTGGTGCACGCGGAGGACCCGGAGAGCGAGCGGAAGCTGCTGTTCGGCAGCCCCGGGGGGATGGCGGCGCGCCCGACGGTCACGGTGCTGCGGCCCGGCGACCCGGCGCTGGTCCCGGACGCCGCCCATGAGTCGGTCGTGCTGTTCTCGGCGGTCCCCGCCCGGACTCAGGGACAGGGCGGGACCGAGCGGCAGGTCTTCGACGACCACGCCGAGGACATGATCACGGCGGCGGAGCGGGCCGTGCCCGGTCTGCGGGACCGCATCCTCTGGAAGGAGGTGCGCACCCCTGCCGCCGTCGAGGAGGCCACGGGCGCGGCGGGCGGCGCGATACCGGCCCCGGCGCTCGCGGCCGGCGCCGGACGCCTGCTGCACCCGGGCAACAGCACCGACCTGGCCGGCCTCTTCACCGTCGGCGGCTGGTCGCACCCCGGCGGCGGACTGCCGCACGCGGGCATGTCCGGTGCGCTGGTGGCGGGTCTGATCGTGGAGGGGCCGGAGTTCCGCGGCTCCCAGTGAGCGGGCTCAGGTCTCAGAAACGGTACTGCTCGTCGTACCCGGCGCCGGGCTGCGGCTGCTGTGCATGGCCGTGTCCCTGGTACGGGTAGGGCTGCTCCTGCGGAAGTTCACCGCCGTAGGTCTCGTCGGTGCGCTGCTGCGGTACCCACGCGCCGCCCCCCGGGGTCTCGCCGTAGCCGCCGGCGTACGGATCCTGGGTGTAGCCCTGCTGGCCGTACTGCGCGGAGTAGCCGGTGTCGTACGAAGCGCCGTAGGGCTGGTTGCCGATGTACGGGTCGGAGTAGTTGGCGTAGGCCTGCTGTCCACCGGTGTCATAGCCGTAGCCCTGCTGGCCGTAGCCCGAGTAGTCGTAGGCGTAGCTCTGCTGCTCGGTGCCCTGGGCCTGGGTGGCGCCGGCGTAGGCGGTGTCGCCGTAGACGCCGTAGGAGCCGGTGTCCTCGGGCAGGGGCTGCGGCTCGTAGACGGCGGTGGTCTCGGCGGCGGTGGGGTCCCCGGGACGGGCGGCCGGGGTGAAGACGTCGTCGCGGTAGTCGTCGTCGTAGTCGCCGTGGCCCTGCGAGGGGACGGCCTGGCCGGGATCCCGGTCGTCGTCCGGGCCGCCGGGCTCCAGGCCGGCGCCCTCCGGGTCGTACCGGTCCGCCTTGCCGCGGCGGCGCTTGCTGGCGCCGCCGGTCTCGGCCTCCGGGCGTTTGACCGCCCAGCCCGCGGCGAAGCCACGGCGGAAGGAGACCGTGACGAAGGTCTGGCCGACCGCGAAGGCGATGGCACCGACGCCGATCACGATCACGGACGGCATCAGCACGCCGACGACGACACCGAGGAAACCGGCGAACGCGAGGAGCCGCCAGCGCAGGCGTGCCTTGTACTGCAGCAGCACCTCGCCCAGCAGCCACAGTGCGACGACGCCGAACGCGATGTAGAGGACCGTCCAGCCCATGTACGCCCCTCTCCCAGTGACCGCTACGCAGTGTGTCGTATCGCGGTGCGGCCGGTCTAGGCCTGCGGGGGGTGGTGCAGGCCCAGGTTCTCGTAGATTTCCAGGGTCGCCGTGGAGTTGTTCAGCGTGATGAAGTGCAGTCCGGGCACTCCCTCGGCGAGCAGCCGAGCGCAGAACTCCGTGGCGAAGTCGATACCGATGGAGCGTACCGCCGCCGGATCGTCCTTCGCTGTGAGGATCCGCTCTTTCAGGGCGTCCGGGAAGACGGCGTTGCTGAGTCTGGGCAACCGTTCCAGCATCTTCACGCTGGTGACCGGCAGGACCTCGGGGATCACCGGGGTGTCACAGCCCGCGGCCGCCACCCGGTCGCGCAGCCTCAGATACGACTCCGGCTGGAAGAACATCTGTGTGATGGCGTAGTCGGCGCCCGCACGGCACTTGTCCACGAAGCGGGCGACGTCGGTGTCCCAGTCCGTGGAGCGGGGGTGCATCTCCGGGAACGCGGCGACGCCCACGCAGAAGTCGCCCGACTCCTTGATGAGCCGGACGAGTTCGGCGGCGTAGGTCAGGCCCCGCGGGTGCGGGATCCACTCGCCCATCGGGTCGCCGGGCGGGTCGCCGCGCACGGCGAGCATGTTGCGGATCCCGGCGTCCGCGTACTGGCCGATGATGTTGCGCAGCTCGGCGATGGAGTGGTCGACCGCGGTGAGGTGGGCGACCGGGGTGAGCGTGGTGTCGGCGACGATCTGCTGGGTCTCCTTGACCGTGCCGGCGCGGGTGGAACCGCCGGCGCCGTAGGTCACGGAGACGAAGTCGGGCGCGACCGCCTCGACCCGCCGGAGCGCGCTCCACAGGTTCCGCTCGCCCTTCGGGGTTTTCGGTGCCGAGAACTCGAACGAGTACGTCGTCTTGCCGGTGGCGAGGATCTCGCGCACGGTGCGTGCGCGATCAGTCCTGGTGGATGCGGTTCCGAGGGCCATACGGGCAGGTTAGCCAGGGCTCGGCGCTCCCCCAACCGAATGCCGGAAATTTGCCCGAATTGCCGCTCCCCTGTCCACTCCTTGGACAGAAATGTGGACAGGGACGGTGCACAGGCCGGTGGACAGCAGGCTCCGCTAGGCCTGCCGCAGCCGCTTCGCGAACTCCGCCGCGGCCGCCCCGGGGTCGTCGGCCTCGGTGATCGCGCGGACGACGACCACCCGGCGGGCGCCCGCGTCCAGCACCTGGTCGAGGTTGGACAGGTCGATGCCGCCGATCGCGAACCAGGGGCGTTCGGTGCCCAGGCCGGCGGTGTACCGGACCAGGTCGAGTCCCGGAGCGTGGCGGCCGGGCTTGGTCGGTGTGGGCCAGCAGGGGCCGGTGCAGAAGTAGTCCACGCCGTCCTGCACGGCGGCCGCGGCGGCCTCGGACTCGGCGTGCGTGGAGCGGCCGATCAGCACCTCGTCGCCGAGGACGGCGCGGGCCGCGGGGACCGGCAGGTCGCCCTGGCCGAGGTGCAGCACATCGGCGCGGGCGGCGTGCGCGACGTCCGCGCGGTCGTTCACCGCGAGGAGCTTGCCGTGCCGGGCGCAGGCGTCCGCGAAGACCTCCAGGTGCTGCAGCTCCTCGGCGGCCTCCAGGCCCTTGTCGCGCAGCTGGACGATGTCGACACCGCCGGCCAGGACCGCGTCCAGGAACTCGGGCAGGTCGCCCTGGCGCGTGCGCGCGTCCGTGCAGAGGTACAGACGGGCGTCGGCGAGCGCGGCGCGTGCGGTGTCGGACATACGTGGTCCCCCCTGATGGGTGTGCGGGCGGCCGGCGCGGGTGGCGTACGGCCATGAGGGCCGGCACGCCACCGCGCGCGCTGCGGGTCGGCTCAGACGGCGAGCGCCTGGGCCCGGCGCTTCACCTCCGTGCCGCGATTCTCACTCAGGGCCTGCGCGGGGGTGCCGGGCAGGGTCGGGTCGGGGGTGAAGAGCCACTCGATCATCTCTTCGACCGTGAAGCCGTCGTCCCGCAGGAGCGTCAGGGTGCCGGACAGGCCCTTGACGACCTTGTCCCCGTCGATGAAGGCGGCGGGGACGTGCAGCGCGCGGTTCTCACCTCGGCGTACGGCGATGAGCTGGCCCTCCTTGACCAGCTGCCGCACGCGCGTCACCTCGACGCCGAGCTGTTCGGCGATGTCGGGGAGGGTGAGCCAGGCGGGGACGAGAGCATCGATCTTTGCGTCAATCTCGGTCACGGCACCAAGGGTAGGCGCTCCGCCGGACTGGCCGCGATCTGCTCCGCCGGGTGCCGCGACGGGTCGTCCTTCGGCTGCGGCACGTCGGGGTGGCTCGCGCCCACGCGGCAACGCCGCACATCACTGGGCCCGCGCCCCTCACGGGGCGCTGTCACCAGGGCGCTGTTCAGTCAGCGGTTGCATCCTTCAGGGGCTTTCCCTGATCGGCCAGTGCCTGCGCGTCCATGGTCCGGCCCGCCTCGATCAGCCTGCGGCCCTGCGCCAGATCACGCGGTCGGCCCACGGCCAGCAGGGCTACCAGGCGGTCCTCGCGCAGCCAGCACACCGACCAGGCGGGGCCCTCGGGGTCGCCGCGCCACACCATGCGGTCGGCCGCGGCGTGGTGGCCGGCGTACTGCACGAAGCGGCCGAACTGCTCGGACCAGAAGTACGGGACCGGGTCGTAGACCGCCGGGGTCTCGCCGAGGATGTTCGCGGCGACCGTGCGAGGACCCTGCAGGGCGTTGTCCCAGTGGTGGACGAGCAGCCGTTCGCCGTAGCGGGCGGAGGGGAAGGAGGCGCAGTCGCCGACGGCGTACACGTCCTGCACGGAGGTGCGCAGCCGGTCGTCGGCGAGGACGTCCCCGTGCGGGCCCAGTTCGATGCCGGAACCGGCCAGCCAGATGGTGGCGGGGCGGGCGCCGATGCCGACGACGACGGCGCCCGCGGGCAGCCGGGTGCCGTCGGCGAGCACGACCGCGCCGGGCTCGACGCGCTCCACGCGCGCGAGCGTGCGCAGTTCGGCGCCGGCGTCGGCGTACCAGGCGGCCATCGGGGCGGCGACCTCGGCGGGCAGGGCGCCGGCGAGCGGGCGGTCGGCTGCCTCCACGACGGTCACCGCGCAGCCGGCCTCGCGGGCGGCCGTGGCGAACTCGGCGCCGATCCAGCCGGCGCCGACGACCACGATCTCGTGCTGCCGGGCGAGCACCGGCCGCAGCCGTTCGGCATCGTCCAGGGTGCGCAGCAGGTGCACGCCGGGGACGCCCTCGGTGCCGGGCAGGCTGATCGGTTCGGCACCGGTGGCGAGGACCAGGACGTCGTACGGCACCGGGCCCTGCTCGGTGTCCAGCTCGTGTGCGGCGGGGCGCACGCCCAGTACCTCGCAGCCGAGCCGCAGCTCGACGCCGAGCGACTCGAAGTCCACGTCGAAGGCGGAGTCCTCGGCCTTGCCGAGCAGTACGGCCTTGGACAGCGGCGGCCGGTCGTACGGCTGGTGGGGTTCGGCGCCGATGAGGGTGACGGTGCCCTTGAAGCCCTGTTCGCGCAGGGCGACCGCGGTCTGCACCCCGGCCATGCCGGCGCCGACGACGACCACGCGCCGCCCTTGTGACGTGCCCTCTTGTGCTGTCTGCTGGCTCACCTGATCACCATAGACAGTGACGCAGCGTCAGTCAGCGGGCGTGCTCGGTGACCTGTTCCACAACACTCGTGCCGGAGCCCGCCCGCGACTCCCACTCCCAGGTCTCCTCCAGGCGTACCCGCCCGTCCGGCAGCTCGACGACCGTGGACACACAGTGCCCCGAGGCGGTCGTGCCGTCGGTCCTCAGCTGGACATAGCGGAAGTCCAGCCGGTCGCCCTCCCGGGTGCCGACCAGATGGCCGCGTACCACGTCGCCCCCCGCGTACTCGGCCCAGATCTCGCCAGCCTTCTCGTGGTAGGCGAACCGGGTGCGGGAGCCCACCTGACCTGGGGCTTGGTCCGCCACGGGGGCGAGGATCAGTCCGTCGAGCGACCGGGGCACGGGCAGGGGCTCCCTTACGGGTGACGAGCGGGGCGGGCTAGGGTGGCCACCGTACAAGCACTCGCGGGAGCCCGGACGCACCGGGCTGAGAGGGAGGCTGGCGGCCTCCGACCGTACGAACCTGATCCGGGTCATGCCGGCGAAGGGAGGGGCTGGACGCCCATGTCGTCACGTACATCCGACACGTCCGACGTCCTCGTCATCGGGGGCGGCATCATCGGCCTGGTCACGGCCTGGCGCGCGGCGCAGCGCGGGCTCGCCACGGCCGTGGCGGACCCCGAGCCCGGCGGCGGGGCCGCGCGGGTCGCGGCGGGGATGCTGGCCGCGGTCACCGAACTGCACTACGGCGAGGAGACGTTGCTCGCCCTGAATCTGGAATCGGCCCGCCGCTACCCGGACTTCGCGGCCGAGCTGACCGAGCTGACCGGCCACGACCTCGGCTACCGCCGCTGCGGCACCCTCCAGGTCGCGCTCGACGCCGACGACCGCGCACATCTGCGGGAACTGCACGCCCTGCAGCGGCGCTGCGGCCTGGAGTCCGAGTGGCTGTCCGGGCGGGACTGCCGGCGTCTGGAGCCGATGCTGGCGCCCGGGGTGCGCGGCGGCCTGCGGGTCGACGGCGACCACCAGATCGACCCGCGCCGGCTCGCGGCGGCCCTGGTGACCGCGTGCGAGCGGGCCGGGGTGGTGTTCCACCGGGCGTGGGCGGAACGGCTGGACGTCGTACGGGACCGGGCCGCCGGGGTCACGCTCGCGGACGGCACCGGGCTGCGCGCCGGCCAGGTCGTCCTCGCGGCCGGGAGCATGAGCGGACGGCTCGCGGGCGTGCCCGAGGCGCTGCTGCCGCCGGTGCGGCCGGTGAAGGGCCAGGTGCTGCGGCTGACGGTGCCGCGCCGGTACGCGCCGTTCCTCAGCCGCACCGTACGGGCCGTCGTCCGCGGCAGCCAGGTCTATCTGGTGCCCCGCGAGAACGGCGAACTCGTCGTCGGTGCCACCAGCGAGGAGCTGGGCTGGGACACGACCGTCACCGCGGGCGGGGTGTACGAGCTACTGCGCGACGCCCATGAGCTGGTGCCGGGCATCACCGAACTGCCGCTCACCGAGACCCGGGCCGGGCTGCGCCCCGGCTCCCCCGACAACGCGCCGCTGCTCGGCCCGTCCGGGCTCGACGGGCTGCTGCTGGCCACCGGGCACTACCGCAACGGGGTGCTGCTCACACCGGTCACCGGCGATGTACTGGCCCAGCTGCTGACCGGCGGTCAACTTCCGGAAGTGGCCCGTCCGTTCACGCCCCAGCGCTTCGGCGCCGCCGTCCTCATGGAGCAGCCCGCATGACCATCTCCGTCACCCTTTCCATCTCCGTCAACGGAGAGCGCCGGGAGATCGTCCCGGGTACCGCTCTCGACACCGTCGTACGGTCGCTGGTCGCGGCGCCCTCCGGAGTGGCCGCCGCCGTCAACGAGACCGTCGTCCCGCGCGCGCAGTGGGCGGCCACGGCGCTGGCCGAGGGCGATCGCGTCGAAGTCCTCACCGCGGTCCAGGGAGGCTGAGCCATGGCCGACGATCCTCTGGTCCTCGGGGGTACGGCGTTCTCGTCGCGGCTGATCATGGGCACGGGCGGTGCGCCCAGCCTGGAGGTGCTGGAGCGGGCGCTGGCCGCCTCCGGCACCGAGCTGACGACGGTCGCGATGCGGCGGGTGGACCCGTCCGTGCACGGCTCGGTGCTGTCGGTGCTGGAGAAGCTGGGCATCCGGGTGCTGCCGAACACGGCGGGCTGTTTCACCGCGGGCGAGGCCGTGCTGACCGCGCGGCTGGCGCGGGAGGCACTGGGCACGGACCTGGTCAAGCTGGAGGTCATCGCCGACGAGCGGACGCTGCTGCCGGATCCGGTGGAACTGCTGGAGGCGGCGGAGACGCTGGTCGACGACGGGTTCACGGTGCTGCCGTACACCAATGACGATCCTGTGCTGGCACGGAAGCTGGAGGACGTCGGGTGTGCGGCGGTGATGCCGCTGGGGTCGCCGATCGGGTCCGGGCTCGGGATCCGCAACCCCCACAACTTCCAGCTGATCGTCGAGCACGCGCGGGTGCCGGTGATTCTGGACGCGGGGGCGGGCACGGCGTCGGACGCCGCGCTGGCCATGGAGCTGGGCTGTGCCGGGGTGATGCTGGCCTCGGCGGTGACGCGGGCGCAGGAGCCGGAGCTGATGGCCGCCGCGATGCGGCATGCGGTGGAGGGCGGCCGGCTGGCCCGGCTGGCCGGGCGGATTCCGCGCAGGCACTTCGCGGAGGCCTCCTCCCCGGCCGAGGGGCGCGCCCACCTCGATCCCGAGCGCCCGGCCTTCTGATCGCGGGCGAGTCACAGCTGTGCTGCATTCCGTCCCCGGAACAGCACAGCGTGCGGCACTGTCGGTCGGCCCTCGTAGACTCCCCTGCGTGGATACGACCCTTCAGGACCCCCTCGTCGGGCAGGTGCTCGACGGCCGTTATCGCGTCGACGCACGGATCGCGGTCGGCGGGATGGCCACGGTCTACCGGGCCCTGGACATCCGTCTGGACCGCGTTCTCGCGCTGAAGGTGATGCACCCGACGCTCGCGTCGGACGGTTCGTTCGTGGAGCGGTTCATCCGGGAGGCCAAGTCCGTCGCGCGGCTGGCACACCCGAATGTGGTGCAGGTCTTCGACCAGGGGACCGACGGGTCGTACGTGTACCTGGCGATGGAGTACGTCGCCGGGTGCACCCTGCGGGACGTGCTGCGCGAACGGGGCGCACTGCAGCCGCGGGCCGCGCTGGACATCCTGGAGCCGGTGCTGGCCGCGCTGGGTGCCGCGCACCGGGCCGGGTTCGTGCACCGGGACATGAAACCCGAGAACGTGCTGATAGGGGATGACGGCCGGGTCAAGGTCGCCGACTTCGGGCTGGTGCGGTCCGTGGACACGGTGACCAGCACGACCGGCGCCGTCCTCGGGACCGTGTCGTATCTCGCGCCCGAGCAGATCGAGCAGGGCACCGCCGATCCCCGGGTCGACGTCTACGCCTGCGGTGTCGTGCTGTACGAGATGCTGACCGGCGGCAAGCCGCACTCCGGGGACTCCCCCGCGCAGGTGCTCTACAAGCACATCCACGAGGACGTGCCGCCGCCCTCGGCGCTGGTGCCGGGCCTGCCGTACGAGCTGGACGAGCTGGTCGCGTCGGCGACCGCGCGCACCCCGGACATCCGGCCGTACGACGCCGTGGCGCTGCTCGCCCAGCTGCGCGAGGCACGCCTCGGGCTGAGCGCCGAGCAGTTGGACGCGGTGCCGCCGCAGGCGCTCACCGCGGAGCACGACAACGCCGAGGACCGTACGAGCGTGATCCCGCGCTCGCTGACCGTGCCGCGGCCGTTGCCCGTCAACGAGGACGGGCCGGCCGGGAGTGCCGTCCAGCACACCAGCCGGCTGCAGGCGCCACCGCCGGCGCCCCGCCGGCCGAGGCGTCTGGTGCTGACGATCGTCGCCGCCGTGCTGGTGGTGTTCGGCGTGGGCGCCGGCGTCTGGTACATCAACTCCGGCCAGTTCACGAAGGTCCCGCCGCTGCTGTCGAAGACCGAGGCGCAGGCGCGGGACCGGCTGGAGGCGGCCGGGCTGGAGGTCGGACAGGTCAAGCGCGCGTACAACGACACCGTCCAGCGGGGCACGGTCATAGGCACCGACCCGGCGCCCGGCGCCCGGATCCGCGATCACGACGCGGTGACGCTGACCATCTCGCTGGGCCCCGAGACGGTGAACGTGCCGGATGTCGCGGGCCGCCCGCTGGCCGAGGCGCGGGCGCGGCTGAAGGCGGACGGGCTGGAGCCGGGCATGGTGACCCGGGAGTTCAGCGAGAGCGTCGCCAAGGGCTCGGTGATCGCCACAACGCCGAAGGCGGGCACCAAACGGCACGCCGGCTCGGCGATCGCGCTGACCGTCAGCAAGGGCAGCCCGATCGACGTGCCGGACGTCACCGGTGACGACCTGGACGAGGCCAAGCAGGAGCTGACGGACGCCGGCCTGAAGGTGGTGATCGCCCCGCAGCAGGTCAACTCCGACGTCGACAAGGGCAAGGTGGCCCGGCAGAGCCCGGGCGACGGCAGCCCGGCCGCCGAGGGCGACACGGTGACGCTGACGCTGTCCAAGGGGCCGCAGATGGTCGAGGTGCCGGACGTGGTCGGCGACAGCGTGGACGACGCCCACAAGGCGCTGGAGGGCGCGGGCTTCACGGTGGACGAGGACCGCGGGCTGCTCGGTCTGTTCGGTGACACCGTGAAGAAGCAGTCGGTGGAGGGCGGCGACACGGCTCCCAAGGGGTCGACCATCACCATCACCATCCGGTGACGGGGGTCACCGCAGGCCGTGGTCCGGCGGCCGTGGCGGGCATGACACCCTGAACGGGTGAGTCCCGTTCAGCCCCCGCCCGTCCCCTCGCCCCTTCCGCGCAACCCCGTCGGCGGTCATGTCCCCGTGGCCGGCGGTCTGCACTCCGTGGGGCTGTCGTACGCCCGTGAGCTGCGTGCGGAGACCGTGCAGGTCTTCGTGGCCAATCCGCGAGGCTGGGCCACACCCGCCGGGAACCCGCGGCAGGACGAGGCGTTCCGGCAGGAGTGTGCCGAGCGGTCGGTCCCGGCGTACGTGCACGCCCCGTACCTGATCAACTTCGGCTCGCACACCGAGGCGACCGTGGAGCGGTCGGTGGAGTCGCTCAGGCACTCGCTGCGGCGCGGGCGGGAGATCGGCGCGCTGGGTGTGGTCGTGCACACCGGGAGCGCCACCGGCGGGCGGGCCCGGGACGTGGCGCTGAAGCAGGTGCGCGAGCACATGCTGCCGCTGCTGGACGAGCTGACCCACGACGACGATCCGTTCCTGCTGCTGGAGTCGACCGCCGGACAGGGCGCCTCACTGTGCTCCCGCACCTGGGACTTCGGCCCGTACTTCGAGGCACTGGACGCCCATCCGAAGCTGGGCGTGTGCCTGGACACCTGCCACATCTTCGCCGCGGGGCACGACCTGACCGGCCCGAGCGGCATGCACCGGACGCTCGACCTGCTGGTCGGCACCGTCGGCGAGGGCCGGCTGAAGCTGATCCATGCGAACGACTCCAAGGACGTGGCCGGCGCGCACAAGGACCGGCACGAGAACATCGGCGCCGGCCACATCGGCGAGGACCCCTTCCGCGCCCTGATGACCCACCCGGCGACCGCGGGCGTCCCGCTGATCATCGAGACGCCGGGCGGCAAGGAGGGGCACGCGGCGGACGTGGAGCGGCTGAAGAAGCTCAGGGACGGCTGAGGCCGGTCAGAGTTCCGGGCCCTCGCCCGGTGCCTCCTGGTAGGAGTAGCGCTGCTCCTTCCAGGGATCGCCGATGTTGTGGTAGCCGCGCTCCTCCCAGAAGCCGCGGCGGTCGGCGGTCATGTACTCCACGCCGCGGACCCACTTGGGGCCCTTCCAGGCGTACAGGTGGGGCACGATCAGCCGGACCGGGAAGCCGTGCTCGGCGGTGAGCAGCTCGCCGTCCTTGTGGGTGGCGAAGATGGTGCGCTCGGACGTGAAGTCCGACAGGCGGAGGTTCGAGCTGAAGCCGTACTCCGCCCACACCATCACGTGGGTGACGTCGGGCGCCGGCGGGGCCAGCTCCAGGAGGGTGCGGGCGGGGATGCCGCCCCACTCCGCGCCGGTCATGCTGAACTTCGTCACGCAGTGCAGATCGGCCACCACGGTGGTGTACGGCAGGGCCGTGAACTCCTCGTGGTTCCAGACGTGCTTGTCACCGTCGGCGGTGGCGCCGAAGACCCGGAACTCCCAGCGCTCGGGCCGGAACTTCGGTACGGGCCCGTAGTGCGTGACCGGCCAGCCGCGCTGGAGCCGCTGACCCGGCGGAAGCTCGGGCCCTGCCGCTGCTCCAGACTCGCGCTCCACCGGATGACCCATGTATCCATCCTGACAGACCTCGGGCAGTGCCCTTGACCACCCTTTCAAGAATCGGACAAGCAGCACCAACTCGGGACGTATCTACTAAGTAGACACTTACTGGACGATCTTCGTTGCCGGTGCGATCATGCCGCCGCACCCTCTCCCGTAACCCGTGTGGAAGGAGCCGCTGCGATGCAGGGCGACCCCGAGGTCATCGAGTTCCTCAACGAGCAGCTCACCGGCGAGCTGACCGCGATCAACCAGTACTTCCTGCACGCGAAGATGCAGGAGAACTTCGGCTGGTACAAGCTCGCCAAGTACACACGGCACGAGTCGTTCGACGAGATGAAGCACGCGGAGGTGCTCACCGACCGGATCCTGTTCCTGGAGGGGCTGCCCAACTACCAGCGGCTCTTCCACGTCCGCGTCGGGCAGACGGTGCGGGAGATGTTCGAGGCCGACCGGCAGATCGAGGTCGAGGCGATCGACCGGCTCCGGCGGGGCATCAAGGTGATGCGCGAGAAGGGGGACATCACGTCCGCCAACATCTTCGAGGACATCCTCGCCGACGAGGAGCACCACATCGACTACCTCGACACCCAGCTGGAACTGCTGGAGAAGCTCGGCGAGGCGCTCTACCTCTCCCAGCTGATCGAGCAGCCGGAGAGCAGCTGAACCCTACGCCGCCTCGGGGAGGTCGGCGGGTATGTCCGCGGCGATCTCCGCCAGCACCGGCTTGCCCTGGTCGGCCAGCTCGCGGCGCGGACAGGCGCCCCGGCCGAGGAGTGCCTGGATCCGGCGGACGCAGGAGCCGCAGTCCGTGCCCGCCTTGCAGGCGGAGGCTATCTGGCGCGGGGTGCAGGCACCGTCCTGCGCGTGCTGCTGGACCTGGGCCTCGGTGATCCCGAAGCAGCTGCAGACGTACACGCGGATTCACCTCCCGACGGGATCGCTCTGTGTACTGCCATCCCGTTTCTCGGTGAGGCAAACCTAACCTTACCCATCCCCCGGCACCCGCAAAAGAGGAGGAGGCGCGGATCCTGTGTGATCCGCGCCCCTTCAGGTGCCTACTGGTCCCGGTACATCTCCGCGACCAGGAACGCCAGGTCCAGCGACTGGCTGCGGTTCAGCCGCGGGTCGCAGGCCGTCTCGTAGCGCTGGTGCAGATCGTCGACGAAGATCTCGTCGCCGCCGCCCACGCACTCGGTGACGTCGTCGCCGGTCAGCTCCACATGGATGCCGCCCGGGTGGGTGCCGAGCGCCTTGTGGACCTCGAAGAAGCCCTTGACCTCGTCGAGCACGTCGTCGAAGCGGCGGGTCTTGTGCCCGGAGGCCGCCTCGAAGGTGTTGCCGTGCATCGGGTCGGTCACCCAGGCCACCGTCGCGCCGGACGCCGTGACCTTCTCGACCAGCTCGGGGAGCTTGTCGCGGATCTTGTCGGCGCCCATCCGGACGATGAAGGTCAGCCGGCCCGGCTCCCGCTCGGGGTCGAGGCGGTCGATGTACTGCAGCGCCTCCTCGGCCGTCGTGGTCGGGCCGAGCTTGATGCCGATCGGGTTGCGGATCTGCGAGGCGAACTCGATGTGCGCGCCGTCCAGCTGCCGGGTGCGCTCACCGATCCACACCATGTGCGCGGAGACGTCGTACAGCTTGCCGGTGCGCGAGTCGACCCGGGTCAGGGCGGACTCGTAGTCCAGCAGCAGCGCCTCGTGCGAGGAGAAGAACTCGACGGTCTTGAACTCCTCCGGCTCCGCACCGCAGGCCCGCATGAAGTTCAGCGCGTTGTCGATCTCCCGCGCGAGCTGCTCGTAGCGCTGGCCCGACGGGGAGGTCTTCACGAAGTCCTGGTTCCAGGCGTGCACCTGGCGCAGGTCGGCGTAACCGCCGGTGGTGAAGGCGCGCACCAGGTTCAGCGTGGAGGCGGAGGCGTTGTACATCCGCTTCAGGCGCTCGGGGTCCGGGACGCGGGCGGCCTCGGTGAAGTCGAAGCCGTTGACGGAGTCGCCGCGGTAGGTCGGCAGCGTCACGCCGTCGCGGGTCTCGGTCGGCTTGGAGCGGGGCTTGGAGTACTGTCCGGCGATACGGCCGACCTTCACCACGGGCACCGAGGCCGCGTAGGTGAGGACGGCACCCATCTGGAGCAGCGTCTTGAGCTTGTTGCGGATGTGGTCGGCGGACACCGCGTCGAAGGCCTCGGCGCAGTCGCCGCCCTGGAGGAGGAACGCCTCTCCCTTGGCGACGGCCGCCATCCGGGCGCGCAGCTGGTCGCACTCGCCCGCGAAGACGAGCGGCGGATACGACTCGAGGTCCGCGATCACTGCGCGCAGAGCCTCGGGGTCGGGGTACTCGGGCTGCTGCGCCGCGGGCAGGTTTCGCCAGGTGTTGCCAGCGCTCGGGCTGGTTGCGTTCACGGTCACGTTCTCCACATTACGGGGTCACCGCACGCATACATGCCGCGGGCTCACCAGGTGAGACGCAGGGGTCCGCCGCGCGAGGTGTGCACGGCGGACCCGTCCGGAACGTCGGCGCAGACCGTCAGTGCAGGTTCTGCACCGCCGGGTCGGTGAAACCGACGGCGAAGACCGTGCGCAGGGAGAGGTTGTCCGTGCCCTTGTAGTTCCAGCACACGTCGCTGTCGTCCGTGGCGGCCTTGAACTCGGTGTGCGCCGTTCGCAGGTCGCTGCCCGCACAGATGCCCTCGGTCAGCCCCCACACCTCGTCGACCTGGTCGGCGTCGAGCTTCGGCCAGTAGCTCAGGGCCTGCGGCGGGCCCGCCGCCCAGTTGCCGCCGGCCGCGCAGCTCGTCGCGGCGCGGGTGTCGCCCACCCAGGTGTGCGAGTACACGCCGGGCACGGTGCCGCACCCCTTGTGGAAGCCGAAGTTCAGCACGCCCTGGCTGTCGGTCCAGGTCATACCGCCCTGCAGGCCCCGGTAGCGGGAGGCGGCGTAGGCGTCCTGGATCACGGTTCTACCGCCGGACATGTTGAGCAGGCCGGGGTATGTGGAGGAGCTGGTCGGGTTCAGCTGGTAGCGCACCACGCGGGCGCCGTCGACGTAGCCCTGCCACTCGCCGGCGACCAGCTTGAAGGGGCCGCCGCCGGTCTTGTCCAGCGAGAGCCAGGAGAAGCACAGCTGCTCGGGGTCGATGGTGTTGCCCGAGCAGTCGGACGGCGTGCCCGCCTGCTTGTAGTAGTGGACCTCCGGCAGGACGTACGGGTAGCCGCAGGCGCTGGACCGGCCGGCGCCGTCGATCCCGTAGGTGCCCACGCCGGAGCCGTAGGTGTCGACCTTGGCGAGCTTGTTGATGTCGAAGACCCGGATGCCGTTCGCGGTGTCCGTGACGTAGAGGTAGTTCGCGTACCAGACGATGCCGCCGCCGTGGCCGGTCACGAACTTGAAGTTGTTGCCCGAGTCGGTGGGCTCGGCGAGCAGGACGTGGCGGTACTTGCCGGTGTCCCGGTCGATGAAGGTCATCTTGAGCAGGTTGTTGGTCGTGCAGTCCCTGGAGTCCTCGTTGCTGAGGGTCCGGTAGTGCCAGGAGACCGCCACGACGTGCTTGCCCTGGATGGCGCCGTCGCCGCCGTCGGCGGTGCCCGTGCTGCTCAGGCCCTGCGGCCACCAGTGCGGGCTGGTGTCGTCGGTGTGGGCGTTCGACCAGCACCAGGCCTTCTTGGTGCCCACCGGGGGCAGTGCCTTGGTCTCGGTGCCGGCGCAGGAGCGCATCGAGCGCAGGTTCAGCCAGCTGTCCGTCGCACCGGAGGAGTTCTTCGTGTAGTCGGTGGTGACGACGTCCGTGAGGTTGGCGTGGCTGGTGAGGTGGTTGTTGTAGAGATTGTTCGCGGCCGAGACATAGCTGGTGTCGGTCAGCTTGAACTGGTCGGCGCCGAGGGAGAGCTTCGTCACCGTCGGCGAATCCGCGGCCGAGGCGGGCTGGGCCGTGAGGCCGGTCAGCAGCGCCGCCGTGGCCGCCAGGCAGGCCAGGAGCCTGGAACCCCGTATGAATCCCATGCGTACCTTCCGTAAAAGCGAATGGGACATGTCAAGTACAGAACGAAGATCGTAACCGTCGGTGGCATCCCGCGGTCTCCCCCGGCATGGGGTAGGGTGCCGGGCATGTTCGCGCACTCGACCCGCACCTGGTGGTGGACCGCTCATCCGGCGGCCCACTGATCGCGCGTACACCAGACTTCGCGAAGGCCGCCCGAGGGGCGGCCTTCGGTGTGTCCGGGGCCGTTCCTCACCGACATCGACGGAAGAGGAACCATGGACCTGGCACAGCTCCTGCACGACGACCGCCCCTTCGCCCTGCTCCGCCGCCGCACGCCCGGCCGCGACACGCACCCGGTCGAAGTGCTCCTCGGCCCGGTGACCGGCCACGACCGGCTCGCCGACCTGCCCGGCGAGGGCCTCGCGCTGGTCCCGTTCCGGCAGATCCGCGAGCGCGGCTTCGACGTCCGCGACGACGGCACCCCCCTGCTGGTGCTGACCCCCGAGGAGTCGTACGAGATCCCGCTCGACGTGGCGCTGGGCCGGCTGCCGGCGCACGAGGTGCGCGTCGAGGGCGGTGGCTTCGACGTCGGCGACGAGGAGTACGGCGAGATCGTCGCCCGGGTGCTGGACGAGGAGATCGGCCGGGGCGAGGGGGCGAACTTCGTGATCCGGCGCACGTACGAGGGCGAGATCCCGGGATTCGGCCGGGCCGACGCGCTCGCGCTGTTCCGGCGGCTGCTGCAGGACGAGCGCGGCGCCTACTGGACCTTCGTCGTGCACACCGGGGACCGGACGCTGGTGGGGGCCAGCCCCGAGGTGCACGTCCGGATGTCCGGCGGGACCGTCGTCATGAACCCGATCAGCGGGACGTACCGGTATCCCGCCGGGGGGCCGACCCCGGAGCACCTGCTCTCCTTCCTCGCCGACGGCAAGGAGATCGAGGAGCTGTCGATGGTCGTCGACGAGGAACTGAAGATGATGTGCACCGTCGGCGACATGGGCGGCGTCGTCGTCGGGCCGCGGCTGAAGGAGATGGCCCACCTCGCGCACACCGAGTACGAGCTGCGCGGGAAGTCCTCCCTGGACGCACGGGAGGTGCTGAAGGAGACCATGTTCGCGGCGACGGTGACCGGGTCGCCGGTGCAGAACGCGTGCCGGGTCATCGAGCGGCACGAAGTCGGCGGTCGTGGCTACTACGCGGGCGCGCTGGCCCTGCTCGGCCGCGACTCCGGGGGCGCACAGACCCTGGACTCCCCCATCCTGATCCGCACCGCCGACATCTCCGCCGGTGGACGTCTGCGGGTGCCGGTCGGCGCCACGCTGGTGCGCGGCTCGGACCCGGCGGGCGAGGTCGCGGAGACGCACGCGAAGGCGGCGGGCGTGCTGGCGGCCCTCGGAGTACGGCCGTCCCGGCCGCACGCGGAGCGTCAGCGGCCCCGGCTGGCCGACGACCCGCGGGTGCGGGCGGCGCTGGACGGGCGGCGGGCCGCGCTCGCGCCCTTCTGGCTGCGGATGCAGGAACCGGCACAGGAGCTCACCGGCCGGGCTCTCGTCGTCGACGGCGAGGACACCTTCACGGCGATGCTCGCGCACATGCTGCGGTCGAGCGGGCTGGACGTCACCGTCCGGCGGTACGACGAGCCGGGACTGCGGAGGGCGGTGCTCGCGCACGAGGGGCCGGTCGTCATCGGGCCCGGTCCCGGTGACCCCTGCGAGCTCGACGACGCCAAGATGCGGTTCCTGCGGAATCTCACCGCCGAGGTGATCCGGGCGCACCGGTACGGCGTGCTCGGCGTCTGCCTCGGGCACGAACTGATCGCGGCGGAGCTCGGGCTGGAGATCGTCCGCAAGCAGGTCCCCCACCAGGGGGTGCAGACCACGATCGACCTGTTCGGACGGCCCGAGACGGTCGGCTTCTACAACAGCTTCGTGGCCCGCTGCGACGAGGAGACGGCCCGTGAGCTGGCCGCGCACGGGGTGGAGGTGAGCCGGGCCCCCGACGGTGAGGTGCACGCGCTGCGGGGTCCGGGGTTCGCCGGGGTGCAGTTCCACCCGGAGTCGATCCTGACCCTGAACGGGGCAACGGTCGTACGGGAACTGGTCGGTCAGCTGCGCCGTACGACCGTGTAGCCGTCCTGGGGCTGCCGTCAGCCGAAGAACACCCCGATCTCCTCGTACAGCTTCGGGTCCACCGTCTTCAGCCTGGCCGTGGCCTCGGCGAGGGGGACGCGGACGATGTCGGTGGCGCGCAGGGCGACCATCGTGCCGAAGTCGCCGTCGTGGACGCAGTCGATGGCGTGCAGGCCGAAGCGGGTGGCCAGCCAGCGGTCGAAGGCGCTGGGCGTGCCGCCGCGCTGGATGTGACCGAGGACGGTGGTGCGGGCCTCCTTGCCGGTGCGCTTCTCGATCTCCTTCGCCAGCCACTCGCCGACGCCGGACAGGCGGACGTGCCCGAAGGAGTCGAGCGACTCGTCCTTCAGGACCGCGTCCCCGTCCTTCGGCATCGCGCCTTCCGCGACGACCACGATCGGTGCGTACGACGCCTTGAACCGGGAGGTGATCCAGGCGCACACCTGGTCGAGGTCGAAGCGTTGCTCGGGGATGAGGATGACGTTGGCACCGCCGGCGAGGCCGGAGTGGAGGGCGATCCAGCCGGCATGACGGCCCATCACCTCGCAGACCAGGACGCGCATATGGGACTCGGCGGTGGTGTGGAGGCGGTCGATGGCCTCCGTGGCGATGCCGACCGCGGTGTCGAAGCCGAAGGTGTAGTCGGTCGCGGACAGGTCGTTGTCGATCGTCTTGGGCACGCCGACACACGGCACGCCGTACTCGTCGGACAGGCGCGCGGCGACCCCCAGGGTGTCCTCGCCGCCGATCGTGATCAGAGCGTCGATCTCCTGCTTGGCCAGGTTCTCCTTGATGCGGCGGACGCCGTTCTCCGCCTTGAGGGGGTTGGTGCGCGAGGAGCCGAGGACGGTGCCGCCGCGGGGCAGGATGCCGCGCACCGCGGGGATGTCGAGGCGCACGCTGTCGCCTTCGAGAGGTCCGCGCCAGCCGTCCCGGAAGCCGACGAAGTCATAGCCGTACTCCTGCACGCCCTTACGGACGATGGCCCGGATGACGGCGTTGAGCCCGGGGCAGTCGCCGCCTCCGGTCAGTACTCCGACCCGCATGGAAATGTCCCTTCACCACGGTTTCCTGACAGAGAGTCACGCTAGTGGTGATCCGTGTCACATCGGGAGGGGCGGGAAGGGTGATTCCGGTGCGCTACTCGTCGTCCAGGCCGCGCTCTATGGCGTACCGCACCAGCTCGACCCTGTTGTGCAGCTGGAGTTTGCCGAGGGTGTTCTGCACATGGTTCTGGACCGTGCGGTGGGAGATGACGAGGCGTTCGGCGATCTGCTTGTAGCTCAGGCCCTTGGCGACCAGCCGCAACACCTCCGTCTCCCGGTCCGTCAGCCGGGGCGCCCCGGGCTCGTCGGTGTCGGGGGCGGGCACGGGCTCGGCGGCGAGCCGGCGGTACTCGCCGAGGACCAGTCCGGCGAGGCCGGGCGTGAACACGGGGTCGCCGACGGCGGTACGGCGCACGGCGTCCAGCAGCTCCTCGGTGGAGGCCGACTTCAGCAGATAGCCGGTCGCGCCCGACTTCACGGCCTCCAGGACATCGGCGTGCTCACCGCTCGCCGACAGGACCAGGACGCGCAACGCCGGGTTGTGGCCGACCAGTTCCTTGCACACCTGGACGCCGGGCTTGGCGGGCAGGTTGAGGTCCAGCACGAGGACGTCGGGGGCGGCGGCCCTGGCACGGCGGACCGCCTGCTCGCCGTCGCCCGCGGTGGCGACCACCTCGAAGCCGGACTCGGCGAGGTCCCGGGCGACCGCGTCGCGCCACATGGGGTGGTCGTCCACCACCATGACCTTGATCGGGTCCTGCTGCTCGCTCATCGCCGCTCCGCCTTCTTCCCCCGCGCCCGACCGGCGCCCTTCGGTACTTTCAGTTCCACTTCCGTGCCCTGTCCGGGGACGGAGACGAGTTCGGCGCTGCCGCCCAGATCGCGCAGCCGCCCTCGGATCGACTGGGCCACGCCGAGCCGGCCCTCTCCCTCGGCCTGGACGAGCCGGCCCTCGGGGATGCCGGGGCCGTCGTCCCGGACGGTCACGACGATCTCGTCCGGCTCGTCCTCGACCAGGATCCAGGCCCGGGCGCCGGCCCCGGCGTGCTTGCGCACGTTGTCCAGGGCGGCGCCGACCGCGGCGGCCAGCTCCCGCGCGGCCGGCCGGGGCAGCTCGACCGGTGCACCGGGCTCGGCGAGGCTGACCCGGGCACCCGCGTACGGCGCCAGCAGGAAGCGCAGATCGAGCGGGCCGTCCGGTTCCTCCTCGTACGGCTCCTCCACGGCCCGTACGACCGCCCCGGCCGAGGCGTCCTCCGACACCCGGGAGACCGGCACCAGACCGCCGGAGACCAGCGTGCGCAGCGCCGCCTCCTGCTCCCCCGCGAGCCGCCCCAGCTCGGCCGCCTCGCCGCCGATCACCGCGCCGCGCCGCTGCACCATCGCCAGCACCTGGAGCACGCCGTCGTGGATGTCCCGGGCCAGCCGCTCCCGCTCCCGGGTCGCGGCCTCGATCTCCAGCGCGCGCGCCAGGGTGCGCTCGGAGGCACGGGCGACCTCCACGACGTAGCCGACGGCGATCGAGGCCACCCAGAGGAGGATCAGGCTGTGCACGGTGTCCCGGGCGGGATGGCCGCGTTCGACCAGGTTCGCCAGCGCGACCGGCGTGGAGGCCGCGGCGGCCCAGCGCCAGCCGCCCTTGATCGCGAAGGCCAGCACCGCACCGCCGGTCCATATCGACGGCAGCGTGGGGCCGCCCGCGATCCGCTGATGGCTGTCGGCGAGCGGGGTGATCAGGACGCCGCTGAGGGCGATGGCCAGGTCGACGGTCAGGAAGCCCTTGGTGCAGCTCGCCGCGTTGCGCACCCTGGGCAGGGTGGCGAGGGTCCAGACGAACAGGACGGCGAAGTAGCCGACGGCGACCCAGGGGTGCGTGTAGAGGCCGTGCCTGGTGGCCCCCAGGCCGATCGCGTACAGCATGGTCAGCACGCGGTAGCCGGTGAGCGCGCGCCACAGCGGCAGCTCGACCGACATCCTCATGACGCGCTCGCGCTCGGGCATGTCCCCCGGCCCCCCGACTCCCCCGGCTCCGCGGATCCCCGCTTACCCTTCCGCCTTCTTCTTCCCGGCTTCCTTCTCCTGGGCCTCCTTGGCCTTCTCCGCTTCCTTGGCCGCCTTCGCCGCCTCCGCGATCTGCCGCTTGGCGGCCGTCGCGTACATGTCGACATACTCCTGGCCGGAGAGCTTCATGATCTCGTACATGACCTCGTCGGTCAGGGCGCGCAGGACGAAGCGGTCGTGCTCCATGCCGTGGTAGCGGCTGAAGTCCAGCGGCTTGCCGATGCGGATGCCGGGCCGCATCAGCTTCGGCATCACCTTGCCGGGCGGCTGGATCTTCTCGGTGTCGATCATCGCCACCGGGATGACCGGCGCGCCGGTGGCGAGCGCCACGCGTGCGAGGCCGCCGGGCTTGCCCCGGTAGAGGCGGCCGTCGGGCGAGCGGGTGCCCTCCGGGTAGATACCGAACAACTCGCCGCGTTCCAGCACCTCTATTCCGCTCTTGATCGCGGCCTCGCCGGCACCGCGCGCCCCGGAGCGGTCCACCGGGAGCTGTCCGACGCCCTTGAAGAAGGCCGCCGTCAGCCTGCCCTTGACGCCCGGGGTGGTGAAGTACTCGGCCTTCGCGATGAAGGTGACCTTGCGGTCGAGGACCGCGGGCAGGAAGAAGGAGTCCGAAAAGGACAGGTGATTGCTCGCCAGGATGGCTGCGCCCTCGGCCGGTACGTTCTCCAGGCCCTCCACCCACGGCCTGAAGGCAACCTTCAGCGGCCCTCCGATGGCGACCTTCATCGTCCCGTACAACACCCGTGTGCCTCCTGTTTCCGTCGAACAGACCTTAACCCGGAGGACCGTCAATGGACCCGACGACCCTGGTCGGTGTCAGTGCGGTCGCGTACGGTGAACCACATCCGCGCGTTGTCCCACGCCTCTGCCGGCCACCGGCGGGGGCCCCTTCAGGAACAGGAGCGTCGAAGGTGCCGGTCCTCCCCGGAGCCGAGCCGTACCGCCACGAGGGCGGGGAGGTGGGGGTCCTCCTCTGCCACGGCTTCACCGGCTCGCCCCAGTCGCTGCGCCCGTGGGCGGAGCACCATGCGGCGCACGGCCTGACCGTGTCGCTGCCGCTGCTGCCCGGCCATGGCACGCGCTGGGAGGACATGCAGGTCACCGGCTGGCAGGACTGGTACGCGGAGGTGGACCGCGA
This sequence comes from Streptomyces sp. NPDC053069, assembly GCF_044546895.1. Taxonomy (NCBI): domain Bacteria; kingdom Bacillati; phylum Actinomycetota; class Actinomycetes; order Kitasatosporales; family Streptomycetaceae; genus Streptomyces; species Streptomyces sp. NPDC053069. Next base: position 31,437 of record NZ_JBITZN010000008.1, on the reverse strand, counting down.
GCTGCGCGTCCTCGCCGAGCGCTGCTCCCGGGTATTCGTCGCGGGTCTGTCGATGGGCGGCGCCCTGGCGCTCAGGCTCGCGGCCCGGCACGGCGAGCGGGTGCAGGGTGTCGTCCTCGTCAACCCGGCGAACAAGGTGCACGGCCTGTCGGCGTACGCCCTTCCGGTGGCGCGGCATCTCGTGCGGACGACGAAGGGCATCGCCAGCGACATCGCGAAGCCGGGCGCGGCCGAGCTGGGCTACGACCGGGTGCCGCTGCACGCGGCGCACTCGCTGCGGGTGTTCCTGCGCCGGCTGGACGGCGAGCTGCCCCAGGTCACCCAGCCGTTGCTGCTGCTGCGCAGCGCCCAGGACCATGTGGTCCCGGCGGCCGACTCGGCCCGGGTGCTGAGCCGGGTGTCGTCCACGAACGTGACGGAGATCGTGCTGGAACACAGCTACCACGTGGCGACGTTGGACGAGGATGCGGACCGGGTCTTCGAGGAGAGCCTCGCCTTCATCGGCCGGCTCGCACCCAGTCTCGGCAAGGAAGGGACGGCCACAGTTGGCTGAGCACGAGTCCGACCGCGAGGACCGCGAGGGCCGCGAGCCGGACGAGCAGAAGGTGCCCTTCGACGAGGACGCCGCCTGGCGCGCCATCGTCGCCGGGTACGGCGAGGAGCCGCCGGATCCGCCGGGCGCCAAGCCCTTCAAGCCGGTGGAGGACCTGGCGCTGCCGGAGCCGGAGAAGGACGCCGGGGGCGACACCGACAAGGCGCCGGTCCGGCCGCTGGGCAGCTCGGTCTCCTTCGCGCCCGGTGTCGGCCCGCGCGACTACTCCGTTGCGGAGCCGTCCGAGGACGACTTCGACGAGGACGACGAGGGCCACTTCGTCCCGCCGGAGCCGCCGCCGCTGCCGACCGCCGACACCACGGCGAAGTTCGCCTGGCTGGGTGTCGTCGGGGGGCCGATCCTGCTGCTGCTGGCGGTGCTGTTCGGCTGGCAGATGACCTGGTGGCTGACGACCCTCGGCATCGGCGGCTTCCTCGGCGGCTTCGCCACGCTGGTGATGCGCATGCGCACGGACGACGAGGAGGACGACGACCCCGGGCGGGGCGCGGTGGTCTGAACTTTGTACAAGTCCGTGGTGACTCACCTATCGTGAGCCCATGCCGCGCGACACGCTGACCCCGGAACAGATCGTCCGGACCGCCGTGGAGCTTCTGGACGACGAGGGCCTCGAAGGCCTGAACATGCGCAGTCTGGGCAAGCGGCTGGGGGCCGCGGCGACCGCCGTCTACTGGCACGTCAAGAACAAGGACGACCTCGTGCTGCTCGCCGCCGACCGGGTGTGGCACGAGGTCGAGCTGCCGGCGCTCGACGCGGCGGACTGGCGGGGGGTCGCCACGGCGATGGCCGACCGGCTGCACGCGATGCTCGTGCGGCATCCGTGGCTGGTGCAGGCGATCGGCTCCCATCTGCTCTACGGCACCGGCAAGGCCCGTTACGACGACCATCTCCTCGGCGTCTTCGAGACCGCCGGCTTCCCGGCGCAGGAGGCGGACCGGGCGGCGGGGGCGTTGGTGACGTATGTGCTCGGCAATGCGCTGGGCGCGTCCGCGGTGACGTCACTGACGCGCAAGGTGCGCAGGGCCGGCGGGGACGCCGAGGAGCAGTTCAAGGAAACGCTGGCCAGGGCGGCGCAGGTGGCGCAGCCGTTCCCGCGGTTGCGGGCCCGGCTGGACACGGCTGCGGCTACGGGGCACGGCGACGCACCCGACGGTACGTACGCGGCTGGGTTGCGGGCACTGCTGGAGGGACTGCGGCCGGGCGGCGCCGAAAGCTGACCCGGCACCGCCCCGGCCCCCGGAGCGGGTCAGGACCGGGTGAAGAGGCGCCCCGCCAGGTCCACCCCGGTCACCGTGCCGTCGGCCCCGCGGGAGAAGAAGCCCCGTTGGCCCTTCAGACCGCCCTCCACCACGAGGTACCCGTCGCCGTCCCCCGGCAGGAAGCCGATCTCTGCCGCCGGATGGTCCGGCGGCATCTCCGCATCCGACGCCGCGCGGATCTCCGGCTTGATGCCGACCGCGAGCGTGAGCCGGTCGCCGTCCGCCGCGATGTCGAGGTTCATGGCGTCGATCTGGTACCGCCCGACGACCTCCCGTGCTCGCTCCTCGTCGTACGGCAGCGGCTCGGGCTCCCGCTCGACCACACCGAGGAAGAGCTCCAGCGCCCGCTTCAGCACCGACTGGTTGAACTGGTAGCCGTCCGGGTCGGCGTTGGACAGCGAGACGACGGCGAAGTCCCGTTCCGGGACCAGGAGCAGTTCGGCGAACTGTCCGTTGCCCGAGCCTCCGTGACCGGCCGTGCGCACGCCCTCCACGTCCCGCAGGAACCAGCAGATGCCGAAGGCGTCGCCGAGCGTGCTGCCCCGCAGTTCCACGGTCGGTTCCTGCATACGGCGCAGCGTTTCGGCGGTCAGCAGCCCCTCTCCGTCACCCAGCTGGAACCGTGCCCAGCGCAGCAGGTCGCTCGCCGAGGAGACGATGCCGCCGCCGGGGTTGTTGCCGCGCAGTCCGGCCCGCCGGGACTTCCAGGGGCGGGCGAGGGTGAGGGAGCCGTCCTCGGCGCGCTTGTGACCGACGGCGAAGCGCCGGACCACGACGTCGTCCAGGTCGAAGACGGTGTCGGTCAGACTCAGCGGCTGCAGGACCAGTTCGGCCAGCGCCTTCTCGAACGTGAGGCCGGTGACGTTCTCCACCACTCGGCCGAGCAGGTTGTACCCGGCCTGGCTGTAGGAGGCACGGGCGCCGGGCGGCGCGATCAGCGGCAGCCGGTCCAGCTGCCCGACGAACGCGGCGAGCGAGCCGTCGCCCTCCTCTGCGTCGACCAGGTTCCAGTCCAGGCCCGCCGTGTGGTTGAGCAGGTGCAGCACGGTGATCCGGGCGGCGGTGTCCTCGTCGGCGAGGCGCAGGTCGGGGACGTACCGGCGGACCGGTGCGTCCAGGTCCACCCTGCCCTGCTCGACCAGACGCATCAGCGCGGTCGCCGTGAAGCTCTTGCTCACCGAGGCGAGGTGGAAGAGGGTGTGCTCGTCGATCGGCAGGGGGTGTTCCACGTTCGTCACGCCGTACGTGACGTGGATTTCCTCGCCGCCCGTCAGTACGGCGACGGCGGCCCCCGGCACCCCGTACTCCTTCGCCGCCGATTCCACAAACGCGGCCAACCGCTCTCGCTCGCCGGACATCAGGTTCCCCCCTCCTGGTTACTTGAACTAAGTACAAGAAGGACTGTAGGCGGCCGGAGGCAGGCCGCACAAGACCTTTCTTGCACTTAGTTCAAGAGAAGGCCTCACGCCACCGGTACGCGAAGTGCCGCCAGCACCGGGAGGTGGTCCGTGGCCGCTTTCAGATCGGCCCCCGTGACGCCCGGCTGGTCCAGCGGGACCCCGCAGCCGAGCACCTCGATGTCCTTCGTCGCGAAGACGGCGTCGATGCGCTCGGGGGGTTCGCTGTGCGGCCAGGTTTCCTCGCCGCCCCAGGGAGCCACGGCCCGGCAGTCCCGGAGGCTCGCGGAGACCAGCCGGAAGGCGGGGCCGTCGGGGCCTTCGTTGAGGTCACCGCCGACGACGGCGTGCTCCACGCCCAGGCCGGCGAGGTGCTCCAGGAGCAGGGCGGCCTGCTCGTACCGCTCTTTGTCGTCCAGGCTGAGATGACAGCTGATCACGCCCAGCCGGGCGCCGCCGAAGCGGATCACCGCCGTGGCGAGGCCGCGCCGGTGCAGCCCGGGAGTGAGGGGCAGCAGGACGTCCTCCGTGCGCTCCACGGTGGCCCGGAGCGAGCAGAGGATCGCCGGGCCGGCCGCGGTGGCTCCGCCGGTGAGGATCGCCTGGCCGGTGGCTTTGGCGAGGCGGGCGAGCTTTTTGCGCCAGCGGAAGAAGCGGGGGGCCTCCTGGATCAGGACGAGGTCCGGGGCGCAGGCGGTGATCACTCTCGCGAGGGCGCGGGTGTCGTCGCGCATCGAGCGGATGTTGTAGCTCAGGACGCGGATGACGGGGGAACCATCGGGTTCGGTACGGGAGTTGGGGAGCAGCGGGGTTGCCATGGCGTCAATGTACGACGCGCCCGGGGTTCGGGCGCCCGATGACTCGGGGCGCGGGGTTCGTGTGCGACCGCCGGTTGTGGAATGGCCGGTCGCGCAGTTCCCCGCGCCCCTGAGGTTCACGCAGTGGCCGCACCCCGAGAAGGGAACGTCACATGATCGGGTCGGGTTCCCGGGCCAGGTCTGCCGCGCCCACCAGGCCCGCCTTGTTGCCGAGCTGGGCGGCGATCACGTCGGCCACGGGGCGCCAGTTGCCGCCCACCAGCCAGCGCTTGTAGGACTTGCGGATCGGGTCGAGGACCAGCTCGCCCTCGTCGGAGAGGCCGCCGCCGACGATGAAGGCGGACGGGTCGAACAGGGAGGCCAGGTCGGCGAGGCCGGCGCCGGCCCAGCGGGCCAGTTCGCGGTAGGAGTCGACGGCGACCGGGTCGCCCTGGCGGGCGGCCATGGAGATGTGCTTGCCCTCGATGCCGTCGGGGGTGCCGTCGCCGAGGCCGAGCAGGATCTCGGCGTGCTCGGGGGTGGCGTTGGCGCGCTGCTTGGCGTAGCGGACCAGGGCGCGGCCGGAGGCGTACTGCTCCCAGCAGCCCTGGGAACCACAGCCGCACAGCAGGCCGTCCGGGACCATCCGGATGTGCCCGAACTCCGCGGCCACGCCGAAGTGGCCGCGGCGCAGCTTGTTGCCGATGATGATGCCGCCGCCGAGGCCGGTGCCGAGCGTGATGCAGATGACGTTGCGGTGGCCCTTGCCGGCGCCGAACTTGTACTCGCCCCAGGCGGCGGCGTTGGCGTCGTTCTCGACCACGACCGGGAGGCCCACGCGGGCCTCGACCTTCTCCTTCAGCGGCTCCTGGCGCCAGTCGATGTTCGGCGCGAAGTACACCGTGGAGCGCTGCCGGTTGACGTAACCGGCCGCACCGATGCCCACGCCGACGATCTCGTGCCCGGCGCGCGCACCCTCCACCGCCGAGGCGATGGCGTCCACGATGGCCTCGGGCGTGGTGGGGGTCGGCACCTTGAAGGTCGAGAGGATGTTGCCTTCCTCGTCGACCACGCCGGCCGCGATCTTGGTGCCGCCGATGTCGACGCCGATGGTGAGTCCCATGAATCCCTCAGTTTCGGTCGAGCCCCGCTACGGCCAACCGTACCCGAGGCCCTGCCGTGGAAGGGCTTCAGTCCAGGTCGATGCGTTCCCCTGGGCCGGTGCCCTCGCCCCGGTCGCGCCGGCCGTCCGGCCCCTCGCGGGTGAGGTCGTCGGCCGTGCGGGCGGTCCAGCGCCGCTCCTGGGCCTGGACGGCGGAGCGGTAGGCGGCGAGCAGTTCGCCGCCGGCCGCGGCCAGGTGGTCGAAGACGTCCGGGTTGCGGTCTATGACGGGCTCCACGGCGGCCTTGGCCTGCTGGACGGCCTGGCGCACCATCTGCTGGGCGGCCGGTCCGGCAAGGCTGCCGAGGAGCGGTGACGAGAGGCCGGACAGCTTGTCGGCCACCGTGTCCACGAGTTTCTTCAGTTCCTCGGCGGCCGAGCCCGGCTGCGGGCCGTACTCGGCGCGGCGGCGGGCCTTCTCGGCGGCGAGGTCCTCTTCGCAGGCCGTGGCCCAGGCGTCGGCGTCGGTCGCCCGGCTCTGTTTCCCGTGTTCCTGTTCCTCGGACGAGTCGGATGCGGGACGCTCTTCGCTCATGGCGGACTCCTGACTACGGTTCGCCTTTACGACGTTACCCGAACGGGCGTGCCCGGTTCACCGTCCGCCCGCGGGCCACAGGTCCGGGTCCGGGGCGAAGCGGATGCGCAGTTCGCCCTCGCGCAGGGCGGCGCCGGCGACGGTGCACCGGCGCAGGGCGGAGGGCAGCGGTACGAGGCGGCGGTGGGGGCCCGCGGTGATGACGAGTTCGTCGCCGCGCCGGATCAGGTCCAGCTCGTCGCGTATGGCGCCGGGCAGCGGGATGTGCCAGACCAGCACGCCGTCCTCGGCGATCCGGTCGGCGACGGGCCACTCGACCGGGGCGGGCGACGGGTTGACGGCGGGCGGGGCGAGGGCGGTGAGGTCGTCGGTGCCGCGGGGGTCGCGGCCGAGGTGGGGGACGGGGTGGACGTCGTACGGCTCCTCCTGCCAGTCGGCGAGCGTCTTGCGCTGCTGGGCGAGGAGGGAGGAGAACCAGCTGTCGCCGGTGGCCTCGGGGAGGACGCGGTTGGCGATCAGGGTCTCGGTGCGCAGGGCGCGCAGGGCGAGGCCCAGGCGGGCGGCGCGTACGGCGTCGGCGCCGGCCGGACCGGGCTCGGCCACCAGGTGTACGGCGGTGTTCCGGTCGGTGAGGACGGCCTGGACGGCGGCCAGTTCGACGTCCCAGCGGGCCGCGGTCTCGTACAGCCAGTCGGCGGGCATGGGGACGCCGGCCAGCCGGCCGAGGACCGGGCGCAGGGCGCGGGCCGCCTGCCGCTCGGGCGGGAGCAGGCGGCGCAGGTAGCGGCGCAGCTCCTCGGGGAGGGCGAGCAGGGCGAGGGCCTGCGGGAGGGGCGGGAGGTCGACGACGAGGAGGTCGTAGCGCTCGCAGAGGGCGGCGTCCCGGAGGGCGCGCAGGAAGGACAGCTCCTCGGCGCCGGGCAGCGGGGTGACCTCCTCGGCGTCCAGCCGGGCGGCGCCGAGCAGGTCGAGGACGTTCGCGGCGCGGGCCTGGAAGGCGGTGAGGTCCTCGCGGAAGCGCTCGGCGGCGTCGGGGCGCCAGGTGGTGAGGTGGGGGGCGGCTTCCGTGGGCGCCGGTCCTGTCGCGGAGCCCAGCGCGGCGCCGAGGGTGTCGGTGCGGTCGGCACCGAGCAGAAGGGTGCGGGTGCCTTCCCCTGCGGCGCGCAGTGCGGTGGCGGCAGCGATGGTCGTACGGCCGCTGCCGCCCGGGCCCGTGATCAGGATGGTGCGCATGAGGGTGAACGGTACCGTCGCGCGCGGGTGCCGGACCGGGGTGACTACTTCTCCCCCGACTCCACCCTCTTCTTCAGGCCCGCCAGGGCGCGGTCGATGATGACCTTCTCCGCCTTGCGCTTGATCATGCCGAGCATGGGGATCTTGACGTCGACCGTCAGGAGGTAGGTGACCTCGGTGGCGCCGGGACCGCTGGGCTTGAGGACGTACGAGCCGTCCAGGGAGCGCAGCATCTGCGACTTGACCAGGGTCCAGGAGACCTCGTTGTCGCCGGTCCAGGTGTAGGCCAGCGTCTGGTCGTCCTTGATCGCCCCCGCGTCCATGACGAGGCGTACCTGCTCGGCGCGGCCCTGGTCGTCGGTCTTGAGGACCTCCGCCTCCTTCACCTCGCCCGTCCAGTCCGGGTAGCGGGCGAAGTCGGCGATCACCCCCATGACGTCGGCCGGTGCCGCCTCGATCGTGATGCTCGAGCTGGTGTGTTCCGCCATCGCCGTGGCTCCTCCAGATGCGGGCCGGTACAGAGGTCGTCGTGCGCACGTGTGTGCAGCGTGAAGGCTACCGCGCCGCCGACCTGCCGCCTTCACCCCGTGTCCCGCCGGTCACCCCACATGGCCTGCCGACGACCGTCCTTGGCGCGTTGATCACCATTCGAGCGCCCAGGGGCGGCCCGTCCCCGCGAAGTGGCCCACGTTCACGCACTCCGTCGCGCCGATCCGCATGCGGCGCGCGAGCGGCTGATGGACGTGGCCGAAGAGCGAGTAGCGGGGTCTCGTGCGGCGGATCGCGGCCAGCAGGGCGCGGCTGCCGCGTTCGAAGCGGCGGGCGACCGTGTCGTACACCAGCTCCGGGACCTCCGGCGGGATGTGTGTGCACAGCACGTCGACCTCGCCGACCGCCTCGATCTTCGCGGCGTACTCCTCGTCACTGATCTCGTACGGCGTCCGCATGGGCGTGCGCAGGCCGCCGCCGACGAAGCCGAAGGTCCAGCCGCCGATCTCGACCCGCTGGCCGTCGAGGACGGTGGTGCCGGGCCGGGCGTACTCCTGCCACAGGGGCGGCATGTCGACGTTGCCGTAGGTGGCGTACGTCGGGGTGGGGAAGGCGGCGAACATCTCGGCGTACTGCTTGCGCACCGCCGTCTCGATGGCCGTGGCCCGGTCCGCGCCGATGCCGGCCCACAGCCGGGCGCCGAACTCACGGGCCTCCTCGAAGCGGCGGGCGGTGCGCAGCGCGACGATGCGGTCGGCGTTCTCCTTGCCGAACAGGTCGGGGAAGATGCCGCGCGAGTGGTCGGCGTAGTCGAGGAAGAGCACGAGGTCGCCCAGGCAGATCAGGGCGTCGGCACCCTCGCCGGCCCGGGCCAGATCACGGGCGTTGCCGTGCACGTCACTGACCACGTGCACGCGCGTCCTTCGGGTGCCGGAGCGTGTGGATGCCATGGTGATCAAGCGTAGGCCTGCGGGATCTGCGTGAACAGTGTCGGCCCGGCCTGCGGTTACTCGCCGGTCGCTTCAGCCGTGGACTACTGTGCGCGAAGGAACGCCAACATGTGTGACGCAGCGAACATCTCGCCGGAACCCCCTGTCGGGAACGCCATACCGACGGGTAACGTCCGGGCAGTCCAGTCGTGCTCTGGATTTCAACAGCTGAATTCCCGAGCACTTGCCCGAGCCGTGGACCGCACCGTCGCATCACACAGTGTCGTGGCGCCGGCGCCCTATGAGGAGCAGCAGTCTTGCGCGAGTTCAGCCTTCCGGCTTTGTACGAGGTCCCTGCGGACGGCAACCTGACCGACATCGTCCGCAGAAACGCCGCGCAGCATCCCGACGTCGCCGTCATCGCCCGCAAGTCCGGCGGCGCCTGGCAGGACGTGACCGCCCGGGAGTTCCTGGCCGAGGTGCACACCGCTGCCAAGGGCCTCATCGCCGCCGGTGTGCAGCCGGGCGACCGGGTGGGCCTGATGTCCCGCACCCGGTACGAGTGGACGCTCATGGACTTCGCGATCTGGAGCGCGGGCGCGATCACGGTGCCGGTGTACGAGACCAGCTCGCCGGAGCAGGTCCAGTGGATCCTGTCCGACTCGGGCGCCACCGCGTGCGTCGTCGAACTGGACAACCACGCGGCGGCCGTGGAGTCGGTGCGCGAGTCGCTGCCCGCCCTCAAGCACGTCTGGCAGATCGAGGCCGGCGGTGTGGAGGAGCTGGGCCGGCTCGGGCAGGACGTGTCGGACGAGACGGTCGAGGAGCGCAGCTCGCTCGCCCGGGCCGACGACCCGGCGACCATCGTGTACACGAGCGGTACGACCGGCCGCCCCAAGGGCTGTGTGCTCACCCACCGCAGCTTCTTCGCCGAGTGCGGCAACATCGTGGAGCGGCTGCGTCCGCTGTTCCGCACCGGCGAGTGTTCGGTCCTGCTGTTCCTGCCGCTCGCGCACGTCTTCGGCCGGCTGGTGCAGATCGCCCCGATGATGGCGCCGATCAAGCTGGGCTGTGTCCCGGACATCAAGCACCTCACCGACGAGCTGGCCGCCTTCCGTCCGACGCTGGTCCTCGGTGTGCCGCGCGTCTTCGAGAAGGTCTACAACTCCGCGCGGGCCAAGGCACAGGCGGACGGCAAGGGCGCGGTCTTCGACAAGGCGGCGGACACCGCGATCGCCTACAGCAAGGCGCTGGACAGCGCCTCCGGTCCGTCGTTCGGCCTGAAGATCAAGCACAAGGTCTTCGACAGGCTGGTCTACAGCAAGCTGCGCGCGGTCCTCGGCGGCCGGGGCGAGTACGCCATCTCCGGCGGTGCCCCGCTGGGCGAGCGGCTCGGCCACTTCTTCCGGGGCATCGGCTTCACCGTGCTGGAGGGCTACGGCCTGACCGAGTCCTGTGCGGCGACCGCGTTCAACCCGTGGGACCGGCAGAAGATCGGCACGGTCGGCCAGCCGCTGCCGGGCTCGGTGGTGCGGATAGCGGACGACGGAGAGGTGCTGCTGCACGGCGAGCACCTGTTCAAGGAGTACTGGAACAACCCGGGCGCGACCGCGGAGGCGCTGGCCGACGGCTGGTTCCACACCGGTGACATCGGCACCCTGGACGAGGACGGCTACCTCAGGATCACCGGCCGCAAGAAGGAGATCATCGTCACGGCGGGCGGCAAGAACGTGGCCCCGGCGGTGATCGAGGACCGGATCCGGGCGCACGCGCTGGTCGCGGAGTGCATGGTGGTGGGCGACGGGCGGCCGTTCGTGGGCGCGCTGGTCACCATCGACGAGGAGTTCCTGGGCCGCTGGGCCGCCGAGCACGGCAAGCCGGCGGGCTCCACCGCGGCGTCGCTGCGCGAGGACCCGGATCTGCAGGCGGCGATCCAGGCGGCGGTCGACGACGGCAACGCCGCGGTGTCGAAGGCGGAATCGGTGCGGAAGTTCCGCATTCTGTCCTCCCAGTTCACGGAGGAGTCGGGCCACCTCACCCCGTCGCTGAAGCTCAAGCGGAACGTGGTGGCGAAGGACTACGCGGACGAGATCGAGGCCATCTACCAGAAGTAGTCCGGCAGTTGCCTCATGGCGCGGTGTCCTCGGCGAGGACCCGCGCCATCGTGCGTTCGGCGAGCGCGGTGATGGTGACGAAGGGGTTCACGCCGATGTTGCCGGGCACGAGCGAGCCGTCCGTGACGTAGAGGCGTGGATACCCCTTCACCCGGCCGTAGTCGTCGGTCGCCCTGCCGAGGACGCAGCCGCCGAGGGGGTGGTAGGTGAAGTCGTCCGCGAAGACCTTGCCGGCCGAGCCGAACAGGTCGTAGCGGTAGATGGTGGCGTTGGCCAGGTTGATCCGGTCGAACAGCTTCTTGGCCATGCTCACCGACACCGCGCTCTGGGCGGCGGTCCAGCCGAGTCTCACCGTGCCGGAGGCGGGGTCGCAGGTGAAGGACGCCCGTTCCGGGTTCTTGGTGATCGCCAGGTAGAGGCTGATCCAGTGCTCGAAGCCCATGGGCAGCGGGGCGATCTCGGCGAAGACCGGGTTGTCGGTGTTGGCCCAGTCGTCGATGCCCATCACCGGCATGGTGGCCTCATTGGCGCCGACGGTGTCCCAGACGTGGTTGGCGCGGGCGAGCATGGTGTTGCCGTTGGTGCCCCAGCCCGCGCCCACGGCGGAGTTCAGGTCGGGCAGGGTGCCGGTGTCCCTGGCCCGTACGAGGAGTTCGGTGGTGCCGAGGCTGCCGCCGCCGAGGAAGAGATACGTACAGCTGTACTGCCTGGTCTCGACGACCGCGCCGGTGGTGTCGATCCGGTCGGCGGTCAGGACGTACGACCCGTCGCCCGCCCGGCTGACCGACGTCACCCTCTCCAGGGTGTGCAGGGTGACGTTGCCGGTACCGAGGGCGGCGGCCAGGTAGGTCTTGTCGAGGCTGCGCTTGCCGTGGTTGTTGCCGTAGATGACCTCGCCGGCGAGGGCCGACCTGGTGGCCGTACCGGCGGCCTCCTGCTGCATGTAGCCGAAGTCGTAGACGTTCGGTACGAAGGTGGTCCTCAGGCCCGCGTTGCCGGCGGCCTTCCGGGAGGTGCGGGTGAACCGGTACCACTCGGTGGACTCGAACCACGCCGGGTCGATGGTGTTGACGCCGAGCATGGCGCGGGCGCGGGGGTAGTAGGTGCCGTACATCTCGTCGGCGTCCACGGTCGGGAACTGCTCGGTGAAGTACGGCTTCGGGGGCGTGACCGCCATTCCGCCGTTGACGAGGGAGCCGCCGCCGACGCCGCGGCCGACGTAGACGGACATGTGGTCGTAGTGCACGCGGTCCAGGGCGCCCGGGTAGGGACTGATGTCCTTGTTGACCACGTCCAGCCACAGGAAGGTGGCGAGCGGGGCCTCGGTGCGGGTGCGGAACCACATGGAGCGCTGGTCGGGGGCGGCGGTGGAACAGAACACCTTGCCGTCGCCGCCCGCGGTGTTCCACAGGCGGCCCATTTCCAGGACGAGGGTGCGGATGCCGGCCTGGCCGAGGCGCAGGGCGGCCACGGCGCCGCCGTAGCCGGACCCCATGACGATCGCCGGGGCGTTCTCGACTGTGCCGGGCTGTGCCGCTCGGGCCGACTGGAGGCCGATGCGGGTGAAACCGAGGGCGGCCGCGGTCTGCAGTGCGGCCATTCCGAGTATGTGACGCCTTGTCAGCTGACGTCTCATCAGGTTTGCTGTCATGGGCGCAGCATGGGCGGATTATCGGGTTCCGCCAAGGGCCGCCGCAGGAAGGGGTGGGGACTCGTCGTCGGCGGCTGCGGGTTGTCTGTGGCTGGTCGCGCAGTTCCCCGCGCCCCTTGCGGGGCGCTGCACTACAGCAGAGCCTTCAGCCGCTCCGCCAGCAGGTCCCAGCGCCACCTCTCCTCGACCCACTGGCGGCCGCGCTCGCCCATGCGGCGGCGCAGCTCGGGGTCGCCCAGGAGAGTCACGATCCGCTCTGCGGCCTCCGTCGGGTCGCCGCCCCTGACCACCCATCCGGTCTCCCCGTCGAGCACCGCGTCCGGGGCCCCGCCCGAATCCCCCGCCACCACCGGCAGGCCCGTCGCCGACGCCTCCAGGTAGACGATGCCCAGCCCCTCCACGTCCAGGCCGCCCCGGCGGGTTCGGCAGGGCATGGCGAACACGTCGCCGGCGCCGTAGTGGGCGGGGAGTTCGGACCAGGGGACGGCGCCGGTGAAGCGGACGGAGCCGCCCACACCGGTCTCGGCCGCCAGCCGCCGCAGATCGCGCTCGTACGGCCCGCCGCCGACGATCAGCAGGACGGTGTCGGGCTCGGCGGCGAGGATGCGGGGCATGGCCCGGATCAGGGTGTCCTGGCCCTTGCGCGGGACCAGGCGGGAGACGCAGACCACGACCGGGCGGTCGGTGAGGCCCAGGCGGGCGCGGATCTCGTCGCCGCCGGAGTCGGGGTGGAAGGTCTTCTCGTCGACGCCGGGCGGCAGCTGGACCATGCGGCTCGCGGCCTGCGGGGTGAGCGCGGTCGCGATGCGGGAGCGGGTGTACTCGCCCAGATACGTGAGCGTGTCCGTGGAGTCGCCGATCCGGCGCAGCAGGTGCCGGGCGGCGGGCAGCTGGGCCCAGCCGGCCTCGTGACCGTGGGTGGTGGCCACCAGCCGCTCGGCGCCGGCCCTGCGCAGTGCGGGCGCCATGAGGCCGAGCGGGGCCGCCGCGCCGAACCACACCGAGGTGCACCCGTGCTCGCGCAGCAGCTGCACGGCCCGCCGGGTCGCCTGCGGGGTGGGCAGCAGCATGGTCGTACGGTCGCGTACGACGGTGAAGGGCTGCTCGGCGTCGAAGGCGGCCGTGGCCGCCGCGCCCTCCCGGCCGCGCTTCCAGGTGGAGGCGTAGACGACCAGCCGGCCGGGGTCCAGGCGCAGGGCCATGTTGTGCAGGAAGGCCTGGATGCCGCCCGGCCGGGGCGGGAAGTCGTTGGTGACGATGAGGGTCTTGTGCATCGCTGCCGACCCTACCCAATGGGCCGGGCGCGGCCGAGTCTGTGGCAGGCGCACAGCCGGGCAGGACATCATGGTCCGCGACGCGTCAATCGAAGCGGGAATCGAACGGCAGGGGAGCACGTGGAGACGAAGGGCACCGCGCGGTCCCTGGCATGGCTGCTCGCGACCTGGGGCGCCACCCGCGCGACGCTGCTGCTGTGCGTCTTCCGGGTGTTCGCCTTCCCGGGCCCGGACGTCACCGCGGACGTGTCGGTGATCTACCGGGGCTGGTACGAGGTACTGCGGCAAGGAACGTTTCCGCTGGACGACGTGACGTGGCAGTACCCGCCGGCCGCCGCCCTGGCGATCCGCTCCCCCGACGCCCTGCCCTTCCTGTCCTACGCGCACGCCTTCTACGTGCTGGCGTTCCTCGCCGACGTGGTGGTGCTCGCGCTGCTGCTGGGTCCGGGCCGGCGCCCCGGCCGGTCGCTGCACGGCGCCTGGGTGTGGGTGGCGGGCGCGGCGCTGCTCGGCCCGACGGTGTACGCGCGCTACGACGTGATGGTGACCGCGGTGGCCGTGGCGGCACTGCTCGCCGGGGCCCGGCGGCCCCGGGTGATGGGCGCGCTGGCCGCGTTCGGGGCGCTGCTGAAGGTGTGGCCGGCGCTGCTGCTGGCCGGGGCCGTACGGCGGCGGGCGTGGGCGTCGGCGGCGGTGACGGGGGCCGGGCTGGCGGCGCTGTTCTCGGTGTCCATGCCGGGTGCCTTCGCCTTCCTGACCTTCCAGCGGGAGCGGGGCACCGAGGTGGAGTCGCTGGGCGGCCTGGCCTTCCATGTGGCCCGGCACTTCGGCTGGCCGGGCGAGGTGCTGCTGAACTACGGGTCGGTGGAATTCCTCGGCCCGTACGTGGACCAGGTGAGCGCGGCGGCGCTGGCGCTGACCGGGGTCGCACTGGGCTGGCTGCTGCTGTGGCGGCTGCGGGCGGACCTGACGGCGCCGCACATGCTCGCGGACGCGGCCTTCACCGCCGTCCTGCTCTTCACGGTCACCAGCCGGGTGATCAGCCCGCAGTACCTGGTGTGGCTGATCGGCCTGGCCGCGGCCTGTGTGTCGTACCGGGCGAGCCGGATGGGGGCGCCCGCGCTGCTGGTGATGGCCGCGTCCTTCGTGACGGTCCTGGAGTTCCCGCTCGGCTTCTCGCACGTGGTGGTGAGCGACCGGTACGGCGTCCTGCTGATGGCGGTGCGCAACGGCCTGCTGCTCGTGGCCTCGCTCTCGGCGGCCCGCCGGCTGTGGTGCTCGACCGTGCCCCCGGCCCCCGCCGCACCCGTGCCGCCCCGGCCCGTCCGGCCCCGGCAGACCCCGGTCGGCTCCTGATGTGGGCGGTGTGGATCGCGGGGGCCTGCCATACGGAGTGGAAGGCCGCGACGCTCAGCCGAGCTGTGACCTGACGTACTCCCGCCACCGCTCGGTGAACGCCTCCGGAGTGGTGCCGAGCACCTTCTTCAGCGCGTCCTCGACCGCGCCCGCCCGCCTCTCGTGGGCGCCCACGGCGCGGTAGAAGGCGCCGAGCCGGGCCGTACCCCAGTGCGCGGCGATCATCCGGCAGGCCAGCCAGCCGCCCTCGTACGCCTGCGCCAGCTCGGCCGGGTCGCTGGTGAAGCCGAAGTCGTTGTCGGAGGGCAGTTCCGTGGGCGCGTGACCGTCCCGGACGGCGCGGGTCAGTTCCGGCGCGGCCTCGGTGGGGGTGCGGCCGGTGCCGAGGTAGCCGATCCAGTCCGCGTAGCCCTCGGAGAGCCACAGCGGGGTGGCGGCGGTGGTCTGCGCGCGGGTGGCCACATGGGTGGTCTCGTGGGTGAGCACCACCTGCTTGCCGACGTCACCGAGGACGGCGTACGCCTCCGGGTTGACGACCACCCGGTCCGCGGGCGCCCGGCCGGACCCTCCCGCCTCACCGGTGGTCACGGCCGCGATGCCCCGGTAGTTGGCGGCGGGCGAGCCCAGCAGGCCCCCCATGTCCTTCAGGGACCGCGGGACGAGGACGACGACATGGCGGCTCCAGCCGGTGCCCCAGGCCCGGGAGACGGCCGGGACCGCGCGGTCGGCCAGAGCCGCGTAGCCGCTCAGCCCGGTGGCCGTCAGGCCGGTGCCCAGCACCAGGCTGTGCGCGCCCCGCACGGCGGTCACCGGACCCTGGTCCCACAGTTGCTGCCCGGCTCCCTTCGCCGGGCTGTCGGAGGTGACGTACCACTTGCCGTCGGCGGTGCGGCCGAGGGTGAGGGTGCGGCGGGCGTCGACCGGGGCCTTGTCGTAGCCCGCGACG
This sequence comes from Streptomyces sp. NPDC053069, assembly GCF_044546895.1. Lineage (NCBI taxonomy): Bacteria > Bacillati > Actinomycetota > Actinomycetes > Kitasatosporales > Streptomycetaceae > Streptomyces > Streptomyces sp. NPDC053069. Next base: position 15,685 of record NZ_JBITZN010000008.1, on the reverse strand, counting down.
CGGTAGTTCAGGTCGGCGTCGGCGGTGGCGCCGGAGGAGGTACGGCGCACGGCGGTGACCTTGTAGCTCCAGGAGGCCAGCGGGAGGGCGCGCAGCCGGGTGTACTCGCTCGGGACGCCCGTCGCGTCGTACGCCGTGCCGTCGTGGCCGAGGAGGGCGGCGGAGCGCCGGTCGAGCAGGTGCTGCACCTCGGTACGGGCCTCGTCGGTCCCCGTACCGCCGCACCCGGCCAGGGACAGCAGCAGAGCGAGGCCCACGGCCCCGATGCTCCACCCCCGTCTGCGACCAGCCATTTCCCGATCGTAACGGCGAGCGGCGCGGTCAGGGCCGGGTCACCGACGAGATCGGCATCATCCCGACCGGGTCGTAACGCACCGCAGCCCCCGGATAGGGCGCGTGGATGACCTGGCCGTTGCCGACGTACATCCCGACGTGGCTGGCGTCGGAGCGGTAGACCACCAGGTCGCCGGGGCGGGCCTCGGACAGCGGGATCTGCCGGCCGACGAAGCGCTGCTCCTGCGAGGTGCGCGGCAGCTGGATCCCGGCGTGCGCGTACGACCACTGCATCAGGCCCGAACAGTCGAAGCCCGTGGGGCCGTTGGCACCCCACACATACGGGCGGCCGAGGGCGGAGCGGGCCGCGGCCACCGCGGCGGCGGCACGGGCGTCGGGGAGGACGGGACCGGTCAGGTCGGGAAGGTGCAGGTCGAGGCGGTCGGGGCCGTCGGAGCGCGAGACCCGGTCGTAGGCGGCGCGGTCGGCGACGGGCATCGAGTTGAGCAGCCGCCGGGCCCTGGCGAGCTTGGTCTCCACGGTCCGCTTGTGCGCGGCCACCGCCTTGCGGCTCTTCTCCAGCGCGCCGAGCTTCCCGGCCGCCTCCGTGCGCTCCTGGGTCAGATCCCGCAGCGCGGAGCGCAACTCCCGCAGCCGCCCGACCTGCTGGACGCCGATGCGGTCGAGGGTGGACGCCTTGTCGAGATAGCCGCCGGGGTCGTCGGAGAAGAGCAGCGCGACGACCGGGTCGACGGCGCCCGCACGGTACTGGGCGCCCGCCAGCGAACCGAGCTGCTCACGCAGGCCGTTGATGCGCTGCTGCAGCCGCGCGACGTGCTCCTGGGCGTCGCGCACCTCGCGGCGCAGCGTGCCCGCCTGCTCCTGGGCCTTGTCGTAGGCCTGGGTCGCCTGCTCGGCCTCCTGGTAGAGCCGGTCCACCTCGGCACGGGTGTCGCCGCGCGGCGCCGCGTGCGCCGGTACGGCGCCGAGTGCGGCGGCCGCGGCCGACAGCACACACAGAGCGGCGGCGCCCCGGTCGAATCCGGACGAGGCAAGGCGGCGATGAGACCCCACGGCAGTCCTTCTGCTGGCGGACGGATACCGCTCCCCCGGCGCCTGGGGACGGGGAGGCCCCGGCGCCGGGGAAACGCGGCAGACAGTAGCCGCAGGGAAGGGCGCCGAGCCAAGGCCGGCGACGGCACAAAACGCCGCCGCCCCGCCGCTGACGCAGGTCATGGGCGGGGCGTGGAGTCAGCCTCGGTCCGTGGGATTCGCCCGTTCGGACGTCACCGTGTGCGGGTGCCGCGGGTGCCTCAGTTCACCCGGACGCCGAACTGGAACGGCATGTCGGCCATCGCCTCGTAGCGGACCACGGCACCGGTGTGCGGGGCGTGCAGCACCTGGCCGTTGCCGGCGTAGAGGCCGACGTGGTGCAGGTCGCCGTAGAAGAAGACCAGGTCGCCGACCTGGAGCTGGCTCATGGAGAGGTGGGGGCCGATGGTCGCCTGGGCCTCGGAGGTGCGCGGGATGGAGACGCCGGCCTGGGCGTAGGCCCAGGAGGTCAGGCCCGAGCAGTCGAAGGAGGACGGGCCGGTGGCACCGTAGACGTAGGGCTTGCCGATCTGGCTCTGGGCGGCGGAGAAGGCCGCCCCGGCACGGCCGGAGGCCGGCGGGGTGTCGCCGAGGTGCACCCGCTCGCTGGAGGAGCGGTCGGCGCGCTGCTGCTGGGCGGCCAGGTCCGCCTTCTCCTTGGCCGTCAGGGTGTTGAGCAGCTTCTGCGCGTCGGCGAGCTTGCCCTGGACTTCCTTCTTCTTGTTCTCCAGCTCCGTGCGGGTGGCGGAGAGGTCCTTGAGCTTCTCGGTGGCCTCGGCCCGCTCCTGGGCGAGTTCGCGCTGTTTGTCCTGGATCTTCTTCAGCGCGTCGACCTGCTGGGCGCTCAGCTGGTCGAGGGTGGAGGCCTTGTCGAGGAAGTCGTCCGGGTTGGAGGACAGGAACAGCTGGACCGAGGGGTCGATGCCGCCCGTGCGGTACTGCGAGGTGGCCAGCGAGCCCAGGCCGTCGCGGAGCTTGTTGAGGTCCTCCTGGCCCCGGGCGACGTTGTCCTGGATCGTGGATATTTCCTTCTGCAGCTTCTGCTGCTTGTCCTTCGCCCCGTTGTACTTCTCGGTGGCCTGCTCGGCCTCCTCGTACAGCTTGTCGACCTTGGCCTTGACCTGGTCCTTGCTGAGCTTCGGCGCGGCGTTGGCGGCGTTCGCGCTCAGCACGACGGCTGCGGCGGCTGCGGTGGTCAGCACGGTCACGCGGGCGCGACTCTGCTGTTTGGGTCGACGGTGGGACGCCACGGAGGACGAACTCCTTCTTGTGAGTGAGTGAGTGATCACCCGTTCGGAGGTTCGAGCCCAGACCCTAGTGACCCAGTTGTGATCAGTTCAAATCCTCTCACCAGAAAATCCCATCACGCAATGCATTCTTTGCACAGAACTCACATGCAGTGATGCGCGCTTGACCCTACGTTGCGTGACGATACGGCCAATTCGGGCATTGAGTCTGCCCGTTGGACCTTCAGGACAGTCGCTTGAGAAGCACCGCAGACGCGACCGGTCGGGCACCGGCCTTGGCGACCCCGTCGGCCACCTCACGGTCGGTGGAGGCGACGATGACCGGACGGCCCGGCGGCTCCGCGCGCACCAGCTGGCGGATCAGCTCGTCGGCCGTGACCCCCGGCTTGGAGAACAGCACCCTGACCCCGCGCGGCGGTGCGAGCAGCACCGGGGCGGCCAGTTCGGCGCCGTCGAAGACACAGGTCACCTCGGCACCGGTCTGGGCGGCGAGCGCCGACAGCTGGCCGAGCAGCCTCAGCCGCTGCTTCTCCAGCGGCATCTGCGGATAGCCGGTCTTGGTGACGTTGTAGCCGTCGACCACCAGATGCGCCTGCGGCAGCGCGAGCAACTGGTCGAGGATGGCCGGATCGTGCTCGGACAGGGCGCGCGCCGCGATGTCCTTCGGGGTCATCCGTCCGGGTTCGACCGCGTCGACCGTCTCGGCGGGCCGCACGGACACCGGCGGCAGGGCGAGTTCACGGCGCAGCCCCTGGGCGGCCTCCAGCAGGGTGTCCAGCAGCAGCCGGACCCGCATGTCCTCCACGCTGCGGCCCTCACGGGCCGCGCGGCGGGTGGCCTCCAGCGTGGCCTCCGCCTCGCCCAGGCGGGCCTTGAGCCGGCGGGACTCGCTCTCGGCGGCCGACACCTGCAGGTGCGCCTCCGTGCGTACGGCGTCGATCTCGCCCCGGGCCTTGCGCAGGGCGGCCTCGCCCCGTTTGACGTCACTGAGGGCGGCACGGAGCTTACGGTGCAGCGATTCGGCTTCCCTCCTCGCCGACTCCAGCTCCGTGCGCAGCCGTTCGGTCTCGGCGCGGGTCTGGTCGCGGGCCTGGGCCAGCTCGGCACGCAACCGCTCCAGCTCGGCCCGGCTCTCCTCGTCCGCCCGCTCGGCGTCGGCGCGCTGGGCCTCCTCGCCGGCCGCGGTGACCAGCTTCACCCAGCCCGGCGGGCGCAGTACATAGGCCGCGGCCGCCACGTCGAGCGGGTCCGCGGCCGGGGGCGGGGAGCCGGAGTCGAGAGCGCCGGCGAGTTCCGGCTGGGCCTCTCTGAACTTCTCTCCGATCCGCTGCCGGAAGAGCGGATCCGTCTCCAGCGCCGCCGCCATCGCGTTCCCGGCGAACTTCGCCCGGCGATTGGGGGCGAACCGGGCGTACTGCCGTAGCTGGGCGGGCAGTTCCGCCACGGTCAGCCCGCCGAAGCCGTCCGAGACGATCTGCACGACCCTGCGGCGCACGCCGTCGGGCAGCGGACGGTCAAGCACCTCAGCGGTGCCGTCGCCCGGCCCCCCGCCTGTGGTCTCCACCATCCGTCACACCCCACTATGTCTGTTTACTTCTCCGCGGCCGCTCCGCTCAGGAGCCGGCGCCCGGCCTGTCCACGAGCTCCACCTGGTCCACCGCGTTGCACCAGCGGCAGCGCACCGATTCGATGGTCTCACTGACCACCTCGCGCTCCTCCACCGTCGGCTCGCCCGCCAGATCGAGGTGGACGTACTCGACGACCTTCGAGGAACGGGTCACGTCGAACCGGGTGAGGTTGCCGCACAGGGTGCAACGCCACCGGGTCTTCGCGGTCGGCAGGGGAACCGTCATCGTGGCTGTCCGCTTCCTTCTCGTCTCGCTCCCGCGCCGCCGGCCGACGCGTGTGGCCGTAACCCTACGGCCTGCCGGGGACTCGCCGCCCGTCCGTCCGCGGCGGCGAGGCGGTCTGTCGGGTTGCGTCCCGTTACGTCATGCTCTGTGTTCATGATCAGCGAGTGGAGCACGGCGGCCGGCAGGGCCCTCAGAGCGGTCCGGAGCGCGCCGGCACCGATGACATACGTCCTCATCGGCCTGTGCTGTCTGCTGTTCGTCCTGGGCCCGGCCTCGGGGCTCGTGCCGGGGTACGGCTCCGGGAGCGCGCTGCTCGCCGCGCAGCGGGCGTACTTCCGGCGCTGGGGCGTGGTGCCGTCCGAGCTGTTCGCCGGACCGGCGCACGCGGCCCTCACCCCCGCCACGGCCCTGTTCGTGCACGGCAGCTGGGTGCATCTGCTCGGCAACATGCTCTTCCTCTTCGTCTTCGGCGGGATGACCGAGGAACGGATGGGCCGGGTCGAGTTCACCCTCTTCTACGTCGGCTGCGGCTACCTGGCCCTGCTGGGCTACGCGGCCGCCAACGCCGCCTCCGAGCAGTCGCTGGTCGGCGCGTCCGGGGCGATCTCGGCGGTCCTCGGAGCGTTCCTGTACCTGTTCCCACGCGCCCGCGTGACCAGTCTTCTCCCGTTCCTGTTCTTCCTGCCGCTGCGCTTCCCGGCGTGGGTCGTGCTGCCGTCCTGGGCGGCGCTGCAGTGGGCGGCGGCACGGCAGGCCTCCGACGGCCCCGGGGTGGCGTATCTGGCCCACCTGGTCGGCTTCGGCCTGGGCTTCGGCTACGCATGGGTGCGCTATGGCCGTACGGCTAGAGTGAAGTCCGCCCCAGCTCCGGCACCCGAGGGAGAGAACCAGCCGTGATCACCGCGATCGTCCTCATCAAGACCAGCGTGGACCGGATCCCCGAGATCGCGGAACAGATCGCCGCGCTGGAGAGCGTCAGCGAGGTCTTCTCGGTCACCGGCACCTACGACCTGATCGCCATGGTCCGGGTCGCCCGGCACGAGGACCTGGCCGAGGTCATCCCCGGCCGAATCAGCAAGATCCCCGGCGTGGAGGCCACGGACACGCACGTCGCGTTCCGCACCTACTCCCAGCACGACCTGGAGGCCGCGTTCTCGATCGGCCTGGACAACTAGGGGCTGCGCCGCTCAGGCGCGGGCGCCGCCCCGAGGCCTGCTTCACACCGCCGGGACGCAGCGGCCCTCCTCCGTGCGGTACGTCCACTTCGCACCGTCGGTCACCAGCTCCCGTACCGCCGTCACGAAACGCTCCACGTGCTCGTCGGGCGTTCCCGCGCCGAAGCTGACGCGGATGGCGTTGAGGGACTTCTCTCCCGGGGCGGCCTCGGGAGCGCCGCACTCGCCCTGGGCCTGGGGGTCGCTGCCGAGGAGGGTGCGGACCAGGGGGTGGGCGCAGAAGAGGCCGTCGCGGACGCCGATGCCGTACTCGGCGGAGAGCGCCGCGGCGAAGTGGGAGCTGTTCCAGCCCTCCACGACGAAGGAGATGACGCCGACGCGCGGGGCGTCGTCGCCGAACAGGGACAGCACCTTCACCTGCGGGACCTCGGCGAGGCCCGCGCGGACCCTGGCGACCAGGTGCTGTTCACGGGCGACCAGGGTGTCCCAGCCGGCCTCGGTGAGTGCCTTGCAGGCCGACGCGATGGAGTAGGCGCCGATCACATTGGGCGACCCCGCTTCGTGCCGCGCGGCGCTCTCGTGCCACTCCACGTCCACGCCGCCGTCCTGACGCCGGGTCACCTTGCGGCTGGCGCCGCCGCCCGCGAGATACGGCTCGGCCGTGCGCAGCCAGTCGGCGCGGCCGGCCAGGACACCGGAGCCGAACGGGGCGTACAGCTTGTGGCCGGAGAAAGCGACCCAGTCGACGTCCAGGTCGCGGACCGACACGGGGTGGTGGGGGGCCAGCTGGGCGGCGTCCAGGACGATGCGGGCGCCGTGCGCGTGCGCCGTCGCCGCCAGTTCGCGCACCGGCCACAGTTCGCCGGTGACATTGGAGGCGCCGGTGACGCAGACCAGGGCCGGGTCGTAGGGGTCACGGTCGGCGAGGGCGCGCTCCAGGGTCTCGACGGCCTGCTGCGGGGTGCGCGGGGCGTCGAGGCAGGTGACCTTCGCGTCCTGCCAGGGCAGCAGGGAGGCGTGGTGCTCGGTCTCGAAGACGAAGACCTGGCAGTCGGCGGGGAGGGCGCGGGCCAGCAGGTTCAGGGAGTCGGTGGTGGACCGGGTGAAGATCAGCTGGTCGTCGGTCCGGCAGTCCAGGAACTCCGCGACCGTCCTGCGGGCGTTCTCGAACAGGTCGGTGGAGAGCTGGGAGAGGTAGCCGGCGCCGCGGTGGACGCTGCCGTAGTACGGGGCGTAGGCCGCCACGTCGTCCCAGACACGCTGCAGGGCGGGGGCGCTGGCCGCGTAGTCGAGGGCCGCGTAGGTGACCTCTCCGCCGGTGACGAGCGGGACGGTGACATCCCTGCCCAGAACCGGCAGAGGGGCACAAACGGACTGGTCGGCGGCAGCGGTGAAGACGGACATGAGGGAACTCCCGTGAGACATACGCCCTGGGGCGCAGGAAGAAGAGAAAAGGGTGTGCGGAGGCGGGGCTCGGCGGCCCTATCGCATTCGCTTGCTCACGGAAGGCTCCCTCGAACGACCAGGACCCCTGGTCCCGCGCTTCAGAAGCGCGCGAGGGGTCCGCGCTTGCCGTAGACCTCGCTGCCTACGGCCTGGTCTTCACCCGGGGCACCCCGCCACGGACGGAGGGTTGCCGGACAGCCGGCCGGGGCCGAATGACTGTCACTCATGACCTGGTCAGGAACGTACGTGAAGTGATCGCGGTCCCGCAACCCGTGTCCGAATCGCGGGACCGCACCCTGTGTGTCTCAGGCGTTGCTGGCCGCCACCCAGCGCTCCAGCGTCCGCTTCGCCGCACCGGAGTCGATCGACTCCGCCGCCCGGTCCATCCCGGCCCGCAGCTGCTCGGCCAGCGGCGCGTCCGTCGGCCGCAGCGCGACGAGCGCCGCCGCCGAGTTCAGCAGCACCGCGTCCCGTACGGGCCCCGTCTCACCGTCGAGCAGGCGGCGGGCGACCTCCGCGTTGTACGACGCGTCCGCGCCGCGCAGGGCCTCCACGGGGACGAGGTCGAGGCCGACGTCCCGCGGGTCGAAGGACTCCTCGGCGACCTTGCCGTCCCGGACCACCCACACCCGCGAGGTGGCGGTCGTGGTCAGCTCGTCCAGGCCGTCGTCGCCGCGGAAGACCAGGGAGGAGTTGCCGCGCTCGGCCAGGACACCGGCCACGATGGGCGCCATCCGAAGATCCGCCACCCCGACGGCCTGGGACCGCACCTTCGCGGGGTTGGTCAGCGGGCCGAGCACGTTGAAGGTCGTGCGGATGCCCAACTGGCCGCGCGCCGCGGCCACATGGCGCAGTGCCGGGTGGAACTTCACCGCGAAGCAGAAGGTGATCCCGGCCTCCTCGGCGACCTGCGGGACCCGCTCCAGCGGAAGGTTGAGATTGACGCCCAGCTTCTCCAGCACGTCCGACGCACCCGACGCCGAGGACGCGGCCCGGTTGCCGTGTTTGACGACCTTCGCCCCGGTGCCGGCGACGACGATCGACGACATCGTGGAGATGTTCACCGTCTTGGCACCGTCACCGCCCGTGCCGACGATGTCCACGGTCCGCCCCGGCACCTCGATCACGTTCGCGTGCGCGTACATCGCGCGCACGAGCCCGCTGATCTCCTCCACCGTCTCGCCCTTGGCGCGCAGCGCCACGGCGAATCCCGCGATCTGCGCGTCCGTCGCCTCGCCGCGCATGATCCGGTCCATGGCCCATGCCGTGGCGTCCGCGCTCTGGTCGCGGCCCTCCAGCAGGGCGTTCAGTACCTCGGGCCAGGAACGGCCCGCCGCGGTGTCGCCTCCAGCGGGGGTCACAGCGCTCATCAGCCGCTCCTGGTGTCGTAAGGGACAGTGTGATCCCACCCTATCCAGCCACGGAGACGGCGAAGGGCCCCGTCCGCAACCCGGACGGGGCCCTTCAGCGTGTGTGGCGACGCGGTGATCAGTGGTGGCCGTGGCCGCTCGTGATCTCCTTGTACTCCTCGACGGTCGGCTTCGGGATCTGGTTGTCCTCGCCGTAGTAGGCGTTCGACAGCTTGACCCGGAGCTTCTCCGAGGCCGGAACCTTGCGCTCGACACCGTTCTCGTCGACCGTCGGGCCGATCTCGGCCGGCGCGTACTGGTGGTGAGCCGTGAGGGTGTGCAGCTGCTCCTGGCTGAGCGGCTCGTGCACCTCGATGAACTCACCGTGCGGCAGGCGCTTGATGATGCCGGTCTCGCGGCCGTGCAGCACCTTGTCGCGGTCGCGGCGCTGCAGGCCGAGGCAGATCCGCTTGGTGACGATGAACGCGACGACCGGTCCGACGAAGAAGCCGATCCGGACGAACCAGGTGACGGCGTTGATCGACAGGTGGAAGTGGGTGGCCCACAGGTCGTTGCCACCGCCGACCAGGCCGATCATGTAGACCGTCACCCAGGCGACACCGAACGCGGTACGGGTCGGGGCGTTGCGCGGGCGGTCCAGGATGTGGTGCTCGCTCTTGTCGCCGGTGATCCAGGACTCGATGAACGGGTAGACGGCGATCGCCGCCAGGACGAGACCGAAGAGCACCAGCGGGATGAACACGCCCAGGACCAGCGTGTGACCCCAGAGGTTGATCTCCCAGCCCGGCATGTAGCGGACCAGACCCTCGGCGAAGCCCATGTACCAGTCGGGCTGGGCGCCGGTGGACACCTGGTCCGGACGGTAGGGACCCATGGCCCAGATCGGGTTGATCTGGGCGACCGCCGCGATGGCCGCGATGACACCGAAGACCAGGAAGAAGAAGCCTCCGGCCTTGGCCATGTAGACCGGCAGCAGCGGCATGCCGACGACGTTCTTCTCGGACTTTCCGGGACCCGCGAACTGCGTGTGCTTGTGGTAGAAGACCAGGATCAGGTGCGCCACCATCAGGCCGAGCATGATGCCCGGCAGCAGCAGGATGTGGATCGAGTAGAACCGGGCGACGAAGTCGTGGCCGGGGAACTCTCCGCCGAAGAGGAACATCGAGATGTACGTGCCGACGATCGGCATCGACAGGATCGCGCCCTCGGTGAAGCGCACACCGGTGCCGGAGAGCAGGTCGTCCGGGAGCGAGTAACCGGTGAAGCCGGTGAACATGCCGAGGACGAACAGCAGGAAGCCGAACAGCCAGTTGATCTCACGCGGCTTGCGGAACGCGCCGGTGAAGAACACGCGCATCATGTGCACGAACATGCCGGCGAGGAAGATCAGCGCGGCCCAGTGGTGGATCTGCCGGACGAGCAGACCACCGCGCACGTCGAAGGAGATGTGCAGGGTCGAGTTGAACGCCTCGGACATCAGCTGCCCCTGGAGCGGGACGTAGCTGCCGTGGTACTCCACCTCGTTCATCGACGGGTGGAAGAACAGCGTCAGATAGACACCCGTCAGGATGATGATGATGAAGCTGTACATGCACACTTCGCCCAACATGAACGACCAGTGGTCGGGGAAGATCTTGCGCATGTTGGCCTTGGCCAGGGAGTAGATCCCGAGCCGGCCGTCGGCCCAGTCGGCGATCCGCTCGCCGGCCGGCGCCTTCCCGCGAGAGCGGGGTGCGTCGTTCGATGCAGTACTCATCCGCGCTCCCAGAATGCAGGACCGACGGGCTCCTCGAAGTCGCCGAGCGCCTGGAGGTAACCCTCACTGTCCACGCCGATGCGCAGCTGCGGCAGGGCGTGGCCGGCGGGGCCGAAGATCACTCGGGCACCGTCGGAGAGGTCGAAGGTGGACTGGTGGCACGGGCACAGCACGTGGTGCGTCTGCTGCTCGTACAGCGAGATCGGGCAGCCGACGTGGGTGCAGATCTTGGAGAAGGCGACGATGCCCTCGTGCGACCAGTCGAGCTCGCGCTTGTCCTTGATGTTGCCCGGCTGCAGCCGGACGATCATCAGGGCCGCCTTGGCGATCTCGTTCTGGAACTCCTCGTCGGTCTCCTCCAGGCCGTCGGGCTTGGCGAAGGTGAGGGAGCCGACGGCGACGTCCTCGGGGCGCAGCGGCTGGTTGGTGTTCATGTTGATCAGGCGCTTGCCCTTGGCCCACAGGGTGTGCCGGAGCATGGTCCCGGGCTTCGGGCCCAGGCCGCCGAGCAGCATGACGGCGGAGAGCGGCATCAGGGCCATCGCGCCGAACATCGTGTTGCGGATGAGCTTGCGGCGGCCGAGCGCCGACTCCTTGGCGCCCTGGCGGAAGTCCGCGTGGACCTTCGCGCGGACGTCGGCCGGGGCCTCGATCGCGTGCCGCTCGTCGGCGACCTCCACGTCGGACATCAGGGTGCGGGCCCAGTGGACCGCGCCCGCGCCGATGCAGAACAGCGCCACGCCGAGGGTCAGACCCAGGGCGAAGTTCATCGCGCTGAGGTGCCCGATCGGGAAGACGAAGATCGACTTGTCGTTCGGGATCACCAGGTACGCGACGATGAAGCCGATCGTGGCCAGCATCGAGACCGTGAACAGCAGGGCGACCATGCGCTCGGACCGCCTGGCGGCCCGCTCGTCGATGTCCTGGATCCGGTGCTCGTGAGGCGGCAGCCCCGGGTCCGCGAACGGGTTCTCCTCGTCCGCGATCCCTACCGCGCCGTGCGCGTGGTCCTGCTCAGCGGGCAGGTTCTCTTCTGGAATGTCTTGGCTACTCATGACTTCTTGGCCTTTGCGGTCCGAGCGGCGACCCAGACGGCGACCGCGATCAGCGCGCCGAGGCCGAAGATCCAGGCGAACAGACCCTCACTGACCGGCCCGAGGCCGCCCAGCTCCAGACCGCCCGGGTTCTCCGTCTGGCTGCCGTTGACCGCGTTCAGGTACGCGATGATGTCCTTCTTGTTCTTCTCCGACATCGTGGTGTCGGGGAAGGACGGCATGTTCTGCGGGCCCGTCTGCATGGCCTCGTAGATGTGCTTCGGAGCGACACCCTCCAGGCTCGGCGCGTACTTGCCCTTGGTCAGGGCACCGCCCTTGCCGGTGAAGTTGTGGCACTGCGCGCAGTTGGTGCGGAACAGCTCGCCGCCCTTGGCGATGTCCGCGCCTTCGGGGCCGTACTGCTCCTTGGTGGGCACGCTCGGGCCGGCGCCCAGCGAGGCGATGTACGCGGCAAGCTGGTCGGTCTGCGTCTGGTTGTAGACGACCTTCTTGCGCGGGACCTGGGCGCCCTGCGAGGTGGCCGCGGGCATACGGCCGGTGCCGACCTGGAAGTCGACGGCCGCGGCGCCCACGCCGACCAGGCTGGGCCCGTCGGAGGAGCCCTGGCCACCGGTGCCGTGGCAGCTGGCGCAGCCGACCTCGTAGAGCTTCTTGCCCTCCTTGATGGTCAGGGACTGGGCGGAATCATCGGCCTGCGCCTTGCCCGCGGGTGCGAACGCGGCATACAGCCCCCCAGTGGCCGCCAGCGCGAGGAGTAGGACGACGACCGCCGCCAGCGGATGGCGTCGTCGTACGGAGAGCTTTTTCACGGATTACCCCGGTGTCAGGATCTTCTGCGTCGGTGCTTCTGGATGTGCGGGAGCCGGTCCCGGCTACTTGATCAGGTAGATCGTGGCGAAAAGGCCGATCCAGACCACATCGACGAAGTGCCAGTAGTAGGACACGACGATGGCCGCGGTCGCCTGCTCGTGGGTGAACCTCTTGGCCATGTAGGTGCGCCCGAGGACCAGCAGGAAGGCGATGAGACCGCCCGTCACGTGCAGGCCGTGGAAGCCGGTGGTCAGGTAGAACACCGAGCCGTACGGGTCGGAGGAGAGCGAGATGCCCTCGTCCTTCACCAGGCTCGTGTACTCGTAGATCTGACCGCCGATGAAGATCGCACCCATGATGAAGGTGAGGATGAACCACCCGCGGAGCTTCTTCACGTCCCCGCGCTCGGCCGCGAACACGCCGAGCTGGCAGGTGAGCGAGGAGAGCACCAGGATCGTGGTGTTCGTCGCGGAGAAGGGCACATTGAGCGCGTCGGCCATGTGCTTCCAGTGCGCCGGACCCGTCACCGATCGCAGGGTGAAGTACATCGCGAAGAGGGCCGCGAAGAACATCAGCTCGGAACTCAGCCAGATGATGGTTCCGACGCTGGTGAGGTTCGGCCGGTTGACCGACGGGTGCGCGTGCCCGGTTTCTACTGTCGTTGCTGTCGCCACGACCGACATTATGTCGGTCGCTTATCCCGCCCTCACTCCGGGGGGTGCCGTTCGGAGTGTTGCCCCCCGCCGAACCGGTGTTGACGTGGTGTTCATGGGGACTTCCACGGGAGTAAGCTCCGCCCCGAACGGCCCTGTCCGTCCGTCCGTACGACGCTGACGTCCCGGAGGAACAATGCAGCCGACCGCCACGGTGCTGGTCTACAGCGACGACTCCAACACCCGCGAGCAAGTACGGCTGGCCTCCGGCCGCAAGCCGGCTCCCGACGTCCCCTTTGTCGAGTTCGTGGAGTGTGCGACGCCCGAGGCGGTGCTGCGCGAGCTGGACCGCGGCGGCATCGACGTGTGTGTGCTGGACGGTGAGGCCGTGCCGATGGGGGGCATGGGGGTGTGCCGGCAGATCAAGGACGAGGTCTTCAACTGCCCGCCGGTGCTGCTGCTGATGGGGCGGCCGCAGGACGCGTGGCTGGCCACCTGGAGCCGGGCCGACGCCGCGGTGACCCTGCCGGTGGATCCGGTGGAGTTCGCCTCGGCCCTTGCTTCCCTGCTCCGCCAGAAGCGGTTGGTGGGCGCCTAGGAGCTTGGGGCGCGGGGTGCCTGCGCCGCTGCCGGTTCGTCGTGGCCCGTCGCGCCCACGCGGCGGCAGCCGCACATCGGGCACGGCCCCGCGCCCCTGCCGTACGCTCCTCACACTGCCGTCGGCCGCAGGCGTACCGTGTCCGCCGGGGTCGGGCCGTCGGGCTGGTCGGTGTTCAGGGCCGAGCCCGTGCGCCATTTCTTCCAGTCGACGTTCCAGTCGCCGAAGCCGTTGCCGAAGGGTTCCATCGGGTCGCCGTTGGAGTTGACGACCCTGACGATGTCGCCCTCGTGGATGTGGTCGAAGAACCACTCGGCGTTGCCGGTGCTCATGCCCGTGCAGCCATGGCTGACGTTGGCGTAGCCCTGCGAGCCCACGGACCAGGGTGCGGCGTGGACGTACTCGCCGGACCAGGTGACCCGGGTGGCGTAGTAGACCGGCAGGTCGTACGAGTCGGAACTGCCCTCGGCGATTCCGACGGTGACGCCGCGCATCCGTACGAAGTACTGCTTCTCCAGGACGACCTTGACTCCGTTGCGGGTCTCGTAGCCGGGCTTGCCGGTGGTGACGGGCACCTGGTTGATCACCTTGCCGTTCTCGTAGAACGTCAGCTGGTGTGCCGAGGCGTCCGTGACGGCCTCGATCTTCTCCCCCGTGATGATCCTCAGCGGCTTCGACTTGCCGCCCCACAGCCGGTCGCTGATCCGTACGCCGTCCAGGTTGCTGTGCACCTCGATGCTGGCGTGTACGGGCCAGTACTCCTTGGGACGGTAGTGGAGTTCCTTGTTGCTCACCCAGTACCAGGAGCCCGGCACGGCCGGCGTGGAGTCCACTCTGAGGGCGCGTTCCACCACGGCCCGCTGTGCCTTGTCCCTGACCTCCTGGTCGAGTTGGGCGGTGATGGGCTGTCCCACGCCGTACTGGCCCGCGTCCGGCCCGAAGGTGACGTTCAGACGCTTCTTGCCGCTGGGCTTGCTGGTGTCGAACGTGTAGACCTTGCGGCCCGGCGCGCCGTCGTCGTCCTCGGTGCTCACCGTGACCGTGTAGTGGGCGTTGGCGGCCAGCGGGGAGGTGCTGTGCCAGCGGCTGCCGTCGGCGGTGAGTTCGCCCGTCACATAGCGCCCTGTGGAGTCCTGGGCCGTGACGTCGGTGATGCGCCCCTCGTCGTCCACGGTGACCTCTAGGGGCTTGTCCGGGTCGGCCCGCTTGCCCGCGTCGGCGGGGCCGTTGAAGGAGATCAGGTCCGCTGCGTCGTACGGCTGGGCCGACAGGGGGTTGCCGTCCGAACCGCAGGCAATGAAGCCCGCGCCGAGGACGGTCACCAGCAGGGCGCAGCTGACGACGGTGCGGGTCCGCGGAGTGTGGTTCATATGATCACGCTATGAGACGCCGACCCCACTGGCGCGGCAGGTAATCCGTACGAGTCATCGACACTACGGCAGACGCCGGAAGCCCGGACACTCCTGATGGAGTGTCCGGGCTTCCGGCGTGCGCTCTTGTGTGCTACTGGGTGCGGTTCTCACCGTGGTAGTACTCGAACACCCAGCCGAACAGACCGATCACGATGAACGGGGCCGAGAAGTAGATCAGCCACCAGCCGACCGCGATGCTGAGGAAGGCGATCGCACCGCCGAAGCCCAGCATGAGCGGCTGCCAGCTGTGCGGGCTGAAGAAGCCCAGCTCGCCCGCGTCGTCCGCGACATCGGCCTCCTTGTCGTCCTGGGCGCCCGCGTCGACCCGCCGGGCGGTGAAGCCCAGGTAGAAGCCGATCATGACGCTCAGGCCGAAGGCCAGGAAGAGCGCGGTGGTACCGGCCGGCTCCTTCGACCACACGCCATACACGATGGCCATGATCAGGATGAAGACGCTCAGCCAGATGAACATCCGACCCTGGATCTTCACTTGCCGGCCTCCTTGCTGCCCTCGACGGCGCCGGCGCCGTGACCGGCGTACTCCAGCTGCTCAAGCGCGGCGATCTCAGGGTGGTGCAGGTCGAACGCCGGGGATTCGCTGCGGATCCGCGGCAGGGTGACGAAGTTGTGCCGCGGCGGCGGGCAAGACGTCGCCCACTCCAGCGAGCGGCTGTAGCCCCACGGGTCGTCCACGCCGACCGGCTTGCCGTACTTGGCCGTCTTCCAGACGTTGTAGAGGAACGGCAGGATCGACAGGCCGAGCAGGAACGAGCTGATCGTCGAGATCGTGTTCAGGGCGGTGAAGCCGTCGGCCGCCAGGTAGTCGGCGTAACGACGCGGCATGCCCTCGGCGCCCAGCCAGTGCTGGACCAGGAAGGTGCCGTGGAAGCCGACGAAAAGCGTCCAGAAGGTGATCTTGCCGAGCCGCTCGTCCAGCATCTTGCC